>NZ_JBARYI010000090.1:0-100143 GCF_049647785.1 Gordonia sp. (in: high G+C Gram-positive bacteria)
GTCTGACATAGTGCGGGAATCGACGCATCATGCGAGAACGAGCCGGGGCGAGAACGAGCCGGGGCGAGGGCGGGAGGGGCTAGTCCGCGGCGGTAACGGAACTGACGAGTCCCGCGAGGGAGGGCAGGGCTCCGACGAAGATGGCGATGAGTTCGTCACGGGAGACGACGGGATTTTCCAGCCAGCGAACAAGCATCTCTTCGACGAATGCCACCCACCCGGCGACGGCCAATTCGACGGCCGGAGTGCGTTCAAGACCGAGGAGTCCGGCTCGGGACAGGATCCGCTCAGACATCGCCGCACGCGTGCGTTCGGCGACTTCCCGAATCGCATCGTCGGCGCTCGCCGATCCCCTAATGACGCTGATAAATCCGCGCCCGTTCGCCGCTACGTAGTCGACGTAGGAGCCAACCGAGGCGTACAGCATCGCGATCGGGTCACCGAGATCTTCCTGCGGCTCGGTGCGCGCCAGCATCTCCTGGGCCTGCTCCGAAATCAGGCACAGGTGAAAGTCGGCTTTCGACTCAAAATAGTGAAAGAGCAGGCCTTTTGAAACGCCCGCAGCTTCGGCGACAGTCTCCATCGTAATGAGTTCCAGGGGCTGGTCCCGCGCCATTTCCACACCGAGGTCGATGAGCTGACGGCGCCGTGCAGCGGGGCTCATTCGCGTTCGAGGAGTGGTCATGTCTTCCAACCTATGCCCTTATTGACCAAGATTCAATTACCTATTGACTCATGGTCAACACGCCCTTATCGTGGTGACTATGACAACGCATGATGTAGAGATCGCGATCATCGGAGCCGGCTTCTCCGGCCTCGGCGCAGCTATCAAGCTGAGCCAGGACGGTATCGACGACTTCGTTCTGTTCGACCGCGGCGCCGACTTCGGCGGCACCTGGCGCGACAATGTGTACCCCGGTGCAGCGTGCGACGTCCCGTCACATCTGTACTCGTACTCGTTTGCCCTCAACCCCGACTGGTCCCGGTCGTATTCACACCAGCCGGAGATTCATCGCTACATCAACGACGTCGCCGACCAGTACGGCGTCCGTGACAAGGCGCGGTTCGGCAGTGACGTCACCCACGCGGAATGGGATGAGGCCGCCGGACATTGGCGCATCGACTACGTTCGCGACGGACAGAAGCAGTCCATCACGGCACGGACCGTGGTCGGCGGCATCGGCCCCCTGTGCGAACCAAACCTCCCCGACATTGACGGGATCGATTCGTTCCAGGGCAAAATCGTTCACACCTCCCGGTGGGACACCGACTTCGATTACTCCGGCAAGAACGTCGCCGTCATCGGAACCGGCGCCTCGGCCATCCAAGTGGTCCCGCAGCTCGGCAAGGTCGTGAACCACATGGATGTCTACCAGCGCACCGCGCCGTGGATCATCCCCCGCAACGAACGACCCTATCTCGGCGCCGAAAAGTGGGCCTTTAAGCACGTCCCCGGCCTGCAGTCCGCCATCCGCGGCACCATCTACTCCGGCAGCGAGTTTGTTGCCGCCGGCATGACCTACGCCCCGAAGGCACTCAAGCCCGTCGAGTTTCTCTCCCGCGGCAACATCTTCCGCGGCATCCGCGACCCGGAACTCCGCAAGGCGGTAACCCCAAAGTTCGCGGTCGGCTGCAAACGAATTCTGAAGTCAAACGACTGGTACCCGACCCTCGATCAGGACAACGTCGAGTTGGTGACCGACGGTATCGACCGCATCACTCCCACCGGTGTCGTAACCAAAGACGGTACCGCCCGCGACGTTGACGTTCTCGTCGTTGCCACCGGGTTCCATGTCACTGACTCACCGGTCTTCGACACCATCGTTGGCGCCAACGGACAGAGCCTCGCCCAGGTCTGGGCCCAGGACGGTATGCAGGCCTACAAGGGTTCGTTCGTTCACGGCTTCCCGAACCTGATGTTGCTGATTGGCCCGTCGACCGGTCTCGGCCACAGCTCGATGGTCTACATGATCGAATCTCAACTCAACTATCTCATCGACTATGTCCGCAAGACGCACGCACGCGGCATTGTTCGTACCGACGTGAAGCACGACGTCCAAGACGCGTACAACAGCGGCTTGCAGCGCACCCTCCGCAACAGCGTGTGGGTTACCGGCGGCTGCGCGTCCTGGTACAAGGATCACACCGGCAAGATCACCGCCCTGTGGCCGGGATTCACGTTCAGTTTCCGCAATGCAACACGGTCTTTCGACCTTGACGCCTACGAGACCGTGACTGCAGAGCAGCCCGCGGCGCCAGCCAAAGAATCTTCCGAGCCGGCCATCGCGACCGTCTAACTACTAACCTCAGGAGACAATTCATGAAGGACTTCAAGAACAAGGTCGTCGTCATCACCGGTGCGGGCTCAGGCATGGGCCGCGACCTCGCGGTGCAACTCGCCGAACGAGGCGCCAAGGTCGCCATCTCCGACGTCGACCCCGCTGGTCTCGCCGAAACCGAACGCCTCGTTGCCGCCACCGGCGCCCAGGTACACAGTCAGATTCTCAACGTCGCTGAGCGCGAAGCAATGCTCGAGTACGCCGACACTGTTGCCGCACACTTCGGCACGGTCAACGCCATTTTCAACAACGCCGGTATCGCTCATCATGGCGAGGTCGAAACCATGGAGTTCAAGGACATTGAACGCGTCATGGACATCGACTACTGGGGCGTCGTCAACGGCACCAAGGCCTTCCTCCCGTACTTGATTGCCTCCGGTGACGGGCATGTCGTCAATACCTCGTCACTGTTTGGCCTCCTGGCCGAGCCCGGTCAGGCCGCCTACAATTCGGCGAAGTTCGCGGTACGCGGTTTCACCGAGGCCCTCAACCAGGAAATGATCATCGCCAAACATCCGGTGAAAGTGACGTGCGTGCACCCCGGCGGCATCAAGACTGCCATCGCCCGCAACGCCACGACCTCCGGTGATCACGACCAGGCGAAAACCGCCGAATTGTTCGACAAGTACCTGGCCAACACCAGTTCCGAGAAGGCTGCCCAGATCATCATCAAGGCCGTCGAACGTGAGCACGCCCGCGTCCTCGTCGGTGCCGACGCCAAGGTCCTCGACCTCGCGGTTCGTGTTGTCGCCTCGAGTTACCAGGGCATCAGTGCCCGACTGACGGGCTGGGCCCTCAAGAAGGCCTAACCGCGCACAATCGACTGCGGCCCGCCGACGACGATTTCTTGTCGGGCGGGCCGCAGTTTTTCGTTTCAGCCTCCGGAATTCCGCACTCCGACCGTAAGTAAGTCGCCCGGGGCGCGCAGCCTTAGACGCCGTGCGTACTAACCCACTCGCTAGCGACGACAGCGGGATCAGCACCCTTCGCGACACGATTTGACATCGCAACCACATCGGCGGTCGTCAACTCGCCCGCGACGCGGCTCAACGCCTTCATCTGCGACTTTCCGATGCTCCCGCTCCGGAACACCGGCACCAGATCTTCGGCCATCGGTCCGGCATCGGCCGACCGGACGGCGACAACGGCGTCTTGGCCGGCCAGCGTACCCGCCGCCTCCAAGCCGGTCAGCGTCCCCAACGCACGCGAGTCGCGGACTGCGGCAAGCACCTGCGCGGGAGACTGCTGGTCGACAATCGACCCAAAGCGACATACCTCGAACGACCGTCGTTCCTCCGATGTCAGGATCCCGGTCGTCACTAGAGGTAGCCCGGCTGGCAGTACCGCGCAGTCGGAAAGGTCAGCCAAGCCGGAGGTACCGATGAGGTTCTCTGCGACGACGAGTTGCCGCCGGTTGCTGACCGATGCCGGATCGCCAATCGTGACTCCCTGCGGCAGTGCACGATTGACGGCCGTCGCTACGTCGTCCCCCGTGACGGCAGTCGGTGCGGGCGTCAGCGTCGTCAGCAGGTCCCCGGTGAAGGCCGGGAACAGATCCACCTCGCCTTCGGCAGCACGCTCCAGCAGTCGACGGTCTCCCGCGACCTCATCGGTGACGTCGACCCGAACACCGGTCCGCGCCAACGCCTTGGCGTACACCTGCGCCGCGACCCGCATGGAGACGGTGCCGTCGCTGCTGACACGCAAGGGCACTTGGTTATCGGACCCGCATGCGCTCAGCAGCGTTGCCGCGGTCGCGGCCGTCGCCACTAGTACGGCGGTACGTCGAAAGAATCCTCGAATAGCCATCACAGCCAGAATAGTCACCGACGGGGCAACCCCACGCACTCAAGCCGTCGCTGCGAAACCGATAACTGACGTGGCGATCAATTGGACGGCGATCGCTGCCAGCAGCAGGCCAGCAATCTTCGCCAGCAGGGTAATGCCACCAATTTTCAACACGCGAATCAACGTCGTCGAATAGAACAGCGCTAACGCGACCACCACGTGCGCGGTCAAGATGGCTGCGGCGATCGCGATGTAGGCACCCACATCGCCGTGACTCTCACTGACGGCCACGATCACCGCAGCGATCGCCCCCGGCCCGGCAAGGAGCGGAGTGCCGAGCGGCACGAGTGCGACGTTCACGTCGTCGGAGGCCTGACCAGCCGTCGAGACGCCCATACCCGTCAACAATTGCAACGCCACGAGCAGCAACAGGAGCCCACCGGCTCCCTGCAACGCGGGGATGCCGATGTGCAGGTAGCCGAGGATGGCACGACCACCAACGGCGAACAGACTGATCACGAACAACGACACCAGCGGCGCCTGCCACGCCGCCTTTCTCCGGTACTCCACCGAGCGTCGTCCCACCAGCGACAAGAACACGGGCACTTGGCCTGGCGGGTCCATAATCACGATCAGCGTGATCGCTGTCGCTGCATAGACGGTCATGTCGAAAGGCACGATGTCGAGTGTAAAGGCGCGGGTTAACACCGGTACACGCGTGCAGTAGCTATGGTCGATGGGTGCCATCGATGCCGAGAATGCTGCAGCCCGGAAACCGCGGGCCGGGAAAGGTCCCGCCAGCCAAGGGACCGGACTTCCCGACGCCCCCGGTACCGGTCTCGCAGGCAGTCGTCGACTGCGCCGTGTACGTCGACGGAGTGCGCCGCACCGAGTCGCATGATTTCCGCCAAGCCCTTGCCTGGGTTCGAGCCGAAGGAAGAGGCTTCGTGTGGCTGGGCCTGCATCACCCCAGCGACCAGCAGATGACCGACGTCGGCGAAGCATTCGGCCTGCACCCCTTGATGGTGGAGGACGCCGTCCACGCCCACCAGCGTCCGAAACTTGAACTGTACGACGACACCCGGTTCATGGTGCTTCGAACGCTCACCTACGTCGACCACGAGGACGACGATGTCGCCAATGACATTGTGGAAACCGGCGAAATCATGGTTCTCGCCGGCGACAACTTCGTCATCACCGTCCGGCACGGTGAACACACCCACCTCGCCGGTGTGCGACGCCTGCTGGAACACCGTCCCGAGCAGTTGAAGTTGGGTCCCGCGGCCGTGATGCACGCCGTCGCAGACCATGTGGTCGACGCATACCTGCGGGTCGTCGGTGAAATGGAATCCGATGTCGACGACTTGGAGGAGCGCGTCTTCGACGCACCGTCCGGCGACGTCGACATCGACGTGGTTTACCTGTTTAAGCGGGAAGTGCTGGAAATGCGGCGGGCGGTCCACCCGCTCGGTTTGCCGCTGCTGCAACTGTCGGACAACAAGTCGCCGATCGAATGGTCGAACCTCACCCAGGGCGGCAAGGAAATTCGCCGACACTTCCGCGACGTCGCCGACCACTTGACCACCGTCAACGACATGGTCACCGAATACGATGAGCGGTTGACTGCCCTGTTAAATGCCGCCGCCACCAAAGTCAGCATCCAAATGAACACCGACATGCGCAAGATCTCCGCGTGGGCCGCCATAGCGGCAGTACCAACGGCAGCTGCGGGCATCTATGGCATGAACTTCGATCACATGCCCGAATTGCATTGGCAGTACAGCTATCCGGTGCTTGTCGCCCTGCTGCTTACCGTCTGCTTCACGCTGTGGCGCGTGTTCCACCGCCACGACTGGTTGTAATCGTCAAGCTGGAGTGACTGCCGTTCGCTGCGGGTCCGTTGGGTCAGTGCCCGCCTCGGCCCACGCTTCGCGCAGTGCTCCGGCACCCTTAAGGCGGACCCACGCCGCCTCATTGGCAGTGATGGGGATGGCGCGGAGAAACTGCACGGGATCGTAGGGGTCGGCCAACTCGAGGTTCGCCACGTCCGGGTCTGCTTCCAAGAGGAACGCGGTACAGATGGCACCGACCCACAACGGGGCCTGGAGATCCACGAGCGAATCCTCGGCGAGGATCAGCCCCTCGATCGACGGGGCCGCAGCCAAGGTCGCCAGAGACTTGTGCAGTCCCTGCAATCCGGCCGTTGCCCGCATCGTCACGGTCACCTCCGCACGAGGTCCGCGCTGCGGATCCGGCGCGAAGTCGGACGGGTCGTGCATGGGATGCCGCGCACAACCGACCGTCGCGAATACCACGTCACGTTGGCGAACAAACCGCAACACGTCGATGGGTTCCACACCGAGGAACGTGACAGAGGCACGTTGAGGGTCGGACCCGAAGGTCCCCGTCAGGTGCTCGGCAACCTGATCGATGATAGAGCCGGCGGGCTTGGATCCGAAAGGCAAACTCACCTGTCCAGTCAAGCACGTCGGTTCGTCAGCCTTCGAGTAAGCCGGGCGCACTCAGTACGCCCGAGTCACCGAGAAGCACTATCGCAGGCTCTGACCGCTCGCGGTGTCGAAGACGTGGACGTGGCTCGGATCGAATCCCAAATTGATCGCTTCGCCGCGAATGACGCGTGACGCTGGCGACAGCCGAGCCACCTTCTGCCCGCCCTCGGTGGTGCTGCCAAGGTCGGCGGCAAGCTCGTTGAGCACGCCCATCGCCTGCCCCGGCGCATCGAGGCGGAAGTAGGCGAACTTGTCCGACCCCATCGATTCCATGACGTCCACGGTCACCGGGAACTCGACGGTTCCGCCGGGGTGCCCGGGCGGCAGTAGCGCGACATCCTCAAGGTGCTCGGGACGGATTCCCACCAGGACCTCGCCGTTACTGTTGATCTGCTGGGCACGGGCGGTGACGTTCGGAGCGTCAGCCAACGGGATGGGACCAATTACCGAGTCAATGCCATTGGCCGTCAGGCGACCGGGGATGAAGTTCATCGCGGGCGAGCCGATAAAACCCGCGACGAACAGGTTGACGGGATGGTCGTACAGGTCCTGCGGTGCACCGACCTGCTGAACGTCGCCAGCCCGCATCACGACGACGCGGTCGCCGAGCGTCATAGCTTCAGTCTGATCGTGGGTCACGTACACGGTTGTGGTGCCCAGTCGCTTCTGCAGCAACGCGATCTCGGTACGCATCTGCACACGCAGCTTGGCGTCAAGGTTCGACAGCGGCTCATCCATCAGGAATGCGTTCGGCGTGCGCACAATCGCGCGTCCCATCGCGACACGCTGCCGCTGACCACCGGACAGGTTCGCCGGCTTGCGATCGAGGTACTCGGTGAGGTCAAGCATCGTCGCCGCATCGTTGACACGGCGAGCGATCTCCGCCTTGTCGACCTTAGCCAAGCTCAGTGGGAACGCAATGTTCTCACGGACCGTCATGTGCGGATACAGCGCGTAACTCTGGAAGACCATCGCGATATCGCGGTCTTTCGGAGCCGTCTCGTTCATCCGCGTGCCGCCGATGCGCAATTCACCGCTGCTGATGTCTTCCAGACCGGCAATCATGTTGAGGGTCGTCGACTTACCGCACCCCGAGGGCCCCACCAAGATGATGAACTCGCCCTCGGAAATGGTGAGGTCGAAGTCGTGCACGGCTGTCGAGCCGTCCGGGTACTGCTTGGAAACGTTCTCCAGAACGATGTCGGCCATGGGTTATCCCTTCACCGCGCCGGAGGTGAGCCCGGCGACGATACGACGTTGGAAGAAGAGCACGAAGATGATGATCGGAATGGTGATGACGACGGCGGCGGCCGCGATAGCACCCGTTGGTTCCTCAAACTGAGAGCTACCGGTGAACTGCGAGATCGCCACGGGGGCGGTCATCGCATTCTCCGTCGACGTCAGAGACAAGGCGAGCAGCAGGTCGTTCCAGGCGAAAATAAAGACCAGAATTGCTGCGGTGACCACACCGGGCGCAGCCAGCGGCACGATAACGCGACGGAAGGCTTGCACGGGTGAAGCGCCGTCCATTTGCGCCGCTTTCTCCAGGTCCCACGGGATCTCGCGGAAAAATGCCGACAACGTGTAGATCGCCAGCGGCAACGCGAACGCAATGTACGGCAGGATCAAGCCCAACCACGTATCGAATAGGCCGAGGCGTCGCTCGATGTTGAACAGCGGTGTCACCAGTGAAATCTGCGGGAACATCGCGATCAGCAGGGCGGCACCGACCAGCAGCTTTTTGCCGCGAAATTCCAGGCGGGCAATAGCGTAAGCCGCCATGGTTCCCAGGATCACGGCGATGACGGTGGTGATGAGACCAATACCGATCGAGTTGATAAGCGCCGACGTGAACATATTGGTGTCGAAGATGCCCTTGTAGTTATCAAGGGTCCATTGCTTCGGAATGAAGTTGCCATCGGTAACACTGCCGGTCGGTTTAAAAGACAGGCTAATAATCCACCAGAGCGGAATAATCGCGTAGAGCACCACCAAAACATTGGCGATGGTCCAACCAACTTTGCGGCGAGAGTTTGCAGCCATGAGTGGTTACCTCCCCTCGTCGTCGGAACCGGGAGCGGCCGCGCCGAATCCCTTAATGAACAAGAACGCGATGATCGCCACGCAAATGAAGATCAAGATGCTGATCGCCGAACCAACGCCCAAGTTGAACGCCTTGAACAGGTTGTCGTAACCGAGCATCGACACCGACCCGGTTCCGTTCGACCCCGCGGTCAGCACGTAGATGTTGTCGAAGATGCGGAAAGCGTCAAGCGTGCGGAACAGCAAAGCCACCAGGATTGCGGGCTTCATCAGCGGCAAAATCACACGGAACAGTCGCGTCCATGGCCCCGCACCGTCGAGTTGTGCGGCCTTCAGGAGGTCGTCCGGGACCAGGGCCAGGCCCGCAAGGAGCAGCAGCGCCATGAACGGCGTCGTCTTCCAGACCTCGGCCAAGATGATGATGAACAGCGACGGCCACTGCTGGGTGAGCGGTGCCGACCCGTCGGGCAGCAGATTCGCGAGGTAACCGGTACCCGGCGTCCAGGCGTAGTACCAGGAGAAAGCCGCCGCGACAGTGACGATGCCGTACGGAATCAGCACGACCGTTCGGATCGTTCCGCGGCCAAAAATCGTGCGGTGCATGACCAAGGCAATGGCCATACCGAGCGCCAACTCGATGGCAACCGACACGACGGTGATAAACAGGGTGACGCCGAGCGCCGACCACCAGTAGCCGTCAGAAAGCACGGTTCCGTAGTTCGAGAGTCCGACGAACTTCTGCTCGCCGGGCGCGCTCAGCGTCGCATTGTTCAACGACAGCCAGAACGCGTAAATGATCGGGTAGCCGGTCACCAGCGCCATGACGATCGCGGCGGGGGCGATCAACCAATACGCAAGCTTCCGTTCGGAAGACTTGCGTCCCGATGCTCTTGCCTTGCCCGACTTTGGCACCGGCAGAGCAGGCGCCGGGCCGGTGTCGAGGATGTCCGACATGGAACCTCCATTCGTTGCAAGCCCGGCCGACGCCGCGCCGACTGCCACCGGTTCAGCTACTGGTGGTCGTGACACTTGCCTGATTGGTTCGGTCAACTGCTCCCGACTGGGCGCAGGTGACTGGATAGGAACGGTTTCCGGATGGTCAGCCTCCGGATAAAACGCCGGGGGTTCGTTGACCGGCGGTTCGACCGCTGGCGAACTTTCCGGGGCCTGCCAGACGTCCGAGTGGACGGACGGACTCGGGTCCGAAACAGTACCCGGTGCTGGCGTCGGAACCTCAGTGTCCTCGGCGCGGGCATGCTTGCCCGGCGATGGATCCGGGGCGGGCTGATTTGGCGTCAGACCGTAGTGGTCGCCACCGGGGGTTTCCGGATCGTCTGCTGCATCCCCGCCCGGGGTGTCGCCGGTCACGGGATAATTCCTTCACCGTCGATAGCCCGCTGGACCTGCTCGGCCAACTTGTCGACCATCGTCTCCGGATCCCATTCGCCGACAGGTGCCAGCGTGGCGGTCACCAGCGTCGAAATCGCCTGATACTGCGGGGACGCCGGGCGCGGCGCGGCCGCATCAGCTTCGAGTTGGTCGCGGATCACATTGCCCATCGGATAGGCCAGCTTGAAGTCGGGGTCGTCGTACAGTGACGCGATTGTCGGCGGCGTGCCACCGGAAATTGCGTACACCTTCTGCGCTTGCTCGCTGGTCATGCACTTGGCTGCTTCGATCGCCAACTCCGGCTGCTGCGAGGTGGTCGCCACACCAATGTTCAATCCGCCAAGGGTCGACTTGGCCGGCTTGTCGGGGAAGATGCCCGGGTAGCGGCTGAAGTTGAAGCGGGCGCGCATTTTCTTGTTGATCGGCGCCAGTTGGGCATCGGTTGGTGGGTTGTCTTCGTTCGTCAACAGATCCGCGTACGGCGCGAGGGTGTCCTTCAGGAAGGCCACATCGCCGGTTGCGCCGTTGGTCCGGGCCGACGCCCACACGAACGGCCAGTTGATCTCGAAGGCTGCCTTGCCTTCTTCCATTCCAAGACGAGCCGTACCTTCGTCGGACTGCGTGACGGACGGATCCTGCCCCGGAGCCTTCGCCACCGCCTTCATGACTTGAAGCGCCTTCAACGTCGCCGCCCGGTGTTCGGGGGTGTCGTTCAGAGTGACCTTCGATGCGTCGTCGGGGTCGAGCACTGAACCGCCAGCACTCGCGAGCAACGAGTTAAACCACACCATCAGGCCCTCGTACTGCTTGGCCTGCACCATGATCCAGCTCGGGCCACCGGCCTTTGCGATGGCCGCGGTATCGCTCAGGACTTCGTCCCACGTCGTCGGGGGCTTACGAGTGCCGATCGTCTTTTTCATCATGTCCGGGCGCGACCACAGCAGCTGGGTGTTGGTCCAGATCGGCATGGCGTACATGCGCTTGGCGGCATCGTCGGGTCGCTGCCACATTGCGGTTGCCACCGGGCCGGCGAGATTCGTCTGGTCAATCCCGGCTGCAATGTCGTCCGGAATCGGAACGAGCCAACCAGCATTCGCGAACTCGGCCGTCCACACCACATCCATGCCCATGAGGTCGAGCGTGCGGTCGTTGCCCGCCAATCGACGAGCCAACTGCAGTCGTTGGTCGTCGGCACCCTTCGGGAGGACGTTGGCTTTCAAGGTGTACTTGCCGCCCGACTCGTTGCTGCAGGTCTCGGCGAACTGCTTAATGAAATCGAAGCCGTCGGTCGGGGCGTAAATGTTGAGCACGCCCTTTTCGTAGCCCGTCGAGCAGGCCGCAAATAGGGGCACTGCGACCGCGGCCGCCATCGCTGCGGCCGTAACCCGCCTGACCAGTGACCGCCCCTGCCAAAGTGGTGATTTGCCTACGCGTTTACGTGGCGCGGAATAACCCTTGCTCATCTCGCTGCCAGCCTCCTGCCGTTCACCCACGTCTAAGAACCAGCTGTGAAAGCTGATGCGTCGCTTAGGTTATCCCACGACTGGGTGACACAGCGCACAGCTTCAAAGAATGCGTGTTGCGCGTGACTCAGAGGCGACGAACGCCCCTACTGAATGGCGAGGCGAGCGAGCATGTCGCGCGCCTGTTCCGCCGACCGCGGATCACAAAGAACGTCGTAGCGGCCCGCGACCAATTGCATCGTCGAGGTGAAATCACGCTGGCCGCGGGTCGCGGCATACGGGATGCTGGCGCTAACGAGCCCAAACACCATGCCTGCGATGACACCGAACAGGATGGGGGTCCATGTGGTTCCGACCACCAACGACACCAGCGCACCGAAGAAGAGGCCAAGCCAGGCACCCGAGCCGATACCGCCGGCGATCACCTTGCCCCAGGTGAGCCGACCCAGGACCTTCTCAACCTGCATCAGGTCAACGCCGACGATTGTCAGGTCTTCCACTTTGAACTGGTTATCGGAAAGGTGGTCGACTGCGCGCTGCGCCTGCGCGTAAGTGTCGTACGAGCCAACCGGCCACCCTTTGGGAGGTGTCGGCATGCCCGGCATTGGTCGCATTGGGTTCGTCACTTCTGCTCCTGAGGTCTGTTCGCTTTAGGCTTGGGGGCATGACGCCCGCCCTCAAGGTCTATGTGGCCAGACTAGTCGGACTTGCCGTGCTTGGGCCCGACGGCGAATCGATTGGCCGTGTCCGCGACGTCGTCATCTCGATGCCCATGCCCGGAAAGCAGCCGCGAGCCCTCGGCCTCGCCGTCGAGTTGACCACCCGCCGTCGGATCTTCGTCCCCATGCTGCGTGTGACACGCATTGAGCCCGACGCTGTCACCCTCACCACCGGACACGTCAACCTACGCCGTATCAGCCTGCGCCCCAACGAAGCCCTCGCCGTCGGCCAGATCCTCGACACGCAGGTCCGGACCGACGACCCGGACTGCGTTGAATTACACAACACCGACCTCGTCGTGGTGGACCTCGCCATCGAGCAGAACCGCAGTCGCGACTGGATGGTCAGCCGGGTTGCCCTCCGAACCACCCGCAAGGGCCTGCGGCGACGGGGCGAAACCGTCGTCGTGGAATGGCGTCACGTGCTCGGCCTCAACCACTTGGAATTGGCGCGGTCAGGTCAAGGAGTCGAGATGGCGCTCGCCCAGTTCGAGGACATGCGTGCCCCCGACGTCGCGAACGCCCTGCGCGAGCTGCCGATAAAGCGGCGCGACGAGATCGCCGCCGCCATGCACAATGAGCGGCTCGCCGACGTTCTGCAGGAAATGCCGACGGACGACCAAACCGCCATCCTCGGCAGCATGGATCCCGAGCGTGCCGCCGACGTCCTCGAGGCCATGGATCCCGACGACGTCGCCGACCTCATGGGCGAACTGCCCCAAGCTGAGGCCGAGGCATTTCTGGCTCGCATGGATCCCGAAGATTCCGAGTCGGTCCGACGCCTGCTCATGCACTCCCCCGATACCGCTGGCGGTGTCATGACGCCCGAACCCGTGATTGTGACCGCGAATGCCACGGTTTCCGAGGCCCTCGCTCGACTCCGCGACCCCGACATCAATTCGGCTGCGGCGAGCATGGTGTTCGTGGTGCGCCCACCGACAAATACGCCAACCGGCAAGTTTCTCGGCGCCGTCCACATCCAAGCGCTTTTGCGGGAGCCGCCCGCCAACTTGGTGGGTGGCATCCTTGACAAAGAAATGCCGCGGCTGCATCCCGACGATTCCCTTGAGGTAATGACGCGGTTCTTCGCCACCTACAATCTGGTGTGCGCGCCCGTCATCGACGACGCCAAGCATTTGCTTGGCGCAGTCGTTGTTGACGACCTCCTTGATGCCCTACTTCCTCGCGACTGGCGTGAGACCGACCCGGAAGGCAACGCTGTATGAGCCCAGCCGGCCGACACCTAGATACGCCCAGCTCGCGCCGCGGCCTCAACTTCAACCTCGACTCCGACGTTATCGGTGTCTATAGCGAACGCATCGCCCGTTTCCTCGGAACCGGCCGGTACCTGGCTATCCAAACCGTGCTCGTCGTGGTGTGGATCTTCCTCAACGTTGGCATTTTTGCTTTTGAATGGGATCCCTACCCGTTCATTTTGTTGAACCTCGCGTTCTCGACCCAGGCCGCCTACGCCGCACCACTGATCTTGCTGGCGCAGAATCGTCAGGAGAATCGCGACCGCGTCTCCCTTGAGGAAGACCGTGCACGTGCAGCCCAGACCAAAGATGACACCGAGTTCTTGGCGCGCGAACTAGCAGCTGTCCGGATTGCCGTGGGCGATACGGTCACACGCGACTACCTTCGTCACGAACTTGAGGATCTGGTAGACGAACTCGCCAAACGGCTCGCTGCTGCGCCTGGAAAATCCCAAGATACAGATCCAACATGACCGAAGGAATCGTGCCATGTATGCTGGCTCACAGTCACCCGGGGGGATGATCGCAAAGTCTCCCTGCAATTTGTCGGACCGACACGCGAGTTAAGTAGAGAAGGCTTATGGGGATGTCTTTCTGGCGGAATCACCCGAATCGGGTTCACATTCCGCGCCACGGCATGGCCGTCGGAACGACCGCCGTGGCTTTGGGGGCACTCGTACTTGGTGGCGCCGCTTCGAGCGTGGCTCCTGAACCGTCATCGACTACCGCATCCGGCCAAGCTGCCGTCGCCCTGAGCGGCGATCACACTTCGGTCATCGCCGCCGACCAACAGACCGTCCCGACGCGCAGCACCCCCCTCATTGGTTTTGCTCCACCCGCCGATCCCGCCGTGTCCGGCGATGACGCTGCCCAATTCCGGCTCGCAGCCAACCTGCCGCCCGGCCCGCTCGGCATTCCCGGCATGGTCTTGAAGGCCTACAAGCTAGCGGCAACACGCGTGGCGGCCGAGACTCCCCAGTGCAAGCTCCCCTGGTTCCTGCTCGCAGGCATTGGCCGTATCGAATCCGGGCACGCTGGCAACGGCAACGTCGATGCATCCGGCAACACTCGCACGGCGATCCGCGGACCGGTGCTGGACGGTTCGCTCGCCGGTAATGCGGTCATCCACGACTCCGACGGCGGCAAACTCGATGGCGACCTCGGCCACGACCGTGCCATGGGTCCGATGCAATTCATTCCGAGCACGTGGGCCTCGTGGGGTTCGGACGGCAACGGCGACGGTCAGGCCAATCCGGACAACATCTTTGACGCCACCTACTCCGCGGGTCGCTACCTGTGTGCGGGTGTCAGCGACATCATGTCGGCCCAAAACCGAGTGAATGCGGTGCTGCGCTATAACCGCTCGGTGGCGTATGCGAACAACGTCCTCGGCTGGGCGGGCGCCTACTCGACCGGTGTCATGCCGACGACCCCGATCCCGGAAATGTCGAACGCACCGGCTGATGACAAACCGGACAAGAACAAGACGAAGAAGAAGGACGAGGCCGACAGGACCAAGCCGTCGACCCCGAAGTCCACTGCGCCGTCAACGCCAAAGACTTCCAAGCCTGCACCGAAGCCGCCGCAGAATTGCCTCGGCGTCATTTGCTTGCCTCCGGGAGTTGGTCCGGCACCGGCCCCGACCCCCAAGCCGCAGCCGACTCAGCCAAAGCCTAAGCAGCAGGCGCCGACCGCCAAACCGACTGCACGCTAGTCGTTGTCGCGGCTCGAACGGCTAAGCCGATCGGCCGGGACTGTCGTCGCAAGGATATGGTGGAGGCGTGAGCACCGTCGCCAGTCCCACTGAATCCGCTGTCCGCTCCGCGTTGAGCAAGGTTATGGACCCGGAGATCGGGAAACCGATCACCGACCTCGGCATGGTGAAATCCGTTGCCGTCGCCGATAACGGCAGCGTTGACGTCGGCATCTATTTGACGACCGCCGGTTGCCCGATGAAAACCAAGATCTCCGAGAGTGTGGAGAACGCGGTCGCCGATGTTCCCGGTGTCGGCACCGTGCGCGTCGAACTCGACGTCATGAACGACGAACAGCGCACCGAACTCCGCAAGAGCCTCCGCGGCGATCGAGCGGAGCCGGAAATCCCGTTCGCCAAGCCCGGCAACCTAACTCGCGTGTACGCAATTGCCTCGGGCAAGGGCGGGGTCGGCAAATCGAGCGTCACCGTCAACCTCGCTGCGGCCCTCGCCGCCCGCGGTCTGTCGGTCGGCGTGTTGGACGCCGACATTTACGGTCACAGCATTCCTCGCATGCTCGGCAGCGACGCGAAGCCGACCCAAGTTGAGTCGATGATCATGCCGCCGCAGAACCACGGCGTGAAGTTCATTTCGATCGGCCAGTTCACCGACGGGAACACCCCGGTCACGTGGCGCGGCCCCATGCTGCACCGAGCGCTGCAACAGTTCTTGGCGGATGTCTACTGGGGCGATTTGGATGTCCTCCTCCTAGACCTCCCGCCCGGCACCGGTGACGTCGCAATCTCGATCGCACAGCTGATTCCCGGTGCGGAGATCCTTGTTGTCACGACGCCCCAGCAGGCTGCAGCAGAGGTGGCAGAGCGTGCCGGTGCGATTGCGTTGCAGACACGCCAGAAGATCCTCGGCGTCGTCGAGAATATGTCGTGGATGGACCTGCCCGACGGCACCCGGATGGAGCCTTTCGGTTCCGGCGGCGGGCAACTCGTCGCCGACCGGTTGACGCGTGCAGTCGGCGCGACCGTCGAACTTCTGGGTCAGGTTCCGTTGGAGCAGGACCTGCGTGAAGGTGGCGACGCTGGCACTCCCGTCGTGCTGTCTGGCCCGGAAACGGGTTCCGGCGCGGCACTGTTGAAGATTGCCGATAAGCTCGCTGTCCGCCGCCGCGGCCTAGCGGGAATGAACCTCGGCATCGACACCACCCGCCACCAGTAGGCCCCGAATCCTGCCGCCCGCTCGGTCGGCCCCGGATTTCCCCCATTTCTGTCACATTTGACGACCGCAGACCGACCAGACCATCACCGGAAGCCTCAATCGGTGATGGTTTGGTCGTTTCGTGACGGAAAAGGGCCGGGCCGGAGGCCCAAAAGATTGTGGAAAAGCCGGGCGCGGGGCGCGGGGCTAGGTGGCGTCCCAGTCGGTGACGTCGTTGGCTCGGGGGGCCTTGGGCTCCTCCGGCGAAGTCGACGAGGTCGGCGGGGTCGGGGCAACTGGGCTGTCCCGGTTCGTCAACGACGATTTACCGAGGTCCAAGGTATCGCGAACGTTCTTCGTCATACCGTCAATCGCCGACGAGTCCCCGTCGAACAAGTGCTTGGTGACCACCGACTTCGGGGTCATCTGTCGCAGTTCGTTGAGTTGGCTCAGCGGCTCACGGATCTGATCGAACTCCGGGCCCAATTCATCGCGCAGTTGCGAACTCGCCCCCGTGGCGTAGTCGCGGGCCTTGCGAATGGAACCCATTACCCACGACACCGCACCCGGCAGCCGCTCGGGACCAAGGATGATCAGCGCAGCAAGCAACAGGATGAGCAACTCGCCCCAACCCACACTGGCAAACATGCTTCCTCGTCAATCTCGCAGCAACAACGTCAATCTCGTAGCAACAGCCACACGGCGACGCCCTCGACGAACACCTGTGGAAAGCGCCGTTCGCTAGTCGCTGACCGGCGTCATCTCGCCATCGAAGTACCGGCCGTCACGCCAATAGGTGAACTTAACCTTCTCACCAATCTTTGACGTCCGCACCGCGACCGTCAACTCGTCGGCACCCTCAATTTGATGGCCGTTGAACTTGGTGATCACATCCCCCTCGCGAACACCGGCCGCAGCAGCCGGGCTACCGGCAGCCACGTCCTTGACGTTCGCGCCGAAAACCCGGTCGTTACGGACCGTCGCGGCCGAGATACCAATCGCCGGATGCTTTACCTTGCCATCCTTGATCAGGGCGTTCACGATCGGAATGACTTCATTGACCGGGATGGCGAAACCGAGTCCGATCGAACCACCAGCAGTCATCGCGCCCGCAGTGTTGACGCCGACAACCTGGCCATCATCGTTGAGCAGCGGACCGCCGGAGTTACCGGGGTTGATCGACGCATCCGTCTGGATGGCATTAATCACAGCATCGGTATCAGAGTCGGCGTCGGGTCGCAATGGCACTGCGCGGCCCAGGGCGCTGACAATTCCGCTCGTCACCGTCTTGTCCAGGCCCAGTGGCGAACCAAACGCGATGACTTCCTGGCCGATTTGCAGCTTGTCGGAATCACCGAGCTTTGACACGGTCAAGCCGGCAACATCGTCGACCTTAATAACCGCGAGATCGGTCTTAATGTCGCGGCCGACCAGTCGCGCTGGAACTCGCTGCCGATCCGAGAAGACCACCTCGAGCTTGGCCTTCGAGTCGTTCGCCGCCTTCGAGATCACGTGGTTATTGGTGACAATGTAGCCGCGCTTGTCCACGATGAATCCGGAACCAGAGCCACCGTCGACTGCCGTCCGAACTTCAATCGTCACAACCGAATTCTGGACGGCCTTCGCGACCCGAGCCACATTGGTGCTCGCGCTATCGGAATTGGGGGCTTCGCCTTCCAACTGGACGCTATTGGCATGCAGCGGTGACACCACCTCGGCGGTCCACCGTCCGATGAGACCACCGAAGAGGCCGATCAACAGGGTCAACAGGCCGAGGGTCGCCAACGCCCACCAGTGGACACGCCCACCGAAGAGGAGTTCGCGGATCCCAAGTTTGGGGCCCTCGCTGACCGCAGTTACCGCATCCTCGGCGACGGCCGGGGCAGACAGCCTTGCCGCACTGTCCGGGTCGCGCCACGGGTCGGGTTCCACCTCGGGTTCGACGTCGGGCTGAGCATAAGGGTCGCGTTGGAGCGTGTCGGTTTCGCCGACGGGACGACTGAAAGCCTCGGCGAGCACCGGGTCGGGCGGTGCGATCTCCGGCTGCGGGCCACGCACGGGCGTGGCATCGGAGGCAAAAGAGCCGCGGACACCGTCGGGCCGACCAAATGTGGCGGCCACTTCCGAGGGCACGGAAACTTCCGGACGAACAGGGGCATCGGGACGCGTAGCAAGGTCAGAAGATACAGAACTGTCGGTCACGAGTCAGCGGCCCCAGCGGTTAGTGCGACGATCACGACGCAGGTCGATTTGTTGCGTCGGAATTTGGCTCAACTGAGCCCGCAGCGACTCCGGTGCATTGACTTTGCCTTGGCAGCCTTGCAGGATTTTGCGGGCCCGAGCCTGCGCGGTGACCTCGCGTGAACAGTCGGGGCACAGTGCCAGGTGGGCGTCTGCGCGCGACGAGGCGGAAGCCGTGAGTTCGTTATCAACGTAGGCAACGACGGCTTCCGGATTCAAGTGTTCCGTCGAGCCGAATCCCACCGGCGCTCGGTAGTCGGGCAACGGGGTAGGGATCGCCTGCGATGGCAGCCACCGGCTCCCCCGGGAACGGCCTTGCTGTCCTAGGCCCACGGGCGTCACCCCTTTCGTTGCAGTACGTCCTACGTCTAGCTCACATTATCGCAACTGCCGAGGGTAGCCGAAGATGCGCTGCACCGACGCCGGTGTGCGTGGCGGTGTTTAGTCCGCCATGGAAACGGAACGACTGTCCGTGTAGCCCCGGTTGACGAGGAACTCACGAATCCCTTGGCGCCCGCGATGGATTCGGCTGCGAACCGTGCCCATTTTGACTCCGAGGGTGGCACCAACTTCCTCGTACGACAGTCCTTCGATGTCGCAGAGAACGACGGCAGCACGAAACTCCGGTGCCAGCGAGTCAAGCGCGGCCTGCAGGTCGGGGTCGAGGTTGGCGTCCGCGAAGGCCTGCTGCGGGTCCGGCGTGGTGGTCGGAATCCGTTCGTAGTCCTGCTCGAGGGCTTCCATGCGGATCTTGCTGCGGCGACGAACCATGTCGAGAAACAGGTTCGTGGTGATGCGGTGCAGCCAGCCTTCAAAAGTGCCGGCCTTGTAGTTTGTCAGCGACCGGAAGACGCGGATAAACGTTTCTTGCGTGAGGTCTTCGGCGTCGTGCTGATTACCGGAGAGACGGAAGGCTAGGCGGTACACCCGGTCGGCGTGTTCAGCGACGAGCTCATCCCACGATGGCATCAGGGTCCGATCGCCGGTGGCGTCGAATCCTGCAGTTCCGCGGAAGGCTCCTGCCGAACTGTCTTGTGCTGCACGCTCTTGTGCCGCTTTGCCAATCTCAGGGACGGTCATTGTTGAAGTGCCAGTTCCTTTCCTCGCGGCGGCATCTTTCACTGGGAGGTTCGTTTCCCGTACAACGCCACCGACGCGATCGATATTCCGGACTACCAGGCTCTACCCTGTCCCATCTGAATGTGGGTGACCTATTACTGGGCTGAGCGTTACCTAAGGATGAAGGCGACGGGCCAGAACCGGCCCATTCGGCGTGCCAGCAGGCCCAGGTCAACTGCACTGTGGCAACCTCGTTGTCATGACTGACACCGCAGGCGCATCCCAATCGATCAGCGACTATGCCGAAGCCGCCATCGTCGAAGATGATGCACTCACGGGTGCCCGAATGCGGGCCGAGGAGTTGGGTGCCGGTGCCATCTCTCCGGCAACGGGTGCGCTGCTGTCATTGTTGGCGCGGGTGGCGGGCTCCAAGCACGTCGTGGAGATCGGCACCGGGGTCGGGGTGAGTGGACTGTGGCTGCTGGCGGGAATGCCTGAAAATGGTGTCTTGACCACGATCGATCCCGAATCTGAGCATCATCGTGCGGCCCGCGAAACGTTCGCAGAAGCACATATCGCACCGGGGCGGACGCGCCTGATTAACGGTGCGCCGACCGATGTCCTGACCCGGTTGGCCGACGAAACTTACGATCTCGTATTTATCGATGGTGCTCCGCTGAGCTATCCGCTTTTCGTCACCGAGGCGATCCGAATTCTTCGGCCCGGTGGCCTCGTCGTCGTCAACAACGCCTCCGCTGACGGCACCATCGCCGACCGCAATGCCTCCGATCCGCGCACCCTGGCCGCACGCGAGGCAGCGGTCATCATCGCCGAAGACGACCGACTGCTGCCCGCGGTGATTCCCGTTGGCACCGGCTTGTTGGCAGCAGCAAAAGCCTAAGGGCTAGACGTCGGTCGAGAACCGGATCCCGCTCTCGGGAATCTCAACGCCCGGCCACACTCGAGCACCGCGGAGAAGTTCACAGCGAGCGCCGACGATCGCGCCGTCGCCAATCACGGTGTCACGGATCAAGGCGTTGGCACCGACCTTCGCGTCGAATCCGACGATGCTGCGCTCCACCACGGCCCCGGCCTCCACTGTTGCGCCGTCGAAGATGACGGCACCGTCGAGTCGTGCACGCGCGCCGATCTTGGCACCGCGCCCCACCACGGTCCCGCCGATCAGCACGGCCGAACGGGCAACATCGGCACCGGCAAGAACCAGCGACTCTCCGCACGGCTTGGCGACGGCCGGCGACGGCGCGATACCGCGAACGAGGTCCGCCGAGCCCCGGACAAAGTCCTCGGGAGTACCCATATCGCGCCAGTAGGCAGCGTCCACGTGTGCATGGATGTGTCTGCCTTGAGCCAGCAGCGACGGGAACACCTCCCGCTCCACCGACACTGCACGACCGGCCGGAATCTCCCCAATCACGTTGCGATTAAAGACGTAGGTGCCCGCATTGATCTGATTGGTCGGCGGATCCTGCGTCTTTTCGAGGAAGGCTGTAACACGGCCATTGGCGTCGGTCGGAACGCAGCCGAATGCCCGGGGATCGCCGACGCGTACCAAATGCAGCGTCACCTCGGCCTTCGACTCCTCGTGCGTCGCGAGAACATCGCGAATATCGGTGCCACCCAATACGTCTCCGTTGAAAACGAGGACGGTGTCGGCGGTGAGATGGTCGTACACGTTGCGGATACCGCCGCCGGTCCCCAACGGTTCAGTTTCGGTGACATAGGTCAGCTTGAGTCCGAGGGACGAACCATCGCCGTAATGCTCGGCGAAAACTTCCGCCTGGTACGACGTCCCGAGGAGCACATCGGTGATACCTGCCTCGCGGATACGCGAGAGCAGATGCGTCAGAAACGGGGTGCCCGCTGTCGGAAGCATCGGCTTCGGGGCCGACAGCGTCAGGGGGCGCAGTCGGGTGCCTTTACCGCCGACGAGGACGAGCGCCTGCACAGAAGAGGTCACGGGGTTTCCTTCCCAAGGTGATGTGCGTGCTTCTGCTCGCGCAGAGCCGCGGCGACGGCGATCTTGGAACGAACGGCCAGCCCGGCCCGCAACGCCAATCGGATGGGTGCGCGCAACGGTCCCGGATTCCGGTCGGCGTTGAAACGGTAGGCGCTGGCATGATGCGCCGGGATCATTTTCTCCGGATGCTTACTCACCGAATGGCTCTTGGCGTGCATCACGCGGGCGCTCGGGACAAACACGTTGAGCCAACCGGACTTGGCGAGACGGTCACCGAGGTCGACGTCTTCCATAAACATGAAGTAGCGGGAATCGAAGCCGCCGATGTTGTCGAAAGCATTGCGGCGCAATAGCAGACACGATCCCGACAGCCATCCGACCGGCCGCTCGACGTCCTCATTCTGATCCTCATTGAGGTAGGCCACAGTCCACGGATTCGACTTCCAGACGGCGCCAAGCAGGGCGTGCCCGGTTCCGGAAACCAGGTCGGGGACGCGGCGAGCAGACGGATAGATTGAGCCGTCCGGTTCGGTGATCAGTGGCCCGAGGCTCGCCGCCCGCGGCCAGCGTTCAGCTGCTGCGAGAAGTTCATCAATACTGCCGGGCGACCACTCAATGTCGGGGTTGGCCACCAGCACAAACTCGACGCCCGGATCGATTTCAACCACGCCACGATTAACGGCACCGCCGTACCCAATGTTGCCGCCGGTATGTACCAGCGTCACGTTGTCGTAGTCGGCTGCCGCCTGCTCCGGCGCACCATCCGTCGACCCATTGTCGGCAATGATGACCTGAGGCGTTGAGGTCGATGCCGCGGTGAGGGTGCGGAGAAAATTACGCAGGTAGTCGCCCGATGAATACGTCACGGTTACGACGGCGAAGCTGACAGTCACCGGCTCAGACTATCCGAGCGAGTTGCCGTCCCCCGACCTGGCGGTCATCGCTTCGCCGAGGGCCGCACGCCAATCACGCAACGGCGCAAGCCCGGCACCGACCCAACTCTTTGCCGAAAGCACCGAATACGACGGTCGCGGCGCTGGCCGTGGAAACTCCGCGGTAGTGCACGGTTGCACCCGCTCCGGTTGCGCCCCAAGATTGTCGAACACTGCCCGGGCCACGTCCCACCACGTCGCGGAACCGGCATTGGTGGCGTGCACGACCGCACCGCCGCGCAGCGCCGGTTCATTCAGCTGATCGACAAGGTCCCACAGGGCCCGCGCAAGATCGGGCCCATAGGTCGGCGATCCGGTCTGGTCGGCGACGACTCGGATCTGCGGCCGCTCTGCTTCGAGTCGGCACATGGTAGCGACAAAGTCGGCATCCTGACGCCCACCGGTGAAAACCCATGCGGTGCGCACCACGACGGTCGCCGGATCGGCTGCCTGCGCCGCCCGTTCCCCCGCCAGTTTGCTGGCCCCATAAACGGTCTCCGGCACGCCGTCGACGTCGTCAGGCTCGAACGGCCGAGGCGCACCGTCGTCACCAAGGACGGGATGGGCAAATACGTAGTCGGTAGACAGGTGCACCAGGCGCGCCCCGGACGTACTGGTCACGGCCGCCAGATTCGCTGGCCCGTCCGCATTGACGGCATAGGCCGCAGCCCGGTCGCTTTCGGCGGCGTCGACCGCCGTGTGGGCGGCAGTGTTGATCACGACATCGCCGGCAGAGAGATTGGCGAGCGCACTGCGGGTCGACGTGGGATCGGTGATGTCGATATCCGCAGAGGTCAACGGAATCACCGCACGACCGTCGGAAGTCGCCATCATCGCCGATCCCACCTGCCCGGCAGCACCGATCACATAGATTTGGCTCGCACTCATAACGCACCATCTTGGTCCATCTGGCGGGGTGACCGGCACCCGGTGGGCGATATCACCGCACCCCACACCGGTAGCGCCTCCCTCATTCGAGTGCCTTCCATCAGTATTCTTGCCGAAAGAGGCAGTGGTGGTACGACAGATCGGATAGCACGACAGGTGGATTCACGACGCGAAGGCCCTCGGGACCCCGAGGACGCGAATGACGGCACGACCTCCGGTGAGGCGACGAATGATCGCCCGCGGAAGGCACGGCCATCTCGTCCGGCGCCCGCCCACACGGGTTCCGACGCCCACCGTCGCAATTCAGAAGAGATTCACACCCCTGTGCGCCGCCAGAGGCCCGACGGACCGGACTCGAAAGCGAAGGGTTCCCGACCCCAACCGGCCGCAAACAACCGCAGTTCGACGGGCAACCGCAAGTCGACGGGCAACCGCAAGTCCGCAGGCAGCCGCAAGCCAGCCGCCGCAAGATCCGCCCCGCGGAAGGCGACTCCGCCCGGTAGCTTCCGAGACACCGTCAAAACGTGGACTACCCGCCCTATCGCCGGGGTCGCTCCGAAAAACATCGGTCGCAGTCTCGTTGCCGTGTTGACTGTCCTGACGCTGGCAGTCACCGGAATTGGCTGGTCCAAAGTCCGTGACCTCAACAGTGCAGTGACACTGCTCAGCGATTTGGGTCTCGGCGGCGGCGACGACGGAGCCATCGACATTCTGCTCGTCGGTACCGACTCCCGCGTCGACGCCAAGGGAGATCCGCTGTCGGAGGAAGAACTGAAATGGCTGCGCGTTGGCGGCGACGTCACCACCAGCACCGACACGATCGTCCTGATCCGCGTCCCCACCGATGGCTCACGGGCAACGGCCATCTCGATCCCCCGCGACGCGTACGTCAACGTGCCCGGTATCGGGATGAGCAAGATCAACGCCGCCTACGGCGCCACGAAGGAAGGCGTCCGCCTCAAGGAAGTCGAGGCTGGCGGCGGCGAGGCACAGGCCGAGAAAGACGGCACCAAAGCTGGCCGCAAGGCGCTGATTGATAGCGTCGCCGAGCTGACCGGGATAACCGTCGACCACTATGCCGAGGTGGGACTGCTCGGCTTTGCCCTGCTCACCGATGCTGTCGGTGGCGTCGACGTTTGCCTCAAGCAAAAGGTCAACGAGCCGCTGTCCGGTGCCCGGTTCCGTGCGGGCCGCCAGACGCTGACTGGCCCCAAGGCACTGAGTTTTGTGCGGCAGCGACACGATCTGCCGCGCGGTGACCTCGACCGCATCACTCGCCAGCAGGTGTACATGGCTTCGCTCGCACAGAAGATCCTCTCGACCCAAACGTTGACGAACCCCGGCAAGTTGCAGGAATTGCAGGACGCGGTGTCGAGGTCGGTGGTGATCGACGACGGTTGGAACATCGTCACGTTCGCGGAGAATCTCAAGGATCTGACCGGCGGCAACGTCAAGTTCACGACCATCCCGATCGCTGACGATCAAGCGTGGAGCGACGACGGCACCCAGAGTGTGCTCGGCGTGGATCCGTCGACCGTGCAGGCATTCGTCAACAAACAGCTCGGTAACGACGCGCCAGCCAAGTCCACCAATCCCCGCACCGGATACACCGTCGATGTCGTCAACGCGGGAACCGTCGATGGTCTCGCATCCAACGTCCTACGCTTGCTCGGCAACCTCGGTTATCAGGAAGGCAAAACGTCAAATAAGCCGATGGACGAGTTCGATTCGCTGGTCTTTGCCAAGTCCGCCGACAGTGACGCCGCGAAGAAACTCGTCAGCGACTTGAAAGCCGGGCCGATCGAAATCCGCGAAGACTCATCCCTTCCGGACAACAAACTGCGTCTGGTCCTGACGAACACCTACAACTTCGGCCTGGGTGCCATCTCCAATACCGGAAGCGACGACGACCCGGCGTCGCAGACCGCATCGACTCCGGCACCGAAGCCCAGCACATCGGTCATCAAGGCCAATTCCAACGGTCCAGTTTGCGTCAACTAGCTAGCGCAAACTGGTGAAAGGCACTCCTCGATGAGCCAAAGCACCATCACCGGCGCAATTCTTGCCGCCACCCCCGACTCTGCACGCCCCATGCTGACCTATTACAACGAGTCAACCGGCGAGCGGACCGAACTGTCGGCGGCGACCCTCGGTAACTGGGCGGCCAAGATCGGCAACTACCTGCGCAACGACCTCATGCTGGCACCGGGCGACCGGGTACGCGTGGACCTTCCCGAGCATTGGCAGACCGCGGCCATCCTGCTGGGTGCATGGTGGGCCGGCGTGGCCGTGGACCTGAACGACGACGGCGACGACGGTCGTGCCGCGTTTACCTCCAAGGATGAACTCAACAATCATCACGCCGACGAGGTCATCGTGGTGCCGCTCGACCCCTTCGCCATGGGCGTGCGGGACTTGCCGATCGGCGTCAACGATTTCGGTGAAACTATCCGCGCCCACGGCGATCAGTTCATCCCCGGCGGTGCCGGAGTCGACGCCGTCGGCCAACTGAGCGTCGCCGACGTGCTAGCTGCCGCCGATCCGCAATTGACCGCCCACGACCGACTCCTATCGACCCGGCCGTGGCGAACGGCCGCCGATGTCGTCGAGAACTTTGCCGCGCCCCTACTGTCGGGTGCCTCGCTGGTGTTTGTCGCTGGCGATGCCGACGATGTTCGCCTGGCGAAGATCGCCGAAACCGAGAGGGTCACCGTTCAGCGCGGCTAACGGCCCCGCTTCCAGTCTGGCGGCTTAAGCAGCAAAGATCCGCGCGACCTCGGAGGCCGCGCGGATCTTTGCTGTCTAACGCTTACGGGATCAGCGCAGGAGCGCGCGGCTCATCACGACACGCTGAATCTGGTTGGTGCCTTCGTAGATCTGGGTGATCTTGGCATCGCGCATCATGCGCTCGACCGGGAAGTCAGTGGTGTATCCGGCGCCACCGAACAACTGCACGGCGTCGGTGGTGACCTCCATGGCGACGTCGGACGCCATGCACTTGGATGCCGAGCTAATGAATCCCAAGTTCGATTCGCCACGCTCGGCGCGAGCCGCAGCGGTGTACACCATGAGGCGTGCCGCTTCGACCTTCATCGCCATGTCGGCGATCATGAACTCGACGCCCTGGAACTGGCTGATCGTCTTACCGAACTGCTTGCGGTCCTTGACGTATTCGATCGCTGCGTCAAGGGCACCCTGGGCCACACCGACGGCCTGTGCACCGATGGTGGGACGCGTGTGGTCGAGCGTCGCGAGCGCCGTCTTGAAGCCGGTGCCCTCGTCGCCGATGATCCGATCGTCGGGGATGGTGCAGTTCTCGAAGTACAACTCAGCGGTGGGGCTGCCCTTAATGCCGAGCTTGTGCTCGAGCGGTCCCACGGTGAAGCCCGGGTCGTCCTTGTGGACCATGAATGCCGAGATGCCGTTGGCGCCCTTTTCTGGGTCGGTGACGGCCATGACGGTGTACCAAGAGGACTTGCCGCCGTTGGTGATCCAGCACTTGGAGCCATTGAGAACCCAGGTGTTGCCGTCTTTGCGGGCGCGGGTCTTCATCGATGCGGCATCGGAGCCCGCTTCGCGCTCGGACAGGGCGTACGACGCCATGGCCTCGCCCGACGCGATCGACGGCAGCACCTTGCCCTTGAGTTCGTCGCTTCCGGACAAGATCAAGCCCATCGTGCCGAGCTTGTTCACGGCGGGAATCAACGATGCCGAGACGTCGACGCGTGAGACTTCCTCGATGACGATGCAGGCCGCGACCGAGTCTGCGCCCTGACCGTCGAATTGCTCGGGGACGTGCACGGCATTGAAACCGTTGGCGACGAGAGCGGCGCGCGCTTCCTCCGGGAAGCGGGCATTCTCGTCGACGTCCTTGGCGTGCGGCGCAATCTCCTTCTCAGCGAGGGCACGGATGGCCTCGCGCAGCGCCTGATGCTCTTCCGGGAGCTGGAAGAGGTCGAAACCGGGGTTTCCGAACTTGCCCATCATTTCTCCTTCGCTGCCGCGCAGCTTCAAGACACCCGCTTGTCACTGAGTGCCGCATTTTTATTCTAATTCAGTTGACCACGGCACTGAGTGCCGCGTCAATTGGTTTCGCACCGCTTCGGCAATCTCGTCGGGTGTCGCTGCCGCCGGGAACGTCACGACGGCGACCTGCGACGACAGGTCGGGCGTCGTCGGCGGCGTCGGCCGCGGCCCGATTGCGGTGGCGTGGATCGTCAACAGCTCGCGGTGCAGGGTTTGCGCCGTCGCTTCCTTCTCGCCGCGCACCATCGACCGCAGCAGGAAGTTGTGGACACCTGTCACCGCCGAAGCAAATGCCACGATCCGCACCCGCGGCACATCGGGCAGGCAGCGCCGCAGATAGTCCTCGAACACGCGTTGGTACCGGTAGGTGGTCACGAGTTCGCGATCGCGCAGAGCCGGAACCTGGGCGACGATCCGGTACCGACGAACAGCCAACTCCCGAACCGCGGCGAAGTGGTCGAAAACCAATTCCGCCGCCGCACACACCGCCCACCACGGATCCTCGCCAGCAGCTTCCGCGAAGCTCAGGTGTTCGTCGACCTGAGTCAGGAGCGACTCATGGTCGGCAAAAATCAGGTCTTCCTTCGACCGGAACTGCCGAAACAGGGTTCGACGCGAGACGCCAGCGGCCGCCGCGATGTCATCGACCGGGGTGGCTTCGTAGCCGCGCTCGGCGAAAAGTCGAATCGATTCGGCGACGACATGCATGCGAAATTCCGCCACATCGGTGGATACCTGGTCGGTCGTAGCCATGGCGTAAGTATGGCGCAGAACAGTTCTGAATGTGCGCAACGCTGCCAGTGATTCCGCCCCGGCTACCTCGCCCCGACTGTCCCAATGGGGCAAGCTGGAACCATGAAGGTTCCGCACATGGTCGCCCGCGCCAACAAGTACGTCACCAACCCGATCCAAGGCCTGTGGGCCGGCCGGATCGCACCGTGGGCGATTGTCCATCACGTCGGGCGCCGGTCGAATCGCGCGTACACCACCCCCGTGATCGCCTTTGTTAAGGACGGCCGCCTGAGCATTGCGCTCAACTACGGCGAGAACTCTGACTGGGTCAAGAACGTGCTGGCAGCAGGTGAATTCACACTTGAACAAAGCGGCAAGAAGATTGAGATTGCCGGCGTTCGCGTGATTCCCTCCGACTCCCCCGACATCGTCAAACCCGCCCGCATCCCAGCAATGCTCGCCGACTCGGTCCTGTATGGCCGCGTCGTCGGAAACTAAGGGCGGTCTCCCGTGATCCACGGCCCGCTCGACGGGTTCGAGCGCGGCGAGTTCACTGAGAACTCCGTCAGCCATCACTACTATCGGCGCGGATCGGGCCCGGCCGTCATCGTGATTCCGGAAATCCCCGGACTGACCCCGAAGGTCGCCGACTTTGCCCGACGTGTGAGCGACGCCGGATGCACGGTCTTCGTACCGTCGCTGTTTGGGGTCGACGGCGCCGAACCGCAACCAACCGGCCTTAGCGACGCTCCTCGCACCGGAGCGCTCATGGTTCGCTCACTCGGAAAAGTTTGTGTCAGTAGAGAATTCACGATCTTTGCCACCGGGAAGACCTCCCCCGCCGTCGCCTGGCTCCGTGCCCTCGGCCGCCACGCACATGCCGAATGCGGTGGCCCGGGCATTGGCGCGATCGGAATGTGCGTCACCGGCGGCTTTGCGCTCGGGATGGCGGTCGACGACGCAATGCTGGCCCCAGTTTTGTCGCAGCCATCCCTTCCGTTGGGTATCACGCCCGCGCGGCGTCGCACCATCGATATCTCCGATGACGACCTGACCGTGGTGAAAGCCCGCTGCGCCAAGGGCCTTCAGGTGATGGGTGCGCGATTCGCGGATGATCTCTTAGTGCCAGGTAGTCGCTTCGACTTTTTGCGCGACCAACTCGGCGACGCCTTTATCGGGGTTGAACTCCCCAATTCGGCAGCCAATCCCGCTGCCCTCATCCCGCCCCACTCGGTCGTGACCGAGCACCTGATTGATCGGCCCGGCGAGCCGACCCGGGACACACTCGACGCCATCATCGACTTCTTCCGACAGAAACTGGAGGTCGCGTGAGCGACTCGCTCGACTACCGTTCGCTCGGTGACCCCTTCAACGTGGCCCTCAACGGCCTGCAGTCGGAGTTCGCCCGCAGCCGCGGTCGCATCACCAGTTTCACACCCGACGTTTCCGTCTTCTACGGGCATCCGCGCGTGATGACCGACACCGACTGGGCGGACATGGCTGCGCTCGCCGGCCCCGGCCGCACGGCGAGTGTGCGGGATTGCCAAACTCCCGTGCCTGCCCACTGGGATTCACTCGACACCATCGACCTGGTCCAATACTCGGGCGAAAACGTGGTCCCCGAAGCCAGTGACGACTTCACCGTGCTCGGTGTCGAGGATGTGCCCGAGATGACGGCGCTCGTCGAACTGACCAAACCCGGTCCGTTCCTGCCGCGCACCATCGAGATGGGCACGTACCTCGGCTACCGCGAAGGTGGTCGGCTGCTGGCCATGGCCGGGCAGCGACTCCACCTTCCCGGATGGGTCGAGATCAGCGCCGTCTGCACCCATCCCGATGCCCGCGGGCGAGGGTTGGCACGACGGTTGGTGGCTGCCGTTGCCCAGGTGATCGTTGACGGTGGCGAAACTCCCTTTCTACACACCTCCGGCGACAACCCGGCTCGGCGCCTGTACGAACGCATGGGTTTTGTGTTGCGCAGCAATGTCACCCTGGAAATAGTTCGAGTCCCACAGGAGGCCTGACGTGTTTAGCTTTGACCAATTGTCTGTCCCGATCGCTGGCGCACCCATGGCTGGCGGCGTCAGTACCGCCGAACTGACCGCAGCCGTCAGCAACGCTGGCGGTATCGGCATTCACGGCGGTGCATACCTATCGGGCGACCAACTCGGTGCCGCCATCGCCGAAATCAGGGCCCTGACCGACGCTCCTTTCGGAGTGAATTTGTTTGTGCCGGAGGAGATCGGATTCGACGCGGCGGCATTCGCCACGTTCCGCGATCACCTCCTACCGCTCGCTGCGGAGTTGGGGGTCGACCTCCCCGAGACTGTTGCTTACACCGATGATTCATTCGACGACAAGATCGAGGTGCTGATTGCCGAACAGGTGGCGGCGGTATCGTTCACCTTCGGTTGTGCCGACGCTGCCACAGTTGCTCGCTTGCACGCGGCAGGTACGGCCGTGATGGGTACCGTGACATCGGTCGAGGAGGCGCTGATCGCCCAGCGTGCGGGCGTCGACGCCCTCTGCGCCCAGGGCGTGTCGGCAGGCGGCCATCGCGCCACCTTCCACATCACCGGCGAAGACCCCGAAATCGATACGATCCCACTGGTGAAAACCGTCATCGAAGCGACCGAACTGCCAGTGGTTGGTGCCGGCGGCATCACCTCGCGCGCGGATGTACGCGCTCTGCTCGACACCGGTGCCGTCGCCGCAAGTGTGGGAACGCTGCTGCTGCGCTGCCCGGAGGCAGGCACTCGGCAGGCCCATCGGGATGCACTCGTCGACCCCCGATTCACCGAGACCGTCACCACGCGGGCCTACTCCGGCCGATTGGCCCGCGGCCTGGTCAACGCGTTCATCACTTCGTACACCGCGACAGCGCCGCCTGTGTACCCGCAGATCAACACGCTCACCGGGGCCATCCGCCGGGCGGGTTCGGACAATGCAGACGTCATCAACCTGTGGGCCGGAGCGGGCTTCCGCGCCGCCGAAGCCATTCCGGCTCGCGAGGTCATCGCGCGCCTGGCCCCGTAGCCGGTCGGTTCAGGCCCTCTCAGTCCTCGAAAAGGCTGCGGCGCAGGTTCTCGTCCTTCTCCAGGACCATTTCCTCCAGGCTCGCTTGGAACGCCGACATAGCCTCCTGCAAGCGAGGATCGGAAGCACCGAGGATGCGTGCGGCGAGGAGACCGGCGTTGCGCGCCCCACCGATCGAAACGGTCGCCACCGGTACCCCGGCCGGCATCTGCACGATCGACAGCAGCGAGTCCATTCCGTCCAGGTACTTCAGTGGCACCGGTACCCCGATCACCGGTAGCGGCGTGGCCGAGGCGACCATGCCCGGCAGGTGCGCGGCACCGCCCGCACCGGCAATGATTACCGAAATTCCGCGCCCGGCAGCGGCTTTCGCGTAGTCGAGCATTCGTTGCGGGGTGCGGTGCGCAGACACGACACCCACCTCGAACGGGATACCGAACTCGGCGAGTGCCTCGGCGGCAGCCTTCATCGTCGGCCAATCGGAGTCGCTGCCCATGATCAGGCCAACGCGCGGTGCGGGCGGGGTCGGTGCGGTCATTCTTTGCTCCAAATCTGGTGAAGGTCGGGCATTAAGTCGGTGCGGCTACGCTGCGTGCGGATCCCAGCCGTCGGTCCACTCCGCGTGGCTCATCCAGTGCGCGGCACGCTCGGCGCGCTCGCGGACGTCCGTAATCGTTTCGCCCGCCAGCCCCACAATGTTCACGTGCCCAATCTTGCGGTCGGGCCGCTCTCCCTTGCCGTACATGTGAACCTTCGCCTCCGGCATCCGGGCAAACAGGTGATGCAGGCGCTCGTCCATCGACATACTCGGAGCCTGTTCAGCGCCGAGAACATTGGCCATGACGACCACGTCCGAGCGTGCCGACGTCGCACCCAGCGGATAGTCGAGAACCGCGCGCAAGTGCTGCTCAAACTGCGAAGTCACCGCACCATCCATGGTCCAGTGGCCGCTGTTGTGCGGGCGCATCGCAAGTTCGTTGATGATGAGCGTGCCGTCAACGGTTTCAAACAATTCCATGGCCATCGCGCCGACAACGCCGAGTTCGTCCGCCAATCGCAACGCCATCTGTTGCGCTTCCTCGGCCCGTTCGGCGCTCAATCCGGGAGCCGGGGCCACGACGACGGCGCACTGGCCTTTTCGCTGAACAGTTTCGACGACGGGCCACGCCGCACCCTGCCCATAGGGCGACCGCGCGATCATGGCAGACAGCTCGCGCACCATCGCCACTTTTTGCTCCACCATCAACACGGCGTCGCCGCCAACCTGCGCGTCGAAAACCTCAAGGGCTTCCGCGCGCGAATCCGTCAGCCACACCCCACGACCGTCGTAGCCGCCGCGAACCGCTTTGAGGACGATCTGCCAGTCGTGGGCGTCGCCAAAGGCGATTAGCGTCGCGCGAGCCTCCGACGAATCGCCAGAAAGGTCAGCAAAGTCGGGAATCGGCAGACCCAGTTCCGATAGGCGCAACCGCATCGCAAGCTTGTCTTGCGCAAAGTGAAGCGCTGTCGACGGCGGTCGGACGTTAACTCCCTCGGCTTCCAGAGCCTGCAGCAGATGCAACGGGACGCCCTCGTGGTCGAAGGTCAACGCCACCGCCCCCTCCGCTGCCGCACGGAGCGCGTCCAGATCATTGTGCGAACCCAAAACCACATTCGCACTCACTTGCGCGGCTGGTTCATCGGCACTGCCAGCCAAAACCCGCAGGCACTGACCGAGAGCGATCGCTGACTGGTGCGTCATGCGAGCCAGCTGTCCACCACCGATCATGGTGACGGTAGGCATGGCGGGAGAACGACGATCTGGGCGAGAAGTCACCCGTCAATGGTGTCATGCCGGGCAGGTCTCGCGCTCACTGCCACCTGCCGGTGCTTACCATTCGGACCGGATTAAGTAGACTCGGCGCTTGTGCCAACCATTGACGGGGTAGTGAAGAGCTTGCCTGAACCCGTGCGACGTCTGGTGTTGAAGCACAGCGAACTCATCAAGTTTGCGATCGTCGGCGGTACCACGTTCGTGGTCGACACCGTCATCTACTTCATCCTTGCGTTCACTGTGCTGGAGACCAAGCCTGTGTTCGCGAGGATCATTTCCGGTGTCATCGCCGTCATCTTGAGTTACGTTCTGAACCGCGAGTGGGCGTTCAAGAACCGCGGTGGTCGCGAACCCACCCACGAAGCAACATTGTTCTTCATGATCAGCGGCATCGGCGTTTTGTTAGCCGCCGCACCGATCTTCGTCGCCAACAATATTTTCGACTTGCGCACCAATATTTCCGGTTTGGAGTTGGCAGTCGTCGACTTCCTTCTCGGTTTTATTCTCGGCAACATTCTCGGCATGGGCTTCCGATTCTGGGCACTGCGCCGATTCGCGTTTCCCGAGGAGCAACCCCGCGGCGGCGAGGGCGGCTCCACCGATATCAATCCGACGGCCGGCGAACTCAACGATGAGGAACTCGGACACGCATAAGTCCGTCGTCGGATCCGTCGTCGGCTGAACTCTCCGAAACGACCGGATGCATCGGCGAGACCAGCGAAAATACAGCTGGCCGTCGCGAGACCAGTTCCAATCGCCCACCGTCCGCTTCGACGAGTGCCCGCGCCAGCGACAATCCGTACCCGCTGCGACTACTTCCGGACACTCCGCGGCGGAAAATGTCGGCTGCCAATTCGTCGGAGACACCGGGACCGTCATCGGAGACAGTAATCCGCACCATTTCGGTGCGAGGCAACATGCCGATGCGCACCACACAGGTACCGGCACCATGGATGAGCGAGTTGTCGACGAGGACGCTCAGAGCTTCACGCAACCGTCCGGGCCTCCCGTAAGTGCGCTCCACCGAGTCGGCGACCTCCATGCGGAGTTCCCGGTCTTGCGCCGCGAACGCCGGTTCCATGTCCTGGATCAGGGTGCCGATCACGTCGGCGACATCGATCGCTACGCGCGCTTTGGAGTCCGCCCGCGATGCGGTCACCATTTCGTCGAGCTCATTCGCCAGCCGTTCAACCTGCTCCATACCCGCTTCAGCTTCGGAAACCACAGCGGGATCGGCATGCAGGGTGAGTTCGTCGAGACGCAGATGAATGGCCGTCAGGCGACTCCGCAACTGATGCGATACGTCCCCAACGATGGCGCCTTCGCGTTCAAGTCGCTGCAGGATTTCCTGGTTCGCGTCGGCGAGCGCCGAGGACACCCGGTCAAGTTCGTCAATCCCGTAGGTCGGCCAGTCCGAGGAAAAATCGCCACGCGCCATCGCCCCGGCACGCTCGGCAACGTCGGTCAGCGGTTCTGACAGCCTCCTGGCAGTAATCACCGCGACGAGCGCTCCGCCAATGACGGCGATCAACACCGCGGCCAGCAGGGTCAACACGGCCAAGAGTTGGGTTGGTCGAATGTCTGATTGAGGGACAGCCAAGGTGAGGTCGGCGTTCGGCCCAAGGTTGACCGATTCGGAGGTCGACGCACCGTCGAACGTCGAACCGATCTGGTTTGTCCCGCGCAGGTATGTCCCGGGATGCTCAGGATCGGGAATCCGGTACGACAGCGTGAGCCGACCGTTCCTCGGCACCAACAGTCGAAACTGCTCCAGATTCAGCTCTTGAGCGGGCACGGCACGGCCAGCCGCTTCCTCGGCGAGGACGTGCTCGCTCATGCGTTTAAGTCGCCGAGACAAATCCTGGTGCGACGTGGTGGCGAACCAATCCCAGGTAATGATCGTCATCGGGACGCCAAACATGACGCCCATGGCGACGAGCGAAGCGATCATCATCTTCAATATTCGGCGGCGCACGGGGAAAGCCTACGGATCGAAGCGAAAGCCAACGCCCCGGACGGTGACGATGTGCTTGCGCTTCTTCGGGTGGTCGTCGCCGATCTTTCTGCGGATCCAGGAAATATGCATGTCGAGGGTCTTTGACGATCGCAGGTCTTCCGAGCCCCAGACCGCGGTCATGATGTCGTCGCGCGAGACGAGCTCGCCGGGCCGCTCCATGAGGAATTGCAAAAGGTCGAATTCGCGATTGGCGAGCGTCAGGTCTTCCCCGTCGACCACGACACGCCTGGCACGCGGGTCGAGTTGGATGTCGCCGGAGTCGAGGATTTCGGCTTCCTCTGCGGTGGCTACGCTGCGTCGCATCAGGGCGCGGACACGCGCCAACAGTTCCGCGAGGCGGAACGGCTTCCCGACGTAATCGTCGGCACCGGCGTCGAGTCCGACAACGAAATCCACTTCGTCGGTCCGTGCGGTCAGCATCAGAACGGGGAGCTGCGGGCGTTCGGCACGAACCCGCCGGCACACCTCGAGGCCATCCATGCCGGGTAAGCCGAGATCCAAGATCAACAGCCCGTAATCGCCCGATAGAGCCTGCTCCAGCGCATCGGGGCCGGTCGCGGCGATGTCGCAGTCATTGCCCTCCCGCGTTAGCGCCCGGGCGAGCGGTTCGGCAATGGCCGCATCGTCTTCGGCGAGCAGCACTTGACGGCTTCCAGTCATCGCTGGCCTTCCCCTCGTAGGTCGGACCGATGCGGGTCGTTCCGATTCCGATCACCCCGGAACTGGTCGCCTCGCGAGTCGAAGAGGCTGTCATCGTCGCGCTCGTCGAGCAGTTCCTGATACAGCTGAGCGTGCACGCTCTCGACGTTCGGAATGTCGTGGAACTGCAGCGGTTCGTCGGATGCCGACTCGATCATGAGGGTGCCGGTGCGCAGGATCCGGTCGACGAGGCCGTGCCGGAATTCCACGGTGTTGATTCGCCGGATCGGGATGTCGATGCCCGACCGAGTCAGGATCCCATTGCGGTAGATGACGCGTCGGTCGGTCACCACGAAGTGCGTCGTCTTCCACGACAGCAGCGGTCGTACCAGGAACCAGCCGACCAGCACTACCCACAGGACCGCAATCACGATCGTGACCCAGAACTTCACCGCATCCGAGGCGCCCGACGACCGCAGGTAGCCGACCGCAGCACCTGCGACCGCAGTGCCCAGCCAGAATGCCAAAATCGGCACAACCAGGCTCTTCCAGTGTGGGTGCCGATGGATGACAACGACCTCGCCGGGTGCCAGATTCTCGCGGGGGTAGCCCATGCTGACTTACCTTAGTGCCGGAACCTTAAAGGGAGCCGATAACAGCGCTACACTGGCCCGATCGGGGGCCATCGGCATCTAGACGGCACCCACCGAGCGAGCATAGGGACCATGACCTACAACGATCCGCGCGACCCGAACTACCGCCAACCGCCTCGTACGCAGGCCTACAGTCAGCCGGTCGACTATGGCCAAGGCTACGATCAGCAGGCACAGTACGACGACCAGTACTCTCCCGCCCCGGCTAAAGCACCCCGCCGCGGCCCGGACATTGATCCGTTGATGTTCTGCGGCGGCGTCCTGATGACCGGCGTGGTGACCGGTCTGGCCGCATGGCTCGTCGCCTGGGTGATGCAGGCGATCGTCCAGAAGATCAACGATTCCGGACAGTTCGGCGTCTGGAACCCCCTAGCGCAAAGCGAGCTGTGGTTTGCGCTGGCTGGTTTCGTCACCGCGATTGTCGCGGGCGCATTTTGGTATCTGCTACAGATTTCTACGCCCGCCCCAGACAAGTTTTACGGCTGGGTGGTCGGTCTACTGATTGCCGCCGCAGTCCTCCTGCCGTTGCTGCTGTCGGCACAGATCTCGTCGGGCATCGGCACGGCCATCGTGCATCTGGTGATCGGCCTGCCGATCTTGACGCTGATCCCCACGATGGGCCGCAGCAGCCATCGCAAGGCCTAGGGTCAACGCTTAAACGGGTCGCAGGTGCGTCACGTCGCCCGCCGAGGCGGCGATGACGCCCGCTGGCCCGTCGACGAGGATGCGGCCTTCGTCGTCGATGTCGACAGCAGTCCCGATCACTTCCACTTCCCCGGGCAGGATCAACCGGACACGCGACCCCAGCGTCGAACTCACCGCACGGTAGCCCTCTGCGAGGCCCGCAATGTCGGCAGGCCACGAGGCCAACCGATCCGACAGCGCCCGCAGGTAGGCCACTGCCACAGCAGTTTGGTCGACGGGCCTGCCCACGACAGTGCTGATCGATGCCGCCGTGTCCGGGGCACTCCCAGCGGGCAAGTCGAGGTTGAGTCCGGTCCCGATCACCGCGACTCCCCCACCACCGGGAAGCTGCCGAAACTCCGACAGGATGCCCGACAGCTTTCCGCCCTGCTGACCGTCAACACCCGGTGCCAACACATCGTTGGGCCACTTCAATTGTGGTGCGGCACCGTCCATCGCGGTGACGGCGTCGTGCACGGCCAGCCCCGTCAACAACGACAACCAACCCAGGTGCTCCACGCCAGCCGAATCGACGGTGACGGCCACCGAGATCGCGAGCTGCCCGGGCGGGGTTTCCCACACTCGCGCATGCCTGCCTCGGCCCGACGTTTGGCGCGCCGCGATCAAAACTGTGCCGTTGATGTCATCAGCGGATACCGGTTCTTCGGCGAGCCGGGCCATGAGGTCCGCATTCGTCGAACCGGTCTCGGCGACCACCTCAATCCGCCGCCACGCGGTGCCACTCAACTCGACAGTGAGGATGTCCTGGTCGGGGACCTCGAGACGCGGATCTGAGCTGTTCATAGGAGGGCAGTTTACGGATCCGGGTGTTGGCCCTCACACGAGGATGTTGAGAGTGATTTCAAATGTGAGGCTTTTCTCATCTTCTGGCCGCGATTGACCGGGGTGGGGTGGAGATAGTTAGCATCGATGGTCATGACCACTGCTTCACGCGATGAGGGCACCGCACCTGACATCCACACAACGGCCGGAAAGCTCGCCGACCTCCGCAACCGGCTCGCTGAAGCCGAGTTCCCCGTAGGCAAGGCTGCTGCCGATAAGGCGCACGACAAAGGCAAGCTGACCGCTCGCGAGCGCATCACGCACCTGCTCGACGAAGGTTCCTTCGTGGAACTCGACGCGCTGGCCCGTCACCGCTCCACCAACTTCGGCCTCGCCGATCGTCGCCCGATGGGCGACGGCGTGGTCACCGGCTACGGCACCGTCGATGGCCGCGAGGTCTGCGTCTTCAGCCAGGACGCTGCCGTCTTCGGTGGCAGCCTCGGCGAGGTGTACGGCGAAAAGATCGTCAAGGTCATGGACCTGGCCATCAAGACCGGCCGCCCGCTCGTCGGCATCAACGAAGGCGCTGGCGCCCGCATCCAGGAGGGCGTCGTCTCCCTGGCCCTGTACGGCGAAATCTTCGGCCGCAACGTCCGCGCCTCCGGCGTGATCCCCCAGATCTCGCTCATCATGGGCCCGAACGCTGGCGGCCACGTCTACTCCCCCGCACTGACCGACTTCGTGGTCATGGTCGACAAGACCAGCCAGATGTTCGTCACCGGCCCCGACGTCATCAAGACCGTCACCGGCGAAGACGTCACCCAGGAAGACCTCGGTGGCGCGTCGACCCACATGACCAAGTCCGGTGTCGCCCACTACGTGGCAGCTGACGAAGAAGACGCCCTCGACTACGTCAAGGAACTCCTCGGCTACCTGCCCAGCAACTGCCGCGCCGACGCCCCCCGTCTGCCCGCCCCGCAGCGTGACGGGTCCATCGAGGACAACCTCACCGAAGAAGATCTCGAGCTCGACACGATCATCCCGGACTCCCCGAACCAGCCGTACGACATGCACGAGGTCATCCGGAACATCCTGGACGACGACGAGTTCCTCGAAGTGCAGGCTGAGCGCGCCATGAACGTCATCGTCGGCTTCGGTCGCGTTGACGGTCGTAGCGTCGGCATCGTGGCGAACCAGCCGACCCAGTTCGCCGGCTGCCTCGACATCGACGCCTCGGAGAAGGCCGCCCGCTTTGTTCGCACCTGCGATGCGTTCAACGTTCCGATCGTCACCCTCGTCGACGTCCCCGGCTTCCTGCCCGGCACCGACCAGGAGTACAACGGCATCATCCGCCGCGGCGCCAAGCTGCTGTACGCCTACGGCGAAGCCACCGTCGGCAAGATCACCGTCATCACCCGCAAGGCTTACGGCGGCGCGTACGACGTCATGGGCTCCAAGCACATGGGCGCAGACGTCAACCTGGCTTGGCCCACCGCCCAGATCGCCGTCATGGGTGCCTCCGGTGCTGTCGGCTTCGTGTACCGCAGCAAGATCAAGGAAGCTCAGGCCAACGGCGACGACGTCAACGCACTGATGCTCGAACTGCAGCAGGAGTACGAAGACACCTTGGTGAACCCGTACGTTGCGGCCGAGCGCGGCTACGTGGATGCGGTGATCCCGCCGAGCCACACCCGCGGCCAGATCGCGAACGCCCTGAAACTACTCGAGCGCAAGCTGGTTCAGCTTCCGCCGAAGAAGCACGGCAACATCCCCCTGTAGTTGCCCGTGCCAGAACTGTAGTTTCGCCCGAGAACAGAAAGGCGAGTCCGCATGAGTGCAGACGTCACCTCGGCAACCGGCGACGATAAGCCGGCCGCACCGTTTTTGACCATCGTCGACGGCAACCCCACCGACGAAGAACTGGCCGTCCTGGTCGGTGTCTTCGCATCCGCCGGCGGCTCGGGCAACACTGAGCCGCCAACCCGGAACGACTGGGGTCGCCCCATCGACATGTTCCGCGTCAACTGGGGTCAGCCCGGCAGTTTCACCAACAGCGGTAGTTGGTGACGGGCGTTCCCGCTTTACCTTCGACGACCGTCGTCCTCGGATCGGCCTCGCCAACCCGCTTGCGGGTATTGCGAATGGCCGGTCTGCGGCCGACGGTCGTCGTTTCGGATGTGGATGAAGACGCCCTCCTCGACGAGTTGGCCGGTGCCCCATCCGACGAGATCGTGACACGCCTTGCCGAGGCGAAAGCCGATGCGGTGGTCGCGGCGGTCGTAGCGGATGGTCGTGCCGTCGACACCGTGGTCCTCACGTGCGATTCCATGCTCCTCATCAATGGCGAGCTGGCGGGAAAGCCGCATACCCCCGACGTCGCGGTGGAGCGGTGGAAGGCGATGCGCGGCAGTACCGGACATTTGCTAACTGGGCATTGCGTTCGGAAAATCGTCGAAGGCGAAACGGTCGCCTCAACGAGCCGCTGCGAGTCGACGGCGATCCATTTCTCTGATGCCCCCGATGAGGTCATCGAGCGCTACGCCGCCACGGGCGAGCCACTTGAAGTGGCGGGTGCCTTCACCCTCGACGGCTACGGTGGCTGGCTCATCGACGGCATCGACGGCGATCCCTCATCCGTCTTGGGCATCAGTCTGCCGCTGGTGCGCAAGCTGCTCGCTGAGATCAACATCAACGTCACCGACCTCTGGATCGCTCCGACACCGTCTTCGTAGGCCACCGTCTTCGTAGGCGGTCGTAGGTTAATTCGCTCCGCGAATTAGCCCTGCAAGACCTCTGGCCAATATTGCTTCAAGCAGTCACCGGGCTGGCCCTGCCGCTTCAAGTTTTCACTGAAGCCACGCCAGAGGGCGGTCGCGCGGGCAAAGGAAGTTCCGTGGCCCTGACCGGACTTCGCATCTCCGACGCTGATGATGAGTGCCGCGGCCTGTGCCATTTCCTTGAACGACAGGTCCTTGCGCTCAAAAACGGTGGCCGCCCAGTTCCCGGCGAAGCAGTCGGCGATGAGTTCGCGGTTGTCACCGGTCGGAACGCCGTTGTCACCCAAGCCGTACGCCTGGTTGAGGCGGAACACCACGTTGTGCCCGTACTCGTGGGCGATGATGGTTGCCGCCGTGAAATCACCGAGCATGATGCCCGACGACCCCATCAGTTTTCCATTCCAAATGTCGGTGAAAGTCTGCTCCGGCAGGATGATCGTGCCGTCGCGCTCGGTGCCACTCCCGTCCGGCTGCGTGTCGATTGGGCAGAAAAAGGCGTTCGGGAAGTCCGACGGAATCCCCTCGGGCATCTCGTCTTCCAAGCACTTGCTGACGAACGGCTGATTCGCCGGAATCAGGGCGCGGCCCGCCGAAGTCCGTTCGATGTTGAGCTGAGCGAACCAGTCCTGCCAGACGGCATCGAGGTCGTCAAGCACCTCGCTCATGTAGGCGGGAGCTGCCGTGGCTTGGTTCGACGCATCGACACCCGACGGTGCGAGCCGCTTCGACGAATACACCGGGAGCTCCGGGCAACTGGTGGTTGAGCAATGCTGCGGCGGCTTCACCGCCACCCGCTCAGGCGTGCCGTTTGTCCCGCACGCGGCCAACGTCGCCGCCGTTGCAAGGGCCACCACGGCCGCGAGCGTCGCTCGCCAAGTCTCACCAGTCCTGCGAGGCACCACTGCACTCCCCCTCCGCATCATGGGAAGAACGCTAACATCGGCAACGAATCCTCGGACAACAATGTCATTCACCCGATCTCAGCGTCATTCACCCGATCTCAGCGATCGAATTGATCGAATTGACCGAATGGAACCGGGCCCAAATCGATCCTGCGCAAGTCGCTATCGAACTCGTCAGTATGCTAGAGGGGGCGGTCAAACTTGGCCGCGTTTATGCACTTGCAGCGGCGGGAGACCTTCAGTGACTGTGGAATTCGATCCGAATCCAGCATTCGCCAACTTTGCACACCCGGAACGGCTGGTGACCACCGAGTGGTTGTCGGCGCACCTGGGGGCTCCCGGCCTCAAGATCATCGAGTCCGACGAAGACGTCCTTCTTTACGACATCGGCCACATTCCCACCGCCCAGAAGGTCGACTGGCACCTTCACCTGAACGATCCGGTGACCCGCGACTACATCAACGGTGAGCAGTTCGCCAAGCTGATGAGCGAAAAGGGCATCAACCGCGACGACACCGTCGTCATTTACGGTGACAAGAGCAACTGGTGGGCCGCATACGCACTGTGGGTATTCACCTTGTTCGGCCACGAAGACGTACGACTGCTCGACGGTGGCCGCGATGCGTGGATGGATGAGCAGCGCGAGACTTCCTTCGATGTGCCGATCTACCCGGCCACCGATTATCCCGTGGTCGAGCGCGATGACTCCAAGATTCGCGCTTACGCCGACGCGGTGATTGCCGAACTCGGCAGCACCCCGCTGATCGACGTGCGGTCGCCGCAGGAATACACCGGCGAGCGCACCCACATGCCCGACTACCCGCAGGAAGGCACGCTGCGCGGCGGACACATCCCGACGGCCGTTTCGATCCCGTGGGCGAAGGCCGCCGCACCCGACAGTCGCTTCCGCTCGCTGGAAGAGTTGAAGGAGGTCTACTCGGGCCTCGACCCGAAGACCCCGACGATCGCCTACTGCCGTATTGGCGAACGCTCGAGCCACACGTGGTTTGTGCTGACGTACCTGCTCGGCTTCGACAACGTTCGCAACTACGACGGTTCGTGGACCGAGTGGGGCAACCGCGTTCGCGTTCCGATCGCGGTCGGCGAAGAGCCCGGCACCCTCGCTGCGAACTGAGTGAGCGAAGGCCCTCATGAGCTTGCCTGCCCCGCTTGCCGAAATCGTCTCCGACTTCTCGGAGATGGTCGATTCCGACAAGGTGACCCTTCTGTTGGAGTTCGCCAGAGATCTGCCTGATCTGCCGGAGACGTTAAAGGTCGAGGCCATGGAACCGGTCCCCGAGTGCCAGTCGCCGATCTTCTTGTCGGTTGACGCCTCCGACGCGTCGGCCGTGCGCCTGTATTTCAGCGCGCCGCCGGAGGCACCGACAACGCGTGGTTTTGCGGCGATCCTGCACGAGGGGCTCGACGGTGCCAGCGCGGCGGAGATCACCGATGTCCCGAACGATTTCTTCCACGATTTGGGCTTGGCAGCGGTCGTCAGCCCGCTGCGCCTGAACGGAATGGCTGGAATGCTGGCCCGCATCAAGCGTCAGGTCAAAGAGCAAACCGCAGGCTGAAAGCCAGCTCACCGGAATGGACTTCATCCAGATTCTTGATGCGCCAATTCGACCGGGCGGCCTCGTCGAATGGATTCCAGCAGTCGCTGGCGGCCTCGGCAGTTGGCGACGCGACGACCGCGAAACCTCGCACAATCACGAGGAGCATCTCCGCTCGGCCTTCGAATATCGTGCCCGAACGCACCGCGAAGGCGGGCGGGAGTCGTGGCTGGGACTGTCCGTCGAATTCGACGAGCCAATGTCGGTGCCGTCCGTGCGCGCCGCGGTAGCCGCCTACATCAACCGTCACGAAGTGCTGCGCTCGCACGTCGTCCTGAAAGCCGATCACGACGCTAACTACCTGACGGAACGCTACACAACTGCGCCGGAAACCGTGCAGCTCAAGATGGCGCGCATCGGTTGGTATACCGAGACACCGCTGCTGTTGGAGCAGATTGCCGGTTCCTTCGACCGCGCCACCGCACCTCTGCATTGGCCGGCCTACCGGTTCGCAACGGTCGCCCGACCCAACAGTTTCACCTTGCTGTTCGCCGCCGACCACTCGCTCGTCGATGGCTATTCGCTGGTGACCGCACACCACGAACTGTCGGAGCTGTACCGGGCTGCTCGCGATCGTCGCCCGGCACAGCTTGAGTCGTCGGGAAGCTACCTCGACTTCAGCGACGCGCAGCGACGGGAAGCCGAGGCCGCCGATATCGACCATCCGGCAGCGCAGACGTGGGCCCACTTTGTTCAGCGCTTCGACAATCAGATGCCAGCCAATCCCCTGCTGAACCCATCGGCCAAGGTGGCCTCCACGTCGTCGCTCCGCGATCTGCGCCCGGGTGTCGTCACCGCCGACGATGCGCCACCGATGCCGGTCCAACCATCGCGGACTGCCCTCCTGCTCGATGAATCCGCCGCGGTCCGGTTTGAAGACTTCTGTGCCGCGGCCGGGGCCTCCCTCGTCGGTGGCCTTCTCGGGGCCTTGGCCGTCGCCTTCCGCGAGGCGTGCGGTGCCGACGAGTTTGCCGTCGTAATGCCGCGCCACACGCGGACCGATCGGACATGGCTACATTCGCTCGGCTGGTTTGTCGGACTGGCACCGATGGTGATCGACGTGTCCGACGACCCAACATTGGCCGTCGCCGCGTGTCGAAGTACCGCCGAACTAACCAATTCGAGACATGGGGCCGACCTCCCGTTCCTACGTGTGGCAGATCTCATTGGCGTCACCGGATCACCGCACATGGTGTTCTCCTATATGGACACGCGGGCCAGCCCTAAATCCGACATCGGCGATGCGGGTGCAGCCCGAGTTCTGCGGAGCCATTCGTACGCTGACGACGAAGTTTACGTGTGGGCCAACCGAACTCCGGGCGGTCTGCGGATGCACGCGCGATATCCGGCGACGGGCGCTGAGAACGTGCCAACCTTCCTTGACGATTTTGCCTCCCTACTCGCGCGTACAGCGAATGGGAGGTAGACAGTTTCCATAGTTGTGCGACATGCCACGTACCGAGCAATCGCTCGGTGCGATAATCTAAGTCGCGGAAATCACGTTGGTCGCCCAAAGCGACGTACGTGAGAGAACTACGCGCGGGAAACGTCCCGCACGAGACGCAGCCCGTCGACCCCGGATGGTGAACGCCGTCCCCGACAACGGCCCGCCGAGCGGTGGGCCACAGGAGTGCCAGTGACCAGTTCCGCTGAGATCAGCCAGACGACCATCAAGAAGGTCCTCATCGCCAACCGCGGCGAAATTGCCGTCCGCGTCATTCGTGCCGCCAAGGATGCGGGCATCGCCAGTGTTGCCGTTTACGCCGAGCCCGATGCGAACGCCATGTTCGTTCAGCTTGCCGACGAGGCCTTCGCACTGGGTGGCCAGACTTCCGCCGAGTCGTACCTGGTCTTCGACAAGCTGCTCGACGCTGCCGCTCGCTCCGGTGCTGACGCCATCCACCCCGGATACGGCTTCCTTTCGGAAAACGCTGACTTCGCACAGGCTGTGCTCGACGCTGGCCTCACCTGGATCGGTCCGTCACCGCAGTCGATTCGCGACCTAGGCGACAAGGTCACCGCTCGCCACATCGCTGAGCGCGCCAACGCCCCGATGGCCGCAGGCACCAAGGACCCCGTGCAGGGTGCCGACGAAGTCGTCGCCTTCGCCAAGGAATACGGCGTTCCCGTTGCCATCAAGGCGGCATTCGGCGGCGGCGGTCGCGGCATGAAGGTCGCGCACACCGTCGAAGAGATCCCCGAACTGTTCGAGTCCGCCACCCGCGAGGCTGTTGCCGCCTTCGGTCGCGGCGAGTGCTTCGTTGAGCAGTACCTCGACAAGGCCCGCCACGTTGAGGCCCAGGTCATCGCCGACCAGCACGGAAACGTGATCGTTGCCGGTACCCGCGACTGCTCGCTGCAGCGTCGTTTCCAGAAGCTCGTCGAGGAGGCCCCGGCGCCGTTCTTGACCGACGACCAGCGCGCCCGCATCCACAACTCGGCCAAGGCCATCTGCAAGGAAGCAGGCTACTACGGTGCAGGCACCGTGGAATACCTCGTCCAGGGCGACACCGTCTCGTTCCTCGAGGTCAACACGCGCCTCCAGGTGGAGCACCCTGTCACCGAGGAAACCGCAGGCATCGACCTGGTTCGCCAGCAGTTCGCCATCGCCGAAGGTAAGGCGCTGACCCTCACCGAGGATCCCGCACCGCGCGGCCACTCCTTCGAGTTCCGCATCAACGGTGAGGACGCCGGTCGCGGCTTTCTCCCCGCCCCCGGCCCCGTCAGCACCTACCGCGAGCCCTCGGGCCCCGGTGTCCGCGTTGACTCCGGCGTCCGCGAAGGCGACGTCATCGGCGGCCAGTTCGACTCGATGCTCGCCAAGCTCATCGTGACCGGCGAGGACCGCAACCAGGCCCTCGACCGCGCACGCCGTGCGCTCGCTGAGTTCGAGGTCGGCGGTCTCGCAACCGTCATCCCGTTCCACCGCCACATCGTCTCCAACCCCGCCTTCATTGGCGGCGAAGACGGTTTCGACATCTACACCAAGTGGATTGAGACCGACTGGGACAACACCATCGAGCCGTACACCGACGGCGAAGCCATCGAAGATGACTCAGCCCCACGACAGAAGGTTGTCGTCGAGGTTGGCGGTCGTCGTGTCGAGGTCTCGCTCCCGGGCGACCTCAACTTGGGCGGCGGCTCCGGTAACGGTGCAACCACCCGCAAGCCGAAGGCACGCACCCGCAAGAAGGGCGGCGCGGCCGCTGCTTCGGGCGACGCCGTGACCGCACCGATGCAGGGCACCGTCGTGAAGGTTGCCGTCGCTGAGGGCGACACCGTCGAAGAAGGCGATCTGGTCTTGGTGCTGGAAGCGATGAAGATGGAGAACCCGGTCACCGCGCACAAGGCTGGCACGATCACCGGGCTGTCGGCTGAAGCTGGCGCTGCCGTCACCCAGGGCACCGTCCTGCTGGAGATTAAGTAGTCTTATCCGCTTATGCCGTACTTTGGGCCCGCTTACTGGGCCCAAAGTACGGCATAGCTGTTTTTAGGAGTCGAATGTGGAAGCTGTCGAGATCAATGCGGGTGCTTGGTACTTGCGTGCCCTCCGGGACGACGATCGGCTCTCGGACGTTCCGGCCTTGACGCTTCTCGGTATCGACGACCCCGCAGGCTATGTTCGCGACACCGATGCGGCGTGGGCCGACGAATCCAGTCTCACCTGGGCGATTTGTGTCCCGACGACGGGCGAACTCGCGGCCCTCATTGGAGTCGACCGCGACGGCACGTTCCGTGGCCTGAGCCGCGACGGCTTCGGCGACGCGCTTTCCGCCGCCGCCGACCCTGCCGCCCGCTGCGCCACAGCGTTGCTCGACGTGACACCCGCCCCCCTGACCGTCGGCGTCCCGAACCGCACCTAGGCCGTTCCCGCATGATGCGTTGATTCCCGCACCACGTCTAACGTAGTGCGGGAATCAACGCATCATGCGAGAACAAGTGGGGGCGCGTTATGGGGAAGGCCGAACGGTTCGGCCTACAGCACCGAGTTGGCGGGGTTCCCCAAGTCGGTGCAGTCGACGCCCACAACGTCGTTGCGGTGATCGATCAAGTAGCGGACCGTCGTGAGGCCGGCGCCCGCCTGCTCGATCGCCTCGCGGATCCGATCCGCACCTAAATAAACGGGCTGGGCTGGCTTCCCTGCGAACTCGGCACGGCAAATCGTGTTCGGCCCCTGCGCGGCCACCGCCAACACTCGAGACACCGCGCTCGGACCAGGATCAGGACTATCGAGGGTCTGCAGGACCGCGCCGTCGAGCGCCGGATGCTGGTCCACGAAACTCAGCGCCGCCCTCACACAGGCGTCAAGACTGTCGTACCACTCGGGCAAATACAGGGTGGTTGAGATGGTGTCAGGTGCTGGCACCACGCGTGCCCCAAGCGCCACGTAGACCGAATCACATCCGCCAGCGCCAAGGCTTGACACCGCAGCCATCAGTCGTTCAACGCCAGGTACGTCGCTCTCACCTGCGGGAATGCGCTCATCCCCGCGAGCAACGAGGACAATTCCAGCGACAGATCCAGCCGGCGACCCTGAATTAAAATCATCGCCAAATCCCATGACGCCCAATTCTACTCGTTTGAATAGTATTGAGATCGCAACTGGTTCGCCCGAACGAGATACTCAAGGAGCCCCTGCTTCTCGACCCCGGGCGTCGACGCGACGACACCGCCACCGTGCAGTGTCCGCCCGTGAAGAGGGAATCCGGTGAGAATCCGGAGCTGACCCGCAGCGGTATGTCGGAACGACCGCCGTCACCTGCACTGGGAATGTGCTGCACTCGCAGCTCCCGGGAAGCGACGGCCACTAGAAGCGGGCTCCCTTACGGCGAGCACGCACGCCGACCAGCCCGAAGACCTGCCTGATGCATCGGAAGCACACGCTCCCGATGGTTGTCCGCCTCGCGGAAGGGCTCGAAGTCTTCGTTTCTTCTGTGCCCGTACATGGCGGCAACCCGTTAACTACTGATGCAGGAGAGAAGAAACGTCATGTCCAACGACAAGGCCCCAAGTCCACACCGCGGCACCTTCACGACGACGGTCCCCGGCGTCGCCCGAATCGGCGCAAATCGGGAACTCAAGCGCGCCGTCGAAGCCTATTGGGCGGGCCGAACCGATGCTGCCAACCTCAAGCAGGTTGCCGACAGCATTGCGCGCGACAGCTGGAATCAACTGGTACGCAATGGCTTTGACTCCGTTCCGGTAAACACATTCTCGTACTACGACCACATGCTCGACGCCGCCGTGATGGTCGGCGCCCTGCCCCCTCGGGTGGCGTCAATTACCGATCCGTTGGACCGCTACTTTGCCGCGGCCCGTGGAAACGACACCGTGGCCCCGTTGGAAATGACCAAGTGGTTCGACACGAACTACCACTATTTGGTCCCTGAGATCGGTCCGGAGACCAGCTTCGCGCTCGACGCGAGTACCGTGCTCGGCGCGGTCGCAGATGCCCAAGCTCTCGGCATCCCGGCACGACCCGTGATCGTCGGCCCGATCACTTTCCTGGCCCTGTCGAAGACGGTCGGCGACGATGCCGAGGCGGTCTCGATCAGCCCGCTGGCGCGGATCGACGAGTTGCTCCCCCTGTACGTCGACCTGTTGGCGCAGTTGGCGGCCGCGGGCGTCGAGTGGGTCCAACTCGACGAGCCCACTCTGGTGACCGATCAGGCCGAGGGTCTCGCCGACTTGGCAGAGCGCGTCTACCGCGCCCTGTCGGAATCGACAGATCGTCCGAAGCTGTTGGTGCAGACCTACTTCGGCGATGCTCGCGACCGGTTGGCAGCCCTGGGTCGCACGGGAATTGACGGCGTTGGCGTCGACCTCATTGCTGGCTCGGCCGATTCAATTCGCGACGCCCAGCTAACCGGCAAGCATGTCGTTGCCGGCGTCGTCGACGGTCGTAATATCTGGCGGACCGACCTGCACGCAGCGTTGGAAACCCTCCGCGAACTACGACCACACGTCGGATCACTGGCGGTTTCGACGTCGTGTTCCACGCTCCACGTGCCGTATACGCTGCGCGGCGAGTCGCAGATCGACGACGCCCTGTACGGCTGGCTCGCGTTCGCTGAGGAAAAGTTCGCCGAGGTTGGTGCGCTTTCCCGGGCCTTGTTGCATGGCGAAGCAGACCAAGAACCGCAGTTCACGGCATCGCGCACGGCTCTGCTGTCGCGAACCACTGACCCTCGCCTGCACGTGCCAGCCGTTCGTGAGCGCCTGACCGGCCTCTCGTCGTCGGATTGGACACGCGCCGACGCCGCTGTTCGGCGGGAAGCGCAAGATGCGGCTTTGCCTCTACCTATTCTCCCCACGACGACCATCGGCTCGTACCCGCAAACCGTCGAAATCCGCAGGGCCCGGTCGGCACTGAAGAACGGGACCATCGATGCGGCCACGTACCGCGCGCGGATGGAGCAAGAGATCGCCCAGGTGATCGCCTTGCAGGAGAAGGTTGGCCTCGACGTGCTGGTTCATGGGGAACCGGAACGCAACGACATGGTGCAGTACTTCGCCGAGCAACTCGACGGTTTCGCCGCCACCGCCAACGGCTGGGTGCAGTCGTACGGTTCCCGGTGCGTGCGGCCGCCGATCCTGTTCGGTGACGTGGCACGACCCACCCCGATGACAGTCGGCTGGACCACTTACGCGCAGTCGTTGACGAACCGGCCGGTCAAGGGCATGTTGACCGGTCCGGTGACGATCATCGCGTGGTCGTTTGTCCGCGACGATCAGCCGCTCGCCGTGACGGCAAACCAGGTAGCGCTGGCGATCCGCGACGAAACCGTCGACCTGGAGCGGGCCGGGGTCCCGATTATTCAGGTCGACGAGCCGGCACTCCGCGAACTCCTGCCGTTGCGGACCGCTGATCGAGCCGCCTACCTCGATTGGGCGGTACGTGCCTTCCGCCTGTCGACCGCGGGCGTCGAAGACACCACCGCGGTGCATACGCACCTGTGTTATTCCGAGTTCGGCGATGTCATCGGGGCAATCGCGGCGCTTGACGCCGACGTGACGTCCATCGAAGCGGCGCGCTCGCACATGGAGGTGCTCGACGACCTCAACGACGCGGGCTTCGCTGCCCAGGTGGGTCCCGGCGTGTACGACATTCACTCGCCTCGCATCCCGAGTATCGACGAGATCACCACGTCGCTCCGCGAGGCACTGGGTGCCGTGTCGGCTAATCGCCTGTGGGTGAACCCCGACTGTGGGCTCAAGACGCGTCGCACGGACGAGGTCGTCGTGGCGTTGAAGCGCATGGTCGCCGCAGCGGTCGCGGCCCGAGCCGAGGTGGCCGCGCCCGTCGCCTAACGCTTTTCGGCCCGGAAAGCCCGTCAAATTTCCTCATTTCTGTCACAAAATCGCTCAGCGACACGACAGTTCCGTCACCGATCACGGCGTGTCGTGACGGATCGGTCGAATCGTGACAGAAATGAGGAAATTGGCCGGTAGGCCCGCGGGGGCGCCAAAGCCGGTTTTATCCCGCCTGTGAGATCGGCGGCATACATTACAAGGCAAGGGATGTCGCCGATCGAAGGGTGGGGCACGCTATGCGTTGGCTAATCGTTGTCGGGATCGCGGTGGTGAGCGGGCTGTCGTTGCTGTTGGTGTTTCTTGTTTCACCCTGGTGGTTGTTTCTAACCGTGCCGCTGGCGCTGCTTGCACTGACCGGCGTCTACGACCTCACCCAGCGTCGACACTCGATCCTGCGCAACTATCCGATCATTGGGCATATGCGGTTCCTGATGGAAGTGATGCGTCCGGAGATTCAGCAGTACTTCGTCGAACGCAACACCGACGGCACACCCTTCGACCGCGATACCCGCACCACGATTTATGAGCGGGCTAAGGACGTCAAAGACGTGGATCCGTTTGGTACCGAACGAGATCCGAGCGCTATCGGCTACGAGTACGTGCAGCATTCGATCGTCGCGCAGCCGGCTCCGGAGGGATCACCGCGAGCGCGGATCGGCGGACCGGCATGCACGCAGCCGTACGACATCGCAATGTACAACGTGTCGGCGATGAGCTTCGGCGCGCTGTCGGCAAATGCGATCCTGGCGCTCAATACCGGAGCCGCCAAGGGCGGCTTCGCCCACGACACCGGGGAGGGTGGCCTGAGCCCATATCACCTGCAGCCGGGTGGGGATCTCATCTGGGAAATCGGTACCGGCTACTTTGGTGCACGCACGCTCGACGGCCACTTCGACCCCGAGATGTTTCGCAAGAAGGCGGCGACACCTCAGGTGAAATGTATTTCCATCAAGCTCTCGCAGGGCGCGAAGCCCGGTTTGGGTGGGGTGATGCCCGGCGCCAAGGTGACGGCCGAGATTGCTGAGATGCGCGGTGTGGAAGCCGGCAAGAGCGTCGTTTCACCGCCTTCGCACAATGCTTTTCACACCCCCATTGGCCTGTGCCAGTTCATCGGCCAACTTCGCGAACTATCTGACGGCAAACCCATTGGGTTCAAGCTGTGTGTCGGTTCGCGCAGTGAACTGCTCGGGATCTGCAAGGCCATTCTGGAAACGGGCATCGCGCCCGACTTCATCATCGTCGACGGCGCCGAAGGCGGAACCGGGGCGGCACCGATCGAATTCGAGGACAACGTCGGAATGCCACTGACCCAGGGTCTGATGACCGTGCACAATGCGCTGGTCGGGACCGGTCTGCGCGACCAGATCCGGATTGGGGCATCCGGTAAAATCACGAACGGCATCGACATCATTAAACGAGTCATCCAGGGTGCCGACTTCACCCTCGCCGCGCGCGCCATGATGATGGCCGTCGGGTGCATCCAGGCGCAACGCTGCCACACCAATCACTGCCCGGTAGGTGTGACGACGCAGGACCCCAAGCGTCAGCGGGCACTGAACGTGCCCGACAAATCCGAGCGCGTCTACAACTTGCAGCGCCACGTCGTCGACAACGCCAAACAATTCGTGGCTTCGATGGGCCTGCGAACGTTCGACGACCTTCACCCGTCCATGCTGATGCGGACCGTCAGCGCGAATACTTCTCGGTCCTACGCCGAAATTTACGAGTGGCTCACGCCCGGTCAATTGCTGAGCAATCCTCCGGAGTCGTGGCGCGAGGACTGGGAGTTCTCCAGCGCCGAGGCCTTTGTGCTGACCAGCGCTCACGTCCCGGACCCGTCACGTCGGCCGCCGACGCACGGCATCACCACTCACCACCTGGCGGTATAGGGCGGCTACTGCCACGCGAAGACCGGTTGCTCCAGGTCGTAGACGCGGGTATCGCGGCCGGCGAGGACCACTTCGGCGAACTGGTAGATCACTGCGGCAGTCGGCGCGTGCACCACTGTGCCCGCGATCTGCAGCGCTACCAGGGTTCGGGGCGACTGCGGGATGGTGCTGAACAGTGGCGGCCGCCGGAGTTCGTCAAAGGTGACGAAGAACAGTTCGCCGATCTCGTCGGGGCTGGGCGCAATGGCCGGATCCTCGTCGACCCAACACACTACGGGCGTCATGAGGTAGCCGGACCGAGTCTCATAGTCGTCTAGCACCCCGATCACCGCATCTTGCGTGAGTTCGACGCCGATTTCCTCGTGCAGTTCGCGCAATGCCGCTTCGATCGCGGTTTCTCCCGCATCACATCGTCCCCCTGGAAGAGCGAACTGGTTGGCGTGATTACGCATCGTTTTGGGGCGACGGGCAACCCAAATCCCGTACATCTCCCCTCGCCGGACCACGGTGATGGCGACGGCTGACTTGCGTAGCTTCCCGTCGACGTCGTCGATGACGCGACGATCCCAGCTTTGTAATCGATTTGCCGCCATCTCGCGCGTAGTTTCCATACCTCTATCCCTACTGCATATCGACGCGGCCCGAGCGATGGGCGGCCCGTCGCTCACGGACTGCCAAGGTGATGGCGGTGAGGAGCCGATCGTCGGGGTCGTCGAGTCTGAGGCCAGACAGTTGTTGGGCCCGATCTATCCGATAGCGGAGGGTGTTGGCGTGAATGCCCATTGCCGCGGCGGCATCCCGCACTCGCCCCGCCACCGCGAGGTACGCCGACATAGTCGGTACCAGTTCGGTGGCGTGTTCGGCGTCGTAGCGGGCAATGAGTTCCACGCGCGGGTCAATGAGGTCGGCCCGTCCGGCCAACGTTTGAAGGATCTCGCCGAGCAGGACTGCCGTCCGGGATTCGGCCAGCGTCGTCACCCGTGTCTGCTCGACGTCGGGGGTCGTTGCCGACAAAACTCGGTCCACCTCGGCACGCCCGGCTGGTGCCTCGGCCAACCCCGCCAGCGGCATGACGATCGCTGCGCGAAGCACCGCACCGCCGAGCGCCGGGTCACCATCGAACCGCCGAACGAGACCGCCAACCCACCGGGTAATCGCGTCGGCACCAGCCGCAGGGAGCAGCAGGTAGGCTCGTCCATCCATGACCGAGGTCAGGGCGGACGGAGCAAAAGCACTGGCGTGCAACCGAAGCGAACCACCCACGGACGTCATGGCATCGGCATGGGCGGCTTCATCCCCACCGACCGGCACCACGCCGATAACGGCGATCGGCTCATCGACCGGCCAGGCCAGATAGGCCCCGGCAGATGTCGCGTCGACGCCACCGTGCGCGCCGAAAACCCGCTGCACCAGTTGCGACTCCGCGGTGGGTGCCTGTAGTTCGCGGGTCAGGATGCGGGCGGCAATAGCGGCCGCACCTCGCAGCACATCGACTGCGTCCGAAGCCAGCGGCCCGAGACCTTCCTGAACCCAAATCGACCCGAGGTGGCGCCCGGCGCGAGAGTGGATTCCCACCACCAGGCGACGCCGCATTCCCTGCTCGGGATGCTCGGGAACGTCGACCACCTCGTTGCCGCGCCGGATCGCATCGAAGACTCCCCACCGTCTGAGCAAGTCCAAGTAGGCTGGCGGGCCCGCGCGGCCCAAAATCGTCTCCACCCGCAGATCGTCAGCTTCGCCTTTCGACGGCGAGTACGCAAGCACTCGGGCACTCGTCGCATCTTCGATCGAGACCAAGCCGCCCGTACCGTGCGCAATGAGACCCACGAGGCCGATGAGGTCCACATCGACTCCGGCGGTGAGCGCGGTACCGAGTTCATCATCGTGGTGACGGTCCAGACTCGCCTGCACGGTGGTCAACACCCGATCCCACCGCGCGCGCGGATCGATCACCACAACCGCCACCCCCGACGCGGCGGCTGCCTCATCGAGTTGCGGTGGGTCGGACTTCACCAAGACCACTGCCGGTCGTCGCCCCGCGGCGGCAGGCTCCCCGAGACTCCGGAGCCACTGCAGCAGGTCGGCATCGGCGATCCCCACCAGCAGGAGCGCTTCGGTCACCGCCTCGGGCAGCGTCGCCAACTCCGTGGAATCGATTACCGCGACCGAATCAACCTGACCGGTGTCGGCGACGGTCGACATCGAAGCCACTCGAACGACCGCCGTGTCGAGTGCCCCAATCACCTCCGCGACCGATATCGGGGATCTATCCACCATGGTTTTCAAGTCTTCCACCACATCTGGACGATCGCACAACAAAAGGCGTTTTGATTCGTAGACATCAACGACGACCGCATCGACGCTCCTGTCGTCTACTGGCAACATGACCGCAGTACACGCCACTAATCCGTCCGCAGACCTCCCTGCAGGCTCGCCGGTCGACGCGACCGCAGAATTGCACGACCTTGCTGACCGTGCCGAAAGCCTTGTGACGCAATGGTTGCGGGCTGCGGCAACCTCGGACGTTGAGCCGCATCCGTCCGCCCAGCGCCTCGCCGCCGTCCTCTCCGACCCCAACGGACTGGACTTCACCGTCGGCTTCGTTGACCGCGTGATCGGCACCGAGGACATCGACGCCGCCGGGGAAGCCCTCGCCGAACTCGCCCGTAAGATGCCCTCAACGCTTGGCCGTCTTGACCGTCTCCAGATTGCCGCTGGCGGCGTGCTGGCCGACAAACTCCCGCGCGTTGTCATCCCGGCCGCACGCTCGCGCATGCGCGCCATGGTGGGGCACATGATTGTCGATGCCCGCGACCGCCCGTTCCGCAAGTCGGTCGCCAAACTCCGCGAAACCGGTCACCGTCTCAACATCAACCCGCTCGGCGAAGCCGTCCTTGGCGATGCCGAAGCCGATAACCATCTTGCTGACGCCCGCGCCCTGCTGCGGCGCGACGATGTCGACTACGTGTCGATCAAAGTCTCGTCGGTCGTCTCACAGATCTCGATGTGGGCGTTCGACGAAACTGTCGAAGAAGTTCTGAGCCGCCTGACACCCATGTTCCTCGAAGCCGCAGCCGCTCCACGCGGCACCAAATTCATCAACCTCGACATGGAGGAGTACCGGGACCTGGACCTCACCATCGAGGTGTTCACCCGCCTGCTGAGCCGTCCCGAACTGAAGAACTTCGAGGCGGGCATCGTCTTGCAGGCGTACCTACCCGACACTCTCGGTGCCATGCAGCGACTGTCGGAGTTCGCCTCGAAGCGGGTTGCCGATGGTGGGGCCAGCATCAAGGTGCGATTGGTCAAGGGTGCCAACTTGGCGATGGAGACCGTCCACGCCGAGGTCGCCGGCTGGCCGAAGGTGACGTGCCCGTCGAAGTCCGCGACCGACGCCAACTACAAGCTGGTCTTGCACTGGCTGCTGAACCGCGACCACATGCGGGGGCTCCGTGTCGGCGTCGCCGGACACAACCTGTTCGATATTGCCTTTGCGCACCTGCTGGCCGACGACCGCGGCGTTGCCGATCGAGTCGAGTTCGAGATGCTGCAGGGTATGGCCACCGAGCAGGCCGAGGTGCTCAGCGCTGACGTCGGCACGCTGCTGCTGTACGTTCCGACCGTCAAGCCGCAACAGTTTGACGTTGCGATCTCGTACCTCGTGCGCCGGTTGGAGGAGAATGCTGCCTCCGAGAACTTCATGTCGAGCATCTTCGACCTGACGCCCGGTAGCGCCGCTTTCGCCTTGGAGGCCGGTCGTTTCCGCACCTGCGTCGACCAACTTGCTGAGATCCTGATTCACGATGGTCATCGTGCCCCGCTGGGCAACGATCGCCAGGATCGCGGTGCAGAGCAGGCGGCATCGCTGTCGTCGGACACCGCCATTCCCGCTTTCGCCAACGAGCCCGACACCAACCCGGCCGTTCCCGCCAACCAGGCATGGGCACGCGAGGCGATCGCCACCGCTACTCCGGAATGGCTTGCGGCGCAGACGGTTCCCGCGAAAGTGGCAGAACACGAAGTCGATGCCCTGATCGCCCGTGCCCGCACTGCCGCAATCGAGTGGAGCGCCCGTCCGGCGGCCGAACGCGCCGCGATCCTGTACCGCGCCGCCGACATCATGGCTCACCGCCGAGGGCACTTGGTGTCCCTGGCCGCCGCCGAGGCAGGCAAAGCAGTCGCCCAGTCCGACCCGGAAATCTCCGAGGCCATCGACTTCGCCCGCTACTACGCTCACCGCGCGCTCGAACTCGACACCATTCCCGGTGCCAAGTTCGTTCCAGATCGCGTGGTGGTCGTCACTCCGCCGTGGAACTTCCCCATCGCGATCCCGGCGGGCGGCACCTTCGCTGCCCTCGCGGTTGGCGCATCCGTGATCCACAAGCCGTCGAACCCCACTCCCCACTGCTCAATGGCCATCCTCGAAGCCCTGTGGGAGGCTGGCGTCCCCCGCGACGCGTGTCAGGGAGTGTTCCCCGACGAAGGCCCGGCTGGGCGTCGGTTGATCAGCCACCCCGATGTTGACCGGGTAATCCTGACCGGTGCTTCCGAGACTGCCGCCCTGTTCTCGTCGTGGCGACCGGAGCTGCGGATCAACGCCGAGACCTCCGGCAAGAACGCCCTGATCATCACCCCATCGGCGGACCGCGACCTGGCGATCGCCGACCTAGTCCACAGCGCGTTCGGTCACGCCGGCCAGAAATGCTCGGCGGCCTCGCTCGGCATTCTCGTCGGCAGCACCTACACTTCCGAGCGCTTCCGCCGCCAGTTGGTCGACGCCGCCTCGTCGATGGTCGTCGACTGGCCTGCGAACTTGTCAGCAACCATCGGCCCGCTGACCGAAGACCCCAGCGACAAGCTGCTGCGCTCCTTGACCACCCTCGAACCCGGTGAGTCCTGGCTGTGCAAGCCACGTCAACTCGACGGCTCCGGCCGTCTCTGGTCGCCAGGCATCAAGGACGGCGTCGCACCCGGCTCGTTCTTCCACCTCACCGAATGCTTCGGGCCAGTTCTCGGATTAATGCGCGCGGAGTCCCTCGACGAAGCCATCGACCTGCAAAATGCCACCGATTTTGGTCTGACTGCAGGCCTGCATTCCCTCGAAGTCCGGGAAGTCCGCACCTGGCTCAACCGCGTGCAGGCTGGCAACGTTTACGTGAACCGCGGCATCACCGGCGCGATCGTGCGCAGGCAACCGTTCGGTGGCTGGAAGCGCTCGTCGGTGGGACTCGGCTCCAAGGCTGGCGGCCCCAACTACCTGATGCTCATGGGTACCTGGGCCAACGGCAGCCAACTCCCGGCGCTGGGAGCCCCGCCGTCGCCACGACTGGCGAAGTTCGCCAACACTGTCGAGGCGGGTCTGTCTTCCGGCGATACCGCATGGTTGCGCGCCGCAATCGCCGACGACGATCGTGCCTGGAACACCGAGTTCGGTACCCCGCGCGATGAAACCGGACTGACCAGCGAAGCGAACATCTTCCGCTACCGTCCAACTTGGGTGGCCTTGCGTGTCAGCGCCGACGCGGAACCGGCACAGCTCGCACGCCTGCTGGCCGCTGCCCACCGCAGCGGTGCCGATGTGTGGGTGTCTCCCGACCATGGTGTCGGTGCCAATATTCGTAAGGTGCTCAGTGCAGCCGTCGGACTGGGCCTCGCCGTCAGCGTCGAACTCGACACGCGTAGCTTCCTCGCACAGGTCGACGGACGCAAGATCACCCGAATCCGCGTGGCTGGCACTCCCACGGACGACCTGACGTCGCTGGTCGCGAGCCGACCGGAACTGGCTCTGCTCGACGACGCAGTTACCGCCTCGGGTCGCGTAGAACTGCGGTACTGGCTCGCCGAGCAAGCCGTGTCGATGACCATGCATCGCTTTGGAAATCCGGACCGCGACTTCGTCGAACTGGCCTCGGAAGTCACGTCTTCGTGAACTAACACAATGTGGGGGCGTATTTCTTATACGCCCCCACATACGTGTCTTTAGGATCAGCGGGAAGAATCATCCCCAAACCCAGAGACCTGGGTCACAGTGAGATTGACCTTCCGAGGAGATGAATAGATGACCGTCGCGCCAGACGAAAAGACCATCCAGTTGGTCGCCGTTGCGCTTTACTTCGCCGGCATGCTCGGCATCGGCTGGTACGCGTATCGACGGACCCGTAACGACCTCGACGGCTACATGCTCGCCGGACGAGGTCTGAAGCCGTGGGTTGCCGCGTTGTCGGCTGGCGCTTCGGACATGTCGGGTTGGTTGCTCATGGGCTTGCCCGGTGCCATGTACGCCGCCGGTCTCTCGGAGTCCTGGATCATGATTGGCCTCCTGATCGGCGCGTGGACCAACTGGAAGACGGTGGCACCGCGCCTGCGCGCCTACACCGAGGTCGCGGGCGACTCGATCACGATCCCGAGCTTCTTTGAAACTCGACTCCGCGACAACTCGCACATCCTCCGCATTGCGTGCGGCGCCATCATCCTGGTTTTCTTCACGTTCTATGTGTCGAGCGGCATGGTCGCCTCCGGCAAGTTCTTCGACAGTTCGTTCGGCGTCAACTACACCGTCGGCCTGCTCATCGTCGCGGGCATCACGATGCTGTACACGCTCTTCGGCGGCTTTCTCGGTGCTTCGCTGACCGACGTTGCGCAGGGCCTACTGGTCGTCGTCGCACTACTGGCCGTGCCGATCATCGGCATCATCGAACTTGGCGGCGTCGGGGCCACCATCGACGGTGTCAATGCCGCCAAGGAGCACGGCCTCAGCTTCTTCGCGGGCACCACCGCCATCGGCATCATCTCATCGGCCGCGTGGGGCCTCGGATACTTCGGTCAGCGCCACATCATCGTGCGCTTCATGGCCCTGCGCGTGCCATCGGAAGCCAAGGTTGCCCGCCGCATCGGCATTGGCTGGATGTTCCTGTGCGCCCTGGGCGCCGTCGGTACGGCACTGGTCGGCATCGCCTACTTCGCCAAGTTCGCGGAGCAGGCTCCCGACGACAAGGAGACGATCTTCCTTGTCCTCTCGCAGGTCCTGTTCCACCCGTTCGTCGCCGGGCTCGTGCTGGCCGCGGTCCTCGCCGCCATCATGTCGACTATCTCGTCGCAACTCATCGTGTGCTCCTCGGCCCTCGTCGAGGACCTCTACAAGCTGATCGCCGAGAAGACCGGGAACGGACGCGTTCTCGCTGACAAGACTTACGTGCTGTTGGGACGCTGCGGTGTTCTCATGATCGCGATCATTGCCGCGTTGCTCGCACTGTCACCGTCCAACAGCATCTTGGAACTTGTCGCCTTTGCGTGGGCGGGCTTCGGTGCGGCCTTCGGCCCGGCGATCATCCTGTGCCTGTACTGGCGTCGCGTGAGCACCGCGAGCGTGCTGGCCGGAGTCATTGTCGGTGCGGCAGTCGCCTACGTCTGGGGACAGTCGTGGCTCAGCGACGACCTCTACGAGATCGTTCCCGGCTTCATCGCCAGCGCGGTGGTGATCGTGCTCGTCAGCCTTGTGACGTACAAACCGAACGCCGATATCGACGCCGAATTCACTCGTGCGGTGGAGCTGAGCCGGTCGAAGGCCCCATACTCCGAACCCAAGCCCGAACAGTTGGCCGAGGTCTAATCGGCCCTTCGCCAGCGCAGTACTTCCAACGCTGCCGCGACCGCTGTGGCATTCGCCTCCAGCGGTCGCGGCAGCAGTTCTTGGGCGCGTGCCAGGTGCCGAACCACGGTATTGCGGTGGGTGTACAAGCGTGCGGCCGCAGCACTGGCGTTGCATTCGGAGGCAAACCACGTACGCACCGACTCCACGATCGCGGTGTCCGCAGTCGTCAGCGCACCCAGCGTATGCGCGACAAATCCGTCGAGCTTAGCCAGATCGTCGGTCATCGCGGACATCAGGGCAAGATCGTCGTAGGCAACGAAGCTGAGCTCAGACCCAAGCCTGGTCACCATCTGACGAGCCTCAAGTGCCTGAAAGTGACTGCGGCGAAAGCCTTCCCGGTCGTGCCCCAAAGAGCCTGCTGCAACTCGCACCGTCGGGTTGGCTGCGAGTACCTCGGAGAGAATGAGCTTCTCTGTCGGTAGCCACACCCACAGTTCTGCCGCGCCCGCGAGGACGGTCAGGCGGCGGGTCACACCCGAAGCCTCCATGATCGCCTCGCAGATTTCCTCGAGATTGTCCGGAGCAACGCCTGCCTCGCCATAGATGACCAGTGCTTGTTGCGGCCCCTGCAATGAATACCGCAGCTGCGCCTCGGCGCGAGCCGGCGAGACAGGGGCACCCTCCAAGATCAGCGCGACCGCAGCACGCCGCTGAGCGTGCGTATCCCCCGCCAGCTCGGCACGCGCCACATTGATCTGATCAGCAAGTTCTTTGACCGTGTCGTCGATGAAGGTGGCGATCGACAGCGATGTGAGTTCCAGCAATTCACGGAGGGCAGCGGGATCGTCGGTCAGCTCAAAGCAAATCTGCATCCACAGGCGCCACGACGCATTCTGTGCGGTCCGAAACGAGTCAAGTGCACCGGCATCGAATCCGCGGCGGACCACGTCGCGGACAAAGGCAATTGCTTCGTCAGTTACGTTGACCGGGACGCGAGCACCAGGCCTAGCTACGTTACTTGCGGCCCAGTGGTGCAGGTTGCCTTCATTCATCCGTAATGCCATCGCAAGCAAGTCTGGGTCGCCGACGACATCTTCCATCCCGATTGGATGCATCACCGCCCGATTCACTTCCGCAATCGATTCGGGCGGTGCTGTCAGCACAAAGCTCGCCCCGGCCTTGATGAGCTCAGCCACAGCCTCGGTCGGACGAGGGAAGTCTCCACCTTCAGATTCCATGTAGTCGATTCTGCATCATTTTTACCCCCGATATGGTGCATCATGATCTTGCATGCGGTGGCGTTACCAACGATCATTGATAACGAAGCTGGATGACACCAACTCGGACGAACGGATCTCGACATGACCGCAAACCCCACCCCCGACCAAATCCTGGGCGGGAGTCCCCTCGACGTCGCCATCCTCGGCGCGGGCATCTCCGGCATCGGTGCCGCCCACTACCTGACCGTCGAGCACCCCGGTAAGCGTTATGCGATTCTGGAATCCCGCGACAGCATCGGCGGAACCTGGGACCTGTTCCGCTACCCGGGTATCCGCTCGGATTCCGATCTCCACACTTTCGGTTACGAATTCAAGCCGTGGACGGACCCGCAGGCCATCGCCGACGCACCGCGCATCGTCGACTACCTCCGCGAAGCCGTCGCCGACGACAACATCGAGTCGCGAATCGCCTTCAACCGTCGCGCGGTCTCCGCAGACTGGTCGGACAGCGAACAGTTGTGGACGCTGACCGTGCGACACAACGACACCGGCGAGACGTCGGTGGTCAAGGCGCGCTGGATCTTCGCCGGTACCGGCTACTACAACTACGAAGAGGGGTTCACCCCAGAGTTCGCCGGTCGGGACGATTTCAAGGGTCAGATCGTGCACCCGCAGCATTGGCCCGAAAGCCTCGACTACGCGGATAAGAAGGTCGTGGTTATCGGCTCCGGTGCCACCGCGGTAACGCTGGTGCCGTCGATGGCTGGCGAAGCCGGGCACGTCACGATGCTGCAGCGCACCCCCACCTATGTGATCCCCTTGCCTCGCGAGGATGCGATCGCCAATGCGATGAAGAAGACTCTCGGCGCCAAGCGCGGATTTGCCCTGAGCCGCAAAAAGAACATCATGCAGCAGAGGGTTGTTTTCCAACTGTGCCAACGCTTTCCAAAGACGGCACGCAAGGTAATCCGCGCGACCAACGCCTCACTCTTACCGCGCGACTACGACCTAGACACCCACTTCAACCCGCCCTACAACCCGTGGGACCAGCGACTTTGCGTGGTTCCCGACGGCGACCTTTTCAAAGCAATCACGAAGGGCACCGCCTCGATCGAGACCGGGCGGATCAAGCGATTCGTTGGGAACGGGATCGAACTCGAGGACGGACGAGTCCTGGAGGCCGACATCATCGTCACCGCCACCGGGCTCAACCTGCAGATGTTCGGCGGTATGGCGCTGAGCCGCAACGGTGACCCGATCGACCTCTCCAACACGATCGCCTACCGCGGCGCAATGCTGTCGGGAGTCCCGAACTGGACCTTGGCCATCGGCTACACCAACTCGTCGTGGACCTTGAAGATCGGCATGCTGTGTGAGTACATGTGCCGGGTTCTCACGCACATGGACGAGGGTGGTTACACCTCGGTCGAGCCAATCCCCGACCCCGGGATGCCGACGCGCCCGCTCCTCGACTTCGGCGCCGGCTACGTCCAGCGCGCGCTCGACGGCCTACCCAAGCAAGGCACCGTCTCACCGTGGACCATGACGATGGCCGTCTCGTCCGACGTGAAGCAACTCCGCAAGGGCCCAGTCGACGACCGCTTCCTCGCATACACGAAGGCCCCCGTCCCCGTCGACGCCTAGCGGCCAACCTCCGCTTTTCTGTCACGATTCGACCAGACCGTCACCAATCACCCCGATCGGTGACGGTCTGGTCGGTTCCCAGCCCGTGGATGTGACAGAAAAGCGCTGAAAGACGAGCGAAAAAGAGCCCCGGACCGGGAGGTCCGAGGCTCTTTTGTCGTGCTAGGCAGGTGACTCTTCAGTCACCTACCGCAGATCTCTAGCCAAGGCTGCCGAAGGCACCGCCGAGGATTCCGCCGAGGCTGCCGCCGGTGTTGTCACCACCGTCACCCGGGTTTTCGCCGTCACCCGGGTTTTCGCCGTCGCCGGGGTTGTCGCCAGTCTCGACGGACAGGCGACCGGCAGTCTGCGTGGCACCAGCATTCATGCCGTTGTACGGGGTCACGGTGACCGTCTTACCGTCCATCGCCGAAGTGGTGGTGAACTCGCATGAGAACGTGCCACCTGCCGTGACTGTAACCGGCGAGCAGGGCTGATCGACGCCGCCGACCTTGATGGCGACCTTTGTGGTGCGTGCGCCAGCTTTACCGGTCACGGTCACCTTGGTGCCGGGTGCAACGGTTGCACTGGTCGACAGATCAAGATCGGTCGCGTTCGCCGGATCTTCGGCACCAGGTGCCGCAGCGACGGTGCCCGAGTCGATCTCTGAGGTGGAGGCGTTGAGGTAGGCGTCGCCCGAGTACACAGCCTTAATCGAGTAGGCGCCAGCGGCATTCGGAGTCCAAGTCGTCGACGCCGTGCCGTTGGAAACAGCGCCAGTACCGATCTTGGTGCCGTTGTTGAAGAAGTCAACGGAGCCGGTCGGAGTCTTGCCGGTAGCGCTGATGCGCGCGGTGACCGTGGAAGCGACGGTGGCCCGCGGCGACGGATTCACCGAGACTGAGGTCGACGAGTTAGTCTTGTTGATCTTGGCGACGGTGATCACCGGACCCCGCTTGGGGTTGTTGTAAATGCCGCTTCCGAGCGATCCGCCGTAATGCATGGTGGTGAGCATGCCGTCGCCGGTGGCACAGTCTCCTGTCACGGTGTACTGCACGCTGATAGAACGCTTCGTACCACCCAACGGGACGCGCCACGACGTAACGTTCGGCGCTTCCACGCGAACCTCGCCAGCCACCGAGGAATTCACGGATGCAATACTGCCGCCCTCCCACTTGGCCGAACCAGCGACATAGTTGAGGCAGGAATTCGTAAGGTCCTTGTAGTTGTAGATGTACTCATCTGAAGCCTTGCGCTGGAACCGTGTGGTTACGGTGATCGTGTCACCGACAGCCGGAGTCGAATCGCTGACCGATCGCTCGAAACTGGAATTGCCATCCGACCACGAGACGGAATCTGGCGCACCCATTGCCGGCGCTGCAACAACGCCGCTGAGTGGGATCGCAATGGCTGCCGCACCGACAACACCGGCCGCAGCGATGAGGTTCTTCTTGAGGTTCATGTGTTCGTCCTTAGTGAAGATTAGCCGAAAAGGCTGCTGAGGCTGCCGGTGTCGAGGCTGCCCGAGCCGCCGCCGTTTCCGCCGCCTCCGTTATCTCCCCCACCGTTATTGCCGCCGCCAGGATTTGAGCGCTTTACCACCGTGAGACTTGGACCTGCGTCTGGATGGGCACGGTTCTTCTCAAATTCATTAGTCGACTTCCACTCCACGCCACCGGTGTTCAAGTCTCCCGGGTCGCAGTTCACGATGTAGTCCTGACTCCATACGAGAGGAGGTGTCCAAGCAGTACCACCGGTAACCTTCACCCAGCCCGGACCAGAAGTAATCTCACTTTTGTAGTTCGGACCGCCCGGGACATTGCGATAGGTCTTTCCCGAGACAGTCCACACCGACGTCTCGGGCACTGCTTCCATACAGGTCGGATGTACGTCCTTAACGCTATACAGCATCCAAGCGAGTTTCCGATCAATACGATTGGTCACCGTGATCGTGTCACCGACATGCACGGTGGTGCCTTGGATTGCATCTCCAGATACCGACCGCTGAAACTTCATGGTGTCGTTCTCGCCTGATACCGGTCCGACGGTCTCGGCGCTAGCCGACCCCGCCGTCACTCCGGCGAAAGCTAGTGCTGCTGTTCCCGCTGCGATAACCGCAGCCGAGCGTCGAAATGTCGTCATGCGACACCCCTCCTTAGAGTCATTGGTTGAATTGGTCAGCCGAAAGCTGCCTTGCGCGGAAACGTCAGCTGACGCTGCCGGTAAAGAGGATCCCGTTAAGGCTTCCGGTGTCGGAACTTCCTCCGCCGAGGCTGCCGGCACCGCTGTCAGAGACGTAGATCGAGCCGGTCACGGTTACCGCCGGGTCACTCGAGATCACGGCCTTCAGCGGGTAGTTGCCAGACTTCTTCGGCACCCAGGTGCACGTGACCATGCGATTGGCCGTCAATTCAAGGTTTCCGCAGCCGTCGAGAGTCTTGCCGTTGGACGTCAGGGCAACGCGGTCGCCGGCTTTGCCGTCGGGATTCTTGACGGTGATCATCACTTCGTTGGCGACGGATGCATCTTGCGGAGCCGCCACGATTCCGGGAATGCCTGGGGTCAGCGTGAGGTTGGGGCCAACGTTCGGATGGTTACCTTTGTCGCCAACCCACGTGGTGTCGTACTCGACGCCGCCGGTGTTCAGGGTGCCCACCGAGCAGTTCAAGAAGTAGTCCTGCGACCATTTAATGCTTTCCCACGAGTTCACTGCCGCGGGCTTGATCTGGGCCCAGCCCGGACCATCACTAAACTCACCGGACTTCTGGATGCCTGGGTGATTCGGATTGTTCGTGTACGTCTTCCCACTTACCGTCCACACCGCAGTGTTGGGAACCGCCTGCATGCACGTCGGATGTGTGTCCTTGACGTAGTAGATCAGCCAGCCCAATTTACGGTTCAACGTGTTCGTGACGGTGATGACCTCGCCGTTAGGAATCGCACCACCAACGACCTTCGCTCCGCTGACCGTGCGACTGAAGTTGACCGCATCACTGCTGCCGGTCGCCGGACCGACGGTGTCGGCGCTTGCCGCACCGGCACCGGAAAGAGCCGTCGTCGCGCCAACTGCGACGATCGCCGCTCCTGCTGCGAATCGTCGCAGCGCATTGGTGGGGTTCACGCATCCTCCTCGTTGTTGCGACGTCGGCAATTCGCCAGTGAAAGTGATCTGCGTCGCGCTTGACCTTCCGCGTCAATCTATGGACACCGGCTACGCAATGCCATGTTCAGATTTGCTGGACGTCACGAAAACCTCGCTCGATACACAAATGCATGCAGCTTTGGTCTGTTCAGTCGACAATCACGTCGCACAAACCGACACGACATCACCTCACATAACTCCTACCTGCAGATATTGCCCCAATTAGCGCAAATCGCTCATCGCCTTACCGAACGTCGAGCAGAGCAAAAAGAAAGGGTGCCCACCGAAAAATCGGTGGGCACCCTTCACAGGAACGACAGGTGAGTCAGGCCAGCAAACCCTTGGCAACATGTGTCACCTGGATCTCGTTAGACCCGGCGTAGATCATCAGCGACTTGGCATCCCGCGCAAGTTGCTCGACGCGGTACTCGGCCATGTAGCCATTACCACCGAACAACTGCACGGCTTCCATCGCGACCTCCGTGGCTGCCCGCGAAGAGTACAGCTTCATGGCAGACGCCTGCGCGAGCGTCGGCGGCTTGCCAGCCTTCGATGCCTCCATCGCGACGAACAGCATGTTCTGCACGTTCAGGCGAGCGATTTCCATCTCAGCCAGCTTCAGCTGGATGAGCTGGAACTTGCCAATTTCCTGGCCCCACAGGGTGCGGGTCTTGGCGTAGTCGATCGACAGACGCTGGCATTCGTTGATGATGCCCAGCGACAGTGCCGCAATCCCGATGCGCTCGGCCGTGAAACCGGCCTTGGCGCTGTCCCCGCCACGTTTGTCCGAGCCGAGGTCTTCGGTCTCACCGAGCAGACGGTCCTTCGAGACGCGGACGTTGTCGAAGAAGAGCTCACCGGTCGGCGAACTCATCATGCCCATCTTCTTGAAGGCCTTGCCCTGCGTGAGGCCTTCCATTCCCGAATCGAGAACGAAGGTCAGCACCTTGCGCTCGCGCATCGGGGTACCGTCGCCCTCGTCGAGCTTGGCGAAAACGACGATGGTGTCAGCGTTGGGACCGTTAGTAATGAAGGTCTTGTTGCCCTTGAGGATGTAATCGTCGCCGTCACGACGAACCGTGGTCTTCATGCCGCCCAAGGCATCGGAGCCGCTGTCGGGTTCAGTGATGGCCCATGCGCCAACCTTGTCCATGGTGACCAGTTCGGGTAGCCAGCGCTTCTTCTGCTCGAGGGTGCCGCGAGACTTGATTGTCGACACGGTCAGGCCCACCGAGACACCCATCGAGGCAATCAGGCCGAGGCTAACGCCAGCCATCTCCATGTTCATGATCAAGAACATGGAGTTGGCGAGGTTATTGGACCCGCCCGCCTTCTTTTCTTCACCGGCTTCTTCCGCGGCCAGTTCCTTCTGGAGGCTTTCGGCATTCATCGCATCGATGCCGAAGGTCGCCATCATTTTGCGGAGAATCCCGAACGGCGGAAGCTCGCCGGATTCGAGCCCTTCGAGGTTCGGGCGCACCTCCTTGTCGATGAATCCGCGAATCGCGTCGCGAATCATTAGATCCTCTTCAGACCACTCGAACATTAAGCCTCCCAAACTGGAACACGTTTCACTTAGCGTTGACGGTATCGCAGTCGTCGTGAAAGCACTGCAGTCGCCTAGTTCACAAAGCCGACCCGTCACGGCGCAGCGACGCCTTGGCCAGGCGTCCGTGCCATTCGCGATTCAGCCACATTTCGACCAGCTCCGGCCGCACGGACGCCTGCCCCGCCCATCGATGGAGTAGCGCGCTGTACCGGGCGTACTTGTGAACCGAGAACCCGGATACCGAGCCGTTGACCATCCAACCGTGCCAGGTGAGGCTCCCCGCGGCATCGGCGTCGAGCAGTTGCGGACGGTCGACGTCGCCGTCGTGAATAGCCCAGCAGTACAACGACATCAGCGCGTGCCCCACTCCCGGCGCGGTGGGCCATCCCGACCAATCGCGATAAGCCGCCGCGGCAAACAACGCTGGCGCACTCCGACAGGCCACTAGCGCCCGTTCGATCGCGACGAAGGGCCGGCCGGGATCGCTTGGGTCGTTGATATCTACGAATCGACGGACGCTCCTTCGGCGCGGGTGATCGGCCAACCACGCCGCACACATATAGAGGCGGTCGAGTTCGGGCTCATCGCCGAGAGGTAGCCCGGGAACGCCGGGTTCGAGATCTCCCCTTCGGATATACGCCATCCCCTCCCGCACCTGCTGGCCATCAGGGCCTCGCCCCGTAAGGCGTGCAGGGATTCGCGATGCTGCGAGCCTTTGGTTCCACCAATCAAGGTCGACTTCGACGACATCGTCAAGGACCGCAATCGCATAAGGTTGACTGGCACACCAACGCGCGGCGTCGACCGGGATAACCAGGTGAGCGTCCCTATACGAATCGTCCCGGTGGTTCATGCGCAGATAATGGCACCGGCCTCTGACAATTCTTGGCCCCACCGCGCCAGAATTCGACAGTGGTGTCCCATTTTTCCAGTTCAAAAGTTCGAAAGTTCGCGTGCCGGTAGACAGTTTGCCTATTGTGACTACAAGCACATCACCTCCCCGATGTGTGGACAGTCCCCTTTCTGAATGGAACGCCATGCACTAGAAATCCACTCGCCTCTCGGCAGTGATCACCGCGATCTTCGCGGCAATCGCCATGCTGTTCGCTGGCACCGGTACCGTTGTCGCGGCACCGCAGACCGGCGAAATGTTCGTCACCCTTGTCCGCCATGCCGAGTCAGCAGGCAACGCATCCGGACTGATCGACACATCCACCCCCGGCCCAGGCTTGACTGCCAAGGGTCAGGCCGAGGCTGCAGCCGTTGCCTCGCTGCTCGCCAACCGCAAGTTCGACGGCATCTACGCCTCCAAGATGATCCGCACCCAGCAGACTGCGCAGCCGCTCGCCGCGCTCCGCAATCTGCCCGTCATCGTTGAACCCGGCTTCCACGAGATCGAAGCTGGCGATTACGAAGGCCAGAAGGAAAGCGAAGCACAGCGCGGCTACTTCAGTTCACCGCTGCGCTGGATGCAGGGCGACCTCGATGCCCGCATTCCCGGCTCGATCAACGGCCACGAGTTCAAGGCTCGCTTCGACAAGTCCCTCCAGGACGTTAAGAACCGCGGCAGCAAGCGCCCCGTGATCTTCTCGCACGGCGGCACCATGATGGCTTGGGTCATCATGTCTGCCAAGGGCGTCGACATGAGCAAACTCGGCACCGACCCGATCCGCAACACCGGCATCATCGTCGTCAAGGGCACCCCGACCAAGGGTTGGACCGTCATTGAGTGGAACGGCAAGGGCGCCTCGTCCTAGCAACGCACGCTCGCTAGTTGTGCGACCGCATACCCCCGATACCGTCTCGCGTTGATCGACACGAGCCGAATGTCGGGGGTATGCGCTTGAATGGACCCGTGGCACAGGGTTCGTCGATTCTCAAGAGCATGCACCCGGCTACCCAACGCTGGTTCGCCGATGTGTTCGGGAAGCCAACTCGAGCACAGTCAGGCGCGTGGACGTCCATCGCCCGCGGCAGCAACACCCTCGTCGTCGCCCCCACTGGCTCCGGCAAGACCCTTGCTGCATTTCTCTGGGCTATCGACTCACTCCATCGTGAACGTCTCACGGACCCCGGTCCCGAAACCGCCCCGCTCACCAAAGGCGTTCGGATTCTGTACGTATCGCCACTGAAGGCACTAGCGGTCGACGTAGAACGCAACCTTTCGGCACCACTGGTGGGGATCGCGCATGCCGCCGCCAACCTCGGCCTTGACGCGCCATCGATTACTGTCGGCGTCCGGTCCGGCGACACCTCTCCGGCCCAGCGTCGTCGCCTGCAGACGCACCCTCCCGATATCCTCATCACCACTCCCGAGTCGCTATATCTGATGCTGACCTCGGCAGTCCGTGAGACCCTCACCACCGTCACCACGGTCATCGTCGACGAAGTGCACGCCGTCGCGGCAACCAAACGCGGTACACACTTGGCGCTGTCTCTTGAGCGCCTCGACGAATTACTCGACGCGCCCGCCCAACGCATTGGCCTCTCGGCAACGGTCCGTCCGGAGGAGTTAGTCGCTGAGTTCCTATCGGGCAGCGCGGGCTGCACCGTTGTGAAGCCCCCCGCGACCAAAACGTTCAACCTGAGCGTTGACGTTCCAGTCCCCGACATGGTCAACATCCCGCCCCCGGATACCGGTGTCGATGGGCTGGACGACGCCTTCTCCCCCACCGCTGGTTCCCTGTGGCCGCATGTGGAAACGGCAATCGTTGACCAAATCGAAGCCAACCGCGCCACCATCGTGTTCGCCAATTCCCGTCGCCTCGCAGAACGGTTAACGGCGCGCCTCAACGAAATTGCCGCCGAACGCGCAGGCGTCACGGCCGACGCCGCCCCCAACCCGCAGGTTCCCGGCGGCATGCCCTCGTACGTCGGTGGCAGTGGCAATACCGGCGGAGCGCCGCCCGTCTTGGCGCGGGCACATCATGGTTCCGTCAGCAAGGATCAACGTGCCGACATTGAGGACGCTCTCAAGTCCGGCCGCCTACGCTGCGTGGTGGCGACCAGCTCACTGGAACTCGGCATCGACATGGGCGCGGTTGACCTCGTGATCCAGGTTGAGGCGCCGCCGTCTGTGGCGGCCGGATTGCAGCGCGTCGGTCGTGCCGGCCACCAAGTCGGCGAAGTCAGCCAAGGAATCCTGTTCCCAAAACACCGCACCGATCTCCTGCACTGCACGGTGACCGCTCAGCGCATGCTGGCCGGCAAGATTGAGGCGCTGTCGATCCCCACCAATCCGCTCGACATCCTTGCCCAACAAACCATCGCCGCCACGGCCGTCGCCGACCTGAACGTCGACGACTGGTATGCGACAGTCCGGCGTGCCATGCCGTACCGGACGCTCACCCGCGACGTGTACGACGCCGTCCTCGACCTCATTTCCGGGCGCTACCCATCCGACGAGTTCGCCGAACTACGACCACGCGTCGACTACGACCGCGCTGCCAAGACCCTAATTGCACGTCGTGGCACCCTGCGGTTGGCAGTCACGTCCGGCGGCACGATTCCCGACCGCGGCCTGTTCGGCGTCTTTCTCGTCGGTTCGGGTTCGGGCGACGGCACCACCGAAGCAAAGGGACAGCCGCGCCGGGTTGGCGAACTCGACGAAGAGATGGTCTACGAGTCGCGCGTCGGGGATATCTTTGCCCTCGGCGCATCGAGTTGGCGCATCGAGGAGATCACCCATGATCGAGTCCTCGTGTCCCCTGCCTTTGGCGTTCCCGGTCGCCTGCCGTTCTGGATCGGCGACAGTGTGGGACGGCCCGCCGAATTGGGTGCGGCGATCGGCAAGTTTGTCGGCGCAGCGGGCGATCGAGACAAACTCGATGCGCTAGCTACCGATCTTGGTCTTAGTGAGAACGCTCGAACTAACTTGGCTGCGCTGATCGCCGATCAGCAGGCAGCCACCGGCGTCCTACCCACGGACCGAACTCTCGTGTTGGAACGCTTCCGCGACGAACTCGGCGACTGGCGGCTTGTCTTGCATTCCCCCTACGGTCTGCGGGTTCATGCACCGTGGGGTAGCGCGATTGCCGCCGCACTGTCGGCTCGCCTCGGCTTGGACGGTGCGACCACCGCCACCGACGATGGCATCATCGTCCGCCTCCCCGATACCGACGACGTCCCGCCCGGCGCGGAGATTTTCGTCGTCGACCCGGCCGACATTGAAGCCGAAGTGACTGCGGCCCTGGCTAATTCGTCACTGTTCGCGTCACGCTTCCGGGAATGTGCCGGGCGTGCACTGCTACTACCGCGGCGCGACCCCGGTCGACGGGCACCGCTCTGGCAACAGCGGCAACGCAGCGCCCAGCTACTCGCGGTCGCCTCCCGATTCCCAGACTTCCCGATCATCCTCGAGACGGTTCGCGAATGCCTGGCGGACGTGTACGACCTTCCCTCCCTGACTGACGTCCTCACGCGGATCGGCCAGCGCAAGATCCGGATCACCGAGGTAGAGACGGCAGCGCCGTCGCCGTTCGCCGCGTCGATGCTCCTCGGCTATGCGGGTTCGTTCATCTACGACGACGACGCGCCTCTCGCCGAACGTCGTGCCACTGCACTGTCGCTCGACACCGCACTCCTTGCTCAACTTTTGGGTCGTGTGGACCTGCGCGAACTACTCGATCCCGTCGTGATCGCCGATGTCGTCGCACGATTGCAGCGCACCGATCCGTCACGACAGGCACGCGACGGCCAAGACGTCGTCGACCTGTTGCGCTGGTTGGGTCCGTGCACCGCTGACGAGATCAACGACCGCTATCGGGGGGATCAACCAGTCCTCGACCTGCTCGCCTCACTCACTGCTGTCGGCCAGGTAATCGAGGTCAGCGTGCGCGGGCAGCCGTCGTTCGCCGCCGTCGACGACGCCGCCCGCCTCCGCGACGGTCTCGGTCTCCCAGTCCCGCTCGGCGTGCCCTCTGCCTACTTGACCTCGGCGGGCGATCCAGTATCCGACCTGGTTCACCGCTTCGCGCGCACGCACGGTCCGTTCACCGCAGTCGATGTCGCGCAGCGACTGGGGATGGCACCGGCGGTGGTTGTCCGTGCCCTGGACGAGTTGGCCGGACGGCGCACCGTCATCGAGGGCGAGTTTGTCCGTACTGACACCGCCGAACACGAACCGCAGTGGTGCCATGCCGATGTGCTCTCGCAGTTGCGACGCGGGTCGCTGGCGGCGGGGCGCGCGGAGGTCGAACCGGTGTCGGCGGATACCTATGCGCGTTTTCTTCTCGGCTGGCAGCAAGTCACCGGGCCGCACCGACTCAAGGGCGTCGGCGGAGTTGCCAGTGTTGTCGAACAGCTTGCCGGGCAACCTATTCCGGCATCGGCGTGGGAGTCACTGGTACTGCCGGCGCGGGTCGAGACCTACCAGCCGTCGATGCTCGACGAACTGCTCTCATCTGGCGAAGTCCTATGGTCGGGACATGGCGCCATCGGCGGTGCTGACGGCTGGGTGGCCCTTCATGTTGCCGACGCCGCGCCGCTCACCCTCACCGCGCCAGACGACTTCGAATTCACGCCGGCACACACCGAAATTCTGGCGGCGCTCGGCGACAGCGGTGCGCTTCGCTACCGAGAACTGCTCGACGCGGTCGCCGCCAACCATCCCGTCACCGAATCAGATCTCCCCGACCTCCTGTGGGACCTGGTTTGGGCCGGGCTAATCACCAACGATTCCTTCTCCGTGGTGAGAGCGGCCATGAATCCGCCGCGCACCACCAAGACGACAGCGACCTCTGCACACCGGTCGCGAGGCCGCGCCCCACGACTACGCGCGGCACGACTTTCGTCGCACTATCTTTCCGGTGCGGGCAGTCCCACGGCGACGCCAGCCAACGTTGCTGGCCGATGGTCACGGATTCAGCGCGCCGAAATCGATGCCACGACGGGAGCGGCCGCGACCTGTGAGATCCTCTTGGATCGCTATGGCGTCGTGACCAAGGGATCGGTAACGACCGAGGGCACCGAGGGCGGATTCGCACGCATTTACAAGGCGCTGTCTGTCTTTGAGGACGGCGGCCAGGTGCGACGAGGCTATTACATCGACGGTCTCGGTGGTGCGCAGTTTGCCGCCGGGCATACCGTCGACGTGCTTCGCGAGTACGCTCTGCCGTCGCGGGACCAGCGGAGCGACGCTGTGTTGTTGGCCGCTACCGACCCCGCCAATCCGTACGGTGCCGCCTTGCCCTGGCCCGATCGCACCTCCGAGTCTGGGCATCGCCCGGGCCGAAAGCCGGGTGCCGTGGTGATCCTGGTCGGCGGTTTCGCGAGCGTCTTTGTGGAACGGGGCGGCAAAACGGTCCTGACTTTTACCGACGATCCGGAAACGCTCGCGTCTGCGGCAGTTCGATTGCACCAAGCAGTCGTAAGCGGGGCGATCGGCCGCATCCACATCGATCACGTCGACTCGGACCCGGTGCGTCGAACCGCTTTTGGTGAGCACCTCGTGGCCGCCGGATTTGCCACCACACCCCGCGGCCTGCGCTTGAACTACCTGCCCCGCTAACCTCGCCCGCACAATCACAGGAGAACCCATGGATCTGGCCGCACGCATCACCGCCATCGAGAACGTCGAGGCCATCAAGGCGCTCAAATACCGCTATTGGCGGGCGTGCGACGGCAAAGATCCGGAAGGGTTCCGCGACTGCTTCATCGCCAAGGGTGCCCGGATCGACTACGGGCGAATGGGTGCCTTCGACGACGTCGCCCCGATGGTCGACATTTTCGCCAAGGTCGCGCTCTATACCGTCGACGGAAAGCACGTCATCTTCGACATGCACCACGGCATGCACCCGGATATCACCTTGACCGGGGAGGCCACCGCTACTGGCCGGTGGACGCTCCGCTTCCGTCAGGTGAATTTGCTGATGCAGACGGAGACCATCGCCAATATTGAATACGACGACGACTACGTCATCGAGGATGGCGAATGGAAAATGTCGCGTTCCGTCTCGACCGAAACGTGGTCGATGACGCGGCCGCTGGATTCCGCGGCCACCGTCACCGAACCTGACTAGCGGATTTCTCGGTCGCCGTCATCGCCGAAAACGAAACGGCGGCCGGTGATCTCGTCGACATCGATCTCGACATAGGTGGTGCGAGGCAACGGAATCCACGGGTCCAACGGCGTCTTACTCGCAGCTTCGATCTCAGCGGACGTGGTCAGGATCCGTGCGTGGCCCTTGGCGACGACGCTCCACCCGATGCGAGAGGTGAACGCATCGGTTTCCACAGCAACGCGACTGTTGACGGCGAGTTCGGACAGCTTGGTGCCCTCGGCGGTCCAGAACAGAATTTTGCCGTCTGCAGCGTAGATGTTGAGCGGGAAGATGTCTGGGTAGTTGTCGACGCTCACCGCCAACCGAGCAATAACGCTTCCTCCCAGAAGCTCCCAAGCTTGTTCAGGACTAAGGTTCTCAACCGGCTGCGCACTCATGCTTCCATCCTTGCTGACAAAGCCCCTTCTGCACAGGGCAATTGGTCTGTGAGGTGTCCGACTATTCCCCGCCGTTGGCTCGACGAACGAGTGGGTTCCAGCTTAATCGGTCGGGACCGGTACCGGTTCCAGGATCTCTCGGCGGGATTCGGGGGCCGCAGCCCGAAGTGCGTCAGCCGACTCGTCGTCGGGCTGCCGCTGCGACGCAATCTCGGCTTCCACGCGAGCGATGTAGTTCGAAACCTCCCACGCGATCGTGTCGTCAGACCAGCCCAGAATCGGTGCCATGAGGTCGGCCACTTCCTGCGCGCAATCCACCCCGCGGTGGCTGTACTCGATCGCGATACGAGTGCGCCGAGCAAGGACGTCTTCGAGGTGCAGCGCGCCCTCAGCCCATACCGCGTACACCACCTCGGCACGCAGGTACTGGGGTGCGGCAGTCAGTGGCTCAAGCAACGATTCGTCCGCATCGGCGTAGTAGAGGACATCGTCGAGCAGGGAACCGTATCGATTCAGAAGTCGTCGGATCCGGTACGGGTGTAACCCAAATCGTTCACCGAGGTGCTCGCACTGGTTGATCAGTGCGAAGTAGCCGTCGGCCCCGACCAGCGGCACTCGTTCGGTGATCGACGGCGCTACGCGTGTCGGAATGTAATCGTTGCAGGCCTCGACGGCGTCGGCACCCATCACTCGATACGTCGTGTACTTGCCGCCAGCAATCGAAACAAGACCGGGGGCAACAACCGCCACGGCGTGTTCACGCGAAAGCTTTGACGTCTGATCGTCTTCCCCCGCAAGCAGTGGGCGTAGGCCCGCGTACACGCCTTCGATGTCGTCGTGCGTCAGCTTGGTCACCAGTTCCTGGTTGACGCGGTCGAGGATGTAGTCGATGTCTTTGCGTGTGGCGGCAGGGTGCGCCAGATCGAGGTTCCAGTCGGTGTCGGTGGTCCCGATGATCCAGTGGGTTTCCCACGGAATGACGAACAGCACGCTGCTCGAGGTCCGCAGAATAATGGCGGTTTCAGAGACGATTCGATCGCGAGGGACCACGATGTGTACGCCCTTGGAGGCACGCACCTTGAAGTGGCCACGCTGCTTGGATAGCGCCTGGACTTCGTCAGTCCAAACGCCCGCCGCGTTGATGACGCAGTGTCCGCGAACCTCGGTTGTCTCACCGGTTTCGGAGTCGCGAAGCTTCACGCCCATGACCCGATCGGCTTCCTTGATAAAGCCGACTGCCTGCGTGGATGTGCGAATCACGGCACCGTACTGCGACGCGGTGCGAGCGAGGGTCATGCTGTGGCGCGCGTCGTCGACAACGGTGTCGTAGTAGCGGATTCCACCGATGAGCGAGTCGCGCTTCAAGCTCGGCGCCACACGGAGGGCACCGGACCGCGACACGTGACGCTGCCCCGGAACCGACTTAGCCCCGCCCATTCGGTCGTACAGGAACAAACCTGCCGCCATGTACGGACGTTCCCAGAACCGGCGCGTCAGCGGCGCGAGAAACGGCAGTGGTCGAACCAGGTGCGGGGCCAGCAGGCGTAGCGACAGTTCACGTTCACGGAGAGCTTCGCGCACCAACCCGAACTCAAATTGTTCCAGGTAACGCAGGCCGCCGTGGAACATCTTCGACGAACGCGACGACGTGCCCGAGGCAATGTCGCGAGCTTCAACCAGCGCCACCCGAAGGCCGCGGGTCGCGGCGTCGAGTGCGGCACCCACTCCGACTACTCCGCCGCCGATGACGACGATGTCGAACTGTTCACTCCCCAGTCGACGCCACGCCTCGGCGTGGTAGGCCGGACTGAGGTCTGCGGGCCGATCGGGATTGAACTCGCTGTCCATAAATGCCAAGACTACCCGAGAGTAACGAGGTCTCATGCGAGACTAAGACCCGTGAATCTGGATGCTCAGTATGTCGCCGCAATCGACCAGGGAACCACCTCAACCAGGGCGATGCTCTTTGACCGCAGTGGCAGCGTGATCGGCAGCGAACAGCTCGAGCACCAGCAGATCTTCCCGCGCGCGGGGTGGGTGGAACATGACCCCATGGAGATCTGGCGGAACACTCGACGCGTCGCCGCGGCCGCGTTGGCGTCCGCCCAAGTGCACCCCGATCGGGTCGCCGCCTGCGGGATCACCAACCAACGCGAAACGACCGTCGTCTGGGATCGACACACCGGCGAGCCCGTGTACAACGCCATCGTGTGGCAAGACACGCGCACCGCAGAATTGTGCGAGGAATTGGCAGGCGAAATTGGCGTGGATCGCTATCGCGAGCGCACCGGGTTGCCCCTGTCGACCTACTTCTCCGGCCCCAAGATCCGATGGATCCTCGACAATGTCGACGGTGCCCGCGCCCGCGCCGAGGCTGGCGACCTGCTGTTCGGAACGATGGACACCTGGCTGGCGTGGAATATGACGGGCGGTATCGACGGTGGCGTGCACGTCACGGACGTCACTAATGCCTCGCGGACCATGCTGATGGATTTGCGCACGCTCCAATGGGATCTGGAGATCTGCGCCGACTTCGGTATCCCCGAATCGATGCTTCCGGAAATCCATGCCAGTTCGGACGTCATCGCCCAGTTGCGCACCGCAGGCTCGCTTCCCGATGTCCCGCTGGGCGGCATCCTCGGCGACCAGCAGGCAGCGATGTTTGGCCAGGCCTGCCTTGAGCCCGGGGAGGCAAAGAACACGTACGGGACCGGCAACTTCCTGCTTCTCAACACGGGGACGGAGCCGGTGTTAAGCAAGCACGGCCTCCTGACGACGGTCTGTTACCAATTGGGCGACCAGCCAGCCCGATACGCCTTGGAAGGATCGATCGCCGTCACCGGTTCGCTGGTCCAATGGCTGCGCGACAATCTCGGCATCATCGACTCCGCGCCACAGGTGGAGGATTTGGCCCGCGCCGTCGACGACAACGGCGGCGTATACCTGGTCCCCGCATTCTCCGGACTTTTCGCTCCGCGCTGGCGACCGGATGCGCGCGGCGTGATCGTCGGACTGACCCGATTCGCCAACCGGCACCACATTGCCCGCGCCGCGCTGGAGGCCAGTGCCTATCAGACGCGGGAAGTCATCGAGGCAATGGAAGCCGACTCGGGTGTCAAGCTGGCGACGCTAAAGGTCGACGGCGGCATGGTGGTGAACGAACTTTTGATGCAGTTTCAGTCCGACATCCTCGATGTGCCGGTGGTGCGACCGGTCGTCAACGAAACCACTGCCCTCGGTGCGGCGTACGCGGCGGGTTTGGCCGTCGGGTACTGGAGCAGCACCGACGAGATCCGCGACAACTGGGCCCGTGGCGGCCAGTGGGAACCGCAGATGAGCGACGGCGACCGGGACCGGCTATACGAGGGCTGGAACCGCGCGGTGACACACAGCTTCGACCTGGCCTAGCCGTCGAGAAAATCCGCCCAAGACCCTTGACATACAACCATTTGGTTGTATGTTTGAGGTGTGAGCGAGAACGACGAGGATCGGGCAGACGCCCTGTTTCACGCACTCTCCGACCGCACCCGACGCGACATTCTGCGTCGAGTACTCGCCGGGGAGCACTCGGTCACAGCGTTGGCGGAGAACTACGACATGAGCTTCGCCGCAGTACAGAAGCACGTCGCCGTCCTGGAACGGGCGGGTCTTCTCGTCAAACGGCGAGTTGGTCGACAGCAACTGGCGTCCGGAGATGTGCAAGCTGTGCGATCGGTGTCCGCCATGCTGGCGGATATTGAACAGATCTGGCGGGGCCATATCGCTCGTGTAGACGAGCTCCTCGCCTCGCCCCACGCAGACGACTAAACCAACATTCCCGCACGCCAGCTCTTGGCGGCCCCACCGAAGGAACCATCATGCCTGTCATCGACGTCCAATCGGACACCGCAGCACTAACCCTGACCATCACCGCCGAATTCGCCGCGCCAGTCGACCGCGTGTGGGACGTTTACGCCAATCCACGCCAACTCGAAAAGGTGTGGGGACCCCCGGACTACCCGGCCACCTTTGTTGAGCACGACTTCCAGCCCGGCGGTCGTGCCAGCTACTACATGACGGCGCCCGACGGTCAGAAGTTCGGCGGCTGGTGGCAGTTCGACAGCATCGACCCCACCTCGTCGTTCTCGTTTACCGACGGCTTCGCCGACGACGATCTGCAGCCGGTGGACAACATGCCGGTGTCGACGAATCACTACACCTTCACCGCAACCGACACTGGCACGCGCACGGTCTACCAATCGACCTTCGCCTCCGCCGACGATCTCCAGAAGGTCCTCGACATGGGCGTTATCGAGGGTGCCTCGGGAGCCATCAACCAGATCGACGCACTGCTCGCCGCCTAGCCAGATTCATCGCGCTAGGTGTCACCGCATCGCGTTGGGTGTCGATTGATACCGACACCCAACGCGATTGAGCGACACCTAACGCAGCCCTTCGTCAGATCGTTGCCTGCCTGCGCCGATCGACGGCAAACTCGCGCAGCGCGATCGCGATGCCGACGAAGGCGAGGGCGGCGAAGCCGAAGCTGAGGGTTTTGGCCGAACCGACCATGTCTGGGCCGCCCACTGCAACCAGCAGGCCTGCCAACGCCGAACCACACGCATTAGCAATGAGCTGAGTTGTGTTGAGCCCGGCGGATGCCTGGGCAGCCTCGGCCGGGTCGTCGGTCACGCGCAGACCCGCGGTAAACCAGTGAGCCATAGCCATACCGATGCCGCAGCCGCTGACGAACAGCACCCCGTACCAGGCCACGATCACGCCGATCGACGGGTTGTTCATCTGTAGGAAGCCATAAACGACGAGGCCGCCGCCAAGCACGATCGGCCCGCCGAGACGAACTGCGCGTCGTCCCCAATCACTCTCGATCCCACTCGACGCGATCGACGACACCGTCCAACCCCAGGAGATCGCCGCACCGAGGAAGCCGGCGGCTAGCGGGCCAAGGCCACCGAGTTGTTGGCCGAACAGCGGTAAGAAAGTTTCGACGGTCGAAACCGCCGCAAGCACCACGATCGCCAGGTAGATCCACCGCAAAGGCGATGCGCCGCGGTACGTCATCGAAGGCAAGATGGTCGACGAAGCGCGACGTTCCCACCCGAGGAAGACCGCACCCAGCAGGACCGCCGCGGCCACCAAAATCCACATCGTCGTGCCGTCCAGCAGCGACGCGACACTGATCGCCCCGACGGCAGCGGTCAGCAGGGCAAGGGATGCCCACGGCACGGAACGACCGTCACCGTCGATCCGCAAACCGTCGGCGGGCAAGGCGCGCAGCGTCAACGCGATCAAGCCGAATGCGAATGCGGCAAGCAACACGAATGCGCCGCGCCAAAAATGGATCTGCGCAAAGAATCCACCGACGACGGGTCCAACGAAGTTACCGACACCCCACATGGCCGACATCAGCGCGATCGACCGCTGCCACAGGTGCGGTGGCAGAACGAGTCGCACCACGGAAAAGCCAAGGCCGCCAAGCAGTCCGGCACCGAATCCTTGGAGCGCCCGGCCGACGAGCATCACTGTCATCGTCGGGGATGCGCCCGCAACCACCGTGCCCGCCGCGAACAACGACAGGGCAATCACATACGACGTGCGCGCTCCGATTTTCGACAGCCACCGGCTCACCAGCATCGAGGAAATCACCGAGACCACCAGGAACACGGTCATGGTCCAAGCGTAAAGATCTTCGCCTCCGATGTCGGCGACCGCGCTCGGCAGCAGTGACGTCGTCAGATAGACGTTGATCGCAAATAGTGCCACGCCACCGGCCATCACCACCATCGACGCGCGATGTTGGCGGCCCAACAGTTCCCGCCACGTACTCACAGATTCATCTCCACCGAACACAGCCAAGCCGAGGGCGTCGCAGTGACGTCCTCGGGGCGGTCATTCTCAGTCCAGGTCGTCGTGTCGGACGAGTTGGCGCGCGGCTTCGGTGATCGATCCGGACAGCGACGGGTACACGGAGAAGGTGTTCGCGATCTCCGACACCTGCAGCTTGTTCTCCACGGCGATCGCCAGCGGCAGGATCAACTCGGACGCGTTGGGTGCCACCACGACGCCGCCGATCACGACGCCGGTTGCCGGGCGGCAGAAGATTTTCACGAAACCTCGACGCAGGCCGCTCATCTTGGCGCGGGGGTTGGTCGACAGCGGCAGCATCACGGTGCGTGCCGGGTATTCGCCGCCGTCGATCGCCTTCTGTGAGACGCCAACGTTAGCGATCTCGGGCCGGGTGAAGATCGCGGAGGCGACTGTCTTGAGTCGGATGGGGCTGACGCCTTCGCCGAGTGCGTGGTAGATCGCGAGGCGGCCCTGCATGGCCGCGACCGAGGCTAAGGGCAGCACACCGGTGCAGTCGCCTGCCGCGTAGACGCCGGGAACGGAGGTGCGCGAGACGCGGTCGACGGTAATGAATCCGGAGCGGTCAACCTCGACGCCCGCGCCTGCCAAGTTCAGGGAGTCGGTGTTGGGGACCGATCCGACGGTCATCAGCACGTGCGTGCCAGTCACTTGCTTTCCGTCGACTAGGTGGACGGTAGCGGAGGTCTCGTCGCGCGTCACACGGTCGGCGCGCGCGTACTTGATTAGCGTCACACCGCGCTCGGCGAAGGCCTCTTCCAGCACCCGGGCGGCGTCTTCGTCCTCGTGCGGCAGAACGCGGTCGCGGCTCGACACAAGCGTCACCTTGACGCCCAGTTCGGTGTAGGCGTGGGCAAATTCGGCACCGGTAACACCCGATCCGACGATCACGAGGTGTTCGGGAAGTTCAGCCAGGTCGTACAGCTGGCGCCAGTTGAGGATCCGTTCACCATCGGGCTGAGCAGTATCGAGGATGCGCGGCGACGCACCCGTAGCGATCAGGACGACGTCGCTTTCGAAGGTTTGCTCACTGCCGTCGGCGAGAGTGGCGACCACTTGGTGGGAGCCGATTCCGGGACTCGAATCGCCGAGTCGTGCGGTGCCGCTGACGATCTTTACACCCTCGCTGAACAGGCGTGATCGAATATCGGCCGATTGTGCGAAGGCCAGGTCCTTCACCCGCTGGTGGACGTCCGGCAACGTCACCATCGCTTGGTCGACGGAGATGTTGACGCCGAGCCCGGCTGCGCGTCGCACATCGGTGCGGATACCGGTGGAGGCGATGAAGGTCTTCGACGGGACGCAGTCCCACAGCACGCACGCACCCCCGATTCCGTCGGAATCGATGATCGTGATGTCCGCACCGTAGGCAACACCGGCGAGCGCCGCTTCATAGCCTGCGGGTCCGCCACCGATGATCACGATCTTTGCCACTGCGCACACTCCTTTTGCCCCGGTTAAATCGTCCAGAACAAACCTATCCCTTTCTGCGCTCGCCATGCCTCCTAGCCGGACCGGTGTTCCGCAAAGTGGCCGAAGGCAATAGGCTGGGCGGCGTGCCGATCTATGCCGCCTATGCGTCGAACATGGACCCCGCCCAGATGTTGGAACGGGCACCTCACTCCCCCATGTCGTCTACCGGCTGGCTGCACGGTTGGCGGTTGACGTTTGCCGGCGACGATATCGGCTGGGAGGGTTCGCTCGCGACGGTCACTGAGGACCGCCAGCACCCCGAGTCGAAGGTCTTCGTTGTGCTGTACGACGTGACCGCCGAAGATGAGCTGAACCTGGATCGTTGGGAGGGCACCGAACTCGGCGTTCACCGCAAGATTCGAGTGCGCGTGCAGACGCCCGCCGGCCCGGTCTTGGCGTGGCTGTACGTGATTGACGGCTACGAGGGCGGCTTGCCGTCGGCCCGCTACCTGGGCGTGATGGCCGACGCCGCCGAAGTGGCCGACGCTCCCGCCGATTACGTCGAACGCCTGCGCCTCCACGAGGCCCGCAACGTCGGCCCCGGCCCGGACGAGCCAATGGACAACCGCAGCTAAGGCTGCGCCCCTTGCCGTGCCGCCCTGCCCCCCGCGCTGCGCCCGGGTGCCCGCCCGCAAAATCCCCCATTTCTGTCACCAAACGACCAGAGTGTCACCGATCGTGCTGATCGGTGACACTCTGGTCGGACGACGGCCGTCGGATGTGACAGAAAAGGGAGAGTTCGATTTCCGCTTTTCTGTCACGAGACGTCGTCCTCCGTCTACCTATCCGTCACCAAAACCTGTGATCGGTGACGGTCTGGTCGTCTGGTGACAGAAAAGGGGAAATGCGGTCCGCTCCCTACGCCAATTCCCCACCAAGGATGACGCCGGCGAGGGTGGCGATGCCGATGCCGAGGGCGCGCTCGTCGATGTCGAAGTTCGGCTGGTGCAGGTCGCACTGCGGGCCCACGCCGCTCCAAACACCGAGACGGGCCATCGCGCCGGGAACGGTCTCCAAATACCAGGCGAAGTCTTCGCCGCCGGGCGACTGCGGGGTGTCCACGGCCGCGGTGGGACCGATGAGATCGACAGCAGCGTGCAGCATCGCGACGCTACTTTCTTCGTTGACGACGGGCGGCACACCACGCACGTAGGTGAGGTCGTAGGTAATGCCCAGCGGGGCCACCAGTTCGCCAATGATGCTGCGCACCAACGGTTCCAGGTCTTTCCAGACTTCGCGGTCACCGGTGCGGACGGTGCCACGCAAACGACCCTCCTGCGGAATCGCATTCGGTGCATCACCCGAATGGGCGGCACCCCACGCCATGATGGTGCCCGACCGCGGGTCCACGCGCCGCGACAAAATGCCCGGCAGCCCGGTGATGATGGAGCCCATCGCGTAAATCAAGTCCGCCGTCAGATGCGGACGCGACGTGTGCCCGCCGGGTCCGCGAAGATGTACTTCGATACGGTCGGCAGCCGACGTGAGCGGCCCGGCACGAAGTCCGACGGTGCCCGCAGCCAAGTGCGGATCGCAATGCAAGGCAAAGATTCGGCTCAATCCGTCGGTCGCACCGGCATCGATTGCGTCGAGCGCGCCGCCCGGCATTACTTCCTCTGCGGCCTGGAACAGCAGTCGCACACTGAAGGGCAGCTCGTTCCCCGCCTCCAGGTACTCGGCGAGCAGGTGACCGACGCCCATCAGAATCGCCGCGTGGGCGTCGTGCCCGCACGAATGCGAAACACCTTCCACCCGCGACGTGAATGGCAGGCCGGTCTGCTCGGGGATCGGCAAACCATCCAAATCGGCGCGCAGACCGATCCGCGGCTTATCCGCCGGACCGATATCGCACACCACGCCGGTACCCTTCGGCAGCACCTTGGGTGCCAACCCGGCCTCGGTAAGGATCCGCACCACGGTCGCGGTGGTCTCGAACTCCGCCATCGACAGTTCGGGCTCGGCGTGGATCGCGCGACGCCATCCGACGACGCGACCAAGGTTGGCGGCCAGCCAAGCGTCAATCACCGGCGAACTCACAGCAGTGTGGCCGGGGTGGGCGCGGTCAGATCCTCCAGCAGCGGGAGGCGCAGGGCGCGTTTGATCATGCCGAGGTTGTCACCGGCGAACTGGGCGCGCTCGGCAGCAACCTCGCGGGCGCGAACCAGCAACTGCTCGGCGTCGACGGCTTCTTCGACGATCCCGGCGGCAACCGCATCCGCACCGCCGTAGCGACGCGAAGTCAGCATGGCTTCGGTGACGGTCGCGTCCGACAGTCGCGTGCGCAGCAGGCCAGCCATGCCACGCGGGAACGGCATGTTCAGGGCCGCTTCCGGCAGCGACCAGAAGCCGCGGTCGGACCGCATGATGCGGTAATCGGCGCACAACGCCAGCATTGCGCCAGCACCGAAAGCATGGCCGTTCACCGCGGCGATCGTCGGAACAGCCGACGACACCAGCTTCGCGTAGAGCGCATGCACGGCATCCAGGTACGTCGGCAGCGGCTCGGCACCGGAGAAGATGTAGTCGGTGTCCAGTCCGTTCGTGAAGAACTTGCCGGTCGCGCTCACAATCAGCGGCTTCTTCGCGGCGACGGCCTCGTCGATCAGATCGCTAACCTTGGCCATCCACGCGCGGTTGAACCGGTTCTCCGGGTTGGTCTCGTCCAGCTCCACACCCTGCGTCCCGAGGAACAGTTCGGCAGCGGTATCGGTCATCGTCAAGTAAGGCATGGCAGAAACCTTATCGCCGGAGCCCCCGGTTGCGGCAGACAAGGTCTCCCCTCACTGCACATCAGGGGTTGCGGCTTTAGGCTGGCCGGTATGGATCCGACTGTCGACCCCAACTCAGCAGCCACCGCCGCAGCCGCCACTATTGCCGCCGAAACAGGCTGCGATCAGCACGATGTGGCCGTTGTCCTCGGATCGGGCTGGGCCCCGGCCGCCGCAGCACTCGGTGATCCGACCGCCGAACTGTCGATGACCTCGATCCCCGGGTTCGGCGCGCCGTCGGCCCAGGGACACGCCGGGACCGTGCAGTCGGTCCGTATCGGCAACACCCGAGTCCTGATTCTGCTTGGACGCATCCACGCGTATGAGGGTCATTCGTTGGCCCGCGTGGTGCACCCGGTCCGGACTGCCGCCGCGGCCGGTGTTGGCACGGTGGTCTTGACCAATGCTGCGGGCGGAATCCGGCCCGGTCTCAGTGTTGGTGAACCGGTATTGATTTCTGACCAACTCAACCTGACCGGACGGTCCCCGCTCGACGGCGCGCAGTTCGTCAACATGGTCGACGCCTACAGCCCGGCCCTGCGCGAGGCGGCACGCGGCGTCGATCCGACGCTCACCGAAGGTGTTTACGCGGGCCTTCCCGGTCCCCACTACGAGACGCCCGCCGAAATCCGGATGCTCGGAGTGATGGGTGCCGACCTGGTCGGGATGTCGACGGTCCACGAGACCATCGCCGCGCGTGCGGTCGGACTTGACGTGCTGGGACTGTCGCTGGTGACGAACCTGGCCGCAGGCATCACCGGCGAACCGCTCGACCATGCCGAAGTCCTCGCCGTTGGACGCGACTCCGCGGAACGGATGGGTGGCCTGCTGCGCAACGTCATCACCGCGCTCGCGGACCGGTAGCCGCGTGCTGACTTTCGGTACCGCCGGACTCCGCGGCCCCGTCCAAGAGGGTCCCGACGGTATGAACGTGGAGACCGTCACCCGGGCAACGGCTGGCCTGGCGGCGTGGCTCGCCGAGCAGGGCTTGGCGGGCGAACCGGTGGTCGTGGGGCGCGATGCCCGCCACGGATCCGAGGCTTTCGCCGCCGCCACCGCCGAAGTTTTCGCCGCTGCGGGCTTCGACATAATCGCCTTGCCCCAACCCGGTCCGACGCCGCTCGTTGCATTCGCCACGCGGCACCTCCGCGCGGCCGCTGGGGTGATGATCACGGCCTCGCACAATCCGCCGCAAGACAACGGCTACAAGGTGTACCTCCGCGACGCTGGCGGTGCCCAGTTGGTGAGCCCCGCCGATCGAGAAATCGAAGCGGCCATCACCGCGATCGGTCCGGCGGCCACCGTCGCACGACAACCGGTGACCAGCGATGCGCGAGCCGCAACCGTCCGCGACGACTACCTCGACGCGCTGACCGAACGGTTCAGCGCCCTACCTCGGTCACCGCTGCGCATTGTCGTGACGGCCATGCACGGGGTGGGCGGCGACCTCGCGGTCGAAGCCCTGCGGCGCAACGGCTTTCCCGACGTTCATGTGGTCCCGAGCCAGTTTGCTCCCGATCCGGACTTCCCCACCGTGGCCTTCCCCAACCCGGAAGAACCCGGTGCCACCGACCTGCTGCTGTCGTTGGCTGCCGAGGTCGACGCCGACCTGGCAATCGCCCTCGATCCGGACGCCGACCGGTGCGCCGTCGGGGCCCGCGACGGTGACACCTGGCGGATGCTGACCGGCGACGAGACCGGGGTGCTGCTCGGAACCTGGGTGCTCGATCACCGACCTGCCGGAGGTCCGCCGCCGGTGGTTGCCAGTTCTATCGTGTCTGGCACCTTGCTTCACACGGCCGCGCAGCGTCGGGGTGCCGACGCGCGCCGCACCCTCACCGGCTTCAAATGGCTGGTCCGTGCTGGCGACCCGCTGGCCTACGCCTACGAGGAAGCGCTCGGCCACTGCGTCGACCCGGACAATGTCCGCGACAAGGACGGCATTAGCGCCGCCGTCGCTTCGGCCATCCTCGCGTCGTCGTGGGTCGACCGCGGTGGCCTCATCGCGGCCCTCAGCGCCCTGGAAGACGAGAACGGAATCCATCTGACGCAGCCGCGGTCGTTGCGGTTGCAGGACCCCGCAGACATTGCCGCACTCATGGACCAGTTGCGGGCGGCACCGCCCACCACACTCGCCGGCATCCCCGTCTCGATGACCGACTACGCCGCACGCACCGACAATCTGCGCACGGACGGCGTCGAATTGCTGGGCCGTCGCGACGACGGAGTGGCCCTGCGAATCTTTGCCCGACCCAGCGGGACCGAACCTAAACTGAAGTACTACGGGCAGATCAGCGCGCCACCTGGCACGGGTACCGTCGGGTTGACACGCGAGTGCGCGACACGACAAACATTGAGCGAATTGCTGGCGGCCGCCATGGCGGAACTGCCACCCGTGCAATAGTTTTCGCAACGATCGACAGCGCACGGCAAAGGTGGAGGACCGCGGCAAATGACATTCCAAGGCAACTCAGGGCCATATCCGGGGTACCCGGGATACCCGGGCGACGGCTATCCCGGAGGCCAGGCACCGAAGAATCAGTCGCCGTGGTCGTCGCCCCCGGTCCTCATCGCGATTATCGCCGGACTCCTCCTCCTCGCTGGCGGTGTGGGCGCGGCCGTCTTCTACGCTTCCAACAAGTCCACTGACGCTGCCCCCGCGACTTCGAGCGCCCCGCCATCACCCGAAACGGTCACGCAGACGCAACAGGCACCGCCAACTACCACGCACACCGTGATCGAAACCGCGCCGCCCACCCAGACGGCACCACAGCCGGGACCGGCGGTGACCGTCGCCGGTGCTGATCGGCAGGGCTTTCTGGGCGGCCCCCGGTGCAACGTCCCCGAGGACAACGCCGTCTTCGTCGGTTACACCAGTCGCTCGCAGGTGGTGATCTGCCAGGTCGGCAACCAGGTGGGACGCAATTACTACAAGGGCTACGCCGACGGAAACAGCACCGAGGTCGGCTATCCCACGCGCAGTGGCAACACGTTCGTCGCCACGAACGGGGCAACCGATTACGTTGTCTCGCCGTCGGCCCTCGTGATCCGGCAAAACGGTTCGGTGCTCGCCACCGAGCCGATGATCGACAGTTGGGTCAACTGACCCAAGCAGTCCTACTTAGCGGCAAACTGCGTCTGATACAGCTCGGCATATCGTCCGCCCAACGCGAGCAGTTCCGCATGTGTTCCCCGTTCCACGACGCGTCCGGCCTCGAGCACCACGATCTCGTCGGCTGCCCGAACCGTCGACAACCGGTGAGCAATCACCAGCGACGTTCGCCCGTGAAGTGCTTCGGTAAGCGCTTCGGACACCGCGGCCTCCGACGTTGAGTCCAGATGCGCGGTCGCCTCGTCAAGAATCACGAAGGCGGGTTTCGCGAGGAGCAACCGAGCAATCGTCAACCGCTGCCGTTCACCACCCGAGAGTCGGTAGCCGCGTTCGCCGACAACCGTATCGAGGCCAGCGGGCATTGATCGGATCAGTTCGTCAAGCCGCGCACGGCGCAGCGCCGACCAGATCTCATCCTCGGTTGCCTGTGGATTCGCGATCCTGAGGTTGGCACCGACAGTGTCGTGGAACAGATGACCGTCCTGTGTCACCAAGCCGACGGTGCGGTGTACCGACTCTGCGGTGAGGTCGCGAACGTCGACCCCATTGAGCAGCACCGCCCCCTCGTCGACGTCGTACAGGCGTGTGGCCAGCGACGCAATGGTCGACTTACCTGCACCGGAACTACCGACGAGGGCAACCATCGTGCCCGCAGGCACATCAAGGTCGACGTCGTGCAGCACGGTATCGCCCCCGCGGGAGTCGAGCTGCGCAACTTCCTCCAGTGACGCGAGGGAGACTTTGTCAGCCGACGGGTAGGCAAAACTCACATCGGCAAATCGCATGCTGACGCCATGAGCCGTGTCGGGAACCGGACGAGCATGGGGACGATCGACGATGAGTGGCGGTAGATCGAGGACTTCGAAAACACGCTCAAAGCTGACGAGCGCGCTCATTACTTCAACGCGTGCATTGGCGAGGGCCGTCAGCGGCGCGTACATACGAGTTAGCAGCAGGGCCAACGATACGACGGCACCGGCCGACAGGTGCTGGTGAACGGCCAGCCAGCCACCGAGCCCGTAGACGAGGGCCAAGGCGAGTGCCGACACTAGCATCAGAGCCGTAAAGAAATAGCTCTGCAGCATGGCCTGACGAACACCGATATCGCGGACGGCGTCAGCACGGTCAGCGAACTCTTTCGACTCCGCCTCCGGACGGCCGAAGAGTTTCACCAGTGTCGCGCCGGGTGCCGAGAATCGTTCGGTCATCTGAGTCGACATGCGGGCATTGTGGTCGGCACCCTGGCGGGCCAAGCCAGCCATTCGGTGCCCCATCCGCCGTGCCGGAATCACAAAGACCGGCAACAGGATCAGCGACAGCAACGTAATCTGCCAGCTCAGCGCAATCATCACGCCAACGGTGAGAACCAAAGTGACAATATTCGACACGACCCCCGACAGCGTGTCGCTGAAGGCACGCTGCGCACCGATCACGTCGTTGTTCAATCGGCTCACCAGAGCGCCGGTTCGCGTTCGGGTGAAGAACGCGACCGGCATCTTCTGCACGTGGTCGAATACGGCGCGGCGCAAGTCGAAGATCAGCCCTTCGCCGATATTTGACGACAGCCATCGCGTACCGATTGACGCGCCTGCCTCGGCCACCGCGATGCCCGCGATAAGCAAAGCCAAGACCACAATTTCCCGGTCGGCGGTCGGACTGTTGGCGTTGATCAGGTTGATGACCCGGCCAGCCAACAGCGGAGTGACCACTGTGAGCACCGCCGTGATGACCGACAAGACCAGGAAGATCACGATCCGCTTGCGATGCGGCCTGGCGAACCCGCCAATCCGCCGCAGAGTGACCCGGCGGTCGGCTCGCGCGACCTTCGAGTCAGTTGCCTGCATCGACTTGTGCATGACATCCCAGGCCACCGATTCCATGCTCACCGGCGATCACCCCATTCGTTCGATTCGATGCTCATCACCATGGTGTCAGCGTGGACCGAACTGGCGGTCGCCAGCATCACCGAGCCCCGGCACGATGAAGTTCGCCTCATTGAGGCGGTCGTCAATCGCGCCGATCACCAGGCGCAGGTCGCCGCCCCAGTCACGCAGGGCCGCGATGCCTTCGGGCGCGCCGACCACACAAATCGCCGTCAGGTCACGCGCGCCGCGGGCCTTGAGGAGCTCAAGGGTGTGGATCAGGGAACCGCCCGTCGCCAGCATGGGATCAAGGACACACACCGACCGATCGGAGAGATCTTCGGGTAACGACGCCAGGTACTCGACCGGTGTGGCGGTCTCCTCGTCGCGCGCCACACCGACAAAGCCGATGCCGGCATCGGGCACCGAGGCCAGCGCGGCGTCGAGCATCCCGAGGCCAGCCCGCAAAACCGGGACAAACACGGGAGCGTTGGTCAGCGTGGAACAATCGGCGACCGCGACCGGCGTGCGCACCTTGACCGGATGTTCGGGCGCATCGGCAAAGGCCTCGTAGACCAGCATCTGGGCGAGCCTCGCCAGGGATTCACGGAAAGCCGCATTGGTGGTGGCCTCGTCCCGGAGCACCGCCAGCCACGCTCTCGTCAGGGGATGGTCAACGACGTTGATCGACAGGCCTGGCGCGTCTGCTTCGCTCATGCGCTCAGCTTAGTGGGGACGACGGACAAACCGGCTGGGGTCCAATCGACGATTGTGCGACACGCCGATGCGCACGTTGTGGAACCGAATTGCCTTCCGCTGCGTCCAACTAGGTATGAACGCCAAAACGAATTCTCCCGTCGCTGCTGGCTCACCCACCGTCGTCGACCCCGCCGCCACGACCACCGTCGCAACCACGCAGGGCAGTGCCGCTTCCACTGTCGCGGCCCGCGCGCTTGCCGAACGACTCGACACCGGCCGCCTGGCACCCACGTTTGGGCTCATCGGCGCGTCATTCCTGGCCGCGCTGTCGCGCGTACAAAGTGCGCGCACGCGCACCCTCGACGGCCTCGCCGCCCAACATGGCCGCACGGGCGAATCGGCAGTGCGCGCGCAGGCCTCATACGATTGCTGCGAGGCCACCAACGCCTCACACCTGCGTGAGGTGTCTGCATGACTGCGGCATTGCTGATCGCCCCGCTCAAGGCCCTCGTCGCCACGCTCGGGACCGGCGTCCTCCCACCCGAGGTCACCACCACCTACGCTCACACGCAAGCGGCACTGAGCGATGCAGCGGCACAGTCGCAGAAGGGTGCCGCGACCACCCAAACCGCTTGGCGCGGCGCGGGCGGCGACCAAGCCGCCAACGCCACGCGCCACCTGTCCCTCGTCGACGACACGGTCGCCACCGCAGGCGCTGACATCAGCGGGATCGTTCAGATCGCCGCGGGCCATGTGGAAACGGCGAACAACGAATTGAATGCTCTCGTGGAGTCTTTCGCCGCGGCGGCAGCCACTGTCCCCGCAATCACGACGCCCGCTGGCCTCGCCGCCTTGGTCCCCTTGGCCCTCGACCACTTGGCTCGCGGGGTCGCCGTCGTGAACCGCGCGCAGGGCCAACTCGCCAGCGATGCTGCGAACTTGGGTCGCCACGAGGCTGCGGTCGCCGCCTACTCCTCCGCCATGCCGCAGTCGGCCAGCCACAGCAAGGGCAAGGTCCCCATCACGCTCCCCGACGGCTCCATCGCGTACGCACCGAACGAACGCGCAGCGACCGCCGTCCGGGCTGCCCTCAGTAGGCAGGGGACGCCATACGTCTGGGGTGGCACCTCCACCGATGGCTTCGACTGCAGCGGATTCACGCAGTGGGCTTACCGTCAGGCGGGCCTGGAATTGCCGCGCCTGGCGCAAGACCAAGACACTGCGGGCTTCCAAGTTTCACAAGCCGACCTGCAGCCCGGCGATCTCGCCGTCTGGTCCGGTCACGTCGCCATGTACATCGGCAATGGACAACTCGTCGAGACCGGAGGCGACCCGGTCGGCGTCAGCCCCCTTCGCACCACGAACGCGGGACAAACCTTCGAAGGTTTCTATCGCCCCCGGTAGAGCCACTTTTTGGCATATCTGGGCACCTGGCGATCGGCATGGATTTCCCCTCTCGACCAGCCCCGTGCAGCATGCTCGAAAGAACTTGATTAGGCTCTGTGACCATGGCCGGTGACATCGTTCCCATCGAACTCGGACTAACCGAAGGCAACCTCTTCACCCTGTGGGCTCCACGGTGGCGCGAGGGTGATGACGAGTGGGAAGCATTCTTGGGTCTCGAAGATGACCTCTATGCTCTTCCCAGCGTTGCCGAGTTGGTCGCTTTCGTCCGCACTGACGACGACAATGACCTCGTCGACCACCCAGCTTGGGACACCATCAAGCAGGTGCAAGCCAACGAGCTAGTCCCGGAAGATCGGTACAGCTACGACCTCGTCGGCGTCCCCGAACTGGCCGCCGAAGACCCCAAGCCGGAGGTTCTCGCCGAGCTCGAGGATGCCCTCGAAATTGTGCGCATCATCGGTGAAGTCTGCGAACTGACGCCGGTCACCAAGTTCTTCAACGGCAACCCCATTCTGGGTGCTGTCACTGTCGGCACCAACAACTTCGTCGGCCGTGAAGGCGTCGACTTGTGGGTCCGCATCGGCCGGCTGATTTCGAAGAACTGGGACGACGTCATTGACGCCCTCGACGAGGTCGTGACGACGCCGAAGGTTGACGCCGCTGCGGTCGAGGTCGCCACCGTCGAGTTGGCCGCCGCCGCGTCCGCCGAGGACGAGGACGAGCCCGAGTACTCGGCCGTCGACCCACTGTTCGAAAACGACGACGATGAAGATGATGCATCCGCCGCCCTTGTCGAAGACGCCGATGACGTTGACGACGACGATTTCTGGGTGGGGGTCGGTATCGACCCGATCCGTATCTACACCGACGGCGGCGAGTTCCTCACGTTGCGCTGCTACCTGGGTGACGACCCGCTGTTCCTGGGTCGCAAGGGCACCATCTACGGGTTCGGCTCCGAGCGCGCGCTGACTCGCTTCCTCGCCGACAACAGCGATCACGACCTCGCGAAGCTGTCGACGTTTAACGAAGTCCAAGCCGCCGCAGACACCAACGAACTTGAGTACGACGTCCTCCCCGAGAACGTCTATGCCCTGCAGGGCATCGGCGAAGACATCTTGGACGGCCCGCGTCGGGTGGAACAGCGTCAACTCGACCTAGCCGTGGAGTTGCTGACAGATGCCGCGGATTACGCCGGGATCAACACGGTCAACGAGGCCCTCGCCACCACGACGCCACTCGGTTGGTTCGTCGACTACACGGTCCATCCCGACCCCAAGCGTCTAGCACCGTCGGGCCCGTTCGACAACGAAGCCGAGGTCTGGCGCGCACTGGTCCACGACTTCGAGGATCGGCTGACCCGCCGCGGCTAAATCCCTATCGTCTGACATTCGCTCCCCCCGTTAGTCTTCGCTCCCGCCCGGCGGGAGCGAACGTCAGCGAGGGGAGCGAATGCGTCTCGTCACCCGGTATCAGCCCAGCAGGACCGCAAAACCCGGTTTGATGACGTCGTCGATGAGGCGGAGTCGTTGATCGAACGGGATGAACGCAGACTTCATGGCATTGACGGTAAAGCGTTCGAAATCGGCCCAGCCGTAGCCGAATTGCTCGTGCAAAACGAGAAACTCCCGGCTCATCGTCGTATTGCTCATCAACCGGTTGTCGGTGTTGACGGTGACGCGGAACTGCAATTTGGCGAGGATGTTGAACGGGTGCTCGGCAATCGATGCGACTGCCCCGGTCTGCACGTTGCTACTGGGGCACAGTTCCAGCGGGATCCGCTTGTCGCGCACATAGTTCGCCACTTGGCCGAGTTGCGCACCGTCGAAGGTCTCGTCCCCGGGCGTGGCGCCCGGCGGCAGCACTACGTCGTCGATGACGCGGACCCCGTGCCCGAGGCGGTCGGTGCCGCAAAAAGCGACGGCCTCGTGGATGGACGGCAGTCCGAATGCTTCGCCAGCGTGGATGGTGAATCGCGCGCAGTTGGCACGCATGTAGTCGAAGGCACTTAAATGCCTGCTGGGCGGGTTGCCTGCCTCGGCACCGGCGATATCGAATCCGACGACGCCGCGATCACGGAACTGCACGGCAAGTTCAGCGATTTCGAGCGACCGGGCGGCGTGCCGCATGGCGGTTAGCAGGCATCGAACCACGATCGGTCGTCCACTAGCGTCGGCAGCCTCCTGACCGGCCACGAATCCGCGAAGTACCGCTTCCACAACCTCGTCCAACGACAGCCCGCCGTCGAGGTGCAGTTCGGGCGCGAACCTAATTTCGGCGTAGACCACGCCGTCGTCGTGGAGGTCTTCGACGCACTCGCGGGCGACCCGTTCCAACGCGCTCGGCGTCTGCATGACAGCGACGGTGTGGGCGAACGTCTCCAAATACTGCTCGAGCGTCCCGCTGTTGGCTGCCGTCGCGAACCACCGGGCCAGATCGGCCTCATTGTCGGCGGGCAGCTCGCGATATCCCTGTTCGCGGGCCAGGTCGAGGACGGTGGACGGACGTAGTCCGCCGTCAAGGTGGTCGTGCAGGAGGACTTTGGGAGCCAAACGGGCTTCCCCGACGGTGATCGTGGTAGCGGTGACCATGCCCTCAAGGTATCCCCGATAACCGGCCTTCGCTCGGCTAGCTAACCCGTCCCAGAATCCGGCTTTCCGGGGGAACCGCACTCTCTCCCAGCTCGACGGCACCGTCGAGCGCCGCGGTGGCACCGGAAATTCGTGCCTCGTCGTCGGTATGCAAGGTGAACAAGGGTTGCCCGGCGCTCACCCGATCGCCACGATCGGCATGCCACGTGACGCCCGCGGTCGACGACACCGCCTCCCCCGGACGGGTCCGGCCAGCGCCGAGGAGCCAGGCGGCCTGCCCCACCGCGAGCGCGTCCATCCCCGTCACTGTGCCGTCCGCCGTTGCGAGAACTTCGTGTGTATGGCGCGGGCGCGGCAATGGCGCATCGGGGTCGCCGCCCTGCGCGGCGATCATCGCGCGCCAGGAATCCATGGCCGCCCCCGACCGCAGGTGTTCGCTCGGGTCCACATCGGGGAGGCCGGCAGCGGTGAGCATTTCGCGCGCCAACGCCAAGGTCAGTTCCCGGACGTCGGCGGGTCCACCACCGGCGAGGATCTCAAGTGACTCCCGGACCTCCACCGCATTGCCCGCGCTGCGGCCCAGCGGCGTCGACATATCCGTCAAGAGCGCCGTGGTGACCACACCTGCGTCGGTCCCGAGATCAACCATGGTCTCGGCGAGTTCGCGAGCGTCGTCGACGGTCTTCATGAAGGCACCGGAACCAACCTTTACGTCCAGAACCAGTGATGCCGTACCCTCGGCGATCTTCTTGCTCATGATGCTGCTGGCGATCAACGGGATCGACGCGACAGTTCCGGTCACATCCCGCAGGGCGTAGAGCTTGCGGTCGGCCGGAGCGAGGTCTGCGGTGGCAGCACACACCACAGCACCCACCTCTTCGAGTTGGCGGCGCATTTGTTCGGCCGTCAGGTCGGCGCGCCACCCCGGAATCGACTCCAGTTTGTCCAGGGTCCCGCCCGTGTGTCCCAGTCCTCGACCGGAAAGTTGCGGCACCGCCACGCCGTACGACGCCACCAGCGGTGTCAGCGGCAAGGTAATTTTGTCCCCGACGCCACCTGTTGAGTGTTTGTCGGCGGTCGCTAGCTTGTGGCCGCCGCGTCGCAGGTCGGTGAAATCCATCCGAATACCGGAGTCGATCATCGCGGCGGTCCACTCAGCGATCTCCGCGCGCGTCATGCCGCGCAGCACGATCGCCATCAGGAGCGCCGACATTTGTTCCGGGGCGACGCTCCCGGCGGTGTACCCGGCCACCATCTGACGTATCTGGTGCGGACGCAGTACCGCGCCGTCCTTCTTAGCGAGGATTACCCCGACCGGATCAAATGCCTCGGTCATCGACGCACATCCAAGTGGTCGGGGCCGAAGGCATCGGGCAGGAGTTCGCCAAGCGGGCGCGGCCCGGAAGCCGAGTCGACGAGTAAGCCCGCACCCCCGAACTCCAGGAGCACTTGCCTGCACCGACCACAAGGGGTGATCACGGCCCCCGCGCTGTCGCAGACGGAAACCGCGGCGAGGTCCGGTGCGCTGTGCGCGCGCGGCGCTTGCAATGTTCCGAGCGAAATGCCCGAACACACCATTGCGACCTCTGCGCAGACGCCTAAACCGTATGAGACATTCTCCACATTGGTACCGGCCACAATATCGCCGCTCCGTGTGATTCCCGCCGCACCGACCGCAAACCCGGAGTATGGTGCATATGCCCTGCTCATTACGGCTTTTGCGGCGTCTCGCAGAGCTTCAAAGTCGATTCCGTCACTCATTTCAACCACCATTTCCACAAAAACCCCTAGGTTAGGCACACCTAATTTAATAAGTGGAGTTTAGTCACATTGTTCGGTCAAATTACGACAGCACTCAGCTTAGGTTTAAAGTCAGATGCATTGGGTCTTGCGGCGACCTTTAGTCTGCTTGCGGTCCCACCCCAGTCGACGACAATGGAGGCGTAAGTTCGCGATGAGCACCCCCACTGAGGTTGCACCGGCACCGGTGCGTAAGCGCTCTCTCTACAGAGGTGACCCGGGCATGTGGTCGTGGGTGCTGCATCGCATCACCGGCGTGTCCATCTTCTTCTTCCTCTTCGTGCACGTTCTCGATACCGCGGTCATCCGCGTCAACGAGAACACGTACACGGAGATCATCGAGACGTACAAGACCCCGCTGATCGGTCTCATGGAGATCGGCCTCGTCTTCTGCGTGCTCTACCACGCGCTCAACGGCCTGCGCGTCATCCTCATCGACTTCTGGTCGAAGGGTGCCAAGTACCAGCGCCAGATGCTGTGGTCCATCCTCACCGTCTTCGCAATCGTGTTCATCGCTGCGGCAGTTCGTATGCTGCAGCTCCTGTTCACGCACGCACTTTAGGGAGCTGAGAATCAATGTCTGAAGTCAAAACCCTCGGCACCGCCTACGACCGTCCCGCCAGCTTGGACGCGCCGAACGCACCTCGCCCGCGTAACCGCGGCAACTTTGAGAAGAACGCATGGATGTTCATGCGCTTCTCGGGCCTCGCCCTCATCGTCCTCACCTTCGGGCACATGTTCATCATGCTCATGTGGGACAGCGGCGTTCACCGCATCGACGCTTCGTTCGTCGCAGACCGCTGGAAGTCGCCTTTCTGGCAGATCTGGGACCTGACCATGCTCTGGCTCGCCCAGCTGCACGGCGGTAACGGCGTCCGCACCATCATCAGCGACTACTCCCGCAAGGATTCGACGCGCTTCTGGTTGAACACCCTGCTCGCCCTGTCGATGATCCTGATCCTCGTGCTGGGTACCTACGCGATCCTCACCTTCGGCAGCGCAAGCTAAGGAGAATTAGAAACCAATGCAGGAACACCGCTATGACGTGGTCATCGTCGGCGCCGGCGGCGCCGGCATGCGCGCTGCCATTGAAGCTGCGCCGCGGGCCCGTACCGCAGTCCTGACCAAGCTTTACCCGACTCGCTCTCACACCGGCGCGGCTCAGGGTGGCATGTGTGCCGCTCTCGCCAACGTCGAAGAGGACAACTGGGAATGGCACACCTACGACACGGTTAAGGGTGGCGACTACATCGTCGACCAGGACGCCGCCGAGCTGATGGCCAAAGAAGCCATCGACGCGGTGCTCGATCTGGAGAAGATGGGTCTGCCGTTCAACCGCACGCCGGAAGGCAAGATCGACCAGCGTCGATTCGGCGGTCACACCCGTGACCACGGCAAGGCTCCGGTTCGTCGCGCCTGCTACGCAGCCGACCGCACCGGCCACATGATTCTGCAGACGCTGTACCAAAACTGCGTCAAGCACAACGTCGAGTTCTACAACGAGTTCTACGCCCTCGACATCAACATGACGACCGACGAGAACGGCGAGCCCGTTGCCAACGGCGTCGTTGCTTACGAGCTGGCTACCGGCGAGATTCACGTCTTCCACGCGAAGTCGATCATCTTCGCCACCGGCGGCAGCGGCCGCATGTACAAGGTGACCTCCAACGCGCACACCCTTACCGGTGACGGCATGGGCATCATCTTCCGCAAGGGTCTCCCGCTGGAAGACATGGAGTTCCACCAGTTCCACCCGACGGGCCTCGCAGGCCTGGGCATCCTCATTACCGAGGGTGTTCGAGGTGAGGGCGGCATCCTCCGTAACGCGGATGGCGAACGCTTCATGGAGCGTTACGCGCCGACCATTAAGGACCTCGCACCGCGCGACATCGTCGCCCGCTCGATGGTCTTGGAGGTCCTCGAAGGCCGCGGTGCCGGACCGAACAAGGACTACGTGCACCTGGATGTTCGACACATCCCGGAAGAGACCCTGATGGCCAAGTTGCCGGACATCATGGAATTCTCGCGCACCTACTTGGGTGTGGACCCGGTGACCGAACTGGTGCCCGTCTACCCCACCTGCCACTACGTGATGGGCGGAATCCCGACCAACATCAACGGCCAGGTGCTCGCCAACAACGACCAGGTTGTCCACGGCCTGTTCGCGGCCGGCGAATGTGCCTGCGTCTCGGTGCACGGTGCCAACCGTCTGGGCACCAACTCGCTCCTCGACATCAACGTCTTCGGCCGCCGTGCGGGTATCGCCGCCGCCGAGTACGCCAACGCAAGCGAGTTTGTTGAGCTCGAAGAGAACCCCGATGCGATGGTTCAGGCCTGGGTTGCTCAGATGCTGAGCGATCACGGCCATGAGAACGTCATGACCATCCGTACCGAACTGCAGCAGACCATGAACGACAACGCTGCAGTGTTCCGTACCGAGGAGACCCTCAGCAAGGCACTCGTCGACGTCCGCGCTCTCAAGGAGCGCTACGACCACGTCACCGTGTCGGACAAGGGTAAGCGCTTCAACTCCGACCTCCTCGAGGCCATCGAGTTGGGCTTCCTGTTGGAGCTGGCTGAGGTGACCGTCGTCGGTGCCCTCAACCGCAAGGAGACCCGCGGCGGCCACGCCCGCGAGGACTACCCGGACCGCGACGACAAGAACTACCTGGTCCACACCATGGCCTACAAGAAGGGCAAGGGTCTGATCTCGGATATCGAGCTCGACACCAAGCCCGTCGTTCTGACTCGTTACGAGCCGAAGGAGCGGAAGTACTAATGACTGCCACCATCGAAACCAACGCCAACGGTGCTCCCCCGGTTCCGCCGGAAGCCACGATGGTTACGTTGAAGATCTACCGCTTCAACCCGGAAGATCCGGACGCACAGGGCTTCGAAAGCTTCCGTGTGCCCGCGCTCCCGTCGGACCGCCTATTGAGCTTGCTCCTTTACACCAAGGGCTACCTCGACGGCTCGCTGACGTTCCGCCGCAGCTGTGCACATGGCGTGTGTGGTTCGGACGCGATGCGCATCAACGGCGTCAACCGACTCGCGTGCAAGCTCCTGATGAAGGACCTGCTGCCGAAGGATTCATCGAAAGAGATCACCATCACCATCGAGCCCATCAAGGGTCTCCCGGTGGAGAAGGACCTCATCGTCGACATGGAGCCCTTCTTCGATTCGTACCGTGCGATCAAGCCGTTCTTGATCACCGGTGCCAACCACGAGCCGTCTCGCGAGAACCTGCAGTCGCAGGAAGACCGCGCGCGTTTCGACGACACCACCAAGTGCATCCTGTGTGCGTGCTGCACCACGAGTTGCCCGGTGTTCTGGAATGAGGGTTCGTACTTCGGTCCGGCCGCGATTGTGAATGCTCACCGCTTCATTTTCGACAGCCGTGACGAAGCCGCTTCCGAGCGGATGGACATCCTCAACGACGTTGACGGCGTGTGGCGCTGCCGCACCACCTTCAACTGCACCGACGCATGCCCCCGCGGCATCCAGGTGACGCAGGCGATTCAGGAAGTCAAGCGCGCCCTGATGTTCGCTCGCTAGGAGTAGACCTCCACCGCAGTACCATTCTGCAGCCCCGAAGCGGCCCCCGGATTCTTCCGGGG
>NZ_JBARYI010000091.1:0-89752 GCF_049647785.1 Gordonia sp. (in: high G+C Gram-positive bacteria)
CTACACGTCTGACGTGTAGCGGGAACGCACGCATCATGCGAGAACACCCGGGGAGTGGGTTGTCGCACCAACGAGAGAAGGTCCGCACCTTTCGGTACGGACCTTCTCTTTTCTGTAGCCCCGACGGGATTCGAACCCGCGCTACCGCCTTGAGAGGGCGGCGTCCTAGGCCGCTAGACGACGGGGCCCTAGGAAAACATTCAATTGTAAAGTGCACAGAGAACTACCTCTGTGAACTTCGCTGGGGTACCAGGACTCGAACCTAGAATGGCGGTACCAGAAACCGCTGTGTTGCCAATTACACCATACCCCAAGGTATTGCCCCGAAATCCGCCAAGACGCTGTGGTCGCGGCGCTTTTCGAGCCGGGAAGAACAATACCAAGAACCCCCTACCCAAACACAAATCGGCTGGTCAGAGGCCACAATTTCAGCCCGACGACGAGGGCGCAGCTATTGCGCAGCCATCGAGGCTGCGAGCTCGCGCGCACCGCGCAGTCGGGCGATCGTCTTCTCCCGACCGAGCAATTCCATCGACTCGTACAGGGGCGGGCTCACCGCAGCACCCGTGACACCAACGCGGACCGGACCGAAGGCCTTGCGGGGCTTCAGTTCCATCTCGTCAATGAGCGCCGCTTTCAAACCAGCTTCGAGAGTCGGGGTGTCCCAGGTGTCGACCGACTCACAGACGGCGATAGTGGCATCAAGGACGGCCGTGGCCTCGCCGCCGAAGTTCTTCTGCACCGACTTCTCGTCGTAGACGAAGTCCTCGTCGGAGACGAACAGGAACTTAATCAGGCCCCACGCATCGCTAAGCACCTGAATGCGGGTCTGCACGAGATCGGCAATAACAGCCCACTTGGCGGGCTCGACGGGCTCCGATAGGTTGCCAGCGTTGATCAGGAACGTCTCTAGGCGCGCGGCAAAGTCAGCGGGGTCCAGACGGCGGATGTGCTCGGCATTGATCGAGTCAGCCTTTCGCTGATCAAAGCGTGCCGGGTTCGAGTTCACATTGCGAACGTCGAAGGCCTCGATCATTTCCTCAATCGAGAAGATGTCTTCGTCGCCCGAAAAACCCCACCCGAGGAGCGCCAGATAGTTGATCAAGCCTTCTGGAATGAAACCGCGGTCGCGGTGGTGGAACAGGCTCGACTCGGGATCCCGCTTCGAAAGCTTCTTGTTTCCCTCGCCCATCACGAATGGCAGGTGCCCGAACTCCGGCACTGCATCGGCAATACCCAAGCGCATGAGGGCCTGGTACAGCGCGATCTGGCGCGGAGTCGACGACAGCAGATCCTCACCGCGCAGGACATGCGTGATCTTCATCATCGCGTCGTCGACCGGGTTCACCAGCGTGTACAGCGGGTCACCGTTGCCGCGGGTCAACGCAAAGTCGGGAACCGTTCCCGCCTTGATCGTGGTGGTGCCGCGCACCAGATCGGTCCAGCTGATGTCTTCGGCGGGCATGCGGAGTCGAACCACCGGATTGCGACCCTCGGCCCGATAGGCGGCACGCTGCTCGTCGGTGAGGTCACGATCGAAGTTGTCGTAGCCAAGCTTCGGGTCGCGTCCGGCGGCCTTGTGGCGAGCCTCGACTTCCTCATTGGTCGAGTACGCCTCGTAGGCCTCCCCCGCCTCGAGCAACTGAGCGACGACGTCAAGATGCGTCTGCTTGCGCTCGGACTGGCGGTACGGACCGTACGGGCCACCAACTTCGGGACCTTCATCCCATTCCAGACCCAGCCAGCGCAGCGCGTCGAGGATCGCATCGTACGACTCCTGCGTGTCACGAGCCGCGTCAGTGTCCTCAATGCGGAAGACGAAGGTACCGCCGTCGTGGCGGGCCTGCGCAAAGTTGAACAACGCCGTGCGGGCGAGGCCGACGTGCGGGGTTCCGGTGGGTGACGGGCAGAAGCGGACGCGAACGTTTGCGGCACTGGTCATGCCCACAATGTTAGTCAGTGTGCCGACTACCATCGAGGCGGCCCGTCCACCGGCCTCACCGATTGCTGTCGAAGAACTCCAAGATCAACGAATTCACTTCGTCCGGCCGCTCAATGTAGCCGTAGTGTCCGGCCCGCTCGATAACCCGGTGCACCGCCCCGGGGATCGCCTCAGCCACCTCTTTCGCCAGATACGGCGGCAGCGTCCGATCATCTGCGAACCCAACCACCAAGCACGGCACGGCGATCGCCCGGTACGCGGCGAGACGATTCTGTTCGCGGTCGTGGAGGTCGAGTTGGGCGCGGACACCCGGCGAACGGGTCTGACCACTGAATCCGATGATATCGAGCCAGTCGCGCGCCGCGCGATCGTCGGACAGCGTATGCGGCGACAGATTCATGTGTGCAGTCAGAGCCGCGTGGTACGACTCGGGCAGCGTGATGTTTTTATCGATCAGTTCACGTTCGCCCTGCGAAACGGCCTCAAGCATTGGGGTGGGACGCCCATAGGTCGCGAGCATTACCGCAGCCTTCACCAGATCAGGTCGAGAGAGCGCCAACTCTTGCGTGATTCGCGCACCGAGTGAAGTCCCCACGACGAGCGCCGGGCCACCGAGGTGCTCGATGAGCGCGGCGGTGTCGGCGACCATGTCGGCCAGGGTGAAGCCTTGGGCACACTCGCTCGACGGCGCGATCCCTCGATTGTCGAAGGTCACCACGCGATAGCCTGCCTTGACCAGCGCTGGCTGTTGGTGCGCGTGCCACACGCGTCCGGGGCTACCCGTGCCCATGACCATCACGACCAGCGGGCCGACACCAACGTCGGTGTACGACACGGTGATTGAGTTCAGGGTGGCAGTCTGCGGCCGAACCGCACCGGGTCGGGTCACTTGTCGATAACCGGATTGCTGAGGGTGCCGATCCCTTCGACCGTCACCGATACGCGCTGGCCGGCAGTCATGGGGCCGATACCTTCCGGGGTGCCGGTCAGGATGACGTCGCCGGGAAGCAAGGTCATGACGCGCGACACCCATTCGACGATTTCGCCGACGCTGTGCAGCATCAGCGAGGTCCGACTCGCCTGCTTGGTCTCGCCGTCGAGCTGGGTGCTGATGGCGACGTCTTCGGGATTGAGATCGGTGACGATCCACGGGCCGAGCGGGCAGAACGTGTCGTAGCCCTTTCCACGGGTCCACTGGCCGTCGTACTTCTGCTGATCACGTTCGGTGACGTCGTTGGCGACGGTGTAGCCGAGGATGAAGTCCTTGGCCTTGGCTGCGGGGATGTCCTTGCCCGGACGGCCGATGACGATGGCAAGTTCACCTTCGTAGTCGACGCGAGTGGCACCGCGAGGGCGCACGATCGGGGCTTCCGGTCCGACGATCGAGGTGTTGGGCTTCATGAAGATGACGGGGTCGGCCGGGGCCTCGGATCCCATCTCGGCCGCGTGGGCGGCGTAGTTCTTGCCGATCGCGATGATCTTGGTCGCGAGGATCGGCGCGAGAAGGCGCGTGTCGGACAGCGGCCACGACCGGCCGGTGAAGGTGGGATCACCGAAGGGATGCTCGGCGATCTCGCGGGCGGTTTCGCTTCCTTCCGCACCTTCGATCGCTACGAATGCGACGCCGTCAGGACTGGCAATACGACCCAATTTCATACCCTCAAGGCTAACGTACCCATGTCGATGTTTTACACTATGGAACACAAGTTTCACTATGTGAGACACAATTGAACGGTGGCGCGATAGCCTCGACGCGGACGAAAAGGAGTCCACAGATGCCCAACACCGACGGTGCCACGGCCAACATCTCCAACGCCCGCGCGTGGACCATGCTCGCGTGCGCACTCATCGCCGCTATGACCACCACGTGCGCCACCGCCGGCGTCGCCTACGTGATCCCCGAACTACACCGGGCGCACGCGATGTCGCTCTCGTCAGCGGCCACCCTGGCGGCCATTCCGACCATCGGCCTGACGCTGACGATCATTGCCTGGGGCGCGGCCTTGGATCGCTTCGGTGAACGACGCGTCCTCCTGGTATCGCTGCTAATCACCCTGGCGGGTACCGTCGCCACCTTGATCGCTGCGGCGGTGGGTGCCGGATTCACCACGCTCGCCGCGGGCCTGCTGATCGCCGGTCTCGGTGCCGGTGCCGCGAACGGCGCGAGCGGCCGGATCGTCGTGGGGTGGTTTCCCGCTTCTCAGCGCGGGACCGCGATGGGCATCCGCCAGATGGCGCAACCCCTCGGAATCGCGGTATGCGCCTTAACTATGCCGGTGTTGGCCGCAACTGCCGGCTTGGTCGCAGCATTCGCTGTGCCCGTCGTCGTCACGACCGTCGGACTGATCGCCGTGGTCTTCGGGATCGTCGATCCACCATTGGAACGGGCCACCGGTCACCCTGGCGCAGCGGCCAACCCGTACCGCGCGTCGTCGTTCCTGCAGCGCGTCCACGCGGTCAGTGTCCTGCTGGTGATCCCGCAGTCGATGCTGTGGACATTTGTGCCCGCATGGCTAATCGTTGGGCACGGGTGGTCTCCGCTGAGTGCGGGAATCCTGGTGACCGCCACCCAAGTGGTCGGTGCCGTCGGCCGAATTGTCGCTGGCCGTATTTCCGACGTGTGGGGTTCCCGCATGCGCCCGATCCGGGCAATTGCGGTCGCCGCCGGTGCCACGACCGCACTGCTGGCCCTGGCCGACTGGTTGAATTCACCTCTCGCCGCCGCGGTGATGGTATTAGCCAGCATCAGTTCGGTTGCCGACAATGGACTGGCCTTCACCGCCATCGCCGAGTTCGCGGGCGGATCGTGGAGTGGCCGAGCCCTCGGTGTCCAGAACACGGCGCAGTACGTGACGACGGCAGCCAGCACACCGGTATTGGGAGCACTCATCCAAGCCGCAGGCTATCCGGCGGCGTTTGCCGTGAGTGCGATCGCTCCGCTGATCGCCGTCGGGTTAGTCCCCAAAGACGCAACGCCTCGGATCAGTGAGACACCAGTGCGTTGAGGATGCCAGCCGCTTCGACTGCGCCGTCGACGACGACCAACTCGCGACGGTCGTCCCCGACGACCAGCAACGCCTCCCCCGACCGCAGCACGAAGCCCTTAACCCCGCGGAGTTCGCCTCGGCCTGCCACCCGGTAGCCCCAGCCACCGAAATCACGGAATCCGTTGACGTTCACCACTTCCGCGCGTCGGATGTCGGCAAGCGCCATATCGATCTTGGGCCAGCCGAGCGAGTTGTGCGCGTGGAATCCGTCGCTCGAGACGGTGACCTTGATTGACCCCATCAAGCCCAAGCTGACAATAGCCACCAACACGGCCAAGCCGAGCAGGAACCAGCTGGTCATCACCACCCCGAGCCCGATCAGCACGGCGACAGAGGCACCCATGGCCACGAGTCCCGTAACGCCAGCAGATGCCGTTCCCTGCCACTCGCGGCGGCCGTCGTGCGCGACGGGCACCTCACCGAGCGCCTTCGTACGGCCGTAGTCACTAGCGCGAGCTGGCGTCGATAGTCCAGCACCGATGCCGATCAGCAGCGAAATCAGGCCGCAAACAACCATCACCCAGTTCGGGGCCGTCGCCTCGGCCGCGTCGGCGAGCCCGCGTTGCCTCGCGGTGATCCACACTTCGGTCGCGATGATGAACACTGCGGTGCCGGTACCGATCCCGACGAGGATACGACTGGTAGTCGTGTCTTTGGCAATGAAGGCACCGTATGCGGCGATCAAGGCACCAACGACTGCCGTGGTCGCGGCGATGAGGATGACGTTGGTCAGCGACGAGAAGCCGTCTGCGCCGCCGTCCATGCCGAAGTGTGACGCCACCGGGTCGGGAAGCTTCCCCGACCACACGGCCAGCAACACACAGCCCACGACTCCGGCGACCACAGCAATCAGCGGCCCAACGGTCCTTTTCGCAGTTTCACCCATGGCCCAACCGTAGCGGTGCGGACCGACAGGACATAAATCGCTCACGGGACGAAAAAGGCCTTGGCCCGCCCGAATCATCGAGCGGCCCAAGGCCTTCAGTCGTTACTCGTGGATTGCTTACACGAGAGCGAGGATGCGAGCACCGACCTCGTCGGTGGCACCGCGCTCGCTGCCGCGGGAGGCGACGTCTTGGGCGACGGCCTTCTCCACGCGCTCAGCACCTTCGTTGTCGCCGAGGTGACGCAGGAGCAGTGCCACGGACAAGATGGCCGCAGTCGGGTCGGCGATGTTCTGGCCCGCGATATCGGGGGCACTACCGTGGACCGGCTCAAACATCGACGGGCTGACGCCGCTGGCATCGATGTTGCCCGACGCCGCCAAACCGATGCCGCCGGAAACGGCAGCGGCCAGGTCGGTGATGATGTCGCCGAACAGGTTGTCGGTGACGATCACGTCAAAGCGGCCCGGATCGGTGACCATGAAGATGGTCGCCGCATCGATGTGCAGGTAGTCGGTGGTGACCTCGGGGAACTCGGTGCCGACTTCTTCGACGGTCCGCGCCCACATGGAGCCAGCGAAGGTGAGGACGTTGTTCTTGTGGACCAACGTCAGCTTCTTGCCGCGGGCCTGCGCGCGAGCGAACGCATCGCGAACCACGCGCTCAATACCGAAGCGAGTGTTGACGCTGACCTCGGTGGCGACCTCGTTGGGAGTGCCGACGCGGATGGCGCCACCGTTACCGGTGTACGGGCCCTCGGTGCCTTCGCGAACGACGATGAAGTCGATCTTCGGGTTCCCGGCCAGCGGCGACTGCACGCCGTCGAACAGGAACGACGGTCGCAGGTTGACGTGGTGATCCATGATGAAACGCAGTTTCAGCAGGAAGCCGCGTTCCAGGACACCCGACGGCACCGACGGATCGCCGATCGCGCCGAGGAGGATCGCGTCGTGCTCGCGCAGCGATGCGACGTCTTCGTCGGTCAGCAGCACACCGGTGTCGTGGTAGCGGCGTGCACCGAAATCAAACTCGGTGGTCGTGACGTCAGGATGCAGCTTGCGCAGCACGTTCAACGCCTGGGCGACGACCTCTGGTCCAATGCCGTCACCGGGGATGACAGCGAGATTCATCGGCTTGCTCATCCGAGGTTCACCTGCTTAATCAGGGTGGCCGAGACTGCATCGCCGACCGAAGCCAGCAGCGCGTCGTCGAGCTCACGGTCGAGGCGGAGGATCATCGTGGCACCTTCGCCATCAACGTCTTGCGCAAGTGCGGCGGCCTCGATGTCGACGCTGGCACCGCCGAGGACGGTACCGATCTTGCCGAGCGAGCCCGGCTGGTCGGCGTAGCTGACCAGCAGGTTGCGGCCTTCGGCGCGGAGGTCGAAGTTGCGGCCGTTGATGTTGACGATCTTCTGGACCTGCTGCGGCTCGGTCAGGGTGCCTGCCACGTTGACGATGCTGCCGTCGGCGAACACGGCGCGCACGTCGACCTGGCTGCGGTGGTTGGGGCTTTCGGTTTCGGTGACGACCTCGTGGGTGACGCCACGCTCGCCGGCAACTGCCGGGGCGTTGACGAAGGTGACGGGCTCGTCGACGACGGCCGAGAACAGTCCGCGCAGCGCCGAGAGTCCGAGGACGTCGACCGGGTTGGCGGACAATTCGCCGCGCACCTCGACGGTCAGGTGGGTCGGCATGCCGCCAGCGACGACGCCCGCGAGGAGGCCGAGCTTGCGGGACAGTTCCAACCAGGGAGCGACTTCGTCGTCGACCGGGCCACCGGTGATGTTGACGGCGTCGGGAACGAAGTGCCCTGCGAGGGCCAGCTTGACGCTCGCGGCGACGTCGGTGCCCGCGCGGTCCTGTGCTTCGGCGGTCGAAGCGCCAAGGTGCGGGGTCACGACAACCTGGTCGAGTTCGAACAACGGCGAATCGGTGCACGGTTCGGTGTTAAACACGTCGAGGCCAGCGCCGCGGACCTTGCCGGAGCGGATGGCGTCGGCGAGCGCCTGCTCGTCGATGAGGCCACCGCGGGCGGCGTTGATGATGATGACGCCGTCCTTCACCTTGGCCAGTGCGTCCGGGCCGATGAGGCCGGCGGTCTCCTTCGTCTTGGGCAGGTGGACGGTGATGAAGTCCGAACGCTCGAGGACCTCGTCGAGCGAGACGAGCTCGATGCCGAGCTGTGCGGCGCGGGCGGCCGAGGCGTAGGGGTCGTACGCGATGATCTTGGTTTCGAAGGCGGCAAGACGCTGCGCGACGAGCTGGCCGATGCGGCCCAAGCCAACGACGCCGACGGTCTTGTCGAAGAGTTCAACGCCGGAGAACGACGAACGCTTCCAGGTGTGCTCCTTCAGGGTCGCGTCGGCTGCGGGGACCTGACGAGCGGTTGCCATCAGCAGTGCGACGGCATGCTCTGCGGCCGAGTGAATGTTGGAGGTCGGGGCGTTGACCACCATGACGCCGCGCTCGGTGGCTGAGGGCACATCGACGTTATCGAGGCCAACGCCTGCGCGGGCGATGATCTTCAGGTTCTTGCCTGCGTCGAGAACCTCAGCGTCGACCGTGGTGGCCGAGCGCACCAGGATGGCGTCGGCGTCGACGACCGCCTCCAGGAGTTTCGGACGATCGGGGCCGTCGACCCACCGAACTTCTACGTCGGAGCCGAGGGCTTCCACCGTCGAAGGGGCGAGCTTGTCAGCAATGAGGACAACGGGACGGCCGGTTTCGGTCACTACTTTCTCCAGGTTTCTTCCGGTGAAGAGTGCCACGTCCGGCACCCGAGATTTCCCTACTATGGTAGGTCGCCGAGGCCCGCCAAGCACAGTTGGCCTCAACTGAATGTGGTGTCCGACACGTCGGGCCTGTACCCTTCGTTAGGCGTCTCAATTCCGTCACAACCTTCTCGCAAGTGATGGAACACATTGGTGGTCGCTGGCAAGGCACCTACAGTTGGCACGTCGCCGTTGTCGCGGCCAGCAGCAATAAACGTACTGAGCGGAGATCTTTTATGAAGAAGTCGATGGTGCTGCTTGCAGTCATCGCAGCGGCGTTGATGTCGCTGGTGGGGTTCGGAACTGCTGAAGCTGCGCCGAAGGTTCCGCTTGGTGGCGGCTCCGGAATCCTGGTTTTGAAGGGCGGGAACACTGCTGCAGCGTGCACGGTGACGACTGTCGGACGCCCTACGGCTGGCGCAAATAAGGGCGAGCTGATCGGCATTACCGCAGGTCACTGTGGCAAGCGTGGCCAGAAGGTCTACTCCGAGCGCTACCAGAACCGCGGCCAGATTGGCACCATCGCGTACACCGCTTCGGATATTGACGTCGCCGTGATTGACCTCGACGAGAGCAAGGTTGCTCCGGTTCGCACCGTGAACGGCGTGACGATCCGCCGCGTCAACACGGCACCCGTGCAGTTCCCGACCATCCTGTGCAAGGAAGGCCGCACCACGGGTAACACCTGCGGAATCACCTGGTTCTCGGACGGCTACTCGCATTTCAGCCAGATGTGCGTCATCGAAGGCGACTCGGGTAGCCCGGTTGTCGTCGGCGATCAGTTGGTCGGCATGGTCAACGCCTACTACTTCGTCTCTTGCCTCGGCCCGGAGACCGGAACCAACATCAAGACGATCCTGAACCGCTTGAACAAGATCGGCTACAACAACTTCAAGGTCATCTGACCGACTTGATCGAAAGGCCCCGACCGCACAGCGGTCGGGGCCTTCTTCGTTCTCGCACCACTTCTGGTTGTCACATTTGGTCGCGACATGTGCGACAACCGGAAGTGGTGCGATAAGGGACTAGCTTGCCTCGATCGCGTCGCGGATCTTGCTTTCGACGTGCTTGACGCCCTGTTCGGCGAAGGGCCCGATGAGGCCGCCGAGGACTTTGCCAGCGAGCCCGCCGGGCAACGTGTAGCCGAAGCGGACGCTCAGAATCGTGGTGCCGGGCTCGTCGCCGTCGGCGAAGGCCCAGTCGGTGTCGGCGCCGAAGCCCTTTACGGAGGCGAGTTTGATCAGTTCACCGTCGACCCATTCGGTGCAGCGAACGGTTGACGCGAGCTCTTTAGGGCCGACTTTGATGGCGGTCGAGAACTCTGCCCCGAGCCCGTGGTCGATGTCGGTGGTCGGCGTGAAGCGGTCGACGCCGAACATGTAGTCGGGTACGTTCCGGTAGTCGTCGACGTAGGCAAAAACCTTCTCGCGCGGACTGTTGATCACTGCTTCGTGGCGTACTTCGCCCATCTCACTTCTCCCCTAGTAATGGCCCCAACTAACACTGCAGAGCATTCCGCAGATCATAAGCGACACCGCAAACGACGACGCAAACAGGCTTGGGCGGGGGCAGCTTTCTGAAGCCCCCACAGTGACAGCGCGCTAGCGGACATCTCGGGGGCGTAGCCCCCTGCCACGGGTCTTAATCCAATTGAGTGCCCCACCCCTGCTGGATCCCGTTGCCGTCGTCCCAAACCGAGCTGCTCGTCCTCAACGGTTGTTGCTTGGGTCGTTTGGGTGGCGGGTTGTAGTGCTCCGGGCGAACGAGAGTCCACCGGTCACGTGCTGGAGGCACCGCATTGTTTGCACCTGCATCAGGTGCGGCCAGCGCTGGTGGTTAATTCCCAGAACCTGACACCGAACATGCTTTCAAAGCATGTTCGACCTACGATCTGCGGACGTCAGGGGCGGTAAGTTTGCGATTCTGTACACACGTTTTGACCTTTAGCCCCCAAACAAATACTCAAGGCACCGTCGGAAGGAATCCAACGGTGCCTTGAGTTGCACGAGGCGAGGCTGAGACTAAGCAGTCTCGGTGATCGGACGATCGACCCAGCTCATCAGGTCGCGAAGCTTCTGACCCGTGACCTCGATCGGGTGCTCAGCGTTCTCCTTGCGGAGACCTTCGAGCTCCTTGTTGCCGCCTTCGACGTTGGCGACGAGGCGCTTGACGAAGGTGCCGTCCTGGATGTCGGACAGGATCGCCTTCATGCGCTCCTTGGTGTCGGCGTCGATGACGCGGGGGCCCGACAGGTAGCCGCCGAACTCTGCGGTGTCAGACACCGAGTAGTTCATGCGGGCGATGCCACCCTCGTACATGAGGTCGACGATGAGCTTGAGCTCATGGAGGCACTCGAAGTAGGCCATCTCGGGGGCGTAACCGGCCTCGATGAGGACCTCGAAGCCGGTCTTGACGAGTTCTTCGGTGCCACCGCAGAGAACGGCCTGCTCGCCGAAGAGGTCGGTCTCGGTCTCTTCCTTGAAGTCGGTCTTGATGACGCCTGCGCGGGTGCCGCCGATGCCCTTGGCGTAGCTGAGCGCGAGCGCCTGGCCTTCGCCCTTGGGGTCCTGGTGGACGGCAATGAGGGCGGGGACGCCCTTGCCGTCGACGAACTGGCGACGAACGAGGTGTCCGGGGCCCTTGGGTGCAACCATGGCGATGGTCACGTTGGCCGGGGGCTTGATCAGCCCGAAGTGGATGTTGAGTCCGTGGCCGAAGAACAGCGCGTCGCCGTCGTTCAGGTTGGGCTCAATGTCTTCGGTGAAGATCTGCGCCTGGCTGGTATCGGGAGCGAGGAGCATGATGACGTCGGCCCAGGCTGCTGCCTCGGCGGTGCCCATGACCTTGAGGCCCTGCTCTTCTGCCTTTTCGCGCGACTTGGAGCCTTCGCGCAGGCCGATCGCGACATCGACACCCGAGTCACGGAGCGACAGCGAGTGCGCGTGGCCCTGGCTGCCGTATCCGATCACGGCGACCTTGCGGCCCTGGATGATCGACAGATCGGCATCGTCGTCGTAGAACATCTCGACTGCCACAGTTAAATCCCTTCGGTACTTCCCATAAAAATTTGGGCTTGTCTGGAAAAGCTTTTCGGTCGTCGCCGACCGTTCTAACGTCATGACCATTCAACCGCGTGGGGGTTGCGGTGGCCACGACCGGGGTCGTCACCGAGCGGTCAGCGGTGTGCCGACATGCTCTTGGGTCCTCGACCCAGGGTGACGCTGCCCGATTGTGCAATCTCGCGGATGCCGTACGGGTCCAGCATGCGCAGGAGTGCGTCGAGTTTGTCGTCCGTGCCGGTTGCTTCGACGGTGACCGACTCCGGCGAGACGTCAACGACCTTGGCGCGGAACAGGTTTACGACATCGATCACTTCGCTGCGGTTGGTGGCGTCAGCGCGGATCTTGACCAACATCAGCTCGCGGGAAACCGAGTTCTCCGGTTCCTGCTCGACGATCTTGATGACGTTGATGAGCTTGTTGAGCTGCTTCGTGACCTGCTCGAGGGGGAAGTCCTCGACGGAGACCATGATGGTCATGCGCGAGATGCCCTTGAGTTCGGTGGGGCCCACGGCGAGGGATTCGATGTTGAATCCGCGGCGGGAGAATAGGCCGGAGACGCGAGCCAGGACGCCGGGTCGGTCTTCGACCAGGACGCTCAGAGTATGGGTGCTCACTTGTCGTTCCCTTCGGTGTCTGCCTGCGAACGGTCGATGACCGCGTCGGTATCGACAGGGTCGCCCGCCAGTTCTTCATCGTCGAACAGCGGACGGATATTGCGTGCGGCCATGATTTCGTCGTTGCCGGTTCCGGCGGCGACCATCGGCCACACCTGTGCGTCCTTGCCGACGATGAAGTCGATGACGACGGGACGGTCGTTAATTTCGCGGGCCTTGGCGATAGCCGGTGCGACGTCTTCTTCACGTTCGACGCGGAATGCGACGCAGCCGAGAGCCTCACCGAGCTTGACGAAGTCGGGGATCATCCGCGAGTGGGTCGACAGGTCGGTATTGGAGTACCGCTCGTCGTAGAACAGCGTCTGCCACTGGCGGACCATGCCCAGGTTGCCGTTGTTGATCAGCGCGACCTTGATCGGGAGACCTTCGATGGCACACGTAGCGAGCTCTTGGTTCGTCATCTGGAAGCAGCCGTCGCCGTCGATGGCCCAGACTTCCTTCTCCGGTGCGGCGGCCTTGGCCCCCATCGCCGCCGGAACCGAATAGCCCATGGTGCCAAGACCACCCGAGTTCAGCCACGAACGCGGCTTCTCGTACTTGATGAACTGGGCAGCCCACATCTGGTGCTGGCCGACGCCGGCCACGAACACGCCGTCCGGTCCGACCATGTTGCCGAGGGTTTCGATGACGAACTCCGGCGACATGGAACCGTCCGACTGGCCGTCGTAGCTCAGCGGGTAGGTGTCGCGGAGGCCCTTGAGGTAGGTCCACCACTCGGTCATCTCCGGCTTGCTGCCGCCGGCGGCAAGATCGGTGCGGATCGCCTCGAGCAGGTCGATGATGACGGCCTTGGCGTCGCCAACGATCGGGACATCGACGTCACGGTTTTTGCCGATCTCGGCGGGGTCGACGTCGGCGTGGATCACCTTGGCGTCGGGCGCAAACGAGTTGAGCTGGCCGGTGACGCGGTCGTCGAAGCGGGCGCCGAGGGTGATCAGCAGGTCGCTGCGCTGCAGCGCGCCGACTGCGCCGACGGTGCCGTGCATGCCGGGCATACCCATGTGCAGCTCGTGGCTGTCCGGGAATGCGCCGCGCGCCATCAGGGTGGTGACGACGGGGATGCCGGTCAGTTCGGCGAGTTCGAGAAGTTCCTCGGAGGCCTCGGCCTTGATGATGCCGCCACCGACGTACAGCACGGGACGCTGCGACTGCGCGATCATGCGTGCCGCTTCCCGGATCTGCTTGCCGTGCGGCTTGATGACGGGACGGTAGCCGGGGAGTTCAAACTGCGGTGGCCACGAGAACGTGGTCTGCGCCTGCAGGATGTCCTTCGGGATGTCGACGAGGACGGCCCCCGGTCGGCCTGATTCGGCGATGTAGAAGGCCTCCGCGATAACGCGAGGAATATCGATCGCCGAGCTCACCAGGAAGTTGTGCTTCGTGATGGGCATGGTGATGCCGGAGATATCAGCTTCCTGGAACCCGTCGGTGCCGATCAAGGCCGTGCCGACCTGGCCGGTGATTGCGACAACCGGAACCGAGTCCATCTGGGCGTCGGCGAGCGGGGTCACCAGGTTGGTGGCTCCGGGTCCCGACGTCGCCATCATGACGCCTGCACGGCCTGCGACCTGCGCGTACCCGGTGGCTGCGTGACCGGCACCCTGCTCGTGACGGACCAGCACGTGGCGGACCTTCGTCGAGTCGAGCAACGGATCGTAAACCGGGAGCACTGCGCCGCCCGGAATGCCGAAAACGACCTCAACGCCAAGCTCTTCAAGCGACCGAACTACCGACTGCGCACCGGTGACGCGTTCGGGTGCCACAACGGCACTCGGCGAACTCATGCCCTCGGTGGACGGCGACTGCGGTCGGGTCGACGACCCGCGTGCTGTTGGAGTACTCACTGCACGATCCTCATCCTCTTGTGTTTGGCCTGTTCTGTTGCACTGCTCACGCTTCCCCGCTCAGGCCCTCGCGGTCACTTTCGACCGGTTCCTGGCAAGAAAAAACCCTCGCCAGCGAGGCTGTGCGAGGGGCGCGTCGTAATTGATCTCGAAGGTTCACGAAGTGACCGATCAGGCGTCGACGCGCCTACCGATTACTACGAGAAGTTTCTGATTCATCACGAGACAAAAATAGGACAGGACCAATGGTTACGTCAAATCGTCGCCGGTGATGACGCTACTTTGGCCGCTCCGCGGAGGTCCGCGCACGCGCCCCGCGTGAGAGAATGGACCATATGACGCAGTCCCCTCACGTTTTCACCATCTCCAAACTCGCGTACTTCGCTGTCCCGGTCGCGCTGCTTCTCGTTCTCATGCTGATGGGCATCTCTGTGCCCGGCTTCGCGTGGACCATCGTGGTCCCCCTGGCGCTGATTTGGTGGATTCGCCGCCTCAAGACCGTCGTCGACGAACAAGGCATCACCGCAGTCGGCACCTTCAAGACGGTTCGCATTCCGTGGCACGACGTGAACGGTTTGCGTTTCCCGAAGTGGAGCCCGGTCTGCGTCGTACTGAACGACGACTCTTCCGTGCGACTACCCTCAGTCAGTTTCAATGATTTGCCCGCCCTGGCAAAGGCGAGCGGCGGCCGAGTCCCCGACCCGTTCGCCGCTGAGCGGGAAGCCCGTCTGGCCGCCGACTAGCCGTGGCGGTCGTTTCAGTCCGGCAGTTGCAGAGTGCCATAAACGACGGTGACCTCGCCGAAGTTGGTCAGCAGTTGTCGCTGCTGGCCCCGCAAGATGCGGCAGCCATGCTCGACGCGATGGATTCCGGCGACCGGACTATCGCCTTTCGGCTCCTTGCCAAAGATGACGCCGTCCACGTTTTTGACGACCTCAGCCCCGGTGCTCAAGCGGCGCTCATCAAGTCATTGGGGACCGCCGAAGTGGTTGACGCCTTCGACCACCTCGACCCCGATGACCGTGCAGAACTGCTCGACGAACTCCCTGCGACGGTCGCGACGTCCTTGATTCGCAGCCTGTCCCCCGCTGAACGCGAAGCGACGGCCGTTGTTCTTGGCTTTGCCCGCGGATCGGTGGGCCGCCGGATGAGTCCGGAGTTTGTGCACGTGTTCCCCGACGACACGTGTGCGACGGCAATCGGTCGTATCAAGGCGGGCGGTCGGGATTCGGAAACCATCTATACGGTCCCGGTCGTTGACCATCAACGCCGCCTGGTCGGGGTCGTGAGCTTGCGAGATCTGCTGCTGTCGGATCCGGAGTCGCTCGTCGAGACGTACACCAAGGCGCCAATCTTCGCGTACGCCGACGAGAACGCCGAATCGGCCGCGCAACGCTGTATCGACCGCGCGGTCCTGGCGATGCCCGTCGTCGACGCCGAAGATCGTCTCTTGGGACTGCTGACCCTCGATGACGCCGCGGAAGTCGTCGAAGCCGCTCGCGACGAGGACGAGGCTCGCGCCGGTGCCCGCGAAGTCCTTAAGACGCCGTACTTGCAGGCCTCGGTGTTTGCGATCACGCGGGCACGGATCGTGTGGCTGTTCGTCTTGGCGATCTCGGCGATCTTGACGGTTAACGTGCTGGAGATCTTCGAGGGAACCTTGGAACAGCGCGTCGCATTGGCCCTATTCATCCCCCTGCTAACCGGCATTGGTGGCAACACCGGTTCCCAGGCCGCAACCACGGTGACCCGCGCCCTGGCAATTGACGAAGTCACCACGGCCGACGTCCTGCGGGTCGCAGGCAAGGAACTCAGTGTCGGAATCACCATGGGTTCGGCGCTGGGCTTAGTCGGCTTCCTAGTCGCTGGCATCGCCTACGACTTCGGCATCGGCACCGTCATCGGTTTGACGATCGTGTCAGTTTGTATGGTTGCTGCTACCGTCGGCGGCCTGATGCCGTTGATCGCCAGAACTGTGCGCGTCGACCCCGCAGTCTTCTCCACGCCGTTCATTTCCACCTTCTGCGACGCCACCGGCCTGGTCATCTATTTCATGATCGCTAAAACGGTGCTTGGCATCTGACGGGATTCGCGGCAGCGACCGCCGGGCCAAACGTGCTGTCCACCACCGGAAACGGTTGGCCATCGGGCGGCGCGTAATGTGGACTGCGTCCGATCAACAGCCCGTTCGGGCCCCATTCAGCGATTTATCTAGCGAGGAATTTTCATGCCAGCCCTGCGCTCTCGCACCACCACTGTCGGCCGTGAAGCATCCGGTGCCCGCGCCCTGTGGCGCGCCACCGGAATGACCGACGACGATTTCGGCAAGCCGATCGTTGCGATCGCCAACTCGTACACCCAGTTTGTGCCCGGTCACGTGCACCTGAAGGATGTCGGCGAGATCGTGGCGGACGCTGTTCGCGCCGCCGGTGGCGTACCCCGCGAGTTCCACACGATTGCCGTCGACGACGGTATCGCGATGGGCCATGGCGGCATGCTTTACTCCCTTCCTAGCCGGGAGATCATCGCCGACTCCGTCGAGTACATGGTGAACGCGCACACCGCTGACGCCCTGGTCTGCATTTCGAACTGCGACAAGATCACGCCCGGCATGCTGAACGCCGCGATGCGACTGAACATCCCGACCGTGTTTGTGTCCGGTGGACCGATGGAGGCCGGTAAGGCCGTCGTCGTTAACGGTGTTGCCCAGGCACCGACCGACTTGATCACCGCCATCTCTGCCTCCGCGAACGACGAGGTCGACGACGCCGGTTTGGCCGCTGTCGAACTCAGCGCCTGCCCCACCTGCGGTTCGTGCTCGGGCATGTTCACCGCCAACTCGATGAACTGCCTCACCGAGGCGTTGGGTCTGGCTCTGCCGGGCAACGGTTCGACGCTCGCAACCAACGTTGCGCGCCGCGACCTGTTCTCACGCGCAGGCACCACGATCGTCGAAGCGGCGAACCGCTGGTACCAGAACGACGATGCCTCGGTGCTGCCCCGCAACATCGCCACGGCGACGGCGTTCCGCAACGCGATGGCACTCGACGTTGCCATGGGTGGCAGTACTAATACGGTGCTGCACATTCTCGCCGCCGCCCAGGAAGGCGAGGTCAAGGACTTCAACCTCGATGTCATCGACGAGATCAGCCGGAACGTGCCGTGCCTGTCGAAGGTTTCGCCCAACTCCGACTACCACATGGAAGACGTGCACCGGGCTGGCGGCATTCCCGCCATCCTCGGCGAACTGCGGCGCGCTGGCCTGATCGACGACACCGCGTCGACGGTTCACTCCCCGACGTTGGCCTCGTTCCTTGACGACTGGGACATTCGGTCAGGGACCGCAACCGAGGAAGCCTTCGAACTCTTCCATGCAGCGCCCGGTGGCGTCCGTACCACGGAGCCGTTCTCGACGAGTAATCGGTGGAGTTCGCTCGACACTGACGCCGCCGAAGGCTGCATCCGCGACTTTGAGCACAAGTACACCGAGGAAGGTGGCCTGTGCGTGTTGAGTGGCAATATCGCCCCCAACGGTTCGGTCCTCAAGACCGCGGGCATCGACGAAGACCTGTGGCATTTCCAAGGACCAGCGCGCGTCGTGGAAAGCCAGGAGGCTGCCGTTCACGCCATCCTGTCGAAGGAACTGCAGGCAGGCGAGGTGCTCGTCGTCCGTTACGAGGGTCCCGCTGGCGGGCCCGGCATGCAGGAAATGCTGCATCCGACCGCCTTTATGAAGGGCACCGGCATGGGCAAGAAGTGCGCGCTCATCACCGATGGTCGTTTCTCGGGTGGATCGTCTGGTCTTTCGATCGGCCACATGGCACCCGAGGCTGCCGCTGGCGGCGCGATCGGTCTGATCGAAGACGGCGACGAGATCTACATCGACGTCAAGGAGCGTGCTTTGAAACTCCTCGTCGACGACGAAACCCTCGCCGACCGCCGCGCCAAGATGGAAGCCTCGGAGAACCCGTGGAAGCCGGTTAACCGCGACCGCGTCGTCACGACCGCACTTCGCGCCTATGCGAAGCTCGCAACCTCAGCCGACAAGGGCGCTGTGCGCGTCGTCGACTAGCTCGACTCGTTCCGCCAAATAGCCAGTGCCCGTTGTGACTTCAGCAAAGTCACAACGGGCACTGGCCATTTGGTACGGGTAACCCTACGGAATGAAATGTCCCGTCGCTTGCAGCGGGTTGGAACCGTTGAAGATCATCCAGACGGCGACTGCGGCACCGATGCCGACGATGACCCAGGCGGCAGATCCCCATGCGGGACGCCGCGACCAACCCCAGCGACGGTCAACGGAATACGTACCCGGACCGGTCAAAATGAGCGCGATGGCGGCCGCAGCCAACAGAATCTCCAGTTCAAGTCCATTGCCGCCACCGTCCGCATTGAAGAACCAGAGGCCACCGGCCAGCGTCGCCTTGTACGTGAGCGCGACAAGAATGGTGCCAAGCAACGCGGCACCCGCGATCGGCGTCAACAGGCCCAGAATGAGCAGGATTCCGCCAGCAGTCTCGGTAATACCCGCAGCCAACGACAGGATCGTCGTCACGTTGTCGTGGAACCCGATGGCCGGGTTCGGCTTGTTGGCCAGGTAATCGGCGAAACCGTTCTGACCGGGGCCGTTCATCCAGCCCGTCAGCTTCTGCAAACCATGCAGCGTGAACGTCAAGCCGACGACGACCCGCAGAATGAGCAGACCCAGATCGAGGGTGCCTCGACGCACGGGCACCACCTCGGGCCCGGATTCACTCACCACTGCTGGTTCCGCGGCCTCGGGAAGGTGCGTCGGCAACTCTTCGGTGTAGTCGTTTTCGAATTCGAGCGGCGTCGTGGGCTGCGGCTCGATGTAGGGCAGCGGCGGCTCCGTTAGGTGCTCGGCATAGCGGCGACGCTGCGCCGCCTCGTCGTCGTCGGAATCAGCGTCCGCGATCGCAGAGCTGTCATCGTCCACGAACGGCTCAGTGCGGACAGGCTCGTCAGAGACGCTCTTCTTCACCGGATTTTCCGTCGGAAGCGGCTCAGCCTTGATGATGGACCCAGTTTTGTTGGACCCAGTGTTGGTGGACGCCTCGTGGTCCGACAGTTGCCCCTCGTCTGCGGCGCTCAACTCCGCGGTTTCAGCAACGGGAAGCGCTTCAGTAGCCGCATCGTCGGCCTGATCACCGGCGTCATCGCGAGCAGCCTTCGCGTCGATCACCGTCCGCACTTCTGGTGCAGGCTTACGCCCGTGCCGGTCGAAGAAGTCATCGTTATCCGGCTTCGGCCGCCTAACCCGCACCTTCTCGATCGCTTGGGTCGGCTCGTCATAGGGGCTACTGGCTGGCGACGAAGAGCCACCCTCCGGGAACGTGTCATCGGTACTACTCACGACTTCGACTCTATTAGCGGCAACCTCAGTGAAGGCTTAGCGCCACCCGACGATTTGGTAACGATCGTTAGAGTGGAGGGATGCCGTCGCACCCCGGGACCACCCGTCGCGCCCTGCTCGCCGTCACCTCCGCGATCACCGCAACACTGATGGCTACTTCGTGCGCCAACTTCAGTGAGACCGATCAGGCGGCCGATCAGGGAACTTTCACCAACGTGCCGACGATGGAACGCGCACCTCAGCTTCCGCCAGCGCCGCCCGAAAACCCCGACGGTGGTCCGCCGCCGACGGGACCGTGCATCGACCCAAACCCAGCAGTTATTGCGACGTGCCTCGAATCGACAAGCGGACTGCGCCCAGGCGACGCCCAGGGACGCACCACCTATGTGGCCGAACGAACAACGGGCAAAATTATCCTGTCGAAGCGGTACGGACCACAGCGAGTCGTCGCCACCGTTCCCGATATCGACGCCTCGGGTGACGGCGGCCTCATCGACTTCGAAATGTCGCCGACGTACATGCAGGATCAGATGATCTATGCCCTTGTCACCACTGGGTCCGACAATCGGATCGTCCGCATCGCGCCGACCGGTTCGGTGAAACCTGTCCTGACGGGAATCCCGAAGGGCCCCACCGGCAATTTGGGTTCGATTTCTTTCGCCTCCCCGACAGAATTGATCGTCGCGACCGGCGACGCCGACAACCCCGGAGCGGCAACCAATCAGGCATCGCTCGCAGGAAAAATCTTCTCGATCGACCCCAACCAGTCGCAACCCAAACCGGACATCCGTGCGTCGGGGCTCGGCTCCAATGTGGCCTTGTGCCCATCTTCCGGAGCTGACGGACAACTATTCGTCGCCGACAGCGGCTCGGCAGGCGACCGCCTATCGCTGGTCGGTCCCAAAGGTCTCCAAACCCTGTGGACCTTCGCCAACCGCCCCGGCGTCAGCGGATGTGCCGTCGGCGACAACTGGATCGCTGTGTCCGCCGCAAAAAGTCGCACCATGAACATCTTCATCAAACCGACCGCTGGCAGCACTTCGGTGGGACAACCCGACACTCAGGACTACACGAAGACCTACGGTGCCGTCGGCCGGCTCACCACCTTCGGTGGCGCGGCAATGCAACTCGCCACCGTCAATAAGACAACTCCCGGCTCCAACGTGAAGTCGTTCGACGACCGCGTCGCCGTAGAGTCACCAAAAGCAGGCGAAGACCGGACCTAGGAGGCCCGGCCCCAACCCCTACCTCGCAGGCAACTCGCTACTCGCAAGCAGCCCTCTACTCGCAAGCAGCCCTCTACTCACAAGCTGCCAGGACGAGTTCCTTGACGCGAGCGGGGTCGGCCTGTCCGCGAGTGGCCTTCATGACGTCGCCGACGATCTTGCCTGCCGCTTGCACCTTGCCCGACCGGATCTTCTCCGCGATGTCGGGGTTCGCGGCCAAGGCCTCATCGACAGCCTTCTGCAGTGCCGAATCGTCGCGCACCACTTCGAGTCCGCGGTCGGCAACAATCTGGGCGGGCTCGCCTTCGCCGTCGAGGACCGCAACCACAACCTGCTGCGCCAGTTTGTTCGTCAGCTTGCCGTCGTCGACCATGCCGATGACTTCAGCCACCTGCTTCGGCGTGATAGCCAGATCAGCCAGCTCGGTGCCACGGGTGTTGGCCTGCTGCGCCAGGAACGATACCCACCAGCTGCGAGCCGAGTCAGCGGAGGCACCGGCTTCGGCGGTCTCGATGATGAGGTCGACGGCGCCGACATTCACCAGGTCGCGCATCACTTCGTCGGACACGCCCCACTGTTCTTGAATGCGCGCACGGCGGATCCAGGGCAGTTCTGGGAGGGTGCCGCGCAAAGTCTCAACCCAAGCCGGATCGGCAATCACCGGCGGCAAGTCCGGCTCCGGGAAGTACCGGTAATCCTCGGCAGTCTCTTTGCGGCGACCTGCAGAAGTGGTGCCGTCGGCCTCGTGGAAGTGACGCGTCTCCTGAATGATTTCGCCACCGCCCGACAAGATGACGGCCTGACGCTGCATTTCGAAACGCACCGCCTGTTCTACCGATTTCAGCGAGTTGACGTTCTTCGTCTCGGTGCGGGTGCCAAACTCGTTTGCCCCCTTGGCCATCAGTGACAGGTTGACGTCGCAGCGCATCGACCCCTGATCCATGCGGACGTCGGACACATTGAGCGACTTCAGCAAGTCGCGCAGGGCGGTGACATAGGCACGCGCAACTTCCGGGGCACGTGCGCCGGCACCTTCGATTGGCCGGGTGACGATCTCGACGAGCGGCACACCGGCGCGGTTGTAGTCGAGCAGCGAATGGCTCGCGCCGTGGATACGGCCCGTCGAACCACCGATGTGCAGCGACTTACCGGTGTCTTCCTCGATGTGCGCGCGTTCAATCTCCACGCGCCACACCGTCCCGTCGGACAGGTTCACATCCAAGTAACCGTCGTACGACGTCGGCTTGTCGTACTGGCTGATCTGATAGTTCTTCGGCTGATCCGGGTAGAAGTAGTTCTTGCGAGCGAAGACGCTGGACTCACGGATCGAGCAGTTCAGCGCCAAGCCGATGCGGATGGCCGATTCGACCGCCTTCGCGTTGGCGACGGGCAATGCCCCCGGCAGTCCGAGGCACGACGGGCAGACCTGCGTATTCGGCTCAGCACCGAAGCCCGTCGGGCACCCGCAGAACATTTTGGTTTCCGTACCCAGTTCGACGTGGACTTCCATACCCATAACAGGGTCGTAGGTCTCGATGACGTCGTCGAAGTCCATCAGTTCGTCGGTAGCCGCACTCATGCCGTCCATCGTATCTGGGGCGGTCGCGGTCGGTGTCGCCAGTATCGCGTGGGATCAGCCGAAGATCGCTCGCGCACCCCGGTAGTAATCAAGCGGCACCGTTTTAGGATTCCCCACGGCTTCGGCGAAGGGGACGCGGACAATATCGGTCCCGCGCAACGCCACCATCTGCCCCCACTGACCGTCGGCGACCAAGTCGCTGACAGCCTGACCGAATCGAGTGCCGAGCGTGCGGTCCCAGGCACTCGGAACACCGCCGCGCTGGATGTAGCCGAGCGTCGTCGAACGTGTCTCGATGCCAGTGTGTTCTTCGATGAGCGGGGCCAAGATGTCGCCGATCCCGCCCAGACGAGGCCGGTTGAAGCCATCGAGACCCTTATGCGAGTGGGCTTCATCCATGTGTGGGAAGGTGAACCCTTCGGCAACAACCACCATCGGAGAGCGCCCGCGGTCCTGGACGCTGAGGACCCATTCGCAGATCTGCTCGAGTGTTTCAGGCTGTTCCGGGATCAGAATGGCGTGCGCCCCGGCCGCAACCCCCGAATACATGGCAATCCAGCCCGCATGCCTGCCCATCACTTCCAGCACCATGCACCGTTTGTGGGAGTTGCCGGTAGTTCGAAGTCGGTCAACAGCCTCGGTCGCCACTTCCACGGCAGTATTGAAACCGAACGTGTAGTCGGTGGCGTTGAGGTCGTTGTCGATGGTCTTCGGTACGCCAACGATCGGGATCCCGTCCGTCAACAAGCGGTTGGCAGCGGCCATGGTTCCGTCGCCGCCGACCGCGATGACCGCGTCGATCCCGAGCCGAGCGAGAACGCCCTTGATATTGTCCGGGCCGCCGTCGGGTTCATACGGGCCAAACCTGCTGGTCCCAATAATGGTGCCACCCTGCGATGAAATGCCTTGCACGGCAGTGCGATCCAGATCCACAACATCGCCGTAGACCAGGCCGTGGAATCCATCTTTGAAGCCGACAAACTCTTGCCCGTGAACCTTGGTGCCCTGGAGGACGGTCCCGCGGATGACCGCGTTGAGGCCGGGGCAGTCGCCACCGGAAGTCAGAATGCCGAATCGGGCCATCGCTGTGAGACCTCTCGTGAAAGGAGACAGATGTCGGTCTTCATCAGACCATGTTCTACTTCAGTCCGTTCTCGTACGCGAACACGACCGCCTGGGCACGATCGCGTAAACCGAGTTTGGTCAGCATGTTGCTCACGTGCGTTTTGACCGTCTGCTCGGAGACGAACAGATCCTGTCCTATCTCCGCATTCGATTTTCCGTCAGCCACAGTCAACAGCACCTCCAGCTCACGCGGAGTGAGGGCGGAAGCAGCGTTGGTGCGCACACGTCCAGACGTCGCAGTGACCTTCTGGATGAGCCGCTTCGTCACCGAAGGTGCGAGCAGGGCGTCACCTGCCGCAACCACGCGGACCGCACGCACCAACTCGTCAGCTGGCGCATCCTTCAGTAGAAATCCTGACGCGCCGATGCGCAACGCGGAGTACACGTAGTCGTCGATATCAAAGGTGGTGAGCATCAACACTTTCGAATTCGAGCCCCCGGAAATGATCTGCTCGGCCGCCCACAGCCCATCGCGCCGCGGCATCCGTACATCCATCAGGACAACGTCGGGGTTCAGTCGGCGGACCTGTTCGACGGCGGCGAGCCCATCCTCGGCGTCGCCGAGCACAGAAATTCCGTCAGCCGCATCCAACAGAGCCGCGAATCCCGCCCGAACCATCGCTTGATCATCGGCAATCAGCACAGTAATCGGCACGTCACTCAGCCTAGTTCGGGTGGCTCGGTACCTGCCGAAGGCTGCTGGGTCGGCGCGCTGGTTGCCGTATCCAAAGCCTCGTCCGAATCCGAATTGGGCGGATCGCCGGGCTCAGCGCGCCCGATGGGATTGGCGGGCATGCTGGAGCGAACGACAAAACCGCCACCCGGCCGAGGTGCTGCGGTCAGCGTGCCGCCGACGGCTAGCGCGCGCTCAGTCATGCCCAGAATCCCTCGACCACCGCCGTGGGCGTCGCCGACCGGCCTGGTGGGTCCACCATTCACGACCTCGACGACGAGTCGGCCAGCATGGCCGGCGTCCGGTTGCATTCGAACCGCAATATCCGCACCTGGCGCATGCCGAGTCGCGTTGGTGATCGATTCCTGCACAATTCGGTACACCGCTGTCCCCACTGCCGGGGCAACATCGTCGCGCACCACAGTGCTGTCGAACTCAACGGTGACGCCGATCGCCCGGACTTCATCGACCAGTTCGGACAGCGCGTCGAGCCCCGGCACCGGAGCGAGTGCAGCACCACGGTCACTGTGCGGTGACAGTACCCCGAGCAGTTGTCGAACTTCATCGAGCGACTCGCGGGCGGCATCGGCGATGGCCGCGAACTCTCGCACCGTGCCAGGGCCGACCTGCTCCCGAGGTTCGGCGGCCGCCAGCCGGAACTGCGCAGTTTGAGCCATGACCACCACCATTGACATCCGGTGAGCCACGATATCGTGCAGGTCACGGGCGATCCGGGATCGTTCCGCGAGCACCGCTTCGCGGGCGCGCAGCACTTCGGTTGCCTCGGTCTGTACGGCGATCTCCTTCTGCGACAGTGTCCGATAGCGCAGGAATGCGGTACTTATCGCGACAACTACGAGAGCGAACACCCATCCGACGACCGCACTCAGGGGTAGCCCGACAAAGAAGACACCCGCGGTCGCGACGGTAATGATCGGCAGCGTCCGCAATGGCTGAGTCCAGAGTGCGGCGACCGTCATCACCAACAGCACCAGGAACAGCGGGATCGGCATCGACCACGAGTCCGCGCCCGGCACCAATGACGCCACGCCGGACGTGATGAGGGTGGCCGCCCAACCGAACCTGACGCCATCTGGACCGGTAAACAAGAGCGCCAGCCCGCAGCATCCAACGATGGCGAACACGGGGAGGAGGAAAGCAGGCAGGCTGGTGTATTCGCCGAGGACCGGCCAGCACACGGCGATCATTGCTACTGCGAGCAATGCGGCAAACCAGTTCCGCCCCCGCGACAGATAGCGATGCACTGCGGGGTCGCTGATCTGATCGACGTACGGGCGCACAGATCGGAACCCCGCCACCAATCTCTGCGCAACAGAAGTCTTCACACTTCGACGATAGGGGCCCGCAACTCCCGGTGCCTCCCCCACAGGAGCGAAATCGCAATGCCTCCTGCGGGTGAGGTAGGAACTTCGGCTACCCCGCGAGAACCCCGTCAATCTGGCCTTTCCGGGCGATCCGGCACAGTGTTTGCCGTTCATAGCGTTGCCACCATGACGTCCAACGACACCGACAGAACCGCGCTCGCCCCGCCCCGCCACCGCGTCCGAAAGTGGGCCCTGAGATTCGTCGTCGGGTTCGTCGCGACAGTGGGCTTGCTCGGTGCGGTCCCAATCGCCGTCGCGGTCGCCGACGTGAAAGCTGGCGACCCCCCGGTACATCCCGCTTTCCAAACCGAGCGGGCCATCGTCGCTCTAGTCAGCGATCACCCGCTCGACGCGCTCGCGTATCTCCCGGCAAAGTTCGTCGAACGATTCGGCTACACGCCCGAAGTGGTCGACGCTCGACCTCTCAATCCGCACGGTGACTGCTCCTCACCAATATCGCTGCCAGACGCGTTCACGAACGCGTGCCGGGCGCACGATTTCGGCTACGACCTTCTCCGCGACGCCGACAGTGAAGGTCGTCCGATCGGTGCCTGGGCGAGGCAAGCCCTCGACCGAAAACTGTTTGACGACATGCACAACAGTTGCCGACTATCGCCGACCCCCGGGTGCACCGCTGCCGCCGAAACGGCGCGGGTCGCGGTTTCGCTCAATACCTGGCGGCAACGCTCCGGGCCACCGCGACCGGAAACTACCGGCGATATCGCGGTCACCTATCTGACACGCGCAGTCGAAGCGCTGGGCCTGTCGTGAATTGGCTGCGGGTACCCCCGTCGGTCGCGTTCGGAGCGCTCGTCGGACGGCTGTTGGCCTTGTCGCCGGGAATGCTGCCGCGGTCGGTGCTGGTCGCGACGGCAGCCGGATCGGTCCTCACGGTGATCGGTATGGGAGTCGGCGGTGCCATTGGATCAGGCATGAACCGGATCTGGCGTCGCCGCCCCACCTGTGTGCATCCACTCTGGATCGCCGCCGGTCTAATGACCGTCAGCGTCGCGCTCGGGTTCGCTGTACGACACGAGATCGCTGTGCGATGCACGCTCGGCGTCCCGGCGATTGGCCCCTGGTGGGTACTCACTGTTTGGCTGATCCCACTTGCGACGGCGGCTGGCGTCGCGGCAGCGGTACAGGTGCCGCGGCGGCGGTTGGTCGGCCTCGGACTGGTTGGGTTGGTGATCGCTACCTTCCTGGTTCCGGGATCCGCCGCGCAGGCGACAACGGCGGATCGTCCCGATCGATCCGATTTGCTCTACAGCGCATTGAGCGAACCCGGATCTTTCCAAGTCCGGGCCGACCGACTAGTCGAACGGTGGGTCGCTCGTGGCGGCTTAACGCAACGGGCGGTGGCGCTAGTGGTGCCCACCGGATCGGGTTGGGTCGATGCCAGTTCCATCGAGGGCTTGAGCCGACAGTTCGGCGGGTCGGTCCGGAGCCTAGCGCTGCAGTACGACAACGTGCCTTCGTGGCGGGCCTTCGTCTCGGATCCCGACCGCGCCGGCGATGCGACTGTTGCTCTGCTATCACGTCTCTGGGAGGAAGCTACGCGGGTGCCAGCGTCGCAGCGGCCACGGATCTATCTGGTGGGCCAAAGCCTCGGCGCGGTCGGAGCGGACGCGGCCCGCGAGTGGGCACGCTCGGCAAAGGTCGACGTTGCGGGAACGATTCTTACCGGTCCCCCGGCCGGAACCATCCGCGCACTCGCCGCGTGCGAACGTCGTGTCATCGTCGCCAATCACGACGATCCGGTTCCTGGTTTTGCGCTCTCCCTGCTTTGGAGACCGACGCCGCGGGCGGACGGCGAACACCGTGCATGGTTACCTGCGGTGTCGGCGACGGCGACGGTACTCGACCTCGTTGGCTCGCTCGATGTTCCCACCGGCCACGGGCACCGCTACGGGATTGAGCAGGGATCTGCGCTCACCCGCATGCCCGCAGGTTGCATTGACTGAAGCGACAAATCGGAAGTGCCCCGGTGATTCAACAAATCACCGGGGCACCGCTCGTTGTTGACCTGTGTCAGGCGACGGGGCCGCGCGCCGCCTCGTAGGCCGCGCCGACCCGGTACAGGCGGTCGTCGGCCATGGCCGGAGCCATGATCTGCAGACCGACCGGCAGGCCGTCGTCGCTGGAAACGCCCGAGGGCACCGACATCGCGGCCGTACCGGCCAGGTTGACCGGAAGCGTGCAGAGATCGAACAGGTACATCGACAACGGGTCGTCGACCTTCTCGCCCAACTTGAACGGCGTCGTCGGTGTGGTCGGCGAAATCAGGACATCGACGTCCTGGTAGGCCTTCGCGAAGTCCTGTGCAATCAGTGTGCGGACCTTCTGCGCCTGCCCGTAGAAGGCATCGTAGGCACCGGAGCTCAGCGCATAGGTACCGATCATGATGCGGCGCTTCACTTCCGGACCAAAGCCAGCTTCTCGCGTCAGCGCCATCACTTCGTCTGCGCTGTGGGTGCCGTCGTCGCCGACGCGGAGGCCGTAGCGCATAGCGTCGAAGCGCGCGAGGTTACTCGACACCTCCGACGGGAGGATCAAGTAGTACGCGCCGAGAGCGTAGGTGAAGTGCGGGCAATCGACCTCAACAATGGTGGCACCGAGACCGGTGAGCACCTCGCACGCTGCCTGGAACGATTCCAGCACGCCTGCCTGGTATCCGTCGCCCTGCAACTGCTTGACGACGCCGATGCGCATGCCCGAGAGGTCGCCGGTGGCACCGGCAAGTGCGGCACCAACCACATCCGGAATGGCGGCGTCGATCGACGTCGCATCGCGGGGGTCGTGGCCGGCGATTACCGAGTGCAGCAGAGCGGTGTCGAGAACGGTACGACCGCAGGGTCCGCCTTGATCGAGCGACGACGCACAGGCGACAAGACCGTAACGCGAGACGGTGCCGTAGGTCGGCTTGACGCCGACGGTCGCGGTGACCGACGCGGGCTGACGAATGGAGCCGCCCGTGTCGGTGCCGATCGCAAGGGGTGCCTGGTACGACGCGAGTGCTGCAGCACTGCCGCCGCCCGAGCCGCCGGGAATGCGCGTGACATCCCAAGGGTTGCGAGTGACCTGGTACGCGGAGTTTTCCGTCGACGAGCCCATCGCAAACTCGTCCATGTTGGTTTTGCCGAGGATCGGAATACCGGCGGCGCGAAGCTTCGCGGTCACGGTCGCGTCGTACGGCGACACCCAACCTTCAAGCATCTTGGATCCGCAGGTTGTCGGGGCGTCGACAGTGGTGAAGACGTCTTTCAGCGCGATCGGCACTCCGGCCAATGCCGACGGTGCCTGCCCAGCGGCGATGGCTTCATCAGCGGACTTGGCGGCAGCCAATGCCTCGGATGCACCGACATGCAGGAAGGCTCCGAGTTCACCATCGATCTCGCCAATCCGATCCAGGTGCGCTTGAGTGACCTCGACCGACGACAATTCGCGAGCAGCGATCTTGCCTGCGAGGTCGGCTGCGGACAGACCGGTGATATCACCGGCGGTACGGGTGTTGCTCACGCTTACTCTTCCCCCAGGATCTGCGGAACGGCAAAGCGCTCCTGTTCGACGGCGGGCGCACCAGAAAGAGCCTGCTCTGCGGTGAGGCCGGGAACCACGACATCCGGACGCAACGGATCGCGCAATTCAGCGGGGTGCGCGGTCGGCGCCACGTTGTCTGCGGCGACCTCGGAAATCTGGGCGACGTGGCTCAGGATTGAGTCGAGTTGCGACGCGTACCGATCAAGTTCGGCATCATCGAGCGCCAGTCGGGACAGCCGCGCCAGATGCGCGACTTCATCCCGGCTGATCGCCGGCTGGGAATCGGTAGACATTCCTCGACCTCTCTACAGATACGGGAATTTCGGATTGGACTTCATACAAGGATATGCGGCCCCTCCGACAGCGTCCCGGGCAGGGAGGGCTGCGTCAATCGAATGATCCATCGGTGGCTGCCACACGCGCCCCAAGGTAGTTTGAACACATGATCATCGTCACCACGAATGAACTTCCCGGCTACCAGATCGAGCACACATTCGGGGAGGTATTCGGCCTCACGGTGAGATCCCGCCACATCGGCTCAAATATCGGTGCCAGCTTTAAATCCCTCGCCGGTGGCGAATTGAGGGGCATCACCGAACTTCTCCACGAGGCCCGACACGAGGCGCTGAACCGACTGGCAGCCGAGGCCACCGGCAAAGGTGCGAACGCGGTCGTCGCCTTCCGCTTTGAAACCAATGAGTATGCGGGGTCGGGCGGCGTAGAGGTATGCGCGTACGGCACAGCCGTCGGTGTACGGCCGCTGGCGTCGACGCCAAACCAATGAGTCCGTCGACCTACCTACTCCGCGTTGTCCTCAACGATCGCCCCGGCAGCCTCGGCATGCTCGCCGTGCAACTCGGCACCATTGGTGCTGATATCCGCTCGCTAGAGGTGGTGGAACGCGAGGATGGCTTCGTCGTTGATGACCTCGTAGTCGATTTGCCCTCCGGGGCCCTCCCCGACACATTGATCACCGCGTCCGAGAAGGTGGCAGGGGTGCACGTCGATTCGATCCGCCCGCATGCCGGAGTCCTCGATACTCACCTGGAACTCGAACTAATCGACCGCGTGGCCGCCGGCGGGAAGGATGGCCTGCAGGTCCTAGCCGACTACGCGCCGCGTGTCCTACGGGTGTCGTGGGCGACGGTGATTTCCAAGCCCGGGCCCGATGTCCTGCGGTTGTACGGCAGTTCCGGTGCACCCGAAAGCCCGTTGGAAGTGGCCGATTGGCTCCCCCTCGACCATCCGACCTCGTTCGACTCGGAAGCCGAATGGATTCCCGCGTCGTGGCGCGACATGGACACCAGGTTGGCGGCGGCACCGCTGGGTACATCCGGAAAGGTGCTGCTGCTGGGCCGGATTGCCGGCCCGGATTTCCGTCCCGCAGAGGTCGCGCGCCTCGGCTACCTGACCGGAATCATCGGCACCCTGCTGCACACCAAGAAGCCGAAGGAAGGCTGAGCCCGATTCTGCGGGACGAAGCCGGCGAGGCTAGTCCTCGTCGGCTTCACTGCTTTCGGAATCGGTGCCTCCCGCGCTCCCGGTCTCAAGGAGCACCTTGAAGCCATCCTCATCCAAGATCGGCACACCGAGTTCCTCGGCCTTGGCGGCCTTGCTCCCGGGTGAATCACCGATGACGACGTAGTCGGTCTTCTTCGATACCGAACCGGAAGCCTTGCCGCCGCGGGCGATGATTGCTTCCTTGGCGCCGTCGCGGGAGAAGTCGACGAGCGATCCCGTCACAACGATTGTCTTGCCTTCGAGAGTCCGTTCGATGGAGTCGTCGCGTTGATCTGCCATGGCGACGCCCGCGGCCCGCCATTTCGCGACGATCTCGCGATGCCAGTCGACGGAAAACCAGTCGTGGACGCTGGCCGCACGGGTGGGACCCAGCCCGTCGACCTGGGCAAGTTCATCGACGGAAGCGTTCTGGATCGCTTCGAGATTGCCAAAGGCTGTCGCCAACGCACGGGCCGGGGTGGGACCGACGTGCCGGATCGACAGCGCCACAATTACCCGCCACAGGGGAACGTCCTTGGCTTTGTCGAGATTCTGCAGGAACCGTTTGCCGTTGGCCGACAACTGACCGGCCTTGGTGGTGTAAATGTCGGTCTTCGTGAGGTCGTCGGCCGTGAGCGAAAAGAGGTCCCCCTCATCGGTGAGCACGCCGCTGGACAGGAGTGCTTGCGCACCCTCGTAGCCGAGCGCTTCAATATCGAACGCTCCACGACCGGCCAGGTAGAACAGCCGCTCACGCAGTTGGCCCGGGCACGATCGCTGGTTGGGGCAGCGGATGTCTTTGTCGCCCTCTTTCGCCGGAGCGAGTTCGGTACCGCACTCGGGGCAGTTGGTGGGCATGACGAAGGCGCGTTCGGTGCCGTCGCGCAGTTCCACGACGGGGCCGAGCACCTCCGGAATTACGTCGCCTGCCTTGCGAATGGTGATGGTGTCACCAATCAGCACGCCCTTGCGTTGTACTTCGAAACCGTTGTGCAGGGTGGCGCGTGCGACTGTGGACCCGGCGACCAATACCGGTTCCATTAGTGCCCACGGCGTGATGCGACCCGTGCGGCCGACGCCGACCATGATGTCGAGAAGCTTGGTGGTGACTTCTTCGGGTGGGTATTTGTAGGCGATGGCCCAGCGCGGGGCGCGGGAGGTGGCACCGAGCCTGCGCTGCAGGGAGACATCGTCGACTTTGACGACGAGACCATCGATTTCGTGTTCTACCGAGTGTCGGTTTTCGCCCCAGTAGTCGACGGCGGCGACGATGTCGTCTGCGCCGGTAACTTTGCGAGTGTGGGTGGAGACTGGCAGACCCCAATCACCGAGCGCGAGGTAAGCCTCGTGCAGTGATTCGGGCTTCCATCCGTCGATCTTGCCGATGCCGTGGCAGATCATCCGCAGGTGCCGCTTGGCGGTTATCTGCGGGTTCTTTTGACGCAGCGAGCCAGCCGCCGAGTTGCGGGGGTTCGCGAACGGCGCTTTGCCGTCCTCGACCAGGGAGGCGTTCAGGACCGCGAAGTCTTCGAGGCGGAAGAAAACTTCGCCGCGAACTTCCAGAAGCGTCGGCACCGGCCGGACGGAAGCGTCGAGTTGGTGCGGAACGTCGGTAATGGTGCGGGCGTTGAGGGTCACGTCCTCGCCGGTACGACCGTCGCCTCGGGTGACGCCGCGAACCAGCTTGCCGTTCTCGTACACCAGCGACAACGCGACACCGTCAATCTTCAACTCGCACAAGAACTCTGCGCCAGCACCGACTTCGGCTTGGGTGCGGGCCACCCAGTCGCGCATCTCGGTGTGGTCGAAGACGTTGTCGAGCGACATCATGCGTTCGAGGTGGTCGACGGAGGTGAATTCGGTGGAGAATCCTCCGCCAACCAGTTTGGTTGGCGAATCGGGCACCGCGAGTTCAGGATGATCGGTTTCGAGCGCCTCAAGCTGGCGCAGCAGGGTGTCGAACTCCCCATCACTGATGATCGGCGCATCTTGCACGTAGTAGCGGAATTGGTGTCCGCGGACTTCCTCGGCTAGCCGGGCCCATTCGCGTGCCCAGTCTTCGCCTGTTCCCCCGGGTTGGTTGCCGCCGGCGTCGTTCGTGCTGCTTACCTTCTCACCCTCACTCACTTGACCAGATTAGCCGAGGGTTCTGACATTTCTTGCGACGAGAATCTGCGCACTCTCTACGGTCCGCAACTACCCTGGTTTCATGCCGCATCCGATCATGTTCGATGACGCCGATCCGATCCTGCACCGCTTGAGGAAGGCGGCCCTCGCACTCCCGGAAGCGACCGAGAAAGTGGCGCATGGTCGTCCAACCTTTCGCTGCGGGAAGATGTTTGCGATGTATGGCGGCGGAGAAAAGGGCAGCAAGGTTCGGCGCGATACGGCTCTGTTGTTCATCCCCGACCCTGTCGAACGGGAAGCCCTGATCCAGGACGACCGGTTTTTTGTTCCCGCCTACGTCGGTGCTTACGGCTGGCTCGGCATCGATCTCGCGGCCGACTCCGACTGGGCCGAGATCGCTGAACTCCTTGACGCCAGCTTCCGGCAGATCGCTCCGAAACGCGCCATCGCCGCACTTGAGAATTCCGCGTAGTTCGTTATCTTCCCTCCCACACGAGATTTCCCTCGTTAGGCTGGCACCACCCAAGTTCTCCACTAGACCGCACGAAGACCGTTGACCAGCGAAGGAACCCTCGTGAAGAAGAACATGATCGTTGCCCTGGCCGCTCCGCTGCTTGTCGCCGCGGCAGTCTCGTCGTGCAGCGTTGAAGCTTCAGTTGGCACCTCCAACTCGATTTCAAAGTCCGATCTGGCTTCCGCAACACAGAAGTCCCTGGCCGAGAAATTCGGCGATCAGACTGGCGAAGTGCGGTGCAAGGGCGACCTCGAGAAAAAGGACGGTGCCACCCAGGAATGCGCGATCAAGGATCGCAACGGGTGGCTTCCGATCACCATCACCGCCAAGGGTAGCGACGGCAAGTTTAATTATGAGGTGGGTACCGCGGTCATTCCCGAACCCACTTGGTGACAGGCGCTGGCCTACGGGCCAGCGAAGTCCGGGTCGCTCGCCAACCCCGACGCCACCTGTGACGCCAATTCCAGTGCGCGCGCGGCCCATTCGGGCGTAGCCGAGGCGAGGCCGCAGGTCGGGGTCACAAGAATGTTGTCGCGCAGCACGTTTCGCGGCAGCCCGATGCGATCGATGAGGCTTGCGAGATCAGCGGCAAGCTCTTCGGCCTGCAGCGGCGCGCCCGCCTTGGGTGCGGTCGACGGCACCAGGCCCGCGGCGAGAATCCCCCCGGAGTCCAGGAAACTGCCGAGACCGTCGTAGTCGCGGGCCGCGTCCAACGTCGTCACGTCCAACGACAGCGCCACCGACGAGAGCTGCTTCGTCAAATCCCAGCGGGGCACATTGCACGAATGCAGGACTACCGGCACACCGAGCGCGTCAATCATTTCCTGCAACTGCGCTGCGACATCGGGTGCCGGAATCGGACGTATCGGGTCAAGTCTGGTCAGGGGCGTCACACGACCATCGATCACGCGACCCACGTCAGGCTCATCAAGCTGCACGACGACCGTCGCCCCGAGGCGCCGCTGCAACTCCCCAACGTGCTCGCGGAGCCCTTCGGTCAGAGAGGCCGCAATATCGCGCACTGCGCCGCGGTCCTTGACAATCTTGTGGCCGCCTCGCAATTCGATGTGTGCACCCAACGTGAATGGTCCGCACGCCTGCACCTTCACCACGCGGCCCGACCCCATGAGACCAACTGTTTCCCAACGCTCTTCAAGAGCGTCCAGGTCCCAGCGCAGCCAGTCGCGGGCACGACGAGTTGTGGTGTTCGGGTGGTCGGCAAGCCGGTAGGCGCGGTGCACCAGGTCAACGTTGATATCGACCAACAGCGCACCGGTGCGACCGATCATGTCTGCACCCACGCCCCGATCGGGCAGTTCGGGCAGGAAGGGGAAGTCGACTTCGCCCGTCGCGACCTTCACCGATTCACGAGGATCGGTTCCGGGCATCGACCCGATACCAGTACCGACACCGGTCGGCACCGATCCGAGAACCTCGGTCATACCCCGGTCCCGGTGATGCGGCCACAGCCAATCACCTGATCACCGTTGACCGCATCGGCGAGGTACAGCACGGCTGCCTGGCCGCGGGCCACGCCACGCAGCGGTTCGCGCAGTTCAATCCGCATTTCTGGGCCATCAACGCCGTCAACGGGCGTGGCGATCGCGGGGGCCAACCCACCGTGTGCGCGGACCTGGACCAGGCATTCGACGGGACCGTCAGGGGTCACACCCGAAGTCCAGATCGCCTTGTTCGAGGTAATGGACCAGACTTCGAGCTCTTCGGCACCTCCGACGGTGACCGTCCCACTGTTGGGGTCGATGCTGGTCACGTAGCGTGGCTGCCCATCCGCCGCGGGGGCTTCAATACCGAGGCCCTTGCGCTGCCCGATCGTGAACCCGTGAACGCCTTCGTGCTCGCCGAGGACGTCGCCCGTCGCCGAATCAACGACGGAACCGGTGCGGATACCGATCTTGGCACCGAGGAAGGCACGGGTGTCACCACTGGGAATGAAGCAGATGTCGTAGGAATCGGGCTTGTCGGCGACGGCTAGACCGCGCCGCTCGGCTTCCTCGCGAATCTGCGGCTTAGCGGTGTCCCCCACCGGAAACATCGCACGCGACAACTGCTCGTGGTCGAGCACGGCGAGCACATAGGACTGGTCCTTGTCGGCGTCGACCGCGCGACGCAAGACGCCATCTTCCAAACGTGCGTAGTGGCCGGTCGCGAGAGCGTCGAAGCCGAGTGCCACGGCCCGCTCCGCGAGCGCCGAGAACTTGATCTTCTCGTTGCACGACAAGCATGGATTGGGGGTTTCGCCCGCCGCGTATGCCGCCACGAACTCGTCGATCACGTCTTCCTTGAACTTCGCGGCGAAATCCCACACGTAAAAGGGAATGCCCAGCAGGTCGGCGACGCGTCGAGCATCGTCGGCGTCCTCGCGGGAGCAGCAACCGCGCGACCCGCTGCGCAGTGCACCCGGGGCCGTCGACAATGCCAGGTGTACACCGACCACCTCGTGCCCAGCTTCCACCGCCCGCGCTGCGGCGACAGCCGAATCGACGCCACCGCTCATTGCTGCAAGTACACGCATTAGGAATTTCCTCCGGTTCGCCCACCAGCCACCGAGAGCAACCCTGCGGCCCGGGCACGGTCCACGACTTCACCGATTACCCCGGCGACGACGTCGACATCTTCGTTTGTGTTGTCCGGTCCCAACGAGAACCGGAGCGATCCGCGGGCGGTCGCGGTGTCCAAGCCCATCGCCAGGAGGACGTGGCTTGCTGCGGCAACGCCCGCGGTGCATGCCGATCCGGTGGAACACTCGACACCTTTGGCATCGAGCAGCATCAGCAGTGAGTCGCCTTCGCAACCGTCAATCGACACGTGCAGCAGACCCGGCAATGCCAGCTTTTCGTCGACGGTGCGCGCACCGTTGATCCGGACGGCACCAACGGCCGTAATCACCTCAGCCAGGCGGTCACGCAATGCCGCGACACGCACGGTTTCGTCGTCGAGCCCGGCAACCGCTTTCCGCAAAGCCGCAGCCATTCCCGCCGCGGATGCCACATCGGGAGTGCCGGATCGCAGGTCTCGCTCGTGACCGCCACCGTGCAGGAGCGGAACGGCAGCCACATCCCGACGGATCAAGAGAACGCCGGTGCCCTGCGGGCCGCCGAACTTATGAGCCGCCACCGACATGGCCGATAGCCCGCTCGTCGTGAAGTCGACCGGCAGATGGCCAACCGCTGCGACGGCGTCGGAGTGCACCGGAATCCCGGCGTCAAGGCCGAGTTGCGCGATCTCGGCGATCGGCTGGATGGTGCCAACCTCGTTGTTCGCCCACATCACCGAAATCAGCGCGATCTGGCCCGCATGTTCGACGAGCGCTGCGCGCACCGTATCCGGGTGTACAAAACCGTTCTCGTCGACGGGTAGGACCACCAATTCCGCACCAGCTTCGTCAGCTAGCCACTGCGCCGGATCCAACACTGCGTGATGCTCCACGGCGGAAATAACAATCTTGCGAAGACGGTCATCCTCGCGACGTCGGGCCCGGTAGATGCCCTTGATCGCGAGATTGTCGGACTCGGTACCACCGGCGGTAAAGATCACCTCGGACGGTCGTGCACCAAGGTCGCGGGCGATAGCCTCGCGCGATTTCTCCAGAGTGCGCCGCGCCGCCCGACCAGCACCGTGCAGAGACGATGCATTTCCGGGGTGACGCCAAGCATCAACCATCGCCGCGACGGCTTCGGGAACCATCGCGGTGGAGGCAGCATTGTCGAAGTAGACGGGAGGGCGCTGAACAGACATGACTTCACCAGGATAGACACCGGGCCCGCCCAACTCCCACCCGAGAGATGCCCGTCACGGCACACCGGGTCAGGCGGCAGTCGTTCCCGGTTCGCGAAGCGGGGCCGGAACTGCCAGGTCGACAGCGAGTTCGCGCAGGTCGTCGGACGAGACAGTCGGTGCGATCAGTTCCTGCGCCGCGGCCGCCAACTCCGCCCGACTGCCCGCAGGCAGCTGCAAGTCGAAGACGGTGACGGTGATGGTCAGGTCTGCCGATCGCAGTACCCGCGACATGGTGGTGCCCACGGTGTCGTCGCCGAGAAAACCGGGCATCGTCGTGGCATGGCCGGCGTCGGTGTAGCGCAAGCTAATCGGGAGGACCGGGACGCCCGCGTCGACAGCGGCTTGGAAGAAGGCGGGACGGAAGCGGCCCGATGCGGTCCCGCACCAAGTGGTTCCTTCGGGAAAGACCACCACGGGCCGACCGCTGTCGAGCACCCGCCCCACTTGGTCGATCATGGGTCGCAAGCGTCCGAGGTCGCCGCGAATGTGCGGTAATACCCCGAACAGTCGGGCGACGGGCCCAAAGCCTGCCATCTGCACGACCTCTCGCTTCGCGACAAACCGTGCGGGAGTCACGGCGGCCACGGCGACAATGTCCAGCAGGGAAATGTGGTTGGCGACCACGAGTGCGCCGTGTACCCGGCGACCATCGGTAGGACGGCGATCGTCGATCCGCAGGGTGATGCCCATCAGGCGAAGCGTCACCTTCGCTGCGCCGCGCCAGTAGCGGTGCCGGGCGCTGCGTGGTAGCAGCAGCGTCGCTAGGCCAACCATCGCAATGATCGATCCGACGGAGATGACGGTGCCCGCGCGCGCAATCGCGCGCAGGCGGGTCGCCGGGTTCGCTGGCGTGTGAACGCAGTGCGGTCCGCACGGACTGCTGGGTACCCAGATGTTTGCGGTCAACGGTTGGTCCTCCGCTAGTTAGTGCCGAGCCTGGTCATGGCACCGCGCAGTCGTTCGGTGTACCGCTGATCGCCGCGGTGCCGGTCGAGGACGGTCAGAAAGTCGCCGACGTCGAAAATCTCGTCGAAGGCCGGTTCACCGCAGACACGTGCCCCGAGGCGGACATACCCGCGCAGGAGTGCGGGGAGGCGGTTGGTGGTCGGAGGTTCCAGTTGATCCAGGCTCAGGCCGTCTACTTCGACAGGGCGGAACGGGAATACTTGCCAGTCTGCGCGGTGCTTGTCACGTGCCAGGTCGCGGATGCCGCGAAGTTCGCGTCCGCGGCCGATCGGCGACTCCAGCGGCACCGACACGCACCCCATCAGGTAGCGGTAGCCGCCTTCTTCGAGGTAGCCGAGCAGCGCGGCCCACAGCATGGCGGTAACCGAGCCACTCCGGTGGTTGGCGTCGACGACGGCGCGCCCCATTTCGACGGTCTCGCCGCGAATTGGTGAGAGCTCGTCGAGGTCGAACTCGGTGGCGGAGTACCAACCGCCCGCGGCGATGGCGCGGGGCGGCGGGAGGACGCGAGCACAGCCGACCAGTTGGCCCGTCGGCAGATGGTGGACCAGGAGGTGGTCACAAAAGTCGTCGAACGTATCGGCATCCAGTCCGGACGTGGCGTCGCCGATGGAGTCGGAGTACCCGGTTTCACTGTTGAAGACGTTGAAGCGGAGTCGTTGCGCGGCCTCGATCTCGCGGCGCACGTCGCCCTTGCTGATGCCGCCGATTCCCGCGTCGCTGACGATCGAAACGCAGTAGTCACCGCCGGACAGAAGCACCCGACGCGAAGAAGTTCTTGCACTGCCGAACTCGGTTACTGTCATGCCACGAAGTCAAGGCGGGCCAGTCGACGCGACGGTCACAGTGGCGTGACATGTCCGGACACGACAGGTGAACTCCTCGCGACGATGTGAACGGGCGGCAAACGAGCCGTCGAATCTGGGGCCAGAGCGTCGTCGTACCGGTTCTGGGTCGACTTCCCGCCCGACTTTCCCCTTTTCTGTCACATCTGACGGTCATGCTTCCGCCAAAGTGTCACCGGACGGCCTGTTCGGTGATGGGTGGGGCGAATCGTGACAGAAAAGGGGGACGGCCGAAGGCCGGGAAACGGGGCCGGGAAGACGACGACGCCCCGCCATGGGAATCCAGGGCGGGGCGTCGCGGGAAAGCTAGCGCACTACTTGCGCTTGTTGACCTCTTCGGTCAACTGCGGAGCGACGTTGAACAGGTCGCCGACCACACCGAAGTCGCTGATCTCGAAGATCGGAGCTTCTTCGTCCTTGTTGACGGCCACGATGGTCTTCGAGGTCTGCATGCCAGCACGGTGCTGGATGGCACCGGAAATACCGAGGGCGATGTACAGCTGAGGCGAGACGGTCTTACCCGTCTGACCCACCTGGAACTGGCCCGGGTAGTAACCGGAGTCGACCGCGGCACGCGAGGCACCGACAGCCGCACCGAGCGAATCGGCGAGAGCTTCGACCACTGCGAAGTTCTCAGCCGAGGCGACGCCACGACCACCCGAGACGACGATCGACGCCTCGGTCAGTTCGGGACGGTCGCCGCCAACGTTCGGCGCGAAGCCGGTGATCTTGACACCGCCCTCCTGTGCCGGAACCTCGACGTTAACGACTTCGCCTGCACCAGCGGCCGGCGCAGCCTCGACGCCGCCGGGACGGACCGAGATGACCGGGGTGTCGCCACCGGCGGTTGCGTCAACGGTGAACGCGCCACCGAAGATCGAGTGGACGCCAGCGCCGCCTTCCTTGACGTCGATGACGTCGGTCAGCAGGCCAGAGCCCAGACGCACGGCCAGCCGGCCGGCAACCTCTTTGCCGTCGGCAGTAGCAGCGACGAGCACGCCAGCGGCACCGTTGGCCTCGGCCAGCTGCGACAGGACGTCGACGGCCGGGGTGATGAGGTAGTTGGCGACGTCGTCCGACTCGGCGACGTAGATCTTCTCAGCGCCAGCCTCTGTGAGACCGGCGGTGATGCCAGCGGCCGAGCCGGGCTTGCCGACGACGACTGCAGCCGGGGTGCCGAGGGCACGGGCGGCGGTGATGAGCTCGCTGGTGACCTTCTTCAGTCCACCTTCGGCATCCTGCTCAACGAGCACGAGTACTTCAGCCATGATTGTTCTCCTGAAATTCTTGGGTTTCGCCTGTGGAAGTGGTGTTCGCGGGGATCAGATGATCTTCGACGCGACCAGGTACTCGGCGACCTTGGTGCCGCCGTCGCCCTCGTCGGTGACGCGCTCACCAGCGGTCTTTTCAGCCTTCGGGGTCACGGCGGTGACGGTGCTGCCCGCGTTGGCGAGGCCAACGGTGTCAGCGTCGACGCCGATCTCGGCGAGCGTCAGGACGCTCACTTCCTTCTTCTTGGCGGCCATGATGCCCTTGAACGACGGGAATCGCGGCTCGTTGATCTTCTCGTTGACCGAGACGATGGCGGGGAGCGAGGCCTCGACGTTAAAGATGCCTTCGTCGGTCTCGCGCTCGCCGCGGAGGGTCTCGCCGTCAACCTCCAACTTGCGCAGGTGAGTCAGGTGCGGGAGTTCCAAGTATTCGGCGATCATGGCCGGGACAGCGCCGCTGCGGCCGTCGGTGGCCTCGTTGCCGGCAATAACCATCTCGACGCCTTCGACGGTGCCGAGGGCGGTAGCCAGGACGTATGCGGTCTGGACCGCGTCGCTGCCGTGCATCAGGTCATCCTTGATGTGGATGGCCTTGTCTGCACCCATCGACAGGGCCTTGCGGATGGCATCGGTAGCGCGCTCAGGACCGACGCAGAGGAGGGTCACCTCGCCACCGTTTGCTTCCTTGATCTGCAGAGCCTCTTCGACAGCGCGCTCGTTGATCTCATCGAGCACTGCGTCTGCGGCTTCCCGATCGAGCGTAAAATCGCCATCGGCGAGCTTGCGCTCGGACCATGTGTCGGGAACCTGCTTGATCAGAACGACAATATTCGTCATGGGTCTTCGTCGACCTCCTGCTTCGGGTTCGGCAACTTACCGGCCGGTAAGGCCATGGGTCTCTGCCCTACTTTAGCGGCTGTCCGCCCGGCCGAGAACATGGCACCGATCACTTCCCACCTGCCAAGCGCCACAAGCACGGGTACTAAGGTCGAGTTGATGACCGAGAATCAGCCGACCGCGACCCCTCACGGCACCAACTTTGTTGGGGCACCGCCGTCCGATCAGCTTGCACTCACCGGTGAACGCACCGTACCGGGTATCCCGGCCGAAAATTACTGGTTCCGCCGCCACGAGGTGGCCTACGAATACATCCTCGACGCGGTTGCCGACCGAGATGTCCTCGAGGCAGGTTCGGGCGAGGGATATGGCGCGTCGATGCTCGCCACCCGCGCCAAGACCGTGACGTGTGTCGACTACGACGAACAGGCCGTCGCCCACACCTCTCGGGTGTACCCGGAGTTGACTGTTCAACAGGGCAATCTCATCGACCTGCCATTGGCCGATGGATCCGTCGATGTGGTGGTGAATTTCCAGGTTATTGAGCACCTCTGGGATCAGAGTGCCTTCGTCGCCGAATGCCACCGTGTGTTGCGTCCAGGGGGTTTCCTGCTGATGAGCACCCCGAATCGGGTGACCTTCTCGCCCGGCCGCGATACCCCACTCAACCCGTTCCACACGCGTGAGCTCAATGCCGCCGAACTTACCGAGTTGCTCGCTGAGGTACCCGGGACGACAGGCTTTGATGTGACCGGCATGGCTGGCGTCTACCACGGGACGTCGCTGGAAGCCCTGGACGCGAAGTGGGGTGGGTCGATCATCGACGCGCAGATCGAACGCGCCCTCGCCGGTGACCCCTGGCCCGACGAGTTGACCGCCGATGTTGCCGCGGTGACCACCGCTGATTTCGCTATCCGTTCGGCGAAGAAGGCCGACATCGATGCGAGCCTCGACTTGCTCGCCGTGGCGGTGCGTCGCCCGGATCCGGCGGACTAAATGGCTGAGCAGGTTCCCGGCCAGTTCACGCTGGTGCTGCATTCGCATCTGCCGTGGCTAGCCAATCACGGTCGGTGGCCGGTTGGCGAAGAGTGGCTCTACCAATCGTGGGCGAATTGCTATCAGCCGGTTTTCGCGGCGTTGCGTCGCCTGGCCGACGACGGCTTCACTGACGTGCTGTCACTGGGTATTACCCCGGTGTTGGCAGCTCAGCTCGACGACCCGCACTGCGGGACATCGATGTACGAGTGGCTGGCCGACTGGCAGTTGCGGGCCATGGAGGCGGCAACCGACTCCGACCCCGACCGCCGAAACATGGGTCACCGCGAGTTCCGGGCGGCCGCAACCGCCTTGGCCGATTTCGAGACCCAGTGGCGACACGGTGGCAGCCCACAGATTCGGCCACTCATTTCGTCGGGAATCATCGAGCTCCTCGGTGGCCCCCTGGCCCACCCGTTCCAGCCGTTGCTGGATCGGCGCCTGCGCCAGTTTTCCCTTCGCGAAGGCCTCGCCGATGCCGAGTTACGTTGGGGCACAAGACCGTCCGGCATCTGGGCACCGGAGTGCGCGTACACGCCGGGCATGGAGACGGAATACGCCGCCGCGGGTGTCGGACACTTTATGGTCGACGGCCCCACCCTGCACGGAGACACGGCCCTGGGCCGGCCCGTAGGTGACTCGGGCGTCGTTGCCTTCGGTCGGGACCTGACCGTCAGCTACCGCGTGTGGTCGCCTAAGTCGGGCTATCCGGGTCACGCGAACTATCGCGACTTCCACACCTACGACCACGAGACCGGCTTTAAACCTGTGCGGGTTACAGGTAAAAATGTGCCGAGTGAGGCGAAGAAACCGTACGACCCGTCGTTGGTGGATCCCGTCATCGATAAGCATGTCGACGATTTCATCGGTGCGGTCCGCGAACGCCTGATTTCCGAATCCGAGCGCATCGGCCGCCCAGCGCACGTCATCGCAGCCTTCGACACCGAACTATATGGCCACTGGTGGCATGAGGGCCCCATCTGGTTGGAACGGCTCATCCGCCGACTCCCCGAAGCTGGCATTACCGTGGGATCCCTCGAAACCGCCAGGCAGTCCGGGTACGTCGGCGAGCCCGTCGAACTCAGCGACTCATCGTGGGGTTCAGGCAAGGATTGGCGCGTCTGGGAGGGGCCCCAGGTGCAGCACCTCGTACAACTCAACGCCGAGGTCACCGAGACCGCACTCGACTCCCTCGACAAGCGGGCCAGCCACGAACCGGCCCGCGATCAGGTCGCCGACCAGATTCTGCGGGAAACCTTGATGACCGTTCAGTCCGATTGGCCGTTTATGGTGTCCAAGGACACGGCCGCCGGTTACGCCGAGGACCGTGCTTACAAGCACGCGCACGCTACCCGCGAGATCTGTGCGGCGTCTGACGCCGGTAAGGATCGACGAGCAGACCAGCTCGCGCAGGGTTGGCGGCGTGCCGACAATTTGTTCGGTGCCCTCGACTCCCGTCGACTACCGAGCCGGGAAGGCAACTTTTAATGCGCGTACTCGTCGTTTCTTGGGAGTACCCGCCGGTGGTCGTTGGCGGGCTCGGCAGGCACGTGCACCATTTGGCTGAGGCCGTTGCGGAGTTGGGCCACGATGTCATCGTGCTGACGCGCCAGCCGTCGGGCACCGATTCGACGACGCATCCCACCACGGACACCGTGGTGAACGGCGTGCGCGTTATTGCCGTGGCAGAGGATCCGCCAGCGTTCGATTTTGGTGCCGACATGATGGCGTGGACCCTCGCCATGGGTCACAGCTTTGTGCGCGCAGGTCTGCAGATTCTGCGCGACGAGCCGCGCCCGGACGTGGTGCACGCGCACGATTGGCTGGTAGCCCACCCGGCGAAAGCGCTGGCCGAGTACTTCGACGCGCCGCTGGTTTCGACACTGCACGCGACCGAAGCTGGCCGGCACAGCGGTTGGGTCGCCGGACACATCAACCGTCAGGTCCACTCGGTGGAGTGGTGGCTCGCGAATGCTTCCGACGCCCTCATCACCTGCTCGGCGTCGATGCGCGACGAAGTCGCCACACTATTTGGCCCGCAACTGCCGCCGATCACGTTGATTCACAACGGGATCGATGTCGGCACCTGGAGTTTCACTCCGCGCGCTGCCCGTACCGGTCCCGCGGAATTGCTGTTCGCCGGACGGTTGGAATACGAGAAGGGTGTGCAGGACCTCATCGAGGCATTGCCCGCCATTCGACGCCGCCATCCCGGCACCACTGTCACCATTGCTGGCGACGGCACCCAGAATCACTGGCTGCGCGAGCAAGCCCACCTGCACGGCGTCACCGATGCCGTTGAATTCGCCGGTCAGCAAGACCGCGATGGCTTGATGAAACTGATGCATCGGTGCGACGCGATCGTCCTCCCAAGCCGCTACGAGCCGTTCGGGATTGTTGCCCTGGAAGCTGCCGCAACGGGCATCCCCCTAGTGACGTCGACTGCTGGCGGATTAGGTGAGGCCGTCACCGACGGCGTCACCGGGTGGACGTTTGAGCCCTTCGATCCCGTCGGCCTCGCGACCGCCGTCTGCGCCGCCCTCGACGACCCCGAGGCGGCGGCCGCTCGCGCCCTCCGCGGCCGAGAACGGTTGGACGAGGAGTTCACCTGGCGGGCCATCGCGAAGCGAACCGCCGATGTTTACCGCGAGGCTGTCAAGCAGCCCACGCGCCCGCTGGGCCGCCCGGTAATTCCAATGCGCCCCATGCCCGAGCGCGATCCGATGCAGTAGAAATTTCGCTTCAACTGCCCCTTTGCCCTACTGCCGTCCGAACGGATGAATTAAACCGGGGACGTAACAACCGACTCAGAATGGGCGAAACTTTCGGTAAGTGACGTTCGTCACTGACATCCTGGGTGGCGAAACAAAGTCCACCTTAAGTGGAGGTGGACTGATGAATCGCAAAACTAGGGGCGCACTCGCTATCGGAGCCGGAGCCATCCTGCTACTGGGCGGCGCGGGGTCGTACGCCCTGTGGAGCGTCGACTCGGATATCGCCGGGGGCAGCAACATTTCGACCGGCAATTTCGCGCTGGATTGTGGAACGTCCGGTGCCTGGACCGACGAATCGCCAACGACAAACGGCGTACTGACCGTCAATCCTTCCGTCGACCTGATGGTTCCGGGCGACGTCTGGAAGTACACCGGTAGTTGCACACCCACGTTCACCGGTAAAAACATCAAGGCCGAACTCAGTGTCAGCGGGATCGGCACGGGTGCCACGCTTCCCACTGGCATCACCGCGGTTTCCACGGCCAACGGCAGCCCGGGCACTGCGTTCCCCGCAGTCAGCGGAACACCCATCGCCGTCACTGTCACGTTGACCTTTGATGCGGCCACCGGCGGAACCACCAGCACGAACACCGCCGTATCGGTCGATGCCATGGCGATCTCACTCAAGCAGCTTCGTCCGTAGCCCGCCACCCATCGAAAGGCCACGGAACATCGTCGAACTGCTACCGTGACGCGAAACAAACTGCTCCTGGGAGCCTTGGGTTTCCTGGTGGTGTCGCTGATCTTTGGATCGGTGTACACCACCGGGGCCTATTGGTCCGAGACCGGATCCCTCGGGACACAGACTGACATTGGGACCGGCACCATCGGTCTCAATCCGCACGGCAGTGGCGATGCCTCCTACAGTTTCGGTTCCCTCACCGGAAACAACATCGCGGTCGGCAATGTCACCGAGAAGCCGTTAACGATCGTTAATACCGGGACCACCCGAATTAAGTTCCAACTCTCCAGTGCCGGACCGGCCATCACGAGCCCCGGGTCCACAGTTACCGTGACACTGTCCGGATCCGTGGCCGGCACTTGTCCCGGCGGCACCGGCAATCTGTCGGGCGCTTTTCCGGCAACCGACACCACGGGACCGGCGACAACGATCGGTTCCCCGAACCCCGGTTTGGCGAACTGGCGGGTCCTCGACAAGGGCGGTTCCGAAAGCTGGTGTGTCCGAGCAATCCTGAAGACCCTCGGCGGCACCCTGCCCGCCGCGTACACGATCAACTTCAATTTCTCCGTCGGCCAGCTACGTCCGGGGACAAACCCATGACGACGCCTACCTCTGAGACTTCGGGCACCGAAACTCCCGGCACCGACGCCGTCGAACGCACTCCCCGCCAACGCGCGATGCACATCCTGTGGCAGACGGTCAGTTGGTTCCTGCTGGCGGCCGCCTTCGCCATGCTGTGCACGACAATTCTGATCCCCAAGATCGCGGGTGCGCGGCCATACACCGTGTTGACCGGGTCCATGAAGCCCGACTACCCGGCTGGCAGCCTGGTCGTCGTGAAGCCGCGGACCGTGTCGTCTATCCACGTTGGCGATGTCATCACCTACCAAATCGAGTCCGGTAAGGCCGATGTGGTGACGCACCGCGTGATCGAAGTCCAGGAGGGGCCCGACCAGCAGCCCCGGTTCATCACGAAGGGCGACAACAACAATGTCCCCGACGCCGAGCCGGTCCGCCCGATCCAGGTGCGCGGCGTCCTCTGGTATTCGGTCCCCTACCTCGGGTTTGTGAACACCTGGTTCACCGGCGCCAAGCGGACGATCATCGTGTTCGTCCTGGCTGGCCTGCTATTTGTTTACGGCGGCTGGCAGTTTTACGTCGACTGGCGCGACGGTCGTCGTGCCGAGGCCGAGGGCACCGATGAGACCACGGTGCCAGAGCCCGACAACACCGACACCGCTCCCCTCCGAACGGAGGTGGAGTCGTGAAGCTGCCGAACATTTCCGCCGGAATGTCGCGACGAGTTCGAGCTCTGCTTGCGTGCGGAATCTTGCTGGGCACGGGCGCAGTCGGCACCACGGCACTATGGTCGACGACGGCGGCAACAACATCGGGCCAGTTCACAACCGCTGGCGTCGAAATTATGGTGGGCCCCAGCGGCGGACCCCACAAAGCGAGTTACAACTTCACGTTCCCCGGAAACTTGCTGCCGGGCTCAACGACGGCCCAGATTGTCCAGGTCAAGAACACCGGCGGCATCCCATTCACTTTCACCTCAGCCGCGACACAGTCGGGTGTGGGAGCTTTCACGACGCTGACGGCACGACGATCGACAACTAGCGCGGTCAACATCGGTACCGGCCCCTACGGCGAACCAGCCTGCGGGACCGGCGGTGTCGCCATGGCGATGGGTACCGCGGTCGGCCCAATAGCCGCGGGCGGTGTGCAAGATATTTGCCTCGGCATCCAACTCAATGACAACACTCCCGGCTCCTACGCCAACAGCGCTGCGGCTGGCACTGTGACCGTGACCTTCACTGCGACGGCGGCATCATGACCGCGCCCATGACCCCACCGACGCGACGTCGCCAAGTTCTCGCCAATGCCGCACTGACCAGCGCAGCCATCCTCGGTACGTTCTGCATAATCCTCACCGTGCTCGCCATATCTTTCGGTATTCGACCGCTCATCTTCGAGACCAACTCCATGGCCCCGGCAGCGCCGACCGGATCCCTCGGCATTGCCCGGACCGTGCCCGCAAACACTGTCCATCCCGGCGACATCGTCACCGTCACCGCCGACAACGGCACACGCCTCACTCACCGAGTCGTCACCGTCGGTTCGTTCGCCGGGGATTCCGCAACCCTCACGTTGAAGGGCGACGCCAACAACGTTGCCGACCCCGGAAGGTACGTCACGACCACCGTCGACCGCGTCTACTGGACCGTCCCCTACCTCGGGTATGTGGTGTCGTGGTTGAAGAACCCGATGACCCTCGCCCTCGAAGCCGTCGCACTGTTGATCCTGTTGGCAATTGCGTTCGCACCGAAGCAGGGGTGGCGCAACAGTCCCGCCGGACAACGCTTCCTCGCCGGAACCGCCGCGGCGTCGGTTGTTGCGGTCGTAGTGTCGGGTGCGCAAGCTCCTGGCGAAGCCCAGGCAGCTCCACCGCTGTCGGCAACAGCGACGGGGACGATTTCGACGGGAATCCCAGCCAACCCGACGTCGATGGGCTGTTACAACACGACCACATCGATCCTGCTCCTGAGCTATTCGACCGTCGAACTCCGATGGCCCAATCCCGCCTCAAATTCCAGGTACACCTACGAACTGAGCTTCCCCGGACAGAGCCAAGCACCAGTCACAATTAACGCGGCGACTGCACCGAACCCCGCCGTCTACAAACTTGACCAGGGTCTGCTGACTGCCATCATCACCTGGCTACTCGGAGGCGGCACAATAACTGTCGTACTGACGAACACAGTGAAGAACTTCCGCTCAGCAGCAACCGTCACACAATTAATCCGCCCGACCAGTCCTGGGCAAGATGGCCTGTTAACACCGGCCGGAATCAGATGCGTTACTCCCACGAGTGGGTTCGCAGCGCGGAACGAACCGCCGAGTGAGTCAGCGACGTCGGCAGATCCGAGCACTTCAGCATCAAGTGGAGAGTCGTCAAGCTCGGCACCTTCCAGCACTGCTACGGAAAGCGCAGGACCGTCCTCCAGCGAAACATTGTCCCCGATCTCCACTGCCCCGAGTCCCCCGACGGCGACACCGACCACAACCGTCCCGAAACCAACCCTGCCGCCCGGCGGCACGACTACCGCGTCGGGCAGTTACGCCTTCTATCAAGAGGGCGGCGCGGTGATGATTCGGGACGCGTCGTCGACCGATGTGGTTTATCGGGGTAATTTCCCGGCGTCGAGTTCAGTGCGGTGGCTGCCGCAGTCCGAACAACTTGAGGTCACCGAGCCAGATGGAACGGTTGTGGTGGTGAGTCAGTCGGCTGGCGTGTGGACCGAGGCGGTCACGCCGCCTCCCCCGCCTCCGGCAGAGCCGCCACCAGCGAACGAACAGCAGCCAACCGAGCAACCGTCACGCGCACCGGCGGAGCCGACCCTGTCGAAGCCGGTTCCGGTCGCACCGTCGAGCGAGCAGCCCAGCGAGTAAAGCTAGGCGCTATCGCCAGCCTTCTTGTTGGCCGCAGCTTTCTTGCGTTCGATGTCGGCGAGTGCGCGTTCGAGTTCAGCGCGCTGCTCGGCTCCGGCTTCCCAGTCAGTCATGCGGTTCTTGACGACGCGGGCCGGTGCACCGACGGCGATGCCGTAATCCTCGATGACGCCGCGAACCACAGCGTGTGCACCCAGCACACAGCCACGTCCGACGGTCGTGTTGCGCAAGACAGTCACCTTGGCAGCAATCCACGTATCGGGACCGATGCGCACGGGGCCCTTCACGATGCCCTGATCCTTGATCGGCAGGTTCAGGTTGTCGGTGACATGGTCGAAGTCGCAGATGTAGCACCAGTCGGCAACCAGGGTGGAGCCGCCGATCTCCATGTCGAGGTACGAATTCACGACATTATTGGCACCAAAGACGGCCTTGTCGCCGATGCGCATGCTGCCCTCGTGACAGCGGATGGAGTTGCCGTCGCCGATGTGGACCCAGCGGCCAATCTCCATGCGCGCCAGTTCGGGGGTCGCGTGGATCTCAACATCCTTGCCGAGGAAGAGCATTCCGCGCAGCACGATGTGCGGGTTGGCCATCCGGAAACGGGCCAACCGGTAGTAGCGCACCAGGTACCAGGGGGTCCAGGCACGGTTGCGCTTAATCCAGCGCAGCGAGTCGAGCGTCAAAAAACGCGCCTGCTGCGGGTCGCGGCGGCGGCCGGCACGCCATCGTGAACGGTAAGACGCATTCCACATCGTGGTCATGGATCAAAACTTTAATCGACCAAACATTGAACTCGCCCATCGCACCGGTGCGCCCAGCGCCTCACCCATGGTGTTAATGCAGGCGCATTCACCCGACCAGATAGAGTCGTGCCCGAGCGTGGAGCCATGAGACCTAAGCTTCCCCGCGCATGTCAAAGGATGATCGGAGCACGATGACCCAGGCCGCACGTCGACGCTTGCGCGCGATCGGACGGATCGCCGTACTCGGAACGTTGGCCGCACTGGTGGCTACATCCTGCTCCGATGGCCATATCGACGTCCGATCGGTCCCGGCTGCCGGATGGTCGTCGTACGGCGGTAACAGTGGCAACAGCAACTACAGCCCGGCCGCTCCATCTGCCGACCTGAAGCTGTCGTGGACGCGACCCACCGGCGGCCCCGTCACCAGTCCGACCGTCATGAACGGTGGCGGCGATGTCCTCGTCACCGCCCGCACCCCGAACGGCTGTAACTTCCTGGTGCTCGATTACCGCGCGGGCCGTAAGAACTTCTGCAAGCGGATGAAGGACGGCTTCTGGGGCAACGCTCCCGTCGTCGACCAGTTCACTCAGCCGTACATCGGTGAGCCCGGCAAATTCTTGGCGCTGACCGGCGGCGGCCCTATCCGCTGGCGGATGGACGTTCCCGGTGTTCCGACGTCGGCCAAGTTTGTGAGCCCCGGCCGCATTCTGATCACGACCTCGCTGGGCCGCGTGCTGATCGCCAACTCTCAGAACGGCGACCTCGCCGCTCCGGCCCGCGACCTGTGGTCGAATGTCGCAACCGATCCGCTGACCGGCTTCGGCGATTGTGTGTCCGGCGGTCCGGGATGCGCCATTTCTGCGCCCCCTGCGGTCGACTGGGCGGGCAAGCGGATCTTCCTGAACTTCTTCCCGCAGGGCGCGAAAGCGTCGCAGGTGAAGGCCCTAAGCTACGCGCAGGTCGATGGCAAGGACGTCGTGACTGATGCGTGGGTCGCCGACCTGCCCGGCGGTGTCGTCGGACCTCCGGTTTCCTCCAACGACGGCAAGACTGTCTACGCGTTCGGTCGCGACGGCAAGATTTACGCCCTCGACGCTACCAACGGCACTGTCCGTTGGAGCTACGACAATGGCGGCTACGGCTTCGGCACCATGTCCGTCTCCCCCGACGGCCTCATCATTCCGGCTGGCACCATCGGCGCGCCGCTGGTGATGCTGCACGACGATGGAGACAAGGCCACCGAGGTAGCCCGACGCGACGACCTGCAGACGGCGGGACTGGCAACGGTGACCGCCTCAGGAACCGCGTGGGCCGTTATTCGTCAGGGCCCCGAACTGGAATTGGCCCTCGCAGAAATCGACACCAAGACCGGCAAAACCAAGCGCACCCTGCCGATGCCCGAAGCGAAGGGCTTCGCGACCGGCGTCGCCGTGTCGCCCTACGGCCAGCTCGCTGTCACGACCAACATCGGCAAGGTTTACTACTACGCCGCCGACTAGCAGGCATTCCGCTGGACGAAAAGGGTCCGCCCAAGCCAAAAATGGCTGGGCGGACCTTTCTTGTCCGTGATCGCTACCCCGGGTTTCGTCCTTACTGGGTGCGTCCCTATCGGGGTGCGTCGCCCGTGATGTTGCAAACCCAGCCGCCGGAGGATCCCGGAATCAGGTAACCGGGTGCACCACTCTGATCGGTGCACGGATGCCCGCCCGGATCATCGTCGTGAGTGGCGTGCGGCTGTGTCGTGGCCTGCGGTGCGTCACCAGTGATGTTGCAAACCCACCCGCCAGAAGACCCCGGAATCAGGTAACCGGGTGCACCACTCTGATCGGTGCACGGATGCCCACCCGGATCATCGTCCTGCTCTGGTTGGGCTTTAGGGGTCGTGTGATGCGGTGCTGGAACTGGCGCAACGTTCGACGCTTCCGGCTTCGGATTCTGCGGAGTGGTGACTGCGGGCGTCGAAGACATCGTGGTCGTCGTTGCCGAAGCCGCTGTCGTTGGACTGCTCGCCGACGAGGTCGTCGTGTCTGAATCACCGGACCCGCACGCACCAACTAACAGCGCCATGGCAAACAGGCCCGCAGCGAGCCCAGACTGTCTCACGTTCATCGAAAAACTCCTCAAACAGATGGGTTTGTTCCAGCTCTCGGTCTGCCGTTCACTCAGTCACGTTGGGCGGTAAATGCCGCCCGGCTTATCGTCTCCAATACGGTCATGAATTGGCCATTGTTGACGTCAACAATGCTGACATGATTGCCGCCCGGAATCGAGATGAACTCGGATTTGGCACCGGCTTTCCTCGCTGCGGCCACGTAATTGCGCGCGAGCACCGCCGGAACCACATGGTCGCGGTCACCAGCGATGGCAATGGTGGGAATGCTTGGATCGATGTTCTGGATGGGATCCACCATCGCGTACCGTTCAGGGGCTTCGTCGGGACTTGCGGACATGACGCCCTCGATGTATTTGTCGCCCATCGCCACGGCCTTCCGCATATCGAGGGGCCCGGCGAGGGAAATGACATTCTCCGGGCGAAACTTCGGTTTGGCGCCCACTTCGTTGTCTTCCAGGCGATGCCGCGTTCCCGACCACATCGCCAACTGCCCGCCCGCCGAATGGCCGGCGACCACCACGTCATCGGTATCGATCGCCGAGTTAGCGGCCTTCACCGCCGGAACGTAATCGAGGGCAGCCGCCACATCGGCAAAGGTCGTCGGCCATCCTCCGCCCGCACCGACCCGGCGATACTCCACGTTGTAGACGGCCAGCCCACGCTCACCAAGGCGGCGAGCGAAGTTCACGAACGAGTCCGCACCGATCTCCGATTGCCAACCACCCCCGTGAATCAGAATGACGAGTGGGACCGACGAATCGGCATGGTCGCCCTCCGGGATAAAGAGGTCAACCCAGTTCTGATCGTCATCCCGGGTGCCGGTGGTTGTTGGGTACAGATACCGCTTGGCGTCGACGTTCGTGGAGGCCTCGACTTTTGCGAAGTCGGCTGCAGCCTTGCCGGGATCCGCCTTCTGCGCTGGCGGCACCCCTGGCGTGTCCGTCGAGGAACACCCGCCGACGACGACCATCGTCGCGGTCAACAGGATGGCAATCAGCCGGTGCCGCACCGTGTTTCGCATTAGTGGACCGCCGCGTTAATCAGTGAGGTCTCGATGACCCCGTTCTCGATCCCCCAGCGCTCGGCGATCGTGCGCATCTCGCCCGAGTCGATCAGGTACTGGACCACCGTTTGAAGTACGGGCCCAAGCGTGGACCCCTTCGCGACGGGCAAACTGTACGGCAGCGTGTCGAAGGCTTGACCAACTGCTTTGATGGCCCCATTCGACCGCTCGGCGGCATACAGCGTCACCGGCGAGTCCGCCGACACGGCATCAACTTTCCCCGCGACGAGCGCTTCCATCGCCGCCCTTTCGGAACTGAACTCGACGATCTTGATCGGCTCCTCACCGACGGTTTCGCACGCCTAAGACTTGGCAGGGAGTTCGATGGTCGACTGGGTTGTCGCAGCCTCGGCACCGACCGTTGTGCCACAGGCTTCGTTGGGGTTGATGTCCGTCGACATCGCGGCCCACTGCGTGCCAGCGCGGAAGTAGGTCACCATGTCGACGACCTTTTCTCGCTCGGCCGTATCGAAGATGCCTCGAGAGGCGAGGTCGACTTGACCATTCTGGACAGCGGAAATGATTCCGGAGAATTCTTGGTCCTGAAACTGCGTCCGCAACCTGAGCGCGTTAGCAATCGCGGTGAGCATATCGATATCGAAGCCGGTGAGCTTTCCGTCGACAGAATTCACCATTGGCTCGAACGGCGTACTGGTGATGACAGTAAGCGTTCGAGATTGGCGAATCCGCTCGGGCAACCGCGCGGTAAGAGCGGCAACGTCCAGCGGCGCGACTGCAGCCGAGGACTGCGGTGATGTCGACTCCGACGGCGTGGTCTCAGTACTGCATCCGACGGCACCCACAGCCAAAACCAACGGCACAATCGCACCGAATCGCGCGATACCAGCCCACCGCAACCCAATCCGCATTCCGTTGCCTCACTAGCAAATTGAGGATGCAGCTTGGCGCCACACCAACAGGTTCATCGGCATTCGGAAATGAATGACGAAATTGCCTGCAACGCTAACAAAGACACAAATTTGACGTTGCAAATCGGAAGAATGCAGTTCCCAGCGGTCAATGCGGAAAACGCAAGCCCGGCTCGCAAAGAAAGGCGGTGCCCGCCCGACCAATTCTGGTCATAACCAACGACAGTGGCTTTGTGCCCTTAAGCTTTAATCGCTTCCGTAACTGGTCCGGATCGACATTGAGGCCGCGAACCAGGATTTCTAGACTGCCGCAATCGTGGGCGGCAAGCGCCGCCCGCAGCACCTTCTCGGTCACCCCCAACTGATCGATCACCCGAAATCCACGTTCTCCGGCGGGCACCGAGTCGCCGGTCAGATAGGCGATCTGGGGGTCCAACTGTCGCAGGCCGTGCCGGCGGGCGTAGTGCCGCACCAGGCCCGCGCGCACGACCGCCCCATCGGGGTCGACGATCCACTCGCCGATTCCGGGCTCGTCAATGTCATCGGGGTCGTCACTGGTGATCTCGAAGCTCCCACTTTCAAGGCCACCCTCACCGCGCAGGACAGTCGCGCGCCGTTGCGGGCCATCGACCCGACTCCACAGGCATGCTTCGCGCACTCCCCCGTCGAGTGAAACCACCTGAACCTGACCCTCGAACCCAAACCGTTCGCGCAGGAGGTCGTAATCCAGGCCCGGGGCGCACTTCACCACCAACGACCGCCCTTCATACGCGGCGAGCAGATCCGGCAACGGTGGGACCAGTTCGTCGAACCGGAAGGTGCGTCCGCGCGCATTTCGGCGCGCCGGATCGGCCAACACCACATCCGCGGTCGATGTCGGAGTAAGGGCGTCGCCCCGCAGCAACACCCGGGGCACTCCGGCACTCACGGAAAGGTTGTGGTCGGCCATCGATAGCCGGATCGGGTCAATGTCGCTACCGATCACGCCACCGATGCCCGGGTTGCCTGTCAGCGCCAGGAGCTCGGAACCGATGGAGCATGTCACGTCATGTACGACCGCCCCGGGGTGGCGCGCGGCAATGTCGGCGGCGCGATGCCTGGCGACGACTGTTGCGGTGGCCTGTTGCAGCGCCGCATCAGTGGCGAGAATGCGGTCGGCGTGCTCAAGCTTCACCCCGGCCCGACGCCGGACCAGGACCGTCTCGACGACGGCTGCGGCACGATCGCCATAGTTGGCGCGCAGCGTCGGCATTTCCTGCAACAACGACGCCGGAGTCAACACCAGCCCAGCCGCTTGCGTCAGCGCCTCGGTACCGGCGGCCGATCGCAAGAACTCGACGTCGTCGTAGCTGAAGTCATAACCCACCAGCCAAGCGTAGATTGCGGGACCGCAGACGGAGGTCGCGTACCGGGGAGAAAACAAAGCGGCACCGGACTTGGGAGTCCGATGCCGCTTGGAAAAGCTAAAGCTCTGGCTTACTTGGGCTCAGGCTTCACGCCGGTGATCAGCAGGTTGTAAAAGAACTCCTTCGGGACCACCTTGTCGAGGACGTTCTCGTCGAGCCAAGTCATCCGCTTCCAGCCGCCGAACGCGAAACGCGCCCAACGCCACTGCAGCTTCTCCTGCGGGACAGCAGCCTCGAAAGTACGGACCGGCCAGCCGAGCATCGCAGCTGCGAGCTCTTCCGATGCCGACTCCACCTTCACTGCACCGGCGTTGGTAGCGAGGCGCTCCAGATCGTCGGGGGTAAAAGTGTGGATGTCGACGACCGCTTCGAGTGCTGCTGCACGCGAGGACTCGTCGAGTTCGGCCTGCGGACGGCGCCAGCTCTTCAAGGGTCCGAGCTTGGTGGCGTTGGTGGTGATCCACCAGGTGGCACGGCTCATCCAGCGAGCATAGAAGTCACCGTAGGTCGACGGCTCACCGGCGAACACGAAACGACCGCCCGGCTTCAGGACGCGTAGCACCTCGCGGAGCGACTTCTCGACGTCCGGAATGTGGTGCAGCACGGCGTGACCGACGACGAGGTCGAAGGTGTTGTCCGGGTACGGGATCGACTCGGCGTCCGCAACACGACCGTCGACGTCCAGGCCGAGGTTCTCAGCGTTACGCAGCGCAACCTTCACCATGCCGGGCGACAGGTCGGTGACCGAGCCCTTGGTGGCGACACCCGACTGCATCAGGTTCAGCAGGAAGAACCCGGTACCGCAGCCCAGTTCCATAGCGTGGCCGTACGGGAGAGGTGCGTCGGGCAGGATTTTGTCGAGGCGACCGCGCGCGTAGTCGATGCAGCGCTCGTCGAATGAGATCGACCACTTGTCGTCGTAGCTCTCGGCTTCCCAGTCGTGGTACAGCACCTGGGCGAGCTTGGTGTCGTTGAAGGCGGCTTGGACCTGCTCAGCACTGGCGTGCGGGTTCGGGGCCGGATCGACCTGGTCGCTCGAGGCGGCCGAATCGGCGGTGTTCTGATCGTCGATGGCGGTCATGTCTGGTCTTTCCCTACTTTCCAGTGAATTGGGCTTTGCCGGGCCCATTGGCAACGAACGACTCCATGCCGATCGTGCGGTCGTCGGTGGCAAACAGGGAGGCGAACACCTGCTCTTCAATCTTAAGGCCAGACGCGAGATCGACATCCAGACCAGCGTCGATGGCACGTTTTGCGGCGGCGAGCGCCATCGAGGCGGCCCCCGAGAACTGACCAGCCCACTTCAAGGCCTCGTTGTACACGTCGTCGGGTGCCACAACCTGGTCGACAAGTCCGATTGCCAAGGCCTCCTCGGCACCGACGAAACGTCCGGTAAAGACGAGGTCTTTGGCGCGCGACGGTCCGATGAGGCGAGCCAGTCGTTGCGTGCCGCCACCGCCGGGGATCACCCCGAGCAGGACCTCGGGCACGCCGAGCTTGGCGTTATCGCCAGCAATGCGACGGTCGGCCCCCAGGACCACTTCGAGGCCACCGCCGAGCGCGTAGCCGGTGATAGCGGCAACGGTCGGCTTCGGAATCTCGGCGATCGCACCGAGCGCCCGCTGCAGGCGGCCCGCGATCTTCGCCATGTCGGCGTATGAAAGGTCAGTGAGTTCTTTGATGTCGGCACCAGCGGCCAGCACCTTGGGGCCGCCGTAGATGACGACGGCTTTGATGTCATCGCGGACGCTCGCCTCGTCGGCAGCTGCCGCGAGTTCGTTCTGAACCTGACGACTCAAGGCGTTCATCGGCGGACGATTCAGACGAATCGTCCCGACTCCGGGATGCTCGTCGGACGTTTCCAAGGTTACAAACTCAGGCATGACAGGCAGGTTACCGGTAAGTCAGGTCCGCATCCCAACTGGCCAGTTCGCATGTGACACCAGAATGCGCCGCAGAAGCATAGTGTGACGGGATGGGTGACGGCACGAAGGGCGACGGGTCGGTAGTCGTACAAGTGCCCGGCCCGGGCGGGATTCTGCGCGATGTTCGCATCAGCAGTCCCGACCGGATCTATTTCGCCGAGGCCGGGCACACCAAACTCGACCTCGTGAACTACTACTTGAGCGTCGCTGACGGCATCACGCGAGCCCTGTTTGAGCGACCCTGCATGCTGCACCGCTTTCCGCGCGGGACAGCTGAGAAGAAGGTTCACCAAAAGAAATTGCCTGCCGGTGCGCCGGACTGGATACAGACGGTCGATATCTTTTTCCCCCGCTATGAGCGGACCGTTTCAGAACTCTGCGTTACCGAACCGGCCGCCGTTCTATGGGCGGTCCAGATGGCGACCGTTGAATTTCACCCGTGGAACTCGCGACGTACACACGTGGAGCACCCCGACGAATGGCGGATCGATCTGGACCCCATGCCCGATGCCGATTTCGCGCGGGTCCGTCGCGTGGCCGGGGTGGTCCACGAAGTACTCGATGAACTCGGCATCGTCGGCTATCCGAAGACCTCCGGCGGCCACGGACTCCACATCTACGTTCGCATCGAACCCGAGTGGGAGTTTGCCGACGTTCGCCGGGCCGCACTCGCCTTCGGCACCGAGATAGTTCGACGACTCCCCCATGATGCAACCGTGACCTGGTGGCGCAAAGACCGTGATCCGGCGGCCGTCTTCATTGACTTCAACCAAAACGCCCGCGACCACACCATGGCCGCGGCGTACTCGATCCGCGCAAATGCTCGAGCCACGGTATCGGCACCATTGTGTTGGGACGAGATTGATGTCGCCGAACCCGACGATTTCACTGTCGCCACCATGCCAGCGCGCTACGCCGAACTCGGCGACCTGCACGCAGGCATCAACGACACCGCCTACCGCCTCGACACGCTGTTGGAATGGGCGCAACGCGACGGAGCCGACGGGAAAAACACCGACAGGGCGAAGTCGGACTAGCTTGGCGCGTTGGTGTTCTTCAGCTGGTCCATGCGACCGTCCCCGAGCGACTTCAAGTACTCGCCGGAGTCCGCGAACTGCAGGCCGTGGATACCTGTCGGGTCGGCAATTCGCGGCTCGATGGGCTCAATGACGTGCTTGGCGCCCATCAGCGCGGCAACGGTCGAAAAGCCTGCGATGGTCCGAAGCTGTGACCAGGTAGGCGGCAACAGGAAGTGCTTACCGTTGTCCCAATCACGCAGCGCCTGCTCGGCGGTCTGCCAGCCGGTCGATTCCGCTTCGGTCGTTTCGCCGTCCGCGGTCTGCCCGGCGGGCAGTTCCGCGAGGAAGAAGCGGGTGTCGTAGCGACGGCGTTCGTTTTTCGGGGTAATCCAATGCGACAGCGGAGCAAGCAGATCAGTCCGCAAGACGAGGTCGTGCTTGGTGAGGAACTCGGCAAACGATAGGTCCTTGCTGACGAGCCGATCCCGTTCGTCGGCCAGCGACGCGGGGTCGTCGTAGACGGAGTCCTCGGTGCCCGCGAGGAGCACGCCGCATTCTTCAAAGGTTTCGCGGACGGCTGCACACACCAGAGCTCGCGCGGATTCGACATCGGCGGCAAACTGTTCCGCCCACCACGTCACATCGGGTCCGGCCCAACTGATTTCGGCGTCGCGATCGCGGGCGTCGACGCCACCACCGGGAAAGACCGTCATGCCGCCGGCAAACGCCATCTGCTGCACGCGGCGCTGCAGGAACACCTCGATGCCATCGTTCGAGTCGCGAACCAGCACCACGGTCGACGCATCCCGCAGGGGCACCGACTCCGACTCGTTTTCCACGAACATCGCTAACTCCTTAAACCACGATCAGCACCGAGCAAGCGCTCGGTTCGGTGATGTGACCATAACCCGGCCCTTGCGACTGCGGATCAGAACCCTATCCCTCGGCCCGGCGATGCCCACCGGCACGACGAGCCCGGCGGGCAAAGTAGCGACCGTCCTCGACGGTCAGGGCAATGTTCTGACGGAAAGTCGTCGTCAGATTCTCAGCGGTGAGCGCCTCGTCGAGCGGTCCCTGTGCGGTGACCCCACCCTCGGACAGCATCATGATGTTGGTGAAGCCCGGCGGGATCTCTTCGACGTGATGGGTAATTAGCACCAGCGCGGGCGCGTCCGGATCCTGCGCGAGGTTGCTGAGACGGTCGACGAGTTCTTCACGACCACCGAGGTCCAGGCCCGCTGCCGGTTCGTCGAGCAGCAGCATCTCGGGGTCGGTCATCAATCCGCGCGCAATCAGGACTCGCTTGCGTTCACCTTCGGACAGGGTGCCGAAGGTGCGGTCGGCGAGATGCTCAGCCCCCATCGACTCCAGAATGTTGGTGGCTTGCTCGCGGTCAGTCTCGTCGTACTCCTCGCGCCACCGGCCCAGCACTGCGTACCCAGCGGAAATCACCAGATCGGAGACCAGTTCGTCGGCGGGGATGCGCCCGGCCATCGCCGAGCTGACGACACCAACCCGAACCGCGAGTTCCCGCACGTCAACATGACCAAGTTGCTCGCCCAGCACAAAGGCGTCGCCGCGAGTGGGGAACTCCATGGCCGCGGCCATGCGCAACAGTGAGGTCTTACCCGCGCCGTTGGGTCCGATGATGACCCACCGCTCGTCGAGTTCGACCTGCCAATTCACCGGCCCAACAAGCGTTTTCCCGCCGCGGATCAATTCCACGTCGCGAAAGTCAATGAGGAGGTCGGGGTCAGAAGTCAGTTCGGTCACGACCTCCATGTTGCCGGATCCGTCACTGTTTCGGCGCAGCGGAATACAAACGTGTCGTCGCGGGCTGAATCTAGCGTGACCGAAACCGTTAATTCTCCCCAATCTCAGTCCTCGCCGGCCTCGCGTGTTCCGTATTCGCTTCTTGACCTTGCCCAGGTAGGACCTGGCGAGACCGTCGCCGAATCGTTGAAGCATTCGCAACGCCTCGCCGAATTTGCCGACGGGACCGGCTATCAGCGCCTCTGGTACGCCGAGCACCACAACATGCCCGCGATTGCCTCGGCGGCACCGGCAGTGCTGATCGCGCACATGGCCGCACGCACTTCTCGAATCCGCCTCGGTGCCGGCGGAGTGATGCTGCCGAACCATTCACCGCTCGCCATCGCCGAGCAGTTCGGCACCCTCGCCGAGTTGCATCCCAACCGCATTGATTTGGGACTGGGTCGTGCTCCCGGCGGCGACGCCCCCACTTTCACCGCATTGCGTCGCACACCTGCAACATCGGAGAACTTTCCCGGCGATGTCGTCGAATTGCAGCGGTACTTCGCTGGCCAATCCGTCCACGGGGTAATCGCTAACCCCGGAGCCAACACTCACGTGCCGCTCTACATTCTGGGATCGTCACTCTTTGGTGCACAGTTGGCCGCCACGCTGGGTCTCCCCTACGCTTTTGCCTCACATTTTGCGCCCCGGGCGCTAGAACAGGCAATTGCGATCTACCGCCAGGACTTCCGTCCGGCCGAACTGCCCGACGGTGGGGCCACCGAGCCGTACGTGATGGCTGCGGTGACCGTGATCGCCGACGACGATGCGGCGCTGGCCCACGAACAACTACGTGAGGCAAAACTGCAGCGCATCAAGTTCCTCTTTAATCGGGGACGCAACCTCACCGACGATGAGGCCGAAATGCTGCTCGATGGCCCCCAAGGCGCGCAGGTCGACGAGATGCTGCACTACGCCGCGGTAGGCACCACCGACGATGTCCTCGCCGACCTCGACCGGTTCACCGCCCATACCGGTGCCGACGAGTTGATTCTCGCACCCCTCGCCAATGACCGCGATATCTGGTTTGGGACTGTCGAAAAGCTAGCCCCGGCACTCGAGGCGTAGGTCCCGGTTGCGCTCTGTAGCCTCGATCTCGTGCAGGTAAGCGATCAATACCGGCGTCTCGTCGCCGATCTCGGCAGGTACGACGACCCCGAAGACCCGGAGAATGTGCAAGCCATGCAGATGGCACTGCATATCGAGAAGGCCACCCCACCCGACCGGCATCAACTGCTGGTGGCGGCGGCACGTGCGGTTGCACAGTTGTGCCTGGATCCTCGGGTTGCGGCCGAGGGCGAGTGGGCTGGGGCCATGGATGCTTGGACCGACGCCCGGATTCGCAAGATCGCCCGCCGGGCACGCGGCGCACATTGGGTTGCCGCACAAGATGTTCCGGGTGTCACCGCAGAGAACGGCGGGGCAGCGGCACGGGCGTACGTGCCGAGCCGGATCGGCGACGTCGACAAGCGGGTGTCGAAACTCCAGATCGGCGGCACCGACGTCGAAGGTGAGCTGCCGGGCGACGACGCCTCACCCGGCCCGACCGGCGGGCTGATCCTCTGGGTCAATCCATACCTGGACATGACTGTCGGCAAGCTTGCCGCTCAGGTTGGACATGCGTCGATGCTCGGCGTCCGTTTAATGACCGAGCAGGAGGCCGACGATTGGTACACGGCTGGCTGCCCTCTCGACGTCGCGCTCCCCAGCAAAGACAGGTGGGCCACGCTCAGCAAGGCCGCCGACCGCGGTGAGGCGATCGCCGTCCATGACGCAGGCTTCACCGAGATTGCTCCCGGTTCGATATCGGTTATCGCGACCCGCTAGTTGTCGTCAGTCGATGGGGACCCGGCGGATCCCGCCGTCCGCGCTGTCGGCTGCCTCGACCTCCTCGCGGGTCACGCCCAACATAAACAGCACGGCATCGAGGTAGGGGTAGTCGAGGGTAGTGTCGGCGACCTCGCGCAGTGCGGGCTTCGCATTGAAAGCGATGCCCAATCCGGCGGCGGTCAGCATGTCGATATCGTTGGCACCGTCACCGACGGCGACGGTCTGCTCCATCGGGACGCCCCGCTCTTCAGCAAAGGCCGCCAGCGCACGGGCCTTACCCGGACGGTCGACCACTTCACCGATCACCTGACCGGTCAACTTGCCGTCGACGATCTCCAGGGTGTTGGCCCGGACAAAGTCGATGCCCAGCTCTTCCGCTAGGGGTTCGATGACCTGGCGGAATCCACCCGACACCAAACCGCAGTGGTAGCCGAGTCGATTCAGAGTACGGATCGTGGTCCGAGCCCCCGGGGTCAGCTCGAGGGATGCGGCGACGTTCGCAATCACGTCCTCATCCAGCCCAGCGAGCGCCTTGACTCGCTCGTGCAGCGAATCCGCAAAGTCGAGTTCGCCGCGCATCGCCGCTTCGGTAACCGCCGCGACCTCCGCCTCGCGGCCAGCCTTTGCCGCCAGCATCTCGATGACTTCACCCTGGATCAGGGTGGAGTCGACGTCGAAGACAATGACGCGCTTAGCGCGCCGCGCCAAGCCGCTGCGTTCCACTGAAATATTGATCGGATGCTTCGCCGCGACCGCGCCCAAGCATTCGCGGAGCAGCGCGTCACCGCTTGAGCCGACGGTGATCATAAGTTCGAGACCCGTCAACGGATAGTCAGCGATGCCGCGAATCGAATCAATATTGGCACCGCACGAATGCAGTTCGCCCGCCACTGCCTTGAACGCGAGCGCCGAGATCGGACGTCCGAGCAAGACCACAGCGTGCGTCGACGGCGCCAGCGCCTTGCCCGGCGGATCCAAATTGATCTCCACCTGCATCCCACGCTGATCCATCTGAATCGACACCGCTTCTTGGAGGTCATCCAGATCGCCCGCCGTCGCCACAAGGACACCGAGCGTCAAGTGATTGTGAATGACAACCTGTTCGACATCCAGCAGGTCCACACCGACCGACGACAGGGTTCCCATGAGAGACGAGGTGACACCGGGCTTATCGGGACCGCTCACCGTGATGAGCACCGTGCGCTTCGAATCGATCAATTCCACCAGTCAAGTATGGCCGGTCGGTTCGGGAACTGCGCGGGGAGGTCAGCCAAAGCAATCGAACGCGCCAACGTACCTCGGGGTGCGGAGAACTCGGGTGCGGGCCCTTCGTCAGCTTTTTGCGTCGACCGCCACCGGAGGCAGTCCCTGAAGCTCCTTCAGAACTGCCGGATCCTGTAGTTCCAGCCAGGAGACCAGATCGGTGTAGGTGGCGCAAATGGTCTCCGGATTGCCACAGACATCACGCATGAACTGCCAGGTCGCCGGATTGAACGCGTTTCCGCTCCAGTCGTTGAAATGGTTGGCGACGACAATCGGTGCCCGGTTGCCCGCGTAGGCACGTTTGTACATGTAGTTGTAAGTCCCGCGGACCATTCTGCTGATCTTGGGCGCTTGTTTCGGTGTGTTTTTTGCGCCGTTATAGGTCATCCAGAAATTGAAGTCGAGCGCGGTTTGCCGAGCCTTCAACGCAGGCGAGTAGACGTACGGCACCGGAAATTCCCAGATTCCGCGGGTCTTCGACGGCCAGTAAATGCCGGGCTTCGCCGCGGGCATCGATGAGTCCCATGTCATTTGGTGGGCGCGCAGAGCCGGAAAGAGTTTCTCTGGAGAACCCTCAAGGCACTGTGTTCGGCCACCTTTGACCGCCCCCGGACCAAATGCGAGGTCAGGACCGTCGTTGATGCCGGTATTGCGACGCCAGTTTTGCATGAGCGAGAAGAACTGGTTGAGTTCGTTCTTCCAGTCACCGGCTGTCCAGTCTTTACCGGGGTACTTCGTGCCAGCACAGAAGTGGCCGACGAAGTGGGTGCCCATCTCGTGACCGGCGTACCAGGTGCGGTTCAAGTAGCCGATCTGTTCGCGGACTTCTTTTCTCGTGCCTCCGAACGGCAGTGCCGACTCGCCGGGAAGATGCCCCGGTCCCCGATACCGTTTGCTCGCTCGGTCGGTGAGGAAGTACAGCCCGGTCATCAACGCGGTGAACCGGGCTCCGGACTCCTCGGCAGCCTTCAGAAACTCATCCCAGTTCGGTGAGACGCCCACGCCGTCGAAAGAAAACAGAACGAATTGCGGCGGCTTCTCCCCCGGTGCCAACTTCCGCATCGGAACGTTGGACGGGACCCGCGTTGGCAGCGCTGGTGCCACCACGGCAGGCGTCGTGGAAGTCGACTCAAGCGGTGCGGCCTCAGCCTTGAACGACGGAGCACATCCACTGACGAACAGTGAAATTGCGGCCACAACTGCCGCAATGAAGCGGGTGCGCGAAGAATCTCCGGAAATGCCAGCGGCCTATCTCGATAGTCGGCGTCAGCTCTGAACTGCCATCAACCGGGCACGCCTCTGCAGTTCGGTGATCGTCGAGCAAACGTTGGGACAACGCTCTATTGAGTCTGAAAGTAGCCGACATCACCGGTAACTCCAATAGATAACTCACCAATCTGGCCGATCCGCACAATCAGACGACACTTTCCCATCAATTTCTCGCCATGGATGCAAAGACAGGATGCAAAAACAGTCAGGCCCATCCGAGTTTCCTCGGACGGGCCTGACTGCAGTGGTTCTACTCCACTAGCGCAAACCGACTAGTGGTTGGCGTTGCTACTGCCCCAACCGACATGGGCTTCGGAACGCATGCGCTCCACCATGTGCGGGTAGTGCAGCTCGAATGCCGGGCGCTCCGAGCGGATGCGAGGCAGCTCAGTGAAGTTGTGGCGCGGCGGCGGGCAGCTGGTGGCCCACTCGAGTGCGTTGCCGAAGCCCCAGGGGTCATCGACGGTGACAACTTCGCCGTAGCGGTAGCTCTTGAAGACGTTCCACACGAACGGCAGGGTCGACAGACCCAGGATGAACGCGCCGAGCGTCGAAATCATGTTCAGCGTGGTGAAACCGTCCGACGGCAGGTAGTCGGCGTAGCGACGCGGCATGCCCTCGTTACCGAGCCAGTGCTGGACCAGGAACGTGGTGTGGAAGCCGATGAAGGTCAACCAGAAGTGCCACTTGCCGAGCGTCTCGTCGAGCATGCGTCCGGTCATCTTCGGGAACCAGAAGTAGATACCCGAGAAGGTGGCGAACACGATCGTGCCGAAGAGGACGTAGTGGAAGTGCGCGACCACGAAGTAGGTGTCCGAGACGTGGAAGTCCAAGGGCGGGCTGGCGAGCAGAACGCCGGTCAGGCCACCGAACAGGAAGGTGACGATGAAGCCAATGGCAAACAGCATCGGGGTTTCGAACGTTATTCGACCCTTCCACATGGTGCCGATCCAGTTGAAGAACTTCACGCCCGTCGGGACGGCGATCAGGAACGTCATGAACGAGAAGAACGGCAGCAGGATGGAGCCGGTCACGTACATGTGGTGAGCCCAGACGGCCACCGACAGTGCGGCGATAGCGAGGGTTGCGTACACCAGGCCCGAGTAGCCGAATGTGGGCTTACGGGAGAAGACCGGGAAGACCTCCGAGACGATGCCGAAGAACGGAATCGCGATGACGTAGACCTCGGGGTGACCGAAGAACCAGAACAGGTGCTGCCACAGGATGACGCCACCGTTGGCGGGGTCGTACAGGTGAGCGCCGAACTGGCGGTCAACTTCCAGGCCAAGCAGAGCAGCGGTCAGCAGCGGGAAGATCAGCAAGATCAGGACGCTGGTCACCAGGATGTTCCAGGTGAAGATCGGCATGCGGAACATGGTCATGCCCGGTGCGCGCAAGCACACGACGGTAGTGATCATGTTGACCGCACCAAGGATGGTGCCCAGACCCGCAACACCCAGACCCATGATCCACAGGTCGGCGCCCATGCCCGGCGCGTGAACAGCGTCGGTCAGCGGGGTGTAGGCGGTCCAACCGAAGTCAGCGGCACCACCCGGGGTCAGGAAGCCACCGAGGGCGACCAGGTTGCCGAAGAGGAACAACCAGTAGCCCATCGCGTTCAGACGCGGGAATGCCACGTCGGGCGCGCCAATCTGGAGCGGCAAAACAAAGTTGGCAAAGCCGATCACGATCGGGGTTGCGTACATCAGCAGCATCACCGTGCCGTGCATGGTGAACAACTGGTTGAACTGCTCATTCGAGAGGAACTGAAGGCCCGGATGGGTCAGTTCTACACGCATGAGCAGCGCCATCAGTCCGCCTACCAGGAAGAAGGCGATACAGGTGGTGATGTACATCATGCCGATCATCTTGTGATCGGTTGTCGTGATGAGCTTGTAGAAGAACGAGCCCTTGGGCTTGACGCGGGCCGGATACGGCCTTTCCGCCTCAAGCCGGGTCGTCGGTTGGTCTACCGCGGTCACAGATTCCTCCTCCTCGGCGCCACTGGCCGACATCTGGGCATTGCGGCCCAAATCGCTGCTGTCGTGCCAACACTGGCGCTAGCGCTACGTACTGATCGTAAACCAGACCGGAGCACTATTCCGACTGGGTCCTACGTTCTGTCGTATTTCCACATTAGCCCCGCGTGATCGTTGCTGGTAGCCCCCATTCGCAGCGAGTCGTCGATGCTAGCGTGGGCGAGTGTCATTCAAGCTCACCAGATTTCCGTGCCCGAACTTTTCGCTGCGCCGCGCGGCCACCCTCACCGCGACCGCCGCGCTGGCAGTCGGCCTAAGTTCATGCGCGAGTGACGATGGCCTCCTCCGCACCCCGGACGGTTCGATCATTTCGACGACCGTGACCCGGATTGCCGAGGTAAACGTGGTTAACCCAGGTCGCGATTACAGCAAAACGTGCCTGGCTCCGACGGCCCCGGATGCGGGTAAAGCCGATGTGACGCGGATTGTCGTCACCGACCCGGCTCTGCTGGATGCCCTGTGCGCGCTTGGGATGGGCCCACAGGTGAAGGGCATCACGGCGAACCCTGGATCTGTGCCGGAGTATCTCGGCCCGCAGTTGACGGCAATCCCGGCACTGGGCGACGCGCCGAGCGCCGAGGCGGTCAAGGACGCAGCGCCCGAATTGGTGATCGCCTCCCCCGCGACGGCAAACAAGTTGGCGGCACTGACCGACACCGGTGCGCTCGGTCGCGCGAGAACGGTGACAGTCGAACCTGCCGGCGATTGGCAGGAATCGTTCCGCAACGTCGCAGGGGCCGTTAACCGGACCTCTGCGGCGAATGATCGCCTCGCCGACTTCGACAAGGAAGCAGCGCGCATCGGCCAAGTGCTGGATGCGCCCCACAGCGAGGTGTCCCTGGTCCGATTCACCGGTGACGCCGAACTTATCGAAGGCACGTCGTCGTTCGGAGCGCAGATTTTGGCGCAGATCGGGGTGACCCGGCCGACCGCGCAACGAACCCCGGAAACTGTTCCGGCGACCGACACCAACTTCACCGATGCTGATGCAGATCTTATTTATGTCAGTTACGACGGCGATGCTGGCTTGGCACGCGGCAAAGAAGTCCAGATGAGTGACCGCTGGCTCGACATGGGCGCCCCCACGTGGACTCGTGTCTTGTCCGTCAATGACACCATTTGGTACCGATCGTCTGGTCTCGCGGCGGCCTGGCTTGTCCTCAACGATGTGAAGGACTCGCTCAACAGCAGTTCGGGAGGATAGCCGTTAACCCGGAGACGACTATCGCCGAACACCGAGGCCGCGAGGTGCCTTTGCGGGTGCGGTGGGTGCCCGGCCTCGGTCTTGCGGTGTGGCCCGATGCCGGCCTCGGGGTAGTCGCGGAGTCAGGTGCCGTTTTCGGCGAAAGTGTCAACCTGCCCGAGTCCCTGATCGATCTGCTTGGGAAGCGGAAACTTCGGCACACCGTCGACTTTCCCGACGCGGACGGCACGCGCCGGTATTTTCCTGCGACGGGCCTCGGGGTGCGGACTGCCGTGGAACTTCTCGACCGATGCGAGCACCTGCCTGCGGGCGGCGACATCGGGTACTACCGCTATCTGTTGTCTGGCGTCCGCGCCTACATCGCCTCGGGCTCCGCGGCACCGAGCGTCACACTTGTTGGCGGCGAACACGAGATGCGCTGGCTGCCAACGCCTTCACCCGGTTGGCATAGCTGGCTGGCGGTAGCGCAAGCATCGGCACCCCGGGCTCTCGCCGACCGGCATAGCCTAAGCGACTTTGTGGCCGAGACCCTCGACCATGAGTGCCGCCGCATCCTCGAGGCTGCCGACGCCTCGTCGAACGTGCCACTGATTGCCGGACTCGCGTCCCGATCGGCCAACCTGCTGACAGCCGATATTGGGGCCAGGAGCACCCAGGCCTGGCACGACTGGCTCGGCACCGCAGGCCCAGGCAAAGCGGCCGTGGTGATGCGGTTGCATCTGCCGCCGGACGATCCCGAAGGCCCCATTACCCCGGCCGAGCAAGTTCGGTGGCGCCTAGAAGTGTGTTTGCAAACGCCGACCGGCGAGTTACAGCCGGTGGTCCCGCATCGCACCGATGCCCACGACCTCGACGCCGTCACCACTGAGTTGGCCATTGCCATGCAGGCCTTTGGTGAACTCAGTCGTGCGGAAGCCGATCCACACAGCCTCGATTTTCTCCTCTCCACCGCCGTCGTCGACGAACTCCTGGCGCGCGGTGCTGGCGACCTGCAAACGGCGGGAATCAATGTGCTGCTACCGTCCTCGATTGCCGCGGTAACCCCGTCGCTGTCGATCAGGGCGCAGCAGACGCCGGGCGGCGGGGCGCGTCCCGGTTTTGTTGGACTCGACGAGATCTCAGATTTCGAATGGCGACTGGCGCTCGGCAGCGGCACCGGGTCGACGGAACTTTCCCAGGCCGACATCGACGAATTGGCGTCCCAGAGCGGCGATTTGGTTCGCCTGCGGGGCAAATGGCTCCGAGCCGAAGGGGCCGCGCTACACCGCGCAGCGTCGTACATTGCGGCTCAACGCGCACTGAAGTCCGACGACGACGCGCTCACCATGGCCGATCTGCTGGCGATGGTGACCGACCTCGACGAGTCGCTTCCGGTCCCGGTCGGTGCCGTGTCGGGCCTCAGTTGGCTCGACGACATCGCCACTCGCGGCGTCTTTGTGCCTCCGGAATTGACCGCACCCACCACGCTCAAAGCTCAGTTGCGGCCATACCAGCAGCGCGGACTGGAATGGCTATCAGCGCTGGGCGAGATCGGCGCGGGCGGCGTGCTGGCCGACGACATGGGCCTCGGCAAAACCGTTCAGGTGATCGCCCTGATCACCGCCAACCGGGAACGAGCAGACGCGGAGGTGGTGGTGCCGCCAGCGTTGGTGGTGTGCCCCATGTCGGTGATTGGTAACTGGCATCGGGAACTGTCGACGTTCGCCCCGCACCTGCGGGTGGTGGTGCATCACGGTGCGGGACGGTCGGCCAACCGCATCAGCAATACCCATCCGGACGTCGTCTTGACAACGTTCGCCACGCTGGCGCGCGATCGGGCCTCCTTGGCAGCCCTCCCCTGGCACGAACTCGTCGTCGACGAGGCACAACACGTCAAGAATGTGCACACTGCTGCGGCAAAGGCCTTGCGCGCCATACCCGCGCGGTCTCGAATCGCGTTGACGGGGACACCCGTTGAGAACCGTCTTGAGGATCTGCGAGCCGTGATCGACCTGGTCAATCCGGGTCTGCTGGGCAGTGCCTCAAGCTTCCGCGCGCGGTTTGCCGAACCGATTGAGCGCGACCGAGATCCGCGCGCCGTCGCACGACTGTCGTCGGTGACGCGACCATTCATCTTGCGGCGCGAGAAGACCGACCCGGCAATTGTGCCCGACCTTCCGGACAAGACTGAACTCTTGGTCCGCACCAACCTGTCGACCGAGCAGGCTGGCCTGTACCAGGCGGTACTCAACGAATTGCACGAGGCACTCGCAGACAGTCAACAGGGCGGGCCACGCCGACGCACCGTACTGGCTGCACTGACACGGCTCAAGCAAATCTGCAACCATCCGGCGCATTACCTGGGCGACGGGTCGGGAATGTTGCGGCGCGGGAATCATCGTTCCGGCAAGGTCGAGTTGATGATCGACGTGCTAACGACGTTGATCGCCGAGGGTGATCGCGCACTGGTGTTTACCCAGTTCGCCGCGTTCGCGGAACTGCTGTCGGAGTGGTTGGAACCGGTCCTCGGGACACCGGTCCCCGTGCTGCACGGTGGAAGTTCGCGGGAGCAGCGCGACGCCATGGTGGAGCGGTTTTCCCGTCCCGACGGGCCGCCGATCCTGCTCGCCACGTTGAAGGCTGGCGGCACCGGCCTGAATCTGGTGGCCGCCAACCATGTTATTCACGTTGACCGCTGGTGGAATCCGGCCGTCGAAGACCAAGCAACCGACCGCGCGTACCGGATCGGGCAGACACGCAACGTGCAGGTCAGAAAGTTCGTGTGCGTCGGAACGCTGGAGGAACGGATCGACGAAATGGTGGTCGCCAAACGCGAACTGTCGAAGTTGACGGTCAGCACTGGCGAATCCTGGCTCAGCGATCTCGACGATGACACGCTGATGGATCTGTTGGCGTTGCGGGAAGACGCGGTGTCGGAATGATGCGGGGTACAGCATGAGTCCCGGCAGGCGGAGGTCGAAACCTCCGGTCCGAGGCTATGGCATTACCGGCTGGTCTCGGGCCTTCGTCGGGGTCGTCGAAGCCGGTGCCGACCATCGTCGAATTACCGGCGCGAGACGCTATTTTCGGGAGCGCCACGTCGATGGCTTGGAGATCTCGCACGGCTCAGTCACCGGATCGGTGCGTGGCAGCCAACTCGATCCGTTCGATGTTCGCCTGGACATGCGGACCGTCGACCCGGAGACCGTGATCTCGCTACTGCAAAAGACCGGCTCGGTGGACGATCTGCTGGCCTTGGCTCGGGGAGAGCAACCCGCCGCGCTCGGGAACTTGATCGCGCCGACCGAGGCGGCCGACGTGATGTCGGATTGCTCGTGCCCCGATGACGCGCCCCGTTGCACGCACGTGCTGGCCGTGGCCTTTGAAGTGGCGGCCGAAATTGACCGTCGCCCAACCACCTTGCTCACCGTGATGGGTACCGACCTGCCAGAACTGCTCGCCCAGGCGCAGGGTGACGAAGCCGACGATGCCGGTGAACCGGACGAGTCCACGTCCGGCACGTTGATCGCCGACGACCCCTTCGGCGATCATCTGATGCCGCCCCCGGTGCCGTCGTTCCCGGCCATGGATCCGCTCACCCTCCTAGACCCGACCCTGCTACGACAGGCCTTGCGCGCCACGGGTGTTCCCCTGACCGAGGTAGCCGAAGCCCTCGACGACTTGGCGATGTATTACGACGTGCTGGAACGACGGCGGTAACGCGTTGGGCGGTCAACCCATGCATGTGCCCCGTGACCGATTCGGTCACGGGGCACATGCATGGGTTGACCAGCCGGGCTAGAAATCCCAGTCGTCGTCTTCGGTGTTGATGGCCTTGCCGATGACGTAGGAGCTACCGGAGCCGGAGAAGAAGTCGTGATTCTCGTCGGCGTTCGGCGAGAGTGCCGACAGGATCGCCGGGTTCACGTCGGTCTCGTCCTTCGGGAACATTGCCTCGTAGCCCAGGTTCATCAGGGCCTTGTTGGCGTTGTAGCGGAGGAACTTCTTGACATCCTCGGAGAGTCCGACCTCGTCGTAGAGGGCTTCGGTGTAATCGGTCTCGTTGTCGTACAGCTCAAACAGCAACTCGAAGGTGTAATCCTTCAGTTCCTGGCGACGCTCAGGGGTCTCGACTTCGAGGGCCCGCTGGTACTTGTAGCCGATGTAGTAGCCGTGGACAGCCTCGTCGCGAATGATGAGGCGGATCATGTCTGCGGTGTTTGTCAGCTTGGCGCGCGAGCTCCAGTACATCGGCAGGTAGAAGCCCGAGTAGAACAGGAACGACTCCAGCAGGGTCGACGCGATCTTGCGCTTCAGCGGGTCGTCGCCACGGTAGTAATCCATGATGATCCGAGCCTTGCGCTGCAAGTACTCATTCTCTTCCGACCAGCGGAAGGCTTCGTCGATTTCCTTGGTGGAGCACAGGGTCGAGAAGATCGAGCTGTAGCTCTTGGCGTGCACCGATTCCATGAACGCGATGTTCGTCAGCACCGCTTCTTCGTGCGGGGTCGCGGCATCGGGGATCAGCGAGATCGCACCGACGGTGCCCTGGATGGTGTCGAGGAGGGTGAGTCCGGTGAAGACGCGCATCGTCAGCGTCTTCTCGTATTCGGTCAGCGTGCCCCACGACGGAATGTCGTTCGACACCGGCACCTTTTCCGGCAGCCAGAAGTTGCCGGTCAGGCGGTCCCACACCTCGGCGTCCTTGTCGTCCTGGATCCGGTTCCAGTTAATGGCTGAAACCCGGTTCACCAGCTTGACCGGTGCACCATCGGCGGGACTGTGGGCGAACTCAGACATGGCACCTCGCATAGAAAGGAAAGAGCATGGAACTTCGAACTCACCCTACCTTCCGCGGCGCCGCCTCGAAGAGTCCTACAAGCGTGTTCTGCAGAGAGTCACACGGATGCCCGACACCAGCCCCACGTCGTTCCGAATTCACCTGTGAGTAGCGACCACGAGATCGTGTGGCGCGGCTTCGTTTTCATACATTTCGGGACGGTCATTCAGTTGTCCACAGCTGGCGCAATTTCTCGCCAAATCGGCACCTCGGCAGGAACAATCATTCTTGATCTTGATACCGGTGCCGCCAGCCAACGAGAGGCCCCCTCGATGACCAACTCATCATCGGCTCTTCCGGGAGCCCCACTGCCGCAACCGTACGGCGATCCCAACACAGACCCGGCCCCGCCGGGTCGCAGTCCGCGCAGCAGCACGACCGTCGTCATCGATGTGGTCATTGGGACGCTCGCCTGGCTTGGCCTCCTCGGGTTCGGCAGCCTCGCGGTCTTCTACAGCTTCTTCTTCGCCATGGCGACCGACGCTTGCTTCACCGGTTCAGACTGCCGTGAGGACCTGGTCGGTCCCGCCATGATGTCGATCTGGGTGGCGGTCGGCTTAGCCTGGCTGACCGCCCTCATCGGAACGATCGTCTCCACTGTCCGACGTCGCATGTTCTTCTATTGGCCTCTCATCGGCCTCGTGATTACCTTCATCGGCGTCGTCATCGGGATGCAGATCATCGAGAAGGTCAATCCCTAGCTCAGACCCAGCTGGCGTCCCCGGGAGGCTATGACTCACTGGCCGAGGAGTCGACCTGCCTCGCTGAGCCAGTACATCCAGTCGCCGCCCATCATGAACTGGGCCGCCGCATTGGACAGCGCGTTGAATACCTCCATCGGAACCTCCTTCTATCTGCGGCGTCGATCCGCGCCACTGGTAGTGACATCGTCTCGGCTCGGTCCGACGTTTCCGCCCGATCAGGGCCTCAGGCGGTCGCTGGACGGATCGATAAGGATCTTGGCGTGCGCCTCGGGGTCGCCGAGCGCAGTGAACGCGGCGTCCACCCCGTCTAGGCCGACGGCACCGGTGATCAGCGGCCGGACGTCCACCTTGCGATCGGCGATCATATGCAGGGTGTCGCGGAACTCGCCCGGATCGTAGCCAAACACGAACCGCAGGTCGATCTCCTTGGTACCCGCCATCGACGGGGTGAACGAGTCGGGCTCCATGCAGACGCCGACCACCACCACACGGGAACGCAGCGGCGCGGTGCCGATGATCTGGTCGATCATGCCGGGGACTCCGACGCATTCGAAGACGACGGGGCCAGCCGGGACTTCGCCGATCTTCTCGGCAAGACGGAACGCCTGCCACCACGGGACGGGTCCCGGCACCATCCGGAGTTTGCCCATCGTGTCGAGGGCGACGCCGACGAGGTCGGTGACCGATCGGGTCTCGTTGCGGCCGGGCTTGTACGCGTCGAACGGGTCCGTCTCGCGCGGGTCGACGACCACGTGGGCGCCGAGTTCGCGCGCCAGCTCGCGGCGGCGCGACGACAGGTCGCTGGCGATGATCTTCTTCGCACCCGAGGCCTTGAGCATGGCGATCACAGCGAGCCCGATCGGCCCGCAGCCGATGACGACAGCGGCCTGTCCGCGGCCGCGTTCAGCGCGTCGCACTGCATGCCATGCGACGGCCATCGGCTCCGTTAGTGCCGCCTCGTCGTCGGGGAGCCCGTCCGGGACCAGCATCGTCATTGACTCCTGGACGACGACCTTCTCCGCGTAGGCACCCGGGGCCTTCTCAGACAGCCCGAGAAGGTGCGGGCCGGTGTCGCTGTCGACCATCGGAAGTGCAACGACCCGTGTGCCCGGCTTCCACCGCTTGTGGCAGCCGGGGCCGTAGGCGGCGACGGTACCCACGAACTCGTGGCCCATGACGATCGGCTGGTCCATGCGCATGAGGTGCGGGTAGCCTGCCTTCTCCGCGACGTCGGCGACGAGGTCGGCGTGATGACGCCCGTGCAGGTCGGAGCCGCAGATGCCGGTCCGGGTGACGTTCAGGAGCACTTGCCCCTTGCCTGGAACTGGGTCGGCCATGTCGGTCACGGTGAGTTCGCCCTGCTCGCATACGACTGCTTTCATGTCGTTGAGCGTAGACTGCCGTGCCGCCAGTTCACCGCACGCAGCCGATGAGGCCGCGCGGGTCCGGGCCAGAGTGCACAAAAACACCCCACCACCCTGCCGTTCGCTGTCATTAGAGGACGTGAACGACGGGGCGGTGAGGTGCCGCTTGTGCCTACAGTTATGCGTTACTGTGAGTTACAGCATGCAGCTGACGCAGCCATCCACCTCGGTACCTTCAAGCGCCATCTGACGCAGACGGATGTAGTACAGCGTCTTGATGCCCTTGCGCCACGCGTAGATCTGCGCTTTGTTGACGTCGCGAGTGGTCGCGGTGTCCTTGAAGAACAACGTCAGGCTCAGACCCTGATCGACGTGCTGAGTAGCGGCGGCGTAGGTGTCGATGACCTTCTCGTAGCCGATCTCGTACGCGTCCTGGAAGTACTCCAGGTTGTCGTTCGTCAGATACGGCGCCGGGTAGTAAGCGCGACCGATCTTGCCTTCCTTGCGGATCTCAATCTTCGACGCGACCGGGTGGATCGAGCTCGTCGAATGGTTGATGTAGCTGATCGAGCCGGTCGGCGGAACCGCCTGCAGGTTCTGGTTGTAGATGCCGTCCTTCTGAACGGCAGCCTTCAGCTCAATCCACTGCTCCTGCGTGGGGATCTCGATACCGGCATCGGCGAAGATCTCGCGGACCCGAGCTGTAGCCGGCTCCCACACCTGATCGGTGTACTTGTCGAAGTACTCGCCGCTGGCGTACTTGCTGTTCTCAAAGCCGGCGAACGTGGTGCCACGCTCCCTGGCGATCGCGTTCGACGCACGGATCGCGTGATACACCACCGTGTAGAAGTACATGTTGGTGAAGTCGATGCCCTCTTCGCTGCCGTAGAACACCCGCTCGCGAGCCAGGTAACCGTGCAAGTTCATCTGACCGAGGCCGATCGCGTGACCTTCGTCGTTGGCGCGCTTAATCGACGGGACCGATTCGATGGCCGTCTGATCGGCGACCGCGGTGAGGCCGCGAATCGCAGTCTCGATGCTGTGGCCAAAGTCCGGCGAATCCATCGTCTTCGCGATGTTCATGGAACCGAGGTTGCACGAGATGTCGCGACCGATGTGCGAGTACGTGAGGTCTTCGTTGAACGTCGACGGCGTCGAAACCTGCAGGATCTCCGAGCACAGGTTGGAGTGCGTAACCTTGCCCTCGATCGGGTTGGCGCGGTTCACCGTGTCCTCAAACATGATGTACGGGTAGCCCGACTCGAACTGCAGCTCAGCCAAGGTCTGGAAGAACTCGCGAGCCTTGATCTTCGACTTGCGGATCCGCTTGTCCTCGACCATTTCCTGGTACTTGTCGCTGACGTTGATGTCAGCGAACGGCACACCGTAAACACGCTCGACGTCGTACGGGCTGAACAGGTACATGTCGTCGTTGTCTTTAGCGAGCTGGAACGTGATGTCCGGGATCACGACGCCGAGCGACAGGGTCTTGATACGGATCTTCTCGTCCGCGTTCTCACGCTTGGTGTCGAGAAAACGGTAGATGTCCGGGTGGTGAGCGTGCAGGTACACGGCACCGGCACCCTGGCGGGCACCGAGCTGGTTGGCGTAGCTGAACGAGTCTTCCAGCAGCTTCATGATCGGGATAACACCCGAGCTCTGGTTCTCGATCTTCTTGATCGGCGCGCCGTGCTCACGCACGTTGCTGAGCAGCAGGGCAACGCCGCCGCCGCGCTTGGAAAGCTGCAGCGCCGAGTTGATGGAGCGGCCGATCGACTCCATGTTGTCTTCGATACGGAGCAGGAAGCACGAGACGGGCTCACCGCGCTGCTTCTTACCCGAGTTCAGGAAGGTCGGCGTGGCCGGCTGGAAACGGCCGTCCATGATCTCGTCGACCAGGTTGCGGGCGAGAGCGGTATCGCCGTCGGCCAAGGTCAACGCCACCATGCAGACGCGGTCCTCAAAGCGTTCCAGGTAGCGCTTGCCGTCGAACGTCTTGAGCGTGTAGCTCGTGTAGTACTTGAACGCGCCAAGAAAGGTCGGGAAGCGGAACTTCTTGCCGTACGCATGGCTGAACAGAAGCTTGACGAACTCGCGGTCGTACTTTTCGAGGACCTCGGGCTCGTAATAGTTTTCCTTGATCAGGTAGTCGAGCTTCTCGTCAAGATCGTGGAAGAAGACGGTGTTCTGGTTGACGTGCTGCAGGAAGTACTGGCGCGCGGCTTCCTTATCCTTCTCAAACTGAATGTTGCCGTCGGCGTCATACAGGTTGAGCATCGCGTTGAGCGCATGAAAGTCCAGATCGCCCGGCTCGTGACCGGCTGGGCCCGCGTGGGCTCCCGACTGGCTTGCCGAGATGTTGGACTGGCTGACAGAAACTGCGGTGGGCGACACTGCTTCTCCCTGGTGACACTGACATGGAATATCAGAACTTGAATACGAGCTGGTGGTGCGAAAGATTGCGGCTGGTGCGAGGTTAGGCGGCCCGGCCGGTGTACTCGGGGCTCTGCGCGAACTGCGCCAGCCCGGAGGACACCCGTTCAACGTCTTCGGGGGTACCCATCAACTCGAAGCGATACAGGTACGGCACCTGGCATTTGTGCGACACGATGTCGCCCACCATGGCGTATTCCGCCCCGAAGTTGGTGTTGCCCGCGGCGATGACGCCTCGGATGAACGACCGATTCTGTTCGATGTTGAGGAACTTGATGACTTGCTTGGGGACGTATCCCCCGCCGGCGTGAGCCGTAACGCTCCCCGCGTCGGAGATCTTGCCGCCACCGTAAGTGGGACTGATCAGTACGTAGGGTTCGTCAACGCGGAAGGATGACGTGGGATCGATGAGCGGGATCCGAACTGCCCGGAGTCCCAACTTTTTAACAAAACGATGCGTGTATTCCGACACCGACGAGAAGTAGACGATGAGCGGCACTGCGCTGCTGTCCGCAGCCATTGGCTTTTCGCGATCAGGCTGCGCGAGTTGCGAGCGACTTGATGCGATCGGGACGGAAGCCCGACCAGTGCTCGTCGCCGTTCACGACAACGGGGGCCTGCAGGTAACCGAGAGCCATCACGTAGTCGCGGGCCTCATCGTCCTGGCTGATGTCCACGATGTTGTACTCCAGGCCAGCCTTATCGAGGGCCTTGTAGGTTGCGTTGCACTGAACGCAGGCGGGCTTGGTGTAAACGGTGATGGCCATCGTGACTCCCTTTGAGATGAGGATCAATTGCGAGCGAACTACTACAGATGTTCATGACCGGTATCCCTGCTCTGAAGCAGTGAATGACATCCGCGTAACTCTTGCGTCTGCCGTTCTCCCCCCGGACTCCTCAAACACTACACCTAGTGTCTGCGGTTTTCCTAGACCACAAGAACTTGTGAATAACATTCTTGAAACTCGCAGGTCGCGGGCGAGTTGTCCACAGGTGGGTCGGCGTGTCTTCAAACGCCCGGCGTGTCGTAAATTTGATCCCCAATCCATCCCCAACGCAGTCCCCAAAGCTGTCCCCAGGATTAGCGGGGGTAGTCCCCAGAATCATCCCCAAGCACTTCCAACGCCTCCCGAGTACAGCGGCAGGGCCGGCCATGGGATCGCCATGACCGGCCCTGCCGGTGGTCGTGCGCCGTCGATGGGGGTGCCCGCCTCCGACACAAATCAACCTCGTCCCGCGGCACCCACATGAGGCCCGCGGAAGAACTGCCCTGCGGCGAACTACACCGACACGGCTACGTGATCGCCGAGTACTCGCACAGCCAAGACAGTCTGCTCAACGATCGCCGGGGTATTCATGCCCGCATCGTCGAGGCCGCCCGTACTGATACCAATTTCCACATCTTCAACGACGCGAGCGCCAGCGACGGTCAGGGCGCGACGCGCCTCCTGCCGCGACCCCGCACCGCCACGGCCACCGAGTGCCGCACCAATCACTCCGGCTGGCTTGCCACTAAGTGCGCTGGCCTGGAACGGCCGCGACAGCCAGTCGATGGCATTCTTCAACACCGCGGGCATGGTCCCGTTGTATTCGGGAGTGACGATCAGGACCGCGTCCACCGATTCCACGTAGTCACGCAATGCGGTGACGGCGGCGGCCGTCAGCTCGGGCGTATCCAGGTCTTCGTTATAGAACGGCAGGTCTGCGAGACCGTCGACGACCGTCAAAGAGATTCCGTCAGGCGCATTGGCGACCGTGACCTCGGCGAGCGCACGGTTGTGTGAAGCCGCCCGCAGGCTGCCCACGAGGACCGCGATGTTGATGTTGCCTTCAGTCATGTACGACTTTCTCCTTGATGCATTGACGTCTTTGACGCTGTCGACTTTCAACACCTTGTACAAACGGACCAGGGTCCACAGCGATTCCCCGAAGTGGACGTGATGCTGCGCACTCGAAAGAATCGCTAGTCAACGGCACGCCGCACCAACCGAAGCACCAAACACGGCATCCGCGACATGAACTAAAGTCGGGGCATGATCTCCGACGGCCCCGGCCCCCTGGAACTGCATGTGGCGAATGCCCCGGCAGTGTCAGTAGAGCGCGCCGACGCCGCGCGGAATCGGCGTTTGCTCCTGGCTTCGGCGAAGTCGCTGATCGACAGCCAGGGGGCTGCTGCTGTCACGATGGAAGCTGTTGCACGCGCGGCCGGAGTCGGCAAGGGGACGGTGTTTCGCCGCTTCGGTAATCGGACCGGGTTGATGCTGGCCCTCTTGGATCATTCCGAGTCCGACTTGCAGCAGGCTTTCCTGTCGGGACCGGAACCGTTGGGGCCGGGTGCACCACCGCTTGAGCGACTAGTGGCATACGGTCGCGCACGCCTGCGAATGACCGTCAACCACCTCGATATTCTCATCGAGGCAGGCGCGGACCAGCACGACCACCTGTCGCACCCGGTGTGGACTATGTCGACAATGCATGTGCGCATGCTGCTCGCCGAGTTGGGTTTCGGCGGTCGCCTCGACGTCGTGACCCACGCTGTGCACGCTCCGCTGATGGCGCTGACCGTCCGCCACCTGCTCGAGGTTGTCGGCATGACGTACGACGAGATCGCCGAGGACTGGGAAACCATGGTCCGCAGGTTGGCGTTGGCATACCCGTGATCGCTGCCATTCGCGTGTCTCGGTGACGCTCTCCGACCGGCGGCTCAGCTGCCGTCGCGAGTCACTACCGCAGCTTCCCTGCTCAGTTCGACGCCCGCGGGCAGCAGGCCGATAATCGGCCACGGTGCGCGGACCGGATCCGACAATCCGAGAGTTTCGGCGGTCGCGGGACCGGCGATCGGGTATCGCACGCCTGCATCGCTGATGTAGACCGGCGCCGACGCCTGCACCGAGTTGGGTTCGATACCCGTGAGCAGGACGTGTTCCCCAGATCCAGGCGGTAGGTAGACCTGATCAAGCGCGGGTCCACGACCGTCGGCCGATGCCAACACAACCGGCCTCGCCCCCGTTGGCAGCGGGAGTCGTGAGGCAACCACCAATTGCAAGGTGGCCGACCTGTCGTCCTGCTGGCGCGACCACCGGTGGCAGAGGACCGGCCACCGATCATCGACAAGGACGGGGGCTGCTTCCGGGAAGTGTCCGAGCGCGACGCTGTCGCGAACCGGTACCGAAGCGACCGCGCGCGGCGGGACACGACGGATGGCGTCATCGGCAGATGGATCAATCGAGCGCATCAGTTCGGCGGCCGGCGCCGACAGCGGTTGGACGCCGTCGGCCAATACCAGCCGAAAGCGATCGATTCCGTCGACGCCGGCGGTGGCGATCACCGATCCCACCGGCATCCCGAGCACGCCCGGCTTAGCGCGGTCGGCGACATCGGGGATGGCGAGGTCCGGCCGGACCGGGAGAGAATTGAGTAGTCCGATATCGATCGTGCGGGCCGTAGCTGACTCCAGTCCCAGCGCACGCAGCAATTCGACGCGACGCTGATCGACGCGGGCCCGCACCGGACCGACTGAAGCCGGTCCCGGCGCGGGGTAGATGAGCCATCGCTCCCCCGCCGATTCGACCAGTGCCGAGGCGCTGACTGTTGCGCCGGAACCCATCGCCCCGGCGATGATGGTCGTCCCCTCCGGTCCATCACACAGCGTCCACTGCGACTCCCCCGGCACCGCCGGCCCAGCGAGAGCGCCCGGGGCACCGGGTATTCCGACCGCAGCGCCGCGCGGATAGCGTGCCAGCGAAGCATCGCTGACATGCCGCACCGGGAGCGGTTGCCCCAGGATCAGCCGGGCCGACGCCAGGTTGGGCACCGGATGCATCACGTCGTCGACAAGGACGTACAGCGCACCGTTGTCAGCGGCGAGGATCTTGCCGTCACGGACGCTCGGCGCTGGCCTGATGAACCCGTAGATCCCAGCACCGGCCACGACGAGCACCGCCAGGATGATGCCCGCCATCAGGGACCGAGACTGTCCGCGCATCGGATCGTGCGCCATTCCCGCATCGCGGCGAACCAGTGCGTGCTCGGCTCGCGACAGCCCAAAGCGATAGCCGCTGACCTGTGCCCGCGTGGTGATATGTCGTGACATCAATCCCCCGATCAATTCCCCAGCATGGACACTAGCCGCGCGATAGCCTCATCTCGGGCCGGTTTCGAGAAGTTTGTCGCACCAGATTTCAGCTTCGGGGGGAGCACTATGACGCGAATGGTTGTGCGGAGAACTTCGCCACGCAGGGGGCATCGTCCCCAAACGCGTTCGGCTCCAGCACCGTTCGACGTTCCGTCGGAAGGCTCCCAGACTGGTTTTCGTCGCGAGACAGATTCGCTGGTAGCAGTGCTGGCAGTGACCCCGTCCGACCCGATTCCGATCGTCGTGGGCCAACCCCACGGAGCCGGTCAGCCCATCCTTCCCGCAGTGATCGCCACGATGGCCGCCCGCGATGTGGCACCGTGGTCCGTCGACATTGTTAGCCACACCATGGGGTGGTGGTCGGATGGTCCGGCAACTCGCGCGTACCGCAGTTTGCTGGGAGGTGTACCAATTGCCGCGCATCGCAGCGTCTACCTGATGGTTCGGATTCGACCCACCGATTTTCCCGACGCGGTCGCGCGACGCGGCGGCGATGGCCCCGGTGCGCTCCGCACCGCGCTGTGGTGCGTGCGGCGCCTGCGTAATCGTCTTTCCGAGAACGGCGTTCTGGCACGGCCGTTGAACGCCGCCGAGATTGCCGACCTCACCGCAAGCTTTGCGGACCGGTCCGGTGTCGACGGCTCGTCCACTTACGAATGGGTCGGTCGTGACCGCGACTCACTGGCCGCCCTGATCGCGGCCCCCGGCACCGTCGATGCCGCCTCGACGTCGCTCACCCTGCAGTTGGTTGGCGGCCCCGCTGGCCCACGACTGCGTGGAACAGTCCGTGACGGCGGCGGTCCGTCCGCCGCTCGGTCCGGCAACCACGACCTTCGACCGGTGACGGACGACGACCCCGGTTTCCTGACGCCCGAGCAGACCGCATCGCTCACGCACGTGGCACTTCCGGTCGCCGGTGATGGTCAGGTGATCGGGGCCGATCCTTCCGGTGCACCCGTCGCCTTTCGATTGGCTGGCCCCAACATCCCCCAAGCTCACGTGATCGGTGACGACACGTTGGTCCGTCAAGTGGTGGTGCGGCTCGCCGCGCTTGGAGTTCCGGTCGCTATCGCCTCCGACAACCCCCAGCGCTGGGAACGTCTGGCGATGGCTATCGGCGGCGGCTTGGTAACAATCGGGCAGCAGCGCCGACCGGCGCGGGTGCTGCTCGACGACACCGCGGCTGGCGAGGTCTCGGCACTACCGGGGTCGACGCTGCTCCGCAGGCACGCAGACACGTCGGCACTCACAGTTCCCGGACCACTACTGCGGCAGGATCGGGCCACCGGGACCGTGGTCGTGCGGGGAGCGGATCGCTCGGCCACGGCACGACTGGTTTCCACGGCTGCGGAGCGAACCCTTACCGAGGTGGACTAGCGATGGGACTTGAGGCTGTGATCAATTCCCAGTGCCGCGATCAATTTCCGGCGCTGTGATCGATACCCGGAACTAGGGCCCGGAAGAAGACCGCCTTTGCCGACTCCGCGCGCACCAGAACGTCGGGGTCGCTGTCGGACAGCCAGACGGCATCGCCCGGCCCGGCGATAAGCCGGCTACCGTCGGCACCTTCCACCACGATGCGGCCGGACATCACCGACAGCATCTGCGGTCCCGGCATATCGAAGCTGATCGATTTCGCCGATTGCATCCCCGTACCGTCGAGTTCGATTCGGGACAGTCGGAATTCGGGTGCCGGGGTCAAATAAATTCGTTCGGCACCGAGGCCACGTACCTCGGGCATGAGCTGCTCCAAGGTGACGGGTCGAAAGTCGAGGACGCGGAGCAGTTCCGGGACGTCGATGTGCTTTGGGGTCAGTCCACCTCGTAGCACGTTGTCGGAGTTGGCCATCAATTCCACCGCCATGCCGTGCAGGTAAGCGTGGAGGTTTCCAGCCGACAGGTACACGCCTTCGCCGGGCTGCAGTCGAATGCGATTCAGCAGGAGTGAGGCGAGGACACCGGGATCGCCGGGGTAGGCCTCCCCAAGTTCGAGCAACGACCGCAGTTCCAACGTGAAGCGGCCGTCTCCCGAACCCAGGACCGAAATCGCGCCTTCCAGCACCGCGGGCACCAGAGTTCCGATGACCTTGTCCGGCAGCGTCAACCAGGTGGTGAAGACCGCACGCAGACCCGCTTCGTCGGGCTGCCCGATCAGCATCCCCAAATAGGGGTCCAACGCGGGTACGTCGAGCTGCTTCAATAGTTCGATCGTGACCAGTGGGTCGCGGAATCCGGTCAGGGCATCGAATTCGGTAATGGCGACGACGAGTTCTGGCTTATGCCAATCGTCGCGGTAATTCCGTTCGGGGTCATCCAGTGCCAGGCCAGCGGCATTCTCCCGAGCAAATCCGGCAATCGCCTGCTCCAGGCTTGGATGTGCCTGCAGGGAGAGGGGTTCCTGGGCAGCCAGAATCTTCAGCAGATACGGCAAACGGGGGCCGAACTCCGCAATGGTCGCGGTGCCCAGTTCGCCTGCCGGATCGGCATCGATCACCGTCAACAGATTGTCGGGGCAGTCGAGCGGCTCGGTGCCGTCTACCGGGTGTTCGACGCGGTCGCAGACACGTGCGGGCGATGCCGGGTGGGCACCGAACCACAGTTCCGCTTCGGGATGCGCAGAAGGACTCGGTGTGCCGCGCAACTCGGCGAGTGCGGTACGCGAACCCCACGCGTACGGTCGCACTACTCCAGTCAGCAGCTTCATCAGGCCGCTTCTCCTATCAATCGAATAAACACTGCCGCCAATTCGGCACGCAGCGCCAACACCAAGTACGCGGCGAGATCCGCTGGCGAATCAGTGCCTTGGTCGCCGTCCCCGTACGGTTCGGCGATTTCTGGTCCCCCGTCTTCGGCGGGCCGCTCGGCGAGGACATCGATGTCGCCGAAGGCCGCGACTCGCCGCTCGGTGGACCAGCGGCGTGCCGCAGTCGTGAATAGTATCCCGCGGACGCCGATAGTCTTCGGTTCGTCAAAGTCAGGGTCATAAAACAAGTCGTCGGTCGGTGCCGATCCGGAAGCCCCAAACCCTTCGCGCATGCGCCCGGTCAGCGTCACTTCCGGTGCCGACGGCGTCAAGACGCCAGCGACACTGAAGGCGACATCCGAGGCGTGCGTGGCTACCGCGACAGCACCGGGAGTGTCGCCGGACCAGACCGCAGACCGGCCCTGTACCCGCATAGCGAGCAACTTGGCTTGATTGTGAAAGCTCTCCTGCGACGGATGGTCGGCGGCGGCCTCGTCATCGAGCGTATCGGCCAACTCGGCGAGATCTGGCGGGGCAGGCGTCAAACGAACATCTGTCAGGCCCGCACAGACAGCGGTAAGGGCCGCAACCATACGGCAAAAGCCGAATCGGGGATCGACGACGAGTCGCGGTGTCAGGTCCACGATCGGCTGGTTGCCCACCGCGTCGAGCAGTGGTCCCTCAAGCGGCGCGACAACGACAACTTCCGCGCGTCGGCGAAGGGCCCGCATCGCCCCGTCGGTGAGCGCCCGGTCTCCGGCATCGTCACCGGCAAGCACCACGACGTCGAGCGGCCCGATCCAACCGGGCAGCGACGGCACCACAGCTAGCGGTGCGTCCAGACGTGGGGCAATGGTGGCATTCACCAATTCTGCTGCACGGCGGGCCGTCGCGGAGGACCCCGTCACGATGACAACGGCGCGGGGACGGAGGTCGGCAAGGCTGGCGAGCACGCCTTCCGATTGCGCTTGAGACACCGACCGCACGCCGGCTCCGGCCATTGCGGCAGCGCGGAGAAGCCCTTCGCGGTCGGCGGCCAGGAGACCGTCGACATCATCGAGGTCAGTAGTCAACGCAGACATGTTTCACAGCCTAGTAGTCACCCAGCGTTTGCGGACGTGAGCGCCCACAGAAGATCGCTACAGGAAAGATCGTTAGAGACGGAGGTTGACGAGGAACGGTCAGTCAACCGGATCGGGCAGCACACGCAGATGCCCACGGCGGCCCGGGCGCGGGGTAACTGCGGGAGCCGGAGTTGGCCGTGGCGCAGCGTGGTGGCGGCCGCGCGGCACGTCGTCGAAGTCGGGGCGCCCACGAAAACCAACGCTCGGAGCGAGCGAGTTGCCGCCCGCCTCACGGACTGCTTCGGCGAGTGCCGTCAGCTCTTGATCTTCTGCGGGCTGATTGAAACCGCTTTCGCTGCGGATCATCTCCCACCCGACGGGCACGGTGATGCGGTCGGCATGCTGGGAGCACATGTCCCACGAATGCGGTTCGTCGTTGGCCGAGAGCGGCCCAATGACCGCCGTTGATTCGGCATAGACGAACGTCAGAGTCGCCACAGCTATGCGAGAACAGCCGGGCCTGCAGCACTGACGAGGGACACTCACGCCCGCCAGCCTATCGCCTCACCCATCGCACCGGACAATCGACACGCGGACGCAGCCCGGGGCGCATGTCTTAGAGTGGGCGACATGGCCAATCGAGAAGCCCCGTCGCCGTCTGGGCACCACCTCCTCGGCCCGCCACCACGACGCCTCCGTGATCGTCGGGGGCGCGGCATCCGCGGCCAGCTGATCCCCGCATCACTGCCTGCCTACCGCACGCGTGCCGACCGATTCGATGCCGTCGTCGCCGAATCGTTCACCGAGATCGATGCGCGCTGGCATGACCACTTGACCGGACTGGATGTAGCTGTCGATGACATTCCGCGCATCCTGCCGCGCGGTGACCAACCCGTGCAGTGGCCCGACGACGTCACGGCCGACGGCCAGGTACCCCTAGCTAGGTTTATTCCCAAGGGTGTCGATTTGGCGGGCAATCCGACGCGGGCGCAGATCATCTTGTTCCGTCGGCCGCTGGAACTGCGCGCACACGACGCCGAAGAGCTCCCGGAGATCTTGCGGGAGGTCCTTATTGAGCAGGTCGCCGTCTATTTGGGGGTGGACGAAGAAACCATCGAGTCCGGCCCCGATAGCGATTAGAAATGACGAGGGCAATGGCCCCCGGCGCGAACTTTCTCGCCAATAGCGAGCAGACCCTTTCGCAGCGTGGCGACAGGGTCAATTGATTGAATGAATTGGCGGCAAAATCTAGTAATGGGCTGTCCCGCCCATTACTGCAATAGCGCTTGTTTAGACGATTCCACGCTTCAGGCGACGGCGCTCACGCTCGGAGAGGCCACCCCAAATTCCGAATCGCTCATCCTTATGGAGTGCATACTCCAAGCAATCGGCCTTTACTTCGCAGCCCTGGCAAATACGCTTGGCTTCGCGGGTTGACCCGCCCTTTTCCGGAAAAAATGCTTCCGGATCAGTTTGTGCGCAAAGCGCACGGTCTTGCCATTCTTCGTCCTCGATAGAACCGAACATTCCTTCGAAGTTGTCTTGCACCACCGACAAGTGGCGCCCCTCGAAGGGATAGCCGATCGGGTCTTCACCACCAATGGATTGAAAAGTCATCCGACACCTCCCAGCTCGCAGACTTAGTTACTTGCTTCCCCCGCCATAGAGAACCGAAATTCCCTATTGGCGTGTCTCGAATGAAACCTCAACGCGGTTCCCAGAGAGCTCGGGCTGGCGCGAGAATTCAAATGACACTGATGTGATTAGACACGTTCGGGGGCGCTTGGGTCAAGCGGAAGGCGAAGATTCCTTAGTACCACCAAGGTCCGACAAAACTGTGCCAGAAGTGCTAACCCCATAGTGGGCGGGCGTGTCGAGTTTCTCACCGATGGCGTGTCGGACGCCAACTACGACGTGAAATCGTGTCATCCGTTTGGCCCCTCGAATGCCCTGCCGACCGCCGTCGTGCGAGGGAGAAAGTCCGGTCACTACAGTGGTCGGTGTGAAGGTGACGGTACTGGTAGGCGGCGTGGGCGGCGCCCGATTTCTGCTCGGCGCACGTGAAGCGTTCGGGCGCACAGCATTTCCGCAACTAGCAGACGACCCCGAGACACCAAACTCGGTGACCGCGGTCGTCAACGTTGGCGACGACGCGTACATGCACGGCGTCAGAATCTGTCCCGATCTTGACACTTGCATGTACACGCTCGGCGGCGGAATCGACCCCGAACGAGGCTGGGGCCATAAGAACGAAACGTGGAACGCCAAGGAGGAGTTGGCCGCTTACGGAGCCGATCCCGATTGGTTCGGTCTCGGAGATCGCGACCTCGCAACACACCTGATTCGAACGCAAATGCTCGAGGCTGGCTTTAGCCTTACCGATGTCACGGCCGCCTTGAATCGCCGCTGGCAACCGGGCGTTCGACTGCTCCCCGCCAGCGACCAGCGTCACGAGACCCACGTTGTCATCGATAAGCCAGGAGGCGAGGAGGGCGAGCGAGTCGCAATCCACTTCCAGGAATGGTGGGTCCGGTACCGAGCCCAGGTGCCAACACACGGTTTCGCGCAAGTCGGGCTCGACGAGGTGAAACCCGGCCCCGAGGTCATCGAGGCCATTACCGGCGCGGACATCGTCCTGCTGGCGCCGAGCAATCCGGTCGTCAGCATTGGTGCCATCACCTCCGTTCCCGGCATTCGGGCGGCCCTGCGCACCACCGCTGCGCCCGTCGTCGGCATCAGTCCCGTCATCGACAACAAGCCGCTGCGAGGCATGGCCGACGAATGCCTTTCGGTCATCAACGTCGAGACCTCGGCGGAGGGCATTGCCAAGCACTACGGGGCGCGCAGCGGCAACGGCATACTCGACGGGTGGCTCATTGCCGACGGTGATCACGCGGAAGTCGACGGCATCGCCATCGGTACCGCTCCCCTGCTGATGACCGACCCGGCGGCCACCGCCGACATGATCCGCGCCGCATGCGCCCTGGTGGGAGTGATCACACCGTGACGACCATCGGCTCCGGCGATGACCATCGCGCCGTCGAAGGCTTGCAGATCCTGCCCGTCACCGGACTCGGCGAATTCGGGCCCGACAGTGACCTAGCCGCTGATCTCATCGCGGCCGCGCCGTGGATCGCCGACGGCGACGTACTGGTCGTCACCAGCAAGGTGTTTTCCAAAACCGAGGGTCGGATGGTCGCCGCGCCGACCGACCCCGAGGAGCGAGACGCTTTCCGACGCAAGCTGATCGACGACGAGACGGTCCGGGTGGTGGCTCGCCGCAATCGCACCCTTATTACCGCCAACCGGAACGGCCTCGTGCAGGCCGCCGCCGGCGTCGACGGTTCCAATGTGCGAACCGACCAGATTGCCCTGCTGCCGCTGGATCCAGATGCCAGCGCCGCAGCACTGCGGTCGCGCCTGGCCGCCGAGTTCGGCCTGTCGGTGGCTGTGATCGTCACTGACACGATGGGACGCGCCTGGCGCACCGGTCAGACCGATGTGGCGATTGGTGCCGCAGGGATCGCCGTGAGCCATGGCTACGACGGCATCGACGACGGCTATGGCAATACATTGATGGTGACCGACATCGCGATCGCCGACGAGCTCGCCGCGGCCGCCGATCTCGTCAAGGGCAAACTCGACGGAGTTCCCGTCGCCGTCGTCCGCGGAATGAAGCCGCGCGATGATGGGAGTGTCGCGCGCGACCTGGTGAGGGACCTCGACGACGATCTGTTCCGCCTCGGCGTCGAAGAGGCGATCGAACTCGGGCAACAGCAGGCGCTCCTGACTCGCCGATCGGTCCGCCGATTCCAAGACGGGCCTGTCTCCGACACGGTAATGCGGACGGCGTTCGCCGAAGCCCTCACCGCGCCGGCACCCCATCACACCCATCCCATCAAATTCGTGTGGCTGCGCGACAAGGAGCGGCGCCGTCGCCTCCTCGATGCGATGGGACAGGCCTGGCAGTCGGATTTGGCTGCCGACGACAAGACCCCCGAGTCGATCGCCAAGCGCGTACAGCGCGGCCAGATCTTGTACGACGCACCGGAACTCGTGGTGCCCGTCATGACTGGCGAAGGTATGCACACCTACCCGGACGAGCGGCGCAATGCGTGCGAGAACACCATGTTTACCGTCGCTGGCGGTGCCGCGGTCGCTGGCCTGCTGGTGGCATTGTCGGTTCGCGGAGTCGGCAGCTGCTGGGTTGGCTCGACGATCTTCGCCGCGGACGTCGTCTGCCGCGAGCTTGACCTTCCCGCGCAGTGGCAGCCGCTCGGCGCCGTCGCGATCGGCTACCCGGCCGACGAACTCGCACTGCGCGAGCCCGCCGACGCCAACGGCCTGGTGATCGAGCTGTGAGCGAGATTGATGCTGGGGTCCTGCACGCTGCGGCGGTCGAATCGCTGACCGGCTGGGCGGCGCCCGACGCTGACCAGGATTCGCTGCGTCACGCCTACCTCGCGTTCCTCGCCGCTGCCCCCGACGGGTGCCAACGCTCCTGCGCCGCGGGCCACTTGACGGGATCGGTCGCCGTCTTCACCGCTGACCTCAAGCACGTTCTGCTGACCTTGCATCCGCGGGTCGGCAAGTGGATTCAGCTCGGTGGGCATTGCGAACCCGGCGACCCCACGCTCGCCGCCGTCGCCCTGCGCGAGGGCCTGGAGGAGTCGGGACTGTCGTCGTTGCGGCTGTCGGAGGGCCCGGTGCAACTGCACACGCACCCGATTACGTGCTCACTGGGCGTTCCGACCCGACACTTGGACGTGCGTTTCGCCGCCGTCGCCGACCCCACGTCGGACGGCAGCCTTCCGCCGATTGTTCGCAGCGACGAGTCCGTCGACCTCGCCTGGTGGCCCGTCGACGACCTCCCCAGCAACATCGACACCGAATCGGTGCCCACCCTGGTGGCCCTGGGCGTCGCCGCCTTTACCCCGCACTAACGCCCTCCCCCCATCGTTCTCGCATGATGCGTCGATTCCCGCACTATGTCTGACAT
>NZ_JBARYI010000092.1:0-10502 GCF_049647785.1 Gordonia sp. (in: high G+C Gram-positive bacteria)
AGCGAAGCGAGCGCGGTATGAGAAACGCCCCGCCGGAAATCCGGCGGGGCGTACTCGGTTAATGCTTAGACGATGGGCGTGAAGGCTTCGTCGACGATCTCTTGCTGCTCCACGGCGTGCACCTTGCTGGAACCCGACGACGGGGCCGACATGGCGCGACGCGAGATGCGGCGCAGGCCACCGAGCAACTCGGGCAGCATCTCCGGAAGCCACAGGCCGAGGAACGGCCACGGACCCTGGTTGGCAGGCTCTTCCTGAACCCACACGAAGTCGCCGGCGTTGGGGTACTGCTCCAACGTGCGTGCCAAACGACGGTAGGGCACCGGGTACAACTGCTCGACGCGGACGATCGCAATGTCGTCGCGACCTTCCTTCTCCTGGCGGGCGGCGAGCTCGTAGTACAGCTTGCCGCTGACCAACTGAACACGCTTCACCTTGGACCGGTCGCCACCCCGATGGGTGAACTTCGGGTCGTCGATGACCGACAGGAACTTGCCGTCGGTGAATTCCTCAACCGGCGACACCGCAGCCTTATTACGCAGCATCGACTTCGGAGTGAAGACCACCAGCGGGCGGCTGATGCCATCGTGCACGTGGCGACGCAGCAGGTGGAAGTAGCTAGCGGGAGTCGACGGCAGTGCGACCGTCATCGACCCCTCGGCACACAGCTGAAGGAAGCGCTCAATGCGACCCGACGTATGATCCGGGCCCTGACCTTCATGGCCGTGCGGCAACAGCAGCACGACGTCGCTGCGCTGGCCCCACTTGGCTTCGCCCGAGCTGATGAACTCGTCGATGATCGACTGCGCGCCATTGACGAAGTCACCGAACTGCGCTTCCCACAGGACCAAGGCTTCGGGGTCGGCGACGGCGTAGCCGTACTCAAAGCCGAGGACACCGAACTCACTGAGCGGGGAGTCGTAGACCAGGAATCGGCCCGAAGCGTCGGGCAGATGGTTCAGCGGCGTGTACTCCGAGCCGTTCTCCCGGTCAATGAGGACCGAGTGGCGCTGAGTGAACGTACCGCGGCGCGAGTCCTGGCCGGACAGACGAACCGTTTTGCCTTCCTGCACCAGGGTGCCGAACGCAAGAAGCTCAGCGAACGCCCAATCGATGTCGCCCTTGACGGGCATCTCATGCCTGCGCTTAATGACTGGGCGCACGCGCGGGTGCGCGGTAAAGCCCTCCGGCAGATTCCCGAACGCGTCGCCGATCTCGGCAAGCTTCTCCTGCGAGACGGCCGTGACGAGCTGGGTGCGAAGGGTCTGATCGCCCTCAACCGACGGCGAAGCCTCCGGCGTGTACCGCTCCAGTTCCTTGACCTCGACGAAGACCCGTTCAAGCTGGCCCTGGTAGTCGCGCAGAGCGTCTTCGGCTTCCTTGGTGGAAATGTCACCGCGGCCGATCAACGCTTCGGTGTAGCTCTTACGGACGCTGCGCAGGTTGTCGATCACGTCGTACATGGCCGGTTGAGTCATCGACGGATCGTCGCCCTCATTGTGGCCGCGGCGGCGGTAGCAGACGAGGTCGATGACGACGTCGCGGTTGAATGCTTCGCGGTAGTCGACGGCCAACTTGGCAGCCCAGACGCAAGCTTCGGGATCGTCGCCATTGACGTGGAAGATTGGCGCGCCAATCATCTTGGCGATATCGGTGCAGTACTGCGTCGACCGCGAGTACTCGGGTGCGGTGGTAAAGCCAACCTGGTTGTTGACGACGATGTGGACCGTACCGCCGGTGCGGTAGCCATTCAGCATCGACATGTTCAGGACTTCGGCGACAACACCCTGACCTGCGAACGCGGCATCGCCGTGCAGCATGAGTGGCATGACCGCGAACGGGTGACCGTCGGCCATCTGATCCTGCTTGGCGCGGACGATGCCTTCCAGGACCGGATCGACGGCCTCGAGGTGGCTCGGGTTAGCGGTCAGCGAGACGGTGATCTCGTTGTCGCCGAACATTTGGTAGTACTTGCCCTCGGAACCGAGGTGGTACTTCACGTCGCCCGAACCGTGAGCCTCGGCGGGGCCGAGATTGCCCTCGAACTCGGTGAAGATCTTGGAGTACGGCTTGCCGACAATGTTCGCGAGAACGTTGAGGCGTCCGCGGTGCGGCATGCCAATGACAACCTCTTCGAGGCCGTGCTCGGCACCCTGGTCCAGGACCGCATCCATCATCGGGATGACCGACTCGGCACCCTCGAGCGAGAAGCGCTTCTGGCCGACGTACTTGGTTGCCAGGAAAGTCTCGAAGGCCTCAGCGGCGTTGAGCTTGCTCAGGATGTACTTCTGCTCGGCAACCGATGGCTTGGCGTGCTTGATCTCCACCCGATCCTGCAGCCAACGCTGCTGCTCCGGATCCAAAATATGCGTGTACTCGACACCGATGTGGCGGCAGTAGGCATCGCGCAAGATGGCGAGGACTTCGCGCAGCTTCATATCGGACTGGCCGTGGAAGCCGCCGACCTTAAACGAGCGATCCAAGTCCCACAGCGTCAAACCGTAGGTCAGTACGTCAAGGTCCGGGTGCGCCACCCGAGCGGCCGTATCCATCATCAACGGGTCGGTGTCCGCCATCAGATGTCCGCGGTTGCGGTAGGCGGCAATCAACTCGAGGACGCGGGTCGTCTTATCGATCGAGCCCTCGGGGATGTCCCGACGCCAGCGGACCGGCTCGTACGGAATCTGCAGAGCGGTGAAAAGCTCATCCCAGAAGCTGTCGTCGATCAGCAGGTTGTGGATCGTCCGCAGGAAGTCACCGGACTCCGCGCCCTGAATGATGCGATGGTCGTAGGTCGAGGTGAGGGTAATCAGCTTGCCAACGCCCATGGCCGCGAGTTGTTCGTCGCTGGCACCCTGGAACTCGGCGGGGTACTCCATGGCACCAGCACCGATGATCGTGCCCTGGCCCTGCATCAGACGCGGCACCGAGTGCACGGTGCCGATGGTGCCGGGGTTGGTCAGCGAGATGGTGACGCCAGCGAAGTCGTCCGCCCCCAACTTGCCGTCGCGTGCGCGTCGAACGATGTCCTCGTAGGCGTCAACGAACGCCGAGAAACTCAACGTTTCGCACTTCTTGATAGCGGCGACGACGAGGGTGCGGGCACCATTCTTGCCCTTGAGGTCGATCGCCAAACCGAGGTTGGTGTGTGCAGGCGTGACAACGTTCGGCTTGCCGTCGATCTGGGCAAAGTGCCGGTTCATGCTGGGGAAGGACTTGACCGCCTGAACGATCGCATAGCCGAGCAAATGGGTGAAGCTGACCTTGCCGCCGCGGGTACGCGCCAAATGGTTATTGATGACAATGCGGTTGTCGATCATCAGCTTCGCCGGGATGGCACGGACGCTCGTCGCGGTGGGAACCTCAAGCGAGGAGTTCATGTTGCGCACGATGGCGGCGGCGGGTCCGCGGAGAACCTGGTTCGTTTCGGTCGCGGTGTCGTCGACCGACTTGCTGGCCGAGGCCGCCATACTCGAACCCGAAGCGGCCTTGGTTGCCGGCGCTTCACGGGCGGGAGCTGGGGTGCGCGTCACCGCGGAATTCTTCGTGGGCTCGGTGTCGAGCGTGACCGCGCGCTTAGAAGCGACGGTGGCAGCGGGTGCAGCGGGGGCGGCCGCAGCGGCGGGGGCTGCGGGCGTTGCGGGGGTTGCCGAAGCCGTCGAGGAGGGACGGTAGTTCTTGAGTAGCTCGTGCCAGCTCGGATCGACTGATTCGGGGTTGGTCTGGAATCGCTGGTACATCTCCTCAACCAGCCACTCGTTTTGTCCGAAGTCTGATTCGGAAATCGAACTGCTCACAGCGTTGTCTCGCCTCAATTCACCGGGGTGTTCTGTTGATCTTTAGCGCTCGGCCGACGTGATCTTGTGAACCGCAGCCGACCTACCATTCATCGATGGTACGCGGGCGGCTCTCGACAAGTGGAAAGTGTGCGACCCTGACCAGCTAGGTATTCGATTAGTGGTCAAAATCACGCGATTGACGGCAGTTAGCCGTCCGGTTTTGTCTGAATTGTGGCGTGTGTCGCCCTTAGTTTGTGCCGGATTCGCGGCTTCGTGGCATAACCCGCCAGCTACGGCTTCTCGTTGTGCAGTCATCTGCTGGTCGCGACCTGCCGGTCGCGGTCCGTGACGGTGTCGCTCTCGCAGTCGTCAGGCGAGACGCCCGCATCCCAGAGTCGTCGATACGGTCCGTCAGCCTCGACCAGTTCGCTGTGTGTTCCGCATTCCACGATTTGGCCATCCTCGACAACCGCGATCGTGTCCGCGCGCGCGGCGGTCGCCAACCGGTGGGCCACGATCACGCTGCTGCGACGCCGCGACAGCGCCTCGCCAGCGGCGAGAACTTGCGCCTCCGTTGCTTGGTCGAGGGTAGCGGTGGCCTCGTCGAGCAGGATGAGATCGGGTTCGACGAGTTCCGCGCGGGCCAAGGCAATCAGTTGCCGTTGGCCGGAGGAAAGTCCGCGGCCACGTTCAGCAATCGGGAACTCCATGCCACCCGGGAGGTCGGCGATCATTGCTGCGGCCCCGACACGGCGGGCGGCTTGCGCGATTAGCTCGCGGGAGGCCCCCGGCCGCCCATAGGCGATGTTGTCGGCAACCGTCCCGGCAAACAGGTGTGGCTCTTGCGGAACCACCCCGAGCCGACTCCGGTAGCGATGCAACTCGATCTCGCGCAGGTCGGTGCCGTCCATGCGGACAGTACCCGTCGTGGGGTCGTAGAAGCGGGCAAGCAATTTAACGATCGTCGACTTGCCTGCACCGGTGGTTCCGACAAGCGCCAGTGAGGTGCCAGCCGGAATGTGCAAGCTGACGCCGCGGAGGGCGTCGGACTCGGCACCGGAATAGCGGAAAGACACGTCATCAAAGCGGACGTCGCCGTCGTAGGCCGGGGCCGCCAGGTCCCGTGCGCTGACTTCGGTGTCGGCGAGGGGTGCGTCGACGAGCGAACTGGGGGTGAGTAACAGATCGCGGATGCGGCGCAATCCAACAGCTGCCTGCTGGTACGAATCGAATACCGAGGTCAACTGCTGCACCGGACCAAAAAGCATGCCCAAGTAGAGGACAAACGCGATCAAGGTTCCCGATGACAGGTCACCGGAAATCACCTGATGTGCGCCCAATCCAAGGACCACGGCGGTCGCAGCTTCCGAACAGAACGTAATGAACGGGAAGTACAGCGAAATGGCCCGTTGGGAATCCATGCGCGCGGAAACCCACGCGTCGCTCCGGCGGCCGAACTCGGCACGGGCGGCCGGAATATGCCGGTAGACGCGAGTCGTCGCCAACCCAGCGATGTTCTCTTGGAAATCGGCGTTGACCGCAGAAACCAACTCACGAGTCCGCGTGTAGGCGTTCGACGAGGAGCGGCGGAAATAAAAGGTCGCGATCAACAGCAGGGGGAAGACCGGCGCGATCACCAGCGCCAGCTGCCAGTCGGTGGCCAATAGCGCAGCCGAAACGCCGAACAGGGTCAGTACGGCGATGACGGCCGACGACAAACCGTTCTGGACGAAGCCAGATAGGGCGTCGACGTCGGTGGTCATGCGGGTCATGATGCGGCCAGACAGTTCACGTTCGTAGTAGTCGAGGCCGAGTCGCTGCAGGTGGGCGTAGCTACGGATACGCAGCGCGTACAGCACGCGTTCGCCCGCACGGGTTGCGGAGAGGACGTTGATGGCACCCGCGATCCAGGCGGCCAACGTGAGCGCGACACCGACCAACGTCGCGATCCCGATGACCTTGGCGTCGGTCCCGGAGCTGGCATCCAGCACCTTCCGGGCCAGGGTCGGGAAAGCCAAGCCGATGAGCGTGTCCGCGGCAATTGTCGCGACCACAACTGCCAAGAGCCACCGCACCGGCCGCAGAATCTGGCGGAGACTGAAGGTCGAACGTTCGGCGCGAGCGGCGGCGACGTCGACGTGTGGTGCTTCGTCAGCCGGGGGCAGTGCATCGACTGCGGCCCGGATTTCCGGCGTGGCGGGCATGGAACCCAGAGCCCCGCTACGACCGCCGCTGCCGGGACCAAACCGTTGGGGCGCGGTTGATTCCCGTCGTGCCGTAGGTGCGGGAGTGTCGACACCGCCGGGCCACAGGTCCGCGACGTCAATCGATTGCTGTCGTTCTACGCTGGCCGCAGCGGCCGCCCGCTGTTCGGGAGTGTCCGTCGCCGACATGAGTTCGCGGAAGCGTTCACTGCGTTCGGTGAGCTCTGAAACGGTGCCAATGTCGACGACTTTGCCGCCGTCGAGAACGGCGACACGGTCGGCGATTGTCAGGGTGGAACTGCGGTGGGCAAGAACCAGCATCGTGGTGCCGAGCGACCGGAAGTGCCCAAAGATACGGGCCTCGGTAGCCGCGTCGACGGCAGAGGTCGCGTCGTCGAGAACCAACACGCGGGCACGCTGGTAGAGGGCGCGCGACAGAGCGATGCGTTGACGCTGCCCGCCAGACAGGGTGAGGCCGCGTTCGCCGACCTGACTGTCGTAGCCGTCGGGGAGATCTGCGGCGAAGTCGGCGGCCGCGGCGCGGGCCGCGGCCGTGATCGCCGGGACATCGCTGTCGTCGGGTTCGGCCGGGCCGAGCGCAATGTTGGTGCCAATGGAAGTTGAGTAGAGGAACGGCTCGTCGAAAGCGAAGGCCACCGTTTTGTACAACTCGTCGGGGCTCAGATCTGACAGTTCAGTACGACTGCCATCGCTCCCGACAAGGGCGATGCTCCCGGCGTCCGGACGGTAGGCCCCGGTCACCAGTTCGGCGAGCGTCGACTTTCCCGATCCCGGGCCGCCGACGACGGCCACGCACTCGCCGGGCTGAAGGTGGAGGTCGACGCCGGATAGGACCGCTCGGTCGCCGTAGCTGAGGTCGACGTCGTCGAACGTGAGACCCACCGGTCCGACCGGAGCAGTGCCAGTTTGGTTGAACGCGTCATCGCGCGGGTGGTCGATGACGTCGTACACGCGCGTCACCGCCGCGGCGGCTAGCTGCGCATTGACCACCAGGTTGGTGAGGACGCGAGCCAGGCCGGTCATCGTCGCGAGGTAGGTGGAGAATGCGAGGAACGTGCCAGCGGTGATGTTGCCAAGGAACACCAGGTAACCGCCAAGACCAATCACGGCGACCATGCCGAGTTGGGGGATCGCAGCCATCGTTGGGGTAAAACGGGCGCTGATGCGCGCGGCACGCAACTTGAAGCGGTACAGCCGGTCGCCGAGCGTGGCGAGTTCGTCCGTGGCGCGTCGCTCCTGGCCGAAACCTTTGACCACACGGACGCCCGTGACAGTTTCTTCCACGTGACCAGCCACTTCGGCGGCTGCCTGCTGGGCAGCCCAGGTGGCCGCGAACAAACGCTTGCGGCTGTAGTAGACGATGACGGCGATCGTGGGCACAACGGTGACGGCTACGAGAGTAAGGAGTGGTGAGAGCCAGGCCATGACCCCCAGTGACAGCACCACCTGGACGGCACCGCCGATCGACAGCGGTGCCATCGCCAGAAGGGACTGAACTACCTGAAGGTCGGAGATGGACCGGGAAACCACCTGGCCGGTGCGGATGGTGTCGCGGGACGGTCCGTCGACGTGATGCAGTGTGTCGAGGAGTTCACGGCGAAGGTCGTCTTGCACCGTGATGGACATACGCCCCGCGGTCATCCGCCGCCCGAATTGAAAGCCGTAGCGTGCCACGGCGCCAATGAGCAGCGCGGCAATCAGCACGGACAGTGCAATTGAGACTGTGGACTGTCCGGTTGCGGAGTCGACCGCAGCCTTGGTGATCAACGGGGTCACCAAGTCCACGGCGACGGCCCCGAGGGTCACCGAGATCATCGTGATGAACAGTCGACGATGCCGGAACGCTTGCGCAACGAGTCTGCGGATCCACCCGTCGGTGGCGGGTGTTACCGCGGTCGTCAACCGGCCTCGATTGAGCGGTACGGAGCGATCACCTCTCCGTCAGTGGTCCAGGCGTCATTGATCCAGAAGTGCGGTGGGGGACCGAAGGCCGCGCGTGCGTTGCGAATCACGCGAGTTCCGAGCGCACGGTTGCCGACGCCACCAAGGACCGCGCCAATTCCACCGGGCACCAATTTGCCCATCACCACGGGCGCCTTGCCGAGGGTCAACTTGCGAGCGAACTTGCTGGCGAGTTTCTTATTGATGGTCGACATATTGACGCCGGGCAGCCCCGGGACGCCGAGTCGGGCCATGGCATCGCCGCCCTTGGCTCCGAGTGCCTTGCCAACCAGGTTGGCTCCCTCTTCGCCCAAGGCAACTGCCAGTACGAGCGTCTTGCGGCGTTCGTGATCAGTCGGTGCAATGCCGTGAACTTCGGCAACCGCGAGCGCCAGCAGTGCCGATGCCTCGATGAAGACCGCGGTCTCGGCCGTGATGGCACCGAGAGCGGTGACCGTACCGACACCGGGGATGGCGGCAGTGGCACCGACGGCACCACCGGATGCGGTGACCGTATTCAAGTACAGCTTTTCCAGGCGCCGAATGACTTGCTCTGGACCTTCGTCGGGGTACTTGTTGCGAACTCGGCGGACGTACTTTTCGACGGCGGGACGCTGCAGGCGCTGCGCTTTATCGACCAGCGTGCCGACAAAGGGCATCGCCTTGTTGGCGTCGGACACCACGACCGGGGCGCCCTCGATTGAGCCGCGGGCGGGAACAGGCAGGTAGGCGGGGGGTGTAGACGGTGCAGCGTTGTTCTTCTTGCGCATGTCGCGCTCCCTTGTCTTTCGGTTCGGTCAGATCATTCGATCGGGTTCGGCGAACCACCTTCGTACAACAGTTGCGCTGCCGGATTATTCCGTGGTGGGCGAATCCAGCGGCAACCATGCGTTTTCCTTCTCGACGTTACCGAGATTTGCAGTTGATCGCCGGTGGGTGATCGGTGTTAACCTTGCGAACATTCATCAACGCGAAAGGGGATTCGGGTGACCTCGACTCCGCAAGCCACAGCTTTCAAATCGGTCACCGATAGGCCCTGGGCGGCACTTATCGCCCTCTGCGTCGGCTTCTTCATGATCCTCGTCGACATGACAATCGTCGCGGTCGCACAGCCGCAGATCATGTCCGCGCTCGATGCCGACGTCAACGGCATTGTGTGGGTCACAAGCGCCTATCTGCTGACATATGCGGTGCCGTTGCTCATCGCCGGTCGTCTTGGCGACAAAATCGGTCCCAAGACGGTGTATCAGGCAGGCTTGATCCTTTTCACCGCCGCGAGCGTGTGGTGCGGCCTCTCTGGCAGCATCGGCGAACTCATCGCCGCGCGCGCCCTGCAGGGATTGGGTGCCGCGCTCATTACGCCGCAGACCATGGCGTTGATCACCCGCATCTTCCCGCCGGAACGACGTGGCGCCGCCATGGGCGTGTGGGGCACTGTCGCCGGTGTTGCCACGCTCGTCGGACCACTTCTCGGCGGCATCCTGACCGACTCGTTCGGCTGGGAATGGATCTTCTTCGTCAACCTGCCCGTCGGCATCGCCGGACTGGTGCTTGCGGCGATGTACGTGCCGAGCGTCGAAACTCACGATCACAAGTTCGACTGGGTCGGTGTCGGTCTGTCGGCCGTTGGCCTGAGTGCATTGGTGTTCGGGATCCAGGAGGGAGAATCCTACGACTGGGCCGGCTGGATCTGGGCCTTAATCGGCAGCGGCATCGTCATCATGGTGCTGTTTGTGCTGTGGGAGGCGAAGACGCGACTGGAACCGCTGGTCCCGCTGTCGCTGTTCCGCGACCGCAATTTCTCCGTCTCCAACATTGGTATCGCCGCGATGGGCTTCGCCGTGTCTGGTTCGATGATTCCGATCATGTTCTTCCTGCAGTTGGTCGGCGGGATGTCGCCGCTGAGGTCGGCGCTCGTCATGGTTCCGATGGCCGTGCTGACTGGCATCCTGGCACCCATCGTCGGTCGGATTCTGGATCGGGTGAATCCGCGGAACATCGTGTCGTCGGGCCTGTTTGCCTACGCGGTGGCTTCCTTCTGGGCCGGTGCGGTGTTCCGTCCGGATACGCCGGTCTGGCAATTGTTACTACCGACGATGCTGATGGGTATTGCCAGCGCGGCTATTTGGGCGCCGCTCGCGGCGACCGCGACCCGGAACCTGCCCTGGTATCAGGCCGGTGCCGGGGCGGGCGTCTACAACACCACGCGCGTCATCGGTTCCGTGATCGGGTCGGCCGGTATCGGTGCGCTGATGATGTCGCGATTGTCGGCTGAGTTGCCGGGGGTCGACACGCAGAGCCACACCGGTACCGTCGAGCAATTGCCGGACTTTCTGCGCGACGGGTTTGCGCGCGCGATGGGCGACTCGATCTACCTCGGTGCGGCAGTGTTGCTGGTCGGCGCAATCGTCACCCTGTTGCTTGTCCCGACCGGATCGCCCAAGGAGCCTTTCAATAAGGAGACGCTCGGCCCGGCGGCCGACACCGACGCGCCCAGGTAATTCCACCCTCTGCTCGTTCTCGCATGATGCGTCGATTCCCGCACTATGTCTGACAT
>NZ_JBARYI010000093.1:0-31994 GCF_049647785.1 Gordonia sp. (in: high G+C Gram-positive bacteria)
GTCTGACATAGTGCGGGAATCGACGCATCATGCGAGAACGACCAAGGGCGCGGGGGCAGGCGGGTACGACTACGCCCCGACGACGGCGAGCGGATCGGCGTAGACGGCGGACAGGGCGACGGCGACAGCGGATGCTTCGGGGACCTGAACACCGAACGACGTCGGCATGATTTCTGGCGGCCGCGGCAGCAGCGTCGCCGCTGTGAAGGCCGCCTGAACCGGAGCGAGCCCATGCTGGTGCGCCGAAAACGCCTCGCCAGCCACCACGATCTCGTCGGGATTCAACACGTCGCGCATCACGGCAACGGCTTCGCCGAGGACGCGCGCACGATCGTCCGCGACCACTCCGGCGGTGTCCTCCACTCCCAAACGCGCGGCGGCAGCTTTGGTCGCCGCCGTACCAATTACGGACTGCAGCGGGGCCACCGGGTCGTCGGCGAAAATTCCTGCGCGCACCGGCAATCCGGCAATTACGCCCGCACCACGCGCTGGCTGATGGACCTCACCGTCGACGATCAACGCCATGCCGACCGTCTCACGGGCATAGAAAAACAAGCTCGAACCGGTGCGCTGCAACGACGACGACAGCAACAGTTCCGCCGCCGCCATCGCCTGCACATGTTCGGCCACCGACACATTGACACCCAACGCCGCATGCAGTCGGGCACCGAGCGGCTGTCGTTCCCAGTTCAGAATCTTGTGGTCGACGACGCCGGTCGCATCGTCAACGACCCCACCGATGGCGGCGCCTGCCCACAGGACGCGTCGGCCAGAGAAGCGGGCAGCGAGCTCAGCGAGCAGCGCACACAGTCGGTCGACGGCCACGGCAGCGTCAGCGTCGGCCAACTCTTTGGTGCGGATCGCATGACTGTAAAGCATGCGGCCACCGAGGTCGGCGACCACCAGTGCCGTCCGCCTCGCACCAACATGCATACCCGCAACACAGAACTGGTCGCGGTCGAGGGTCAGCGGCACTTTGGGGCGACCGACCCCGGAATGCCCGAGCAAGTCCGGGCGTTCGATCACCAAGCCGCACTCTAAGAGCGCGTTGACCTGCCGGTTCACGGTTGCCGCCGACAGTTTGGTGTCGGCGACAAGCTGATCGCGGGTCGCCGGAGCGCCCACCCGGACAGCGTTCAACACCGCGGCGGCCGGGCCGGACCCGAAATGGAGTGGGGCGGCGACAACACCGCTGACGGACATAACTCGAACCTATCAGCAGCCAAGTGTCGCCGATCACCGTGCTCGCTACAGTGTTCATATGAATAACCCCGGCGGATCAGTCAACAGCAACGGCAAGATCGCAGTCGTCACCGGCGCGAGTTCAGGCATCGGTGCCGCGGCGGCACGCGCCCTCGCCCGCGACGGGTTCACCGTCGTTCTCGGGGCCCGCCGCATCGACCGCATTGAGGCCCTCGCTGACGAGATCGGCGGTCGTGCCATGTATTTGGATGTGACTGACGCGGCTTCCGTCGATCGGTTCACCGCGACCCTCGACGAAGTGCACGTCCTCGTCAACAATGCGGGCGGCGCCAAGGGGTTGGCTCCGGTGTCGGAGGCGAATCTGGAGGACTGGCGTTGGATGTGGGAGACCAACGTCGTCGGCACCCTACGCGTCACCAAAGCCCTACTGCCCAAGTTGGAAGCTTCGGGCGACGGCCTCATCATCACGATCACGTCGACTGCCGCGCTGGAGGTTTACGACGGCGGTGCGGGCTACGCTTCCGCCAAGCACGCCCAAGGAGTTCTGCACCGGACGCTGCGACTGGAGTTGATTGGTAAGCCGATTCGCCTCACCGAGATTTGCCCGGGCATGGTCGAAACGGAATTCTCCCTCGTCCGCTTCGACGGCGACGCCGACCGCGCCGACGCCGTCTACGAGGGCCTGCAGCCGATGGTGGCCGACGACATCGCCGAGCTCATCTCGTTCACCGCGTCGCGGCCATCGCACGTAAACCTCGACCAGATCGTGGTGCGCCCCCGCGACCAAGCGACCTCTCGCCGCAACATCAAGACCGGCTAGGCCGCCGGCGCCCCACCCAGCAAATCGCGGTACTCGTCGGCGAAATCTGGGGCGATCAACGCCCGCAACGAAAGCTCCAACTGCGCCCGGATGTAGCCCTCAATGTCGAGTGTGCGCTCGAAATACCAGTGCTTGAGGGCCCACGCGTGCGCCAAGAGCAGCAGGTTGTAGGCGACGAGATCGGGGTGCCGAGCTACCAGTCGCCCATCGGCCATACCGTCGGCGATGGCCTGTTGCATTGGTTCGATGGTCGTAAGTTCCAGTGTCTTGATCTGCTGCCTGCCAGCCGAATCGAGGGCGTTACTTTCGCGGTACGTCAACAGCGCCGCGTGCCGACGCGAGTCGATCACTCGGCAGTAGGCACCGAACGCTGCCGCCATCTGCCGGACCGGATCCGATCCAGCCTCGGCGATTGCTTTCGGCACCTCGATTTCGAACTGGTTCAGCACGTCGATGATTACCGCGAGCAGGACATCGTCTTTGCTGCCGAAGTAGCGGTAGATCAAGCCGACACTGACACCGGCTTCCGCCGCAAGCGCCTGCATGGAGACCGCTTCCGAGCCGGTCTTCTCCATCAGCCGAGCAGCAGCGTCGAGCAGTTGTCGCGAGCGCTGCGCGGCGCGTGCTTCTCGCGCCGCGTGTCCTGGATCGAGTACCTCGGTCATTGGGCCCTTCCTGCAGTGGGTTCCACCCAACGGTAGATGAATGAATATTCATTTCGGTAATCAAAGCCCTTGACGGCCACCAATAATGAACGTAGGTTCAACTCAAATGAATATTCATTCATTCTGACACATCGGCCCCGCCAACCAAGGATGGTTCCCATGAATTTCTCCGACTACCAGCATCTTCTCTTCGAGCGCCGAGACAACGGCGTCCTCCTGGTCACCCTGAATCGCCCCGAAAAGTACAACGCCACCAACGAGACAATGCACGCCGAACTGGCCCGCGTTTTCCCAGAAATCTCGGCCGACCCACTCACCCGCGTCGCGGTAGTGACCGGTGCTGGCAAGGCATTCTCTGCGGGCGGTGATCTCGCGATGGTGCAAGCAATGGCGGGCGATCACGAACGCGTAGCCTCCATGCTCGACGAAATGAGCCGCCTCGTCTACGGGATCATCGACTGCAACAAGCCCATCGTCGCCGCCGTTAACGGTGTCGCCGTCGGCGCCGGGACCGTCGTCGCACTGCTGTCCGACATTTCAATCTGCGCCGCCGATGCGAAGATCGGCGACGGACACGTCAAATTGGGTGTTGCCGCAGGCGATCATGCGGCCATCATGTGGCCACTACTGACCAGCATGGCCAAGGCCAAGTACTACCTGATGACCGGCGACATGATTACCGGCACCGAAGCCGAACGCATTGGCCTGGTCACGAAGGCCCTCCCGCGCGAAGACGTCCTCACCGAGGCGCTGCGCATCGCCGAAGTCATGGCGACGGGATCGCAGATGTCGATCCGCTACACCAAGAAGGCGCTCAACAACTGGATGCGCATGGCTGGCCCCATCTTCGACCAGTCGGCCGCCTACGAAATGCTCTGCTTCATGGCACCAGATGTCGTCGAAGGCTACACCGCACTGCAAGAAAAGCGCGCGCCCCAATTCCCTTCCGCCACCCCAACAGCCTGACCCCACCGCTCACTTCGTAAGGACCCACTCATGAGTACACCCGCCATTGCTGTTGTCACCGGTGCCGGATCCGGCATCGGCCGCGCGATCGCGCTGGCCCTGGCCGAACGCGGCGACACCGTCATTGCCGCCGATCTCGACGTCGCCGGTGCCACGGCCACCGCCGAGCAAGGTGCCGCCGGACGCATCCACCCGATGGCGGTCGACGTTGCCGACGCCGTGCAGGTGAACGCCCTCCGCGACCGTGTCAACGCCGAGGTCGGCATCCCCACCATCCTCGTCAACGCTGCCGGCTGGGATCGCACCGACCAATTCCTCAACGCCACCCCGGAGTTTGCGCAGAAGGTCGTGGCGATCAACTATTTGGGCCCGGTGTACATGAACAGCGCGTTCCTGCCGGGCATGGTGGAAGCTGGCACCGGTGGTCGAGTCGTCAACGTCGCAAGCGACGCAGGCCGCGTCGGCAGCGCGGGCGAAACCATCTACGCGGGAGCCAAAGGCGGCGTCATAGCCCTCACCAAATCCCTCGCCAGGGAAATGGCCCGCCACCAAATCAACGTCAACTGCGTCTGTCCCGGGCCCACCGACACACCACTGTTTCAGGCACAGGCCGACAAACTGAAAGAAGCGCTGGTCCGCGCCATCCCATTCCGCCGCCTCGCGCGTCCCGACGAGATCGCCGCGCCAGTGGTCTTCCTGTCATCCGATGCCGCCTCGTTCATTACCGGCCAGGTGATCAGCGCCAGCGGCGGCCTCACCATGGCTGGCTAAACCCAGCCACTGCGAAGGAGCCCCACCATGTCGTACAAATACGACGCTCGCGCCTACCGCGAATACTTCGAGCACGACTTCACCTACTTGAACGGCTTTCGCCGAAACGTTCACCGGTTCAGTAACCGACCTGCCATCCAGGTCGCGGAAACCGAGCAGGTCATCACCTACGCCGAACTGGGGGCCAGGGTCGATGCGCTCGCGGCCGGGCTCCTCGCAACCGGCCTCGCGCCCACCGATGTGGTGGCTTATCAACTGTTCAACGGCGTCGAATTTGCCGAACTGTACCTGGCGACCCAAGCCGCCGGGGTCGTCGGCGCACCGATGAACTTTCGACTCGCCGCAGGAGAGACGGCGTTCATCTTGGGCAGCACCACTCCCGCCGTCTTCGTCTACGACACCTCCCTCAACGAGGTCGTCGCCGCCGCACTGCAGCACACCTCCCACGTCCCCGCGGTCATTGTGGCCGTCGGCACCGGCGAACCCGTCACCGCGCCACCGGGAACCCAAGTGATTCGCTATCGCGACCTTCTCATCGAAGGCGCGGCCCCACCCGCACCCTCGCGCACCGTGTGGGACGAGACCACACGCCTCTTCACTTCCGGAACCACGGGCATGCCGAAGGCCGTACCGATGAACAGCATGATCGAGATCTTCAGCGCCCACGACGTCATCATGCATTTCCCGCTGTCGCCAGAAGACAAGACACTCAACATGACCCCGTGGTTTCACCGCGGTGGGCTCTACTGCGCCGGCCCCAATCCCACGTTCTACCTGGGCAGTTCCCTAGTGCCGATGGCGGCCTTCGACGCCGACCGCACTCTCGACCTTGTCGAGAAAACCGGTCTCACCTTCCTCATCGGTGCGCCAACCAACCTGGCCCTGCTGGCCCGCGCCCAGGAAGCCAAGCCACGCGACCTATCGTCGCTGAAGGGACTGGTCACCATGGGTGCGCCGCTCGAACGCGAAGCGGCACTGCATTACCAAGACATCCTCAACCCACGGATCTTCAACGGATACGGGAGCACAGAAGGGTTCTGGAACACCTTCCTACGACCGTCGGATCTTCCCGATATGGCGGGTACGGCAGGCCGCGCCTGCATCGACGACGACGTAGCGGTCGTTGCCGTCCACGACGGCGGTCTGGCCGACCCGAGCGACACCGTGCCCCGGGACGGGCAGAGCGTCGGAGAGGTCATCGTCCGGTCGCCGAAGGGCGCAGGCCAATACTTCGACAATCCAGCGCAGGACGCCGCAAAGTTCCGCGACGGCTGGCTCTACATCGGCGACCTCGCCACCTGGGACGAGCACGAGTTCGTGACGATCGTCGGGCGCAAAGACGACATGCTGCTGTCGGGCGGCGAAAACGTCCATCCGGTGCAAGTCGAAGAAGCCCTCAACTCCCACCCCGGGGTCGCAGATTCCTTAGTCGTCGGCGTGCCCGACGACGAGTGGGGCCAGCTGGTCGTGGCATACATCGTCCGCGCGGACGACACCGAACCGGTCACTGCCGCCGACCTCGATGAGCACTGCCACCATCACCCGATGCTGTCGTCATTCAAGCGCCCCCGCGCCTATCGCTTCGTCGAGCAGTTCCCGGTCTCGGCGACGGGCAAAAAGTTGCACTACCGGGCAACCGAACAAGCCCGGGACGACATGATCGCCGATCGTTTCCACACACCGTCGAGTAGCACTCAACTTCCCCAAGACTAGCGAGGATCCCATGACTTCCCTACCGTTGGACGCCGAGCACCGAGCGTTCCGCGACCTCGCGGAGAGTTTCGTCGCCGATCGAATTGTGCCCCACCACGAACAATGGGAACAGGCTGGCAGCCTACCCGCGTCGATGTTCACCGACGCCGGATCGCACGGGCTGCTGGCGTTCTCCGTCCCCGAAGAGTTCGGCGGTCCCGGGGTCGATGACTTTCGATACAACACCATCATCGTCGACGCTCTAGGGCGCCAAGGCGCGGTCGCCGCCGCGATCGCATTCTCCCTGCAAAACGACGTCGTCCTCCCCTACCTCACCGATCTCACCAACGACGAGCAGAAACAGCGCTGGCTCAGCGGCATCGTGACCGGCACCAGCGTCCTCGGAATCGCGATGACCGAACCCGGCACCGGCAGCGACCTCGCAGGCATCGCGACCACCGCGGTGCGCGACGGCGACGACTACGTCGTCAACGGTGCCAAGACCTTCATCTCGAACGGCCAGAACGGCACGTTGTTTGTGGTGGCAGTTAGGACCGGTCCCGAACGGCACGGCGGCCTAACGCTGCTCGTGGTCGACGCCGACACGCCCGGATTTAGTCGCGGCCGCAATCTCGACAAGATCGGCCTTCACGCCCAAGACACCAGCGAACTGGCCTTTACCGACATGCGGGTTCCGGTGCGCAATCGCCTCGGTGCCGAAGGCGACGGCTTCTATCAACTAGTGCGAAACCTGCCGCAGGAACGACTGTCGTTGTCGGTCGGTGCGGTTGCCGCCGCCGAAGGCGTCTTTGCGGCGACGCGAGAGTACGTCGAGCAGCGTCGTGCCTTCGGCTCACCCATCGGATCATTTCAGAACACCCAGTTCGTGATGGCCGAGATCGCGACAGAACTCGACTTGGCCCGGACATTTCTCAACGACTGCATTGTCGAACACGTGGCGGGCGAACTCACTGCGGCCCGCGCTGCGAAGCTGAAATGGTGGACCACAGAATTGCAGGTCAGGGTTGCCGACCGTTGCCTTCAACTGCATGGGGGCTACGGCTACATGCGCGAATATCCGGTGTCACGAGCGTTCGTCGATGCCCGAATTCAGACGATCTACGGCGGTACCACCGAGATCATGAAGACGATCATCGCGAAAGATCTAGGTCTGTAGGCCCAGCTGACCGCGTGTTTAGGCGAAAACTACCGTCTTGCGGTCGTGCACGAGGACGCGGTTCTCCAGATGCCAGAGCACACCGCGAGCCAAAACCAGCGTCTCGATGTCGCGACCCTGGCGAACCATGTCGGCTGCCGAATAGTCGTGCGTGATGCGACTGACGTCTTGCTCGATGATCGGACCGGCATCCAGATCGGCGGTCACATAGTGGCATGTGGCACCGATAAGTTTCACGCCGCGGTTGAACGCCTGGTGATACGGGCGCGCACCGATGAAGCTCGGCAGGAAGCTGTGGTGAATGTTGATCGCCCGACCCGCCCACGCTTCGCACAGCTCGGCCGGAAGGATCTGCATGAAGCGCGCCAACACAATCGCATCGGGGTTATAGCCGTCGACGAGGCGTCGCACTTCCGCGAACGCCTCGGCCTTGCCGTCGGCCGGGAAGGGCACGTGATGGAACGGCACGTCGAAGCGGGCGGTGATCTCTTCAAGATCGCGATGATTGCCGATGACCGCGCACACCTTGGCCGGGAGGTCGCCGCGTTCGGCCCGCGCCAATAGGTCGGTGAGACAGTGGCTATCTTTGCTGACCAGGAGTACCACCGACTTCGGGGCACCGGTGTCAGTAACTTCCCATTCCACCTCGGGACCGAACATGGCAGCGACATCGGCGAAGCGGCTACGGAACTCATCGACGGTCATGCTGACCGAATCCGCCCGCACCGCCTGGCGGGTAAAGAACCATCCGGTGGTCTGATCGGAGTGGTAGGCGGCCTCGGTAATCCACCCGCCGACCCCTGTCAGGAAACCCGACAGAGCAGCGACGATACCTGTGCGGTCAGGGCAGCCGAGGGTCAAAACGAAGCGTCGTTCACCGTCATCAGATGAGATCTGGGAGTTGGTCACCTCTCTAAGTGTGCCAAGCTCGAATTCGTGATCAACACCAACCTGACCAGAGCGGCCGTCGCAGCGATGGTCGACCACACAATTCTCAAGCCCGAAGCAACCCTTGCCGACGCCGAAAAGACCATCGCCGAGGGCCTCGAGCTCGGCGTGTACGCGGTCTGCCTGTCGCCGTCGATGCTGCCAATCGACACCGGCTCGGCGAAGACCTGCGTGGTGGCTGGCTTCCCGTCGGGCAAGCACCATTCGCTCGTGAAAGCCGCTGAAGCCCGCCTCGCTGTCGACACCGGGGCCGACGAGGTCGACATGGTGATTGACGTCGGCGCTGCGGTCGCCGGCAATTACAACGAGGTATTCGCCGACGTTATGACGGTCCGGGAAGGCATCGGCCCCGACGCGGTTTTGAAGGTGATCGTCGAATCGGCAGTACTGCTGGAAACTATCGGCGACGAGGGTCTTGCCGAGGTGTGCCGGCAGGCGGTGAAAGCGGGCGCCAACTTTGTGAAGACGTCGACCGGTTTCCATCCCGCAGGCGGCGCCAGTGTTCACGCCATCGAGGTGATGCGCGCGGCCGTGGGACCGACCATCGGAGTCAAGGCCAGCGGCGGTATCCGCACGGCCGATTTCGCCGCCGAACTCATCGCTGCGGGTGCTTCCCGCCTCGGACTGTCAGGCACACGGGCCGTCTTAGACGGCTTCCCCGAGTGAGTAGCCACGCCGGAAATTCTTCGCTTTTCTGTCACATCCACACGCCGACGGTCTGCATTTCCGTCACCGATCGCGGCGTGTGGTGACGGTCTGGTCGAATCGTGACAGAAAAGCGGAATTTGAGCGAAGCGAAAAGGGGCTACATCGAGCAGCTGTTGCCGCCCTGGCCGCCGGTGGATTCGGCGGCGGACTTCAAGTTCACGTCCTTGCCTTGGAAGGCGAAGTCGATGCCGTCGGTACCGACGTCGAGTTTGGTGACTTGAATCTGCTTGAAGAGCGGACCAAACATGCTGGCGGTGACTTGGTCGACGATCGGCTGGGCAAAGTCCGTGCCGATACCGAAGATCAGCGCGGTCGCTTCCTTCACCTCAAAAGTCACCGCACCGTCTTTCAAGACCGGCTTTAGCGTGACGGTGACCGGGACGGGAATGATCGTGAAGTTGACGGTCGTCTCGATCTTCAGGGTCCCCGCCGACTTGTCCGCAGAGATCTTCTGGATCGGCGACTGACCCCCACCGGTATCCGAGCTCAACGCCGTGATCCGCTCGTACGGAAGGTAGCCATTGCCACCCAGCGCTTTGACCGTTCCGCCGTCGGTGCTGATGCCTTCGGCGCGCGCATGAAGTCGCATCGTGCTACTGCTGCCGTCAGTGGTATCGACCTGAACCCACGGAACCTCGCCACTGACGACGGAGAACACGATGGGGCTCCGCGACACAGACACATCGGTACTGGCACCGGTGAGGTTCTCGAACGACGTCTGCAGGCAGTTGGTGACCTTGTGACGCATATACAGCTCGGTCCCGACGCCCGCGATGATCAGCGCCAGTACGACCGCCAGCGCGACCAACCCGATGGTGCGACCCCGCGGCCGCTTCTTCGACGGCGAGGTGCGGACCGCACCGGGCGACGTCGGCGGCCCGGGTGGACCGGCATTGACCGGCGGAATCGGTTCGAATGCGCTGGAATCGAGCGCTTCCATCTGCTTGGTCGGCGGGTTCCCGGCCTGCGAATAGGCCTGCGTCTGCGGCCCCGGGATATTACGAATCGGCCCGGTGATGACTTCCCCGGTCGGCGTCTCGTCGATCGACGAGCCCGCATCGTCGGGCACCGTTTCCGCTTTGGGCAGGCTCGGCTCCGGCACGCTCGCTTCCGGATCGGTAGCCGGTGCGGGCTCGGCAGGCTCTACCGCTTCAGCGGGTTCAGCATGCGGCACGGTGGGGTCGTCGATGTTCGACGCGTCGTCGTCGGGCTGCGGCGGTCGCTGCTCATCAGTCATGCGGTGCGGTCCGATCCAGGCGGGGAATCTCTCGGGCGTTAGCCAAAACGGCCAGCGCCGTGCGCGCCTTGTCTGTCAGGGCCAGATCGATGTCATGAACACCGGCCTGCACCGTGGAGTCGTATTCCGCGACAACGCTACCGAACGGATCTAAGAGCCGACTATGCCCTATCCCCGTAGGAGCTGAGGACTTCGCGACTTCGGGGTCGGCAGGCGAGGCCTGTCCAACGGCCGCGATGAACGACGTCGAGTCGAGAGCCCGCGCTGCGGTGAGGGTCTCCCACTGGGCCTGCTTGCCCGGGCCGCTCCCCCACGACGTCGGGACTGCGATGACTTGAGCGCCGCGACGCGCGAGCTCGGTGAACAGGTTGGGGAATCGAATGTCGTAGCAGGTGGCGATACCAATGCTGGTGCCGGCGACGTCGACGACAAGCGGCTCGGAGCCGGGCGCGATGGTCCGGGATTCCGCGAAATTGAAGGCATCGAACAGGTGGATCTTGTGATAGCCGACGGGGTCGCGCCCGGGCCGGGCAACCAGGATCGTGTTGTGGATTCGTCCGTCGGCGGCCGGGGTGAACATTCCGGCGATGACCGTGATCTGCTGGTCGTCTGCCAATTGAACGACACTATTGGCCCAAGGGCCGTCGAGCGGTTGTGCTACCGAGGTCAAGGGCACACCGAACCGACACATGGCGGCTTCGGGGAACACGATGAGTTCGGCACCGTTGGCTGCGGCGTCCCGTGTTCGATCACGGATTACTTCGAGGTTCTTGACCGGATGCTCACTTGAGCTGATCTGCGCCATTGCCAGTCGCATGAATCTCCCTCAGATGGACTTCGCTACCTCTGATAGAGAGTAGATCCCTCGGGACCGCGAGTGCTGCTGATGAGCTTGGCGAAGCAGTGATCTTTGTCGAGTCCATTACCGCGACACCATGCCAGCGCGGATTCTGCGGTGGCGAAGCCCTGTGCCGATACGGTCACCATCCAGCCACTTTCGGAGAAGACCGGCCATGCACTGGAGTCGATCAGCTTGACCTGCGGGTACCGGCTTTGCATCGCCTGGAACTCGGACAGGATCGATCGGTTGTCCCACGTCCGATTCTCGGCATAGAGGCCGGGACGCTTTGCACTGATCTGCGCGGTCCACCGGTCGGCGAGCGAACTGCGGAACAGGGCGGCGTCGGTGGTGATTTGATTGCGCAGTTGGGTTGCCGCTTCAGTTTCCGGATCGGCAACGACTGACGTCACGGTCGGCTGCGCCTGCGGTTGCTGCTGTTGCTGCTCGGTGACGGCGGCTTGGTCGGCACCGGAGTTGGCGACTTTGATCCACACAAATGCGGCGGCAGCCAACAGGATGACGATGGCTGTGAGCGCGACGATCATGAATACCGGCGGCTTGGGCTTCTCCGGCGGCATCGCGTAGGTCGGGTACTGCTGCGGATAGGCACCGCCCGGGTAGCCGGGTCCCGGCATCGGGGCTTGAGGCATCGGGCGCGCGGCGGTCTCGGCAAAATTATCGACACCGGGATACGGCCCGAAACTGGAATCGTTTGGCTGACCAGGTGTTGACATGCGCCCATGGTAGTACTGACTTCCGGCATCTCCGAGTATCCACCCAAACGGATGACGGCCCCTCAACTCCTCGATCGAGTCACGTCAGACGCCTGCGGGCGAGACCAACTCCCACGGAACTGTCAGCAGGTTATCGACGCGCCGCCCGCGCGGGATGGACACGTCGACGCCGGAGTCGCGGAGCATTTCGCGGGCGTAGCGCCAGCGGTTGCGCGGGCCGAAAACCTCGTGCCCGGCCGCCCGGTCCCAGCAGCGGTCAGCCGTGGAAAGAAGTTCGTGAATCGCTTCGCCAGCCACATTGTGGTGGATCAGCGCCTTCGGGAGTCGCTCGGCCAATTCCGAAGGATGCCGCGTGTGCCCGGGCGACCACGACAGCGTCAACTGCAGGGGCCGCTGCGCGTCGAGCAGGATCCAGCAGCATCGGCGTCCGATCTCATCGCACGTCCCCTCGACGATCACCCCGCCCGGCGCGAGGGATGCCTGCATTTGCCGCCACGCCTCGGCCACCTCGTCTTCGTTGTACTGGCGAAGCACGTTGAAGGCTCGGACCAGATTGGGCCGCAGTCCGGCAAGCTCAAAGCCGCCGAGCGCAAAGCGGACGCCGTCGCGCGGTTCAACGATCCGTTCCGGGTCGATCTCCAGGCCGACGAGTTCCAGGTTGGGGATGCGTTTGCGAAGTCGCACAGCCATCTCGACCGCAGTGTCCGGGCGTCCGCCGTAGCCGAGATCAACCGCCAACGGGCGCGGCACATTGCACGCGGCCCTAATACGTGGATCGGCAGCCATCTCCCGATCGACACGGCGAAGCCGGTTGATATTGGTCGTTCCGCGGGTTACTCGCCCCTGGGGTCGTCCGGCTGGTGGGCCGGACCGCTTCACCCGAGGTTGTCCTGGACCCAGTTAGAGGTGAATTCAGCTTCACCCCGGAAGAGGTCGACAAGGTTTACCAGCATCAACTGCTCGAGCTTGGCGTTGACGAACGGGATGTAAACCTTGACCTCGGTGGTCTTGCGGATGGTGGAGCCGGTTTCGGTCGGAAACAACTCCTGCGCGCCGGTCAACGACCCGGGGCCAGCGGGAATCGACGCCATGTAGGTGCCAGCCGTATTGGACGGATCGAAAGCACCGTAGGTTTCCACCCGGGTGATCAACATGTCCTTGAGCATCACCGTCTGCGCAATCGGCGGCAGCATGTCGCGCGTGATCGTCTGGTGCAGAACGACGCGGACGCCGTCGCCACCGACCTCGAACTCTTCAACATTCGAGATCGGCGTCAGCTCACGGAACCCCTCCATCAGGTCTTCCCAGTACCTCTTCTGTGAGAGCGCCTGGTAGATCGTGTCCGGAGCGTGCGTGTAGCGAGCGGAATAGCTGAGCCGTCGTGCCATGTGAGACAGCCTAACGGCAGATTTAGCCCTGTTGGAAATCGACGGTCGCGTCGCGTTCGGCGTCGAGCAGTTGGCTGACCTGTTCGATGATGGCCTTTTCGATCTTGCCGCCGACGAACGGAATCGACACATCGGCCTCGCCCGAGTACTGCGCAACAGCGGGATTACCTGCGATGTTAATGTCGCCGCGGATCTTGGCGGGCGCGCCACTCACCGAGGCGTTCATGGTTCCGGCAATGACGTCGCCAACCAAACGGAAGTCGATGGTCCGCGGAATTTCAACATCGCCGGGACGGACCGCAGTCACCACCGACGGCAAGTTTTCCGCACCGACGCCCTGCTTGGTCACCACGGTCACCTCGTCACCGTTGATGGCGAAGGACTCCAGCGAGCCGTGTTCTGCATTGGTCGCCTGCAGGAGGTCCCGCCAGTACTGCTCAGTGCTAATCAGGGCCCACAGCGTGGCGACCGGGAACGGGTAGTTGACCGAATGCTCGAACTTGCTCGACATGGAAGCCAGGCTACCGTTACTGGCGTGACTGATTCACACCACATGGCAAGTTCACCGGACACCACCCTCGCATCGTTGACGACCCTGCGCCTGGGCGGACCAGCCAAGGCTGTCATCGAGTGCGGTAGCACCGAGGCTTTGGTTCAGACCGTCCGTGACTTGGATGCCCGAGCCGAGTCCGTGCTGTTGATTGGCGGCGGCTCCAACCTGGTAATCGGCGATGACGGGTTCGACGGGACGGCGGTCGTTATCGCATCCTCCGGGATCGAGTATGGCGAGGAAGACGGCCGCCCGTTTGTCACCGCCGAAGCCGGAACTGACTGGGATGCGTTGGTCGCCGCCACCGTCGAATCCGGATTCGGTGGCCTTGAGTGCTTATCTGGAATCCCGGGGGCCGCGGGCACCACCCCGGTACAGAATGTTGGTGCCTACGGTGTCGAAGTGGCCGATGTCCTGCGCCGCGTTCGACTGCTTGACCGCACCACCGGAAATATTTCGTGGGTGGGTCCCGACGACCTCGAATTGGCCTACCGCACAAGCAATTTGAAGGGACGCGACAGCCAGGTAGTGCTGGCCGTCTCGTTCTGGCTCAATCCGGAACAGCGGTCGGCGCCCATCGCATACCGCGAGTTGGCACGTGCCATCGACGTCGCCGAGGGCGGCACCGCCAATGCTGCAGATGTCCGGTCGCGCGTCCTTGAATTAAGAGCAAGCAAGGGCATGGTGCTCGACCCCACCGACCATGACACGTGGAGCGCGGGGTCGTTTTTCACCAACCCGATCGTCGCCGAGGGCGACCTCGACGCCATTCTGAATCGCATCACCAACCGACTCGGTACCGACGTCTCCGTCCCGCGCTACCCCGCCGACGCCGGCGTGAAGCTCTCCGCGGGGTGGTTGATTGAGCGTGCAGGGTTCACCAAGGGCTTCCCGTCCGACGACGCTCCAGCACGCCTGTCAACCAAACACACGCTCGCATTGACGAACCGGGGGTCGGCCACGACCGCCGATCTGCTGGCCCTCGCCGGACGTGTGCGCGACGGAGTATGCGAAGCGTTCGGTGTCGAACTGCACCCCGAGCCCGTGTTCGTGAACTGCGCGATGCCCGAAAAAAACTAAGTGCCGGCTAGCCCGCTGCCACGCTCACGTCGGCGAGGAGTTCGTCAATCAGTGCGTTAAAGGCGTCGGCACGCTCGATCGGCACCATGTGGCCTGCGCCCTCATAGCTGGTGTAGGAGTGCAAGAAGCCGCGGCTGCTGAGGATGGTGGCCATCTCCTGAGCGTGCTTAACCGGCGTCAATAGATCCGCAGAGCCGACCACCACCGATGTCGGAACGGTGATCCGATCCAGCCCCGACAGCACGTCGAGCGGATACATTGCCGCGCCCCACGCCGCACGAGCCTTCGCCGAGCAGGCTGCGACGATCTCGTCGGTGAAATCGACGTAGGCCTTTCGCACCACCGGTCCCAATGTCACGTAATGGGAAAACAGCGAAGTCGTCGAGTTACTCGGCAGCGGAAGGGGCGCCGAAGTGAAGAACTTCGTCAGCACGGCCTTGCCCGGACGCGCCAGTGCAGGCAGCGAATCCGGGATCAGTTCTTGACGCTGGATCACGCCCAACCCAGCCGTGGAGACCAAAACGATGCCGGAAATCTTTTCTTCCATGCCCGCACCGAACTGCTGCGCCCACGACATGATGGTCATGCCGCCCATGCTGTGGCCCACCAGCACCGCACGCTTCCCCTCGGGGATCATTGCCTCAAGCACCGCCTGCAGGTCTTGCCCCAGCATGTCGACAGTCGGCCGGTTTGGGCCCAACTCCGACAGTCCGTGACCGCGTTGGTCGTAGGCGATGACCGGACGCGAGCTACCGAAGTGGTTGAACTGCGGGTTCCAGAACGAGGTATTGCACGTCCACCCGTGAATGAGGACCAAGATCTCGTCCGAGTCGTTCACATCGCCCGAGGCGACTACATGCAAGAGCGCACCATCCGGGGTGCCCACCACCGACGACCGCATGGCGTGCGTTGGCTGCTCCAGCAGCGGATCGGGTCCATCGTCGATCGGCTTCGGGTATTTGAGTACCTCGCGGAGCATCGCCGAGCCGGTGATTGCGAACTGTGCCGCCGTCGCCCCGGCGAGACCGATTGCGGAGTACAAGCCCCATCGCCGGGCGGTAGCCCATTTGCTGTTCGCCACGTTCTTCCCCGTCATTCCTTGACCTTCCCCATTTGATTCCCACCCGTACGGTCCGCCTCGACGTCGGCCTCACCTTCCACCGTCGCGTCGAAGAATTTGGTTGCCTCGCCAATCGCACGCGAGATCTCGTTATCGAGGGCGCGCATGAATGTGGTTTCTACGATCTCGTGCGCCATCGGTCGGACGGTCTGAATGAGTTCGGCGATCTTCGCCAGTTTTTCCTCACCCAGGTTTGGCAGGTTCTCGTCGAAATAGGTGTCGGTGATAATCGTGACGAAGCTGCGCGCCACATCCGTCAGGTCCTGCTCCACGCGCACCCACCGGTCGAGGAGGACATCGATGTCAATGCCGCCCTTCACCAGCGCTTCGGCACCCTCGAGCACTTCGGGATTCCGGATCGCGTAGTGCGTCCCATCCTTGGTCAGCAGCCCCAACTTTTGACTCAGGCTGATGGTGCGCTCACTGGCACCCAACGACTTCTTGAGCTCCGTGAAGGTGATGGTCGCCGCCCGTTTGAAGCTGCGAATGCGGCCGCCTTTGGCGGGTGCCCGCAACACGTGCTCCACCTTCATTCCGTAGTGAGCAGCGTGCAGCAATTCACTGATCGTGGCGAAGGTATAACCGCGTTCGAGCATGCGCGAAATCAGGTTCAGCCGGACAAGATGTTCGTCGGAGTACCAGCCCGTGCGACCGCGAATCGTCGGCGGCGGCAGCAGCCCGCGGTCCTGGTAGACGCGAATGTTCCGAACACTGACGCCGGAAACCTGGGCCAGTTCGTTGATGCGGAACTCGTTCATGTGCCAGCGTCTACGCGTTCTTCCGGAACCACGAACGACCGAGGACGTCGTCGACCCGGACTCGGACATCGACGACGTAAACGAGCACGGCCGTGACTGCTGCGAGGAAGAACATGAGGCCAAAGCCGAACGTGGCCTGAATCAGGAAGATGACCACAGCAGAGACGGCGAGGACAGCCACCCAAAAGGTCTTCGACTGCGCATCCACGGCGGTGAAGGCATCCGGTCGGGTGATTGCCGCGTGCACGAGTGCCACCAGGGCCGTAATCCCCGAGACGAGGGTGATGGCGATCAGGATGTACAACTGCGCGTAATGGACGAAAACTTCTGTGCTCACGATTCCACCTTAGTCACTTGAGGCCGACTCGGAATCGGCAGTGACCGCAGATTCGGCACGTGGCGAATCGGCAGTCGCGGCGACCGCGCCGTCGGTTTCCGACGTCGGGTTCTCGCGGCGGAAGGAATCGTAGATTTCCAACAGCATCTGCTTTTGCCGTTCGCTGATGGAACTGTCGGCGAGCAGCGCATCCCGGACCGGGCTGGCTGGCCGCGCCTCCAAGATCCCGGCCCGGACGTAGAGAACCTCCGCCGAAACGCGCAGCCCCTTGGCGATCTGCGAAAGCACGTCTGCGGACGGTTTACGCAGACCACGTTCGATCTGCGACAGGTACGGGTTGCTCACCCCGGCGCGCTCGGCAAGTTGGCGAAGCGAAACCTTGGCCGAGAGTCGTTGGCTGCGAATGAACTCGCCAATATCTTGCGCCGCGTTGGCGACCGCCTCAACGGTGCCTGCATCGGGTGCCCGGTCTGGATGCTTTGGATCGGATGTCATGTGGACGTAATGCCTCCTGCGGTCAAGTATCACCGCCGCCCGCTAACAGATGCAAGCACCGCTAGGAGAACAGGAGAACGGAAACCGTATAGATCGTGAGACCCGCCAGGGAGCCGACAACGGTGCCGTTGATCCGAATGAACTGCAAATCACGCCCCACCTGCAGTTCAATCTTCTGACTGGTCTCCTCCGCATCCCAGCCGCGCACAGTTTCGGTGATGACCGAGATGATCTCGGACGAATAGTTGTCAGCGATGTGGCGTGCGCCTCGAACTGTCCAGCCGTTCATTTTTGCCTGCAGCGGTTCGTCGTCGCGGATCCGCTGAGCCAACTGCACAACGGCGTCGGACAGCGAGGTGCGCAGCGTGGATGCGGGGTCGTCGAGCATCTGCTCGATGACGGCCTTGCCAGCCTGCCATGCGGTCGACGCCGCGCCTGTCACTTCATCGCGCCCAAGCAGTTCTTCTTTGAGCCCCTCAAACTTGGCGATCATGGCGTCGTCATATTGCAGGTCTTGAGCAAAGTCGGCGACAAACTTGCCCATCGCGAGCCGCAATTCATGGTTCGGATCCGACCGCACCTTGTAGGTGAATTCGGTGAGCTCGCGATAGATTTTGTCGCCGACCAGATTGTTGACGAACTTCGGCGTCCAGGCCGGACCGTCCCGGTCCACCACTCGATCCACCAGGGCCTGCGAACCGAGCGCCCACTCGTGGGCACGGTCGCACGCCAACTGGATGACCGGTTCCAGCCGGTCCTCGGAAACCAGTTGTTCGAGAATGCGCCCGGCTGGCGGCGCCCAGACCGGTTCTGCCGCCCATTTCAAAACTGCCTGGATAAAACGTTCGATGTCTTCATCGCCGAGCATTTCCGAACCCAGCCGGAACACCCGCGACACTTCGTCGTTCACGCGCTGTTTGTTGGCCGGATCGGCAACCCACGACGCGAGTCGGCGCGGTAGGTCGAGTGATTCGACGCGCGTCTCGATCACCTCGCGCGTCATGAAGTTCTCTTGGACGAAACCACCCAACTGATCACCGATCTGGTCCTTCTTGCGAGGGATCAGCGCGGTGTGCGGAATCGGCAGTCCGAGCGGCTGTCGAAATAGTGCAGTCACGGCAAACCAGTCGGCCAATGCGCCAACCATCCCGGCCTCCGCCGTGGCCCTAACGTAGCCAACCCACGTCGCGACGTCGGCACCGTCGCGGTGTTCCAGCCACCGCATAACGAAATAGATTACTGCCGCGAAAACCAGCAGGCCGGTGGCGACGATCTTCATTCGTCGCAGGTCACGGGCACGTTTTGCATCGGCCTCGGTCAGCCCAGCAGGCACTGACAGTGACGCGGGAGCACTCTGAGGTTGCATGAAGGTTGACGACACTCATCCAGTGTTCCGCACAAACTACTAGTCTTTCTAGTGATGCCCAACCCGCCGATCCCCACAAATGCCGCACGCGCCGCCGTGAATGCGGCCGCTGTCCTGACCCGCGAACTGGAACAGCGCATCCTCACCCCCGCCGTGGAAGCCGTCGCTTCGGACGGCCGCAAGCAGCGTTGGGAGGCTCACAAGCAGGAACGTCGGGCCGAATTAACCACCGGCACGATCGACGCCGTCCGCGCGCTAGGCCCGGATGCGGGGATGGACGACATCGCCCGCCACATTGGGGTGTCGAAGACGGTCCTGTACCGCTATTTCGCCGACAAGAACGACCTGGCCGCAGCGGTCACGCTCGCCTACGTGCAAACGACAGTGCTGCCCCGCCTGATCGAAGCACTCTCCGGAGACATCGGCGATTACCCGCTCGTCCGCGCGGTAATCCACGTCTATGTCGACATCGTCTCGACCGATCCGAACGTTTACCGGTTCACCATGAACCGCCCCGCTGGCAGTCGTGCGGTGGCCGCCGATGCCGAACGCATCTTTGCCGGGGCCCTCGCCTCCACGTTGCGGTCGCGACTCGCGTCCCGCGGCGCCAGCACCGCCGGCGCCGCTATTTGGGCGCAGGCGATGGTTGGTGCGGTCACGAACGCGGTACAGGAGTGGATTGCGGCCCCAGACCAGACGTCGGAAGCCATGGCCGACCAGTTGACGATGCTTATCTGGGGCGGCGTCGTCGCGATTGTGAACGCCGACGGTGACAGCGAACGCTTTTCTGCGAATCCGCCAATGTTCCTCCCCGTCGACACCAGCGAATAGTGAGAGGCTCCACTTGTGAGTAGTTCAGGTTCTTTGTGGTCGGTTCCGCCTTCGTCTGCGTTGCGCGTGCGCAACACCGGTCCCATCAGCGATTTTGATGCGAATTCGACGCCGGGATTCGACGGCGACCGGGGCGACGGCGAAGCCCTCCTCGCCAAGACCGGTGAGCGGTTGGCGCAGTTGCAGGAGATGCTTTACGCCGAAGGCCGCTCGGGCGGCAACCGCTCGGTGCTGCTGGTGCTGCAAGGCATGGATACCGCAGGCAAGGGTGGCATCGTCCGGCACGTCGGAGGATTGATGGATCCGCAGGGTTTGTCCGTAGTCGGCTTCGGAAAACCCACCGCCGAGGAACTCTCCCACGACTTTCTGTGGCGCATCCACCGCGCACTTCCGGGCGCTGGCAGGATCGGCATCTTTGACCGTTCACATTACGAAGATGTGCTGCCTGTTCGGGTTCACAATCTGGTTCCCGAGGACACCTGGCGGGCTCGCTACCAACTGATCAACGATTTCGAAGCCGAACTGGTTGCCGCCGGCACAACGGTCATTAAGTGCGCGCTGGTCGTGTCAAAGGAGGAGCAGCGCGCTCGCCTCACCGAGCGTCTAGAGCGGCCCGATAAGTTCTGGAAGTACAATCCGAACGACGTCGACGAGCGCGCCCTTTGGGACGACTATCTCGCGGCCTACCAGGACATATTCGATCTCACCGACACCGAAACTGCGCCGTGGTTCATGATTCCGGCCGACCGCAAATGGTTCTCGCGCCTAGCCGTGTCCGAACTGCTGCTGGATGCACTGGATTCACTCGACTTGGAGTGGCCGCCCGCACAGTTCGACGTGAAGGTCGAAAAGCGGCGCGTCGCCGAGATGAGTTAAGCGGGAAGACGCAACTGAGCCCCGACACCGTGACGTGTCGGGGCTCAGTTTCTACAACTGGTCTTACTTAGCGGTGGGCTCTGCCTTCTTGGCTGCGGGAGCAGCCTTCTTGGCGGGAGCAGCCTTCTTCGCAGCAGGCTTCGCTGCAGCGGCCGGCTTGCGGGTGGCAGCGGCGCTGACCTTCTTAGCGGCGGCATCGGCGTCAGCCTTGGCCTTGACTCCTGCTTCTTCGATGTCAGCAGCGGCGTCGAGCAGCTTGTCCGAAACCTCGTCTGCGGCAACAGCGGCATCTTCAACGCGATCGGCAGCGCGGCCAGCCAGAGCAGCAGCGCGCTCGCCGACGGAGCGGGTCTGCGACGAGACGGCGCCGAGCGCATCCTCGGTCAGCTCAACAGCTTCCTGGTAGACCTTCTCGACGCGAGCGATGTTCTCCTCGACGTACGGGGTCTGACGGAGACGCTCCACAGCGCCTTCGCCGCGCTCAGCAAGCGTGTTGTACAGGCCGGTTGTGGCCTCGATGTACGGGTTTGCGACCTTGAGGATTTCCTCGGTGGTCAGCTTGCCGCGGATTTCCTCGATGCTCGGGAAGTCGGTCGGCAGTTCAGTCAAGCGGGTACGAGTCTCGTCGAGACGAGCCTGGGTGCGCTCACGCGAAGCCTGTGCGCGGGCCTTCAGCTCGGCGAGTGCGTCCTTGACTTCCTGGACAGCGACATCGCCAGCGCCGACGACGGCGTAGACCGGGGTGGGGAAAGTACGTTCGGCGGTGCTCATGGCAACTCCTTGCATTGCTTTGGATCGGGTAATACCAGCATGCCGCAAAGTGCTAACTAAAGCTAGCGCTACAGCTAGCAGAGTGGTCCATATCACCGGGAGTTCGCCGGCAGACTCGTGGATTTTTGTCGTCTGAACAGCGGAGTTAGCTGGTCGCTACATTCCCACCAGCCTGATTAAATTAGCTAACCGCTAGCAAACGTCGGCCGCAGAGTCCCAGTCTTCCCCGAGTTGTCAGCACCCAGTGCGACAACCAGCGGCAAGCGCTTCAGCGCGACACGACGGCCGGCTCGTCGTACGTGTAGAAACCGTGGCCCGACTTCTTCCCCAGTCGTCCAGCCTCCACCATCCGCAGCAGCACCGATGGCGGCGAGTACAGCGGCTCCTTGAACTCGTCGTACATTTTGTCGGCAATCGCCTTGACGGTGTCGAGTCCAACCAGATCGGCGAGCTTCAACGGGCCCATCGGGTGGGCGCATCCGAGCACCATCGCCTTGTCGATATCTTCCACTGTCGCAAAGCCGCTCTCGACCATCCGCACCGCCGACAGCAGGTACGGAACCAGGAGTGCGTTGACGACGAAACCCGAGCGATCCGCCGAGCGGACCACCTGCTTACCGAGGACGTCGTAGGCGAATGCTTCGGCCCGCGCGCTGACCTCGTCGGAGGTCATCAGCGTCGTCACTAGTTCAACCAAGGGCAGCACCGGAACGGGATTAAAGAAGTGCATTCCGATCACGCGGTGCGCATTCTCGGTGGCCATCCCCAACTTCATGATCGGGATGGACGAAGTATTTGAGGCGAGGACCGCATTCGGGTCTGTCACCACTTTGTCGAGCGCACCAAAGACGGCAGCCTTCACGTCTTCGTCTTCGACAATCGCCTCGACAACCAACTGCCGGTCGGCGAAGTCGTCGAGGTCAGAGGTGAAGCGCAGACGCCACGATGCCTGTTCACGCTCACGCTCGGTCAGTTTTCCGCGACTGACGCCGCGGTCAAGCGACTCCATAATTCGAGCTCGGCCAGCGGCCAGCAACTCCCGCGATGACTCGTACACCAGCACGTCAACATTGGCCCTGGCGCAGACCTCAGCGATGCCCGCACCCATCTGACCGGCACCGATAATGCCGACGCGCGAAATCTTCTCGCTTGTCATGTCAAGGCTCCTGCCGTGTTATGCGCGGTCACGCCGAAGTACTGGAAGTCCAATAGATGCAATGAACCCGGGGCACATGGGGACTAATCCCTCCCAGTGCCCCGGGTTCAATAGCAGTCGTCAACCTCTAGCGAAGAAAGGTTGAATCAGTTCCTAGTGGAACTGGCCCTCTTCGGTCGAGCCCTTGAGGGCTGCGGTCGAGGTGTTCGGGTCGACGGTGGTGGCGATGCGGTCGAAGTAACCGGCGCCAACCTCACGCTGGTGCTTGGTGGCGGTGTAACCGCGCTCCTCAGCAGCGAACTCGCGCTCCTGCAGGTCCACGTATGCCTTCATCTGCTCGCGAGCGTAGCCGTGGGCCAGATCGAACATCGAGTAGTTGAGGGCGTGGAAGCCGGCGAGGGTGATGAACTGGAACTTGAAGCCCATCGCGCCGAGCTCGTTCTGGAACTTGGCGATCGTGTCGTCGTCCAGGTGCTGCTTCCAGTTGAACGAAGGCGAGCAGTTGTAGGCCAGGAGCTGGTCCGGGAACTCAGCCTTGACCGACTCGGCGAACTTCTTGGCGAGCTCGAGGTCGGGCTTGCCGGTTTCCATCCAGATCAGGTCGGCGTACGGTGCGTAAGCCTTGGCGCGAGCGATGCAGGGCTCGATGCCGTTCTTGACGCCGTAGAAGCCTTCGGAGGTGCGAGTGCCGTCCAGGAACGGGCGGTCGCGCTCGTCCACATCCGAGGTGATCAGGGTGGCAGCCTCAGCGTCGGTGCGGGCGATCACGACGGTGGGGGTGTTGGCGACGTCGGCAGCAAGGCGAGCCGAGGTCAGGGTACGGATGTGCTGCTGGGTGGGGATCAGCACCTTGCCGCCGAGGTGGCCGCACTTCTTCTCCGAGGCGAGCTGATCTTCCCAGTGGGTACCTGCGGCACCGGCGGCGATCATGGCCTTCTGGAGTTCGTACACGTTGAGTGCGCCACCGAAGCCAGCTTCACCGTCGGCGACGATCGGGACGACCCAGTTGTCGACGGCGTCGTCGCCTTCGACCTTGGCGATCTCATCGGCGCGCAGCATCGCGTTGTTGATGCGACGGACGACGGACGGGACCGAGTTCGCCGGGTACAGCGACTGGTCCGGGTAGGTGTGACCCGAGAGGTTCGCGTCACCGGCGACCTGCCAACCGGACAGGTAGATGGCCTTCAGGCCCGCGCGGACCTGCTGCACGGCCATGTTGCCGGTGAGGGCGCCAAGTGCGTTGATGTAGCTGTCGTCACCCTTGGTGACGCCTTCCCAGAGGATTTCAGCGCCACGACGAGCGAGGGTGTGCTCCTCGACGACGTTGCCCTGGAGCTCAACGACCTGCTCGGCAGTGTAGTCGCGAGTGATGCCCTTCCAGCGGGGGTTAGTGTCCCAATCCTGCTGGATTTCCGCGGCGGTACGCGGCTTTCCGACGTTGCTCATAGCCTTCGCTTTCGTTAGAACTGCTCGATCGCAGCGCTTTGAGGGTTTAAGGTCCAGTCGATTCTTGCGAACCGGTTGGCACCTTGAGGCGTTGCCTGGCACTAGGTTGCCATATGACAAAGTCCCAGGTCCAGCCCTTGACAGGTGTTAATCACGACCAGGTTACTGGCGAGTTCTGTAAATCTTGCAAAGTTCGACTAGCGGCCCGCGACACGGGTTTCGCTAAAAAGTACGCGCGTACTGGGAAAACCTTCGGGCCATCCGACAGCCCCCGACGAGATAGTCGAGAAATGTCCGACTCAAGCGGCCCGAAAGAATGTGTTGTACTTCACACCCCAGATGTGACGCAGGCGAAAGAAATCAACGACGAAGGTCAGCGAGAAGCGCGTGCGATGGCGTCGCGCACGAGTTCGGCAAACGCCGCGTCCGACATTGGTGCGGGTGCGGCGGCTCCCCCGGGTGATTCGATTTCCTGAGCGGAAACGCCCACCTGAAGGGTCACCACATCCCCGTTGGGCCGCTTCACCAGAACATTGCCCATCAGGCCCGTTCGCGCGCGGGGCGTGCCACCCGGGAGCGTGGTCCTCGACTCACTGCGAACCAGGAACGACTGCTCCACGGTCGGCTCGACGATGGCTGGCAGCTCAGTGGTCGTCGTGACGATCGAAGCTCCAGCCAAAGTTCCCTTGCTCGGCGTGGCCGTCACCACGCGACACGGCCCAGTGGTGGCACGACGGTCGGCATCGATGTCGCGGCGCACCGATGAAATCAGCTCACTGAACGTGCCGTCCTGCGCCGTACCCACCAACAACGCCGAGTTCCCTTCGTTCAGCAGCGGATTGAACGCCGCATCCGCGGTCGGCGCGCACTCCGCGGGGACAAAGGCGACGGTCGTCGACTGTTCCAGGGTGGCCCGGTTAGCCCTGATGAGGTCGTCGACGGTCATCGTTGCCACGGTGAAATTCGCTGGCATCTGGTCGGAGGTGATCAGCAAGTCCGGCAGCGACAGGTTCTCACTGGCGTCCGACCCACAGGCCGCGGTCGTGGCGATGGTTACGGCCGCTACCGCGACGGCGACAACGCGGGATAGGCCAACACGGGACAGGCGGATGCGGGGCGAGTAGCTGCGGGACACACCGGCACGGTACCCCGCAGTGCGAAGATGGGCAGTTATGAGCGGCAATCAGGCCCCCAATCAGGTAGCCAGTCCGAAGATGTTTGTCGGCGGTCGGATACGCGGACTGCGTGCCGACCGCGGCCTCTCGCAGCAGGCACTCGCCGGCGTCCTCGGGATTTCCGCGTCGTACCTAAACCAAATCGAGCACGACAACCGGCCGTTAACCGGATCGGTTCTGGCCCGGATCACCGAGGCGTACGGCCTCGACATCGACTTCTTCGACCCCCAGGACGACGTCCGGTTGGTCGCCGAGCTTCGCGAAGCGCTGCTCGACGAAGATCTCGACATCGACCATGCCGCGCGCGATACCGACGAGGTCACCAGCTTTGTCGCGACGCATCGATCTCTCGCCGAGGCGATGGCCGCCATCCACCGGCACTATCGGGTGGTCTCGGAGCAGTTGGCGGCGGCGACGTCGGGGCGCGGAGATCAAGAACAGCGCGGATCGATCAGCGCGCCACACGAAGAGGTCCGGAACTTCTTCTATCAGCGTCGCAATTACATTCATGAACTCGACGAGGCCGCGGAAGACCTCACGACCCGCATGCGGATGCACTCGGCGGACTTGCGTGCCGGACTCGCAGCACGACTGCAAGATCGCCACGGGGTCCGGATCGAGCGGCGCGTGGATCTAGGCGACAATGTGCTGCACCGTTTCGACCCCGACGCCAAGCTGATCGAGTTTTCCGCGGCCCTGTCTTCCGGTCAGCGCGCGATGAAGATCGCTGCGGAACTGGGATTTCTGGAGTTTGGCGATCTCATCGAGGAACTCGTGGCAGCCGCGAACTACACCACCGAAGACGCCGCGACGCTGGCCAGACTGGGATTGGCGAACTACTTCGCGGCGGCCGCGGTGCTCCCCTACAGCCAGTTCCATGGGCTCGCCGAGGACTTCCGGTACGACATCGAGCGGTTGTCGGCGTTCTATGCGGTCTCGTACGAAACCGTGTGCCACCGCCTATCAACACTGCAGCGGCCGAGCATGCGCGGCGTCCCGTGGACGTTCGTCCGCGTTGACCGGGCTGGAAACATGTCAAAACGTCAGTCCGCCACCGGTTTTCACTTCTCGTCTTCCGGCGGCACCTGCCCCCTGTGGAATGTGTACGAGACGTTTGGGTCGCCGGGCAAGATCCTCACCCAGATCACCGAAATGCCCGACGGTCGCCAATACTTCTGGATCTCACGGACGGTCGAGCGTCGTGCGGCCCGCTACGGACAGCCCGGCAAGACGTTCGCGATCGGCATGGGCTGCGAGCTCCGCCATGCCGGGCGGGTGGTCTACTCCGACGGTCTGGAGTTGGATGACGACGCCCGCGCCACCCCGATCGGCGCGGGCTGTCGTGTCTGCGATCGACAAAACTGCCCGCAGCGGGCGTTCCCGCCGCTCGGTGTGGAACTGCACCTGGAAGAGCACCGGAGCACTATCTCGCCGTACACCACGTCCTGAGTGTCACGGAAGCGCAGACACTCGACCCCGAGCGAGACGGTCGACTAGGTTTGTCCCATGAGCACACCTCGCATTGCCCCTGGCTCGTTCGGCGAGCTCGGACCGATCAATTGGCTCCTGGTTCGGGCGATCTCCGCTGGCGCGGGCACCCGGGACGCGAAGATATTCTCGACGCTTGGCCGCAGCAAGGGACTGTTCCGCGGGTGGTTGCACTTCTCGTCGCGGATGATGCCGTTCGGTGAACTATCGCGCCGCGAGTCGGAAATGATCATTATTCGCGTGGCCCACCTGCGCGGATCCGACTACGAACTCGACCATCACCGACGGTTGGGCGCCAAGGCCGGGATCGATAGCGCCGAGTTCGAGCGGATCATTGAGGGGCCAGACGCCGGTTGGGGCGACCGCCAGCGCACCCTGCTGCTGGCCGTCGACGAGTTGGTCGGCACGCGAGATCTGTCGGATCCGACGTGGGATTCCCTGCGTCGTCACCTCACTGAGCGCAAGGCGATCGCGTTCACGCTGCTGGTGGGCCAGTACGACATGCTCGCCACCACCATTTCCACGCTGCGCATCGCGCGCGACCAGTTCTGAACGGGCACAATGGTGACGTCACTCGCGCAGCGGCTGATGGGCAACGCGGCGTTCTCGCAGATCTATGAGCATTTGTGGCGCCCGGTATTCACCCGCGGGTTCAGCCTCGGCGGCCCCGAAACGCAAGACTACGATCGGGCCCTGCGCGCCTACCTGGCTCGTCCGGGCGACCGCACTGTGCTCGATATCGCCTGCGGTCCCGGCAATTACAGCGAGGATGCCGCGGCCGGACTCACCGGCGATGGCCGTTATATCGGCCTCGACTATTCGATGCCAATGCTCGCGCAGGCACAGTCTCGGCATCGCCTCCCGCGGATTTCGTATGTGCGAGGAGACGCGCATTTCCTCCCGGTCGCGGACAACTCCATTGACACCGTCATGTGTTTGGCCGCGCTCTATCTCATCCCGAATCCCCTTCCGGTGCTCGACGAGATGGCACGCGTCCTCAAGCCCGGCGGAGAGTTGATCATCTTCACTTCGGTCGAGGCATCGATCGCCGCACTTCCCGGCGCCAGGACCGCCATCGGGTGGTCTGGCCTGCGGATTTTCGGCAAGCGGGAACTGCTCGTCCAACTCCAGTCGCTCGGCCTAGAGCACATCGAACAGACCATAACCGGCGTCGGGCAATACATTCACGCGAGGAAACCGAAGCCCCAATAGTCAGGGCACCCTTCCCTATGTAGGCAACCTGAGGCTAACCTAACTCTGGAACGATCCCTCAGTTAGGAGAGACGATGTCTCAAGCGAGTACCACCGGAGCCCTTCCCCTTGAGGGACGTCGCGATGAAGATCTGCCCGGCCACTGGCTTCTGGCGCGCATGGGCAAGCGCGTGCTGCGGCCCGGCGGATTGGAGCTGACCGAGCAAATGCTCGCCGACGCCGACTTGGCCGACGCCGACGTCGTCGAACTGGCACCGGGCCTCGGCAAGACCGCGACGGAGATCCTCTCCCGCAACCCCAAGAGCTACGTCGGGATCGAGGCCGATCCGCAGGCCGTCGCATTGACGAGTGCCGCGATCGCCGGTCGCGGTGCGGTCCATGAGGCCGAGGCCGAGGCAACCGGGCTCGCCGACGACTCCGCCGATGCTGTCGTCGGTGAAGCGATGCTGACGATGCAGACCGATCGCGGTAAGACCGAAATCATTAACGAGGCGTTCCGCGTCTTGCGGCCCGGCGGCCGCTACGCGATCCACGAGTTGGCTTTACATCCCGACACCCTGCCCGACGAGGCGAAGACGGAGATTCGCAAAGCGCTCGCGCGGTCAATCAAGGTGAATGCCCGACCGCTCACCGAGCGGGAGTGGCGCACCATTCTCGAAGATGCCGGCTTCGTCGTTGAGAAGGTCGGTTTCGCACCGATGGCGCTGCTGGAGACGCGTCGGGTCATTGCCGACGAGGGTATCGTTGGAACCCTGAAGATCGTGGTCAACGTCTTGCGGAATGGCGCCGCACGCAAACGCATCCTGGCGATGCGCAGCGTCTTCAATAAGTACCAGCACGAGATGGCCGCCATTGAACTGATCGCGAGGAAGCCTAAATGACGTCGCTCGATGTATCTCCGAGTGCTTTCAGCTACTTGACGGAACTGAACGCACCCAACACCGACGGCACGGGCCCCAAGCCGTGGGTTAAGCGGATACATAAGAGCGACTCGGAGACCGTTGTCCGACTGTCATTTGTGGCCGGACAGGTTATGGCCGAACACATGGCCGTCCACCCGATCATCGTGCTGGGCCAGTTCGGCGAGATCGACTTCACCGTCCAGGGCACCACCGTCCGCCTCCAGCCGGGCACTGCCATCCGCGTCGACGCCCGCACCAAGCACGAACTGACCGCCGTCACCGACGGCACCGTCACCCTCATCGTCATCCACGGCCACTAGCCCGCGCCCCTTTTTCCTCGCTCCGCTCGTCCCCCTTTTCTGTCACGATTCGACCAGACCGTCACCGATCACCCCGATCGGTGACGGTCTGGTTGTTTCTGAGGACCGCTTTGTGACAGAAATGCGCCGCTCGGCACCGCAGATTCAATCAGTGATTGAAACAACGATTCAATCTGTGTTTGAATACCGACATGCCCGCAACCACTCCCTCGCAAACCACACGGGAGAAATTGCTCGACGCCGCCGAGGCCCTGCTCCTTCAGGACGGATACGACGCCGTATCCGTTCGCCGGATCTGCACGCGCGCCAGCGCCAATTCCGCAGCTGTGCACTACCACTTCGGGTCCAAGGAACAGCTGGTCGCGAATCTTCTGGAAACTCGCCTGGCCTCGGTGTGGGCTGGCGGGCTCGACGAAGCGATCGCCGGGCCGCCAAGCGTCCCCGCCCTCGTCGACGCCATCCTCGCACCGATGGAAGAACTCCTCGCCGACCCGATTGGCGCGGTACGACTGTCGCTTCTCTCGCGGTTTGTTCTCACCAATCCCACCGCCGAGTGGCAGACCACCTGGTTTGACCTGGACGTATGGGCCCAGGCCCTGACTCGTGCCATCCCGGGACTCAGTCTCACCGATGCTCGACGACGCTGCCGCGTTGCATTCTCCCTGCTGCTGGCGCAGTTCGGACCGGGCGTCCCGCTACCTCCGACGGCCGCTGCGGCCCTCCGCCAATTCTTAACCGCCGGCTTGTCCGGCCCCTCTGCCCCACAGCCCAATTCCGACGAAGAAAGTTTGCGATGACCAACCCTTTTGCCCCCGCCAAGTTGGGGCCGCTGACCCTGCGCAATCGCCTCATCAAATGCGCGACCTTCGAGGGTATGACTCCCGACGCTTTGGTCACCGATGAGCTGATCAATTTTCACCGGGAGCATGCCGCTGGCGGCGTCGCGATCAGTACGGTCGCGTACTGCGCGGTGTCGCCCGAGGGGCGAACGGATCGTCACCAGATCTGGATGCGCCCGGAGGCTGTTGACGGCCTCCGCAAGCTCACCGGTGCCATTCATGCCGAGGGCGCCTTGGCCGCAGCCCAGTTGGGCCATGCTGGTCCCGTCGCGAACTCGGTGTCGAACCGCGCCAAGGCCCTCGGGCCCGGCGCTATCCCCGCACCGATGGGTATGTCATTGACGCAGAAGCTGACCGTCGAAGACATCGCCGACCTGCGCAAGAAGTTCGCGACCGCAGCCAAGATCGCCGTCGATTCCGGCTTCGACGCGCTCGAGGTGCATTGCGGGCACAATTACCTGATCAGCTCGTTCTTGTCGCCGCTGCTGAACCACCGTCGCGATGACTACGGCGGTCCGATCGCCAATCGAGCACGACTGGCGCGCGAGGTTCTGGAATCGGTCCGCGAGGCCGTCGGACCGGATGTGGCCGTGTGGGCCAAACTCAACATGTACGACGGCGTCGGGAAGCCGGGGCCCGGTCGTGCCGCGAAGCCGTGGCGCGGTTTCAACGTCGACGATGCCTGCGAGACCGCCCGCATGTTCGAGGCCGACGGCTTTATCGACGCGATTGAGCCGACGGCGGGTTCGTCACTGCTGAATCCGATGTACCTGTTCCACGGCAAGGCACCTCGGAAGGAGTTCGCTGCAGCATTCTCGGGCATCATGCGCGCCGGGCTAAAGGCTGGTGGGCCGGTGTTCCTGAAGCACTACCCGTACCACGACGCCTACCTGATGCCGCTGGCACGCGAGTTGCGCAAGTCGGTCTCACTCCCGGTCATCTTGCTCGGTGGTGTCACCAATCGCGCCACCATGGATCGCGCGCTCGACGAAGGCTTCGACTTTGTGGCGATGGGTCGGGCACTGCTCCGCGAGCCCGACCTGCCGCTGCGCATCGAAGCCGACCCGGAAACTAAGTCGCAGTGTGTCCACTGCAATCTGTGCATGCCCACGATCTACAGCCAGACGCGCTGCCCGATCCGCACCGGCGAAGTTCCCGACCCGCTGGCACCGTAGGTCGTCACATTCGACGATAGTCGCGCACGGACATGCGGGGCCCGCGCCGCTCGGGCATCCCGGCCCCGAGTTCGCACAGTCGGATCACTCGATAGCGTTGTCCGGCATAGGGTTCCAGTAGTTCAAGCATGCCGTCGTCGTCGACTTTTTCGCCCGCCAGCGCCATCCCGACGACCGACGGCGTGTGGTAGTCGCCGACGGGTACCGCGTCGGGATCGCCGACGGCGCGAATGCGGGTGTGCGCGGCGGTCCAGAGCCCGACGCCAGGCAGCGCGGTGAGACGATCGGCCTTGGTTTCGACGTCGACTGCCGCCGCCGTGCGAATGGTTTTGGCGCGGATGGCTTCCAGTCCGCTTCGATGCCAGTCGGATTCGGTGATGTCCCGCCACCGTTGTCGCGGCGGCGGGACGCGCATGTCGTCGGGCACGGGACCGGGCGCACGTTCGGCGTACTTGGTAAGTAGGTAGCGCCACGCACGGTATGCCTCGGTGCCGGTGACTTTCTGCTCGATCACTGCACCGACGAGGGCCTCCCACACCCGGTCGGTCCGCCCGATCCGCAGATTCGGGACTTTGGCGGCAAGTCGTTCGACGACGGCGTCGCGCGGGATGAACTGTGTCGGATCGTCTGCTGCGCCGAGCATTTTTGGGGCGGTGTCAATCAGCCAGGCTGCGCCCGGCCCCCAGGCGCGGGCGATTAGTTCCGTTCCGGCACCGGTCGCGATCGTCACTGTTCCCGGTCCGTCGGGGGTGTGTACGGCGCGCCACACCGACCCATCGGCGGCGACACGGAACGCTGGATCGCCGCTGCCCCGTTGATGGATTGCCAGCATGGCCCGCACCGGAGTTCGAGTCGACGTCGTCCACCGTCGTTCCAGTTTCTGTGCCGCCACGCCTCCCATTGTGCCCGCCCTACCTGTTCTCGCATGATGCGTCGATTCCCGCACT
>NZ_JBARYI010000094.1:0-143885 GCF_049647785.1 Gordonia sp. (in: high G+C Gram-positive bacteria)
GATTCCCGCTCCACGTCAGACGTGGAGCGGGAATCAACGCATCATGCGAGAACAGGCGGGGCGGGACGCCACGGGCGGGATTAGTAGCGGTAGTGCTCCGGCTTGTAGGGGCCTTCGACGTCGACGCCGATGTACTCAGCCTGCTCCTTGCTGAGCTTGGTCAGGCTGCCGCCGAGAGCCTCGACGTGGATCCGAGCGACCTTCTCGTCGAGATGCTTGGGGAGGCGATAGACCTCGTTGTCGTACTCGTCGCCCTTGGTCCACAGTTCAATCTGTGCGATGACCTGGTTGGCGAAGCTGTTACTCATGACAAACGACGGGTGGCCCGTCGCGTTGCCGAGATTCAGCAAACGCCCCTCCGACAGCACGATGATGCTGTGGCCGTCGGGGAACACCCACTGATCGACCTGCGGCTTGATGTTGATGCGCGTCATGCCTTCGGCAGCTTCCAGACCAGCCATGTCGATCTCGTTGTCGAAGTGACCGATGTTGCCGAGAACGGCCTGGTGCTTCATCTTCTTCATGTGCTCGAAGGAAATGATGTCCAGGTTGCCGGTGGCAGTGATGACGATGTCGGCGTTGGCGATGGCTTCGTCGACGGTGACGACGTCGTAGCCGTCCATGAGCGCCTGCAGCGCGTTGATCGGGTCGATCTCAGTGACCTGGACACGACCGCCCTGGCCCGCGAGGGACTCTGCGCAACCCTTGCCCACGTCGCCGTAGCCGCAGATCAGGATCTTCTTGCCGCCGATGAGAACATCGGTGCCGCGGTTGATGCCGTCGATCAACGAATGGCGGGTGCCGTACTTGTTGTCGAACTTGCTCTTGGTGACCGAATCGTTGACATTGATGGCCGGGAAGTCCAGCTCGCCTGCGACCGCGAACTGGTACAGCCGCAAGACTCCCGTGGTGGTTTCCTCGGTGACGCCCTGTACCGACTCCGAGATTGCGCTCCACTTGCCGGGCGCAACCTCAACGGAACGACGCAGCAGTTCCAGGAACACCTTGTACTCGGCCGAGTGGCTTTCGTCGGCTGGCGGCACAACGCCTGCCTTCTCAAACTCACAACCGCGGAGCACCAGCATGGTGGCGTCGCCGCCGTCGTCCAAGATCATGTTGGCCGGCGCGGGCTCGCCATCAACGTCAGGCCAGGTCAGCATCTGCTCCGCAGCCCACCAGTACTCCTCCAGCGTTTCGCCCTTCCACGCGAACACCGGAACGCCCGAGGGCTCTTCGACGGTGCCGTACGGTCCGACGACCACGGCTGCGGCCGCGTGGTCCTGGGTGGAGAAAATGTTGCACGACGCCCAGCGAACCTCCGCGCCCAAGGCGACGAGAGTCTCAATCAGCACGGCTGTCTGCACAGTCATGTGCAGGCTGCCGGAAATCCGAGCGCCCTTCAGCGGCTGCACATCGGCGTACTCGCGGCGCAGTTCCATCAGACCGGGCATCTCGTGCTCGGCCAGACGGATCTCTTTACGGCCATATTCGGCCTCGGAGAGATCGGCAACCTTGTACTCGACGCCGTTGCGAGTGTCGGTGGTCAGGGCGCTAGTGGGCGCGGTCATAGGTACCTCTCGGTTGGCAGACTAATCAATGACGGTACCGGTCACCTGTGAGGCAACCGGTACCTGTCGCGTCTATAAGACTGTGTTCTTGCTACTAGCGTATCGCGACCACAAGTTACAGCGACTCCGGTGTCGGGACATCGTCGACGACTTCGCCGCGTTGCCGCTTACCAAGGACCGAATTGCGACGACCGTAGAAGGCGTAGACGACGATGCCGATGAGCATCCAACCGACGAATCGCAGCCAGGTCTCCACTGCCAGATTCAGCATCAACCAGATGCAGGCTGCAACCGCCAAAATCGGGATCACCGGAACCAGCGGAACGCGAAAACCGCGTTTGAGATCGGGACGGGTACGACGCAGCACAATCACGCCTATGCACACGAGAACGAAGGCGAACAAGGTACCGATGTTCACCATCTCTTCGAGTGTGCCCATCGGGAAGATGAAGGCGAGAAGACCGGAGACCACGCCCACTATGACCGTGATCCGGACGGGCGTCCCGCGACTACCGGTCTTCGCGAGACCGCGCGGCAGCAGTCCGTCGCGCGCCATGGCGAACCCGACGCGTGTCTGCCCGAGCAGCATCACCATTACGACGGTCGTGAGGCCAGCGAGGGCACCGATGTTGATAGCCCATTCGGCCCAGCCGATGTCGTGGACGGCAAAAGCCGTCGCCAAGGTCGCATTCTCGCCGGCCAGGGCGGTGTAGGGAACCATCCCGGTCAGCACCAGAGACACCGCGACGTACAGGACCGTGACGATCGCGAGCGAACCGAGAATGCCGCGCGGCAACGCCTTCTGCGGATTCTTCGTTTCCTCTGCGGTGGTGGCGACGATGTCGAAACCGATGAAGGCGAAGAATACGAGCGACGCCGCGGCGAGGAGTCCGTACCAACCAAAATCACTGCCGGCACCGCCAGTTATCCACGAGAACAGAGTTTGCCGAATGCCGGACGGCCCGTCGGCCGATTGCTGCGCGGGCGGAATATACGGCGAATAGTTCTTGGTACTGATGTAGAACGCACCGACGACAATGACGAGCAGCACCACGGACACTTTGATCGCCGTGATGACGACGGAGACACGCGAGGACAGCTTGGTGCCGAGTGCCAATAACGTTGTCAGGACCGCAATCAGGAGTAGCGCAGCCCAGTCGAAGGTGTGTCCAAACAACTCAAAGGTGTTGTTGCCTGCGCCAATGATATTGCCCAGGTACAGCGACCAGCCCTTACCGACCACCGACGCGGCCAGCGCGAACTCCAAGATCAAGTCCCACCCAATAATCCAGGCGACAAATTCACCGAACGTGGCATACGAGAAGGTGTACGCCGAACCGGCAACCGGGACCGTCGAAGCGAACTCGGCGTAGCAGAGTGCGGCCAGGCCGCAGGCGATAGCGGCGAGCACAAACGCCAACGACACCGAGGGTCCTGTGACATTTCCTGCGGTCCGCGCGGTGGTCGTAAAGATGCCCGCACCAACCACCACGGCCACGCCGAAGACCGTAAGGTCCCATGCGGTCAGTTCGCGTTTCAGTTTGCTGCCGGGTTCATCAGTGTCGGCGATGGACTGCTCAACTGATTTCACACGACCGAAGAGGCTGCTAAACATGCCCACTGGTGTACTCCCTTGAGGAATGCTGGATTTCCCGCCCGGGCGGGATAAAACGTTGCGCGAAATAGCCGAACCGTCAGGTGTCGCGGGTGGGGTGCGGTTCACTTTCGCGGACTACGTCATCGCGGACGAGGGCTGCCGGTTCCTCAGGCAGTTCTTCGACTTCCGGATGACGGACGAGAAAGGCAATGCTGGCCGCCAGTCCGCCCCACACCACGACCGCCGCGATGATGAGAAAGAGAATTGCTCCGCCGGTCATTGCTCGGCCCCCTTCTTTGCCGCGACGACAGGTCTCACATCTGGCCACGCCTTAAACTGCGGATCGTCGCGTCCCTTCCACGGGAACAGTGTGCCGACGATCGCTATGACTGCGATGAGTCCGACGGTGCCCCAACCGAAGACACCGACAAACCAGGTGGGTTCGCCCTCGTAACCGTCGCGGATGAGGGTTCGCAGTTTCTCGATCAGCATGATTCCCAGGAAGACCGGCGCGTACAGGCCAATCAGCGGGACCCACCATGCACCGACCCTGAAGGTCGAGACCGCGTTCAAATGCCCGCGCAGTTCGTCAATGCTTCGGGAAGCCCAACCGCCATTGTTTCTAAAGGTGAACTCCACCAAGACGCACATGGCAATCGCGGAGGCGACGATGCCGATGTTGTTGGCGAACTGGTCGACGGTGTCGAGCGTATAGAGGCCGGTGGCGGTACTGAACAGTCCGAAGGAGACGGCACCGCACACGATGCCAACGGTCAAGGCTGCGGTCCGCTGCGTCAACCCGAACTTCTCTTGGAGCGCCACCGAGACTCCCAAAACCAGCGAGATCAGCGACGTGAAGCCAGCAATCACCAGCGACCCGAAGAACAGGGCACCAAACAGCGCACTGCCCGGCATCTGGGAAATCACGGCGGGAAATGTCACGAACGACAGGATGGGACCTGAGATCCCCTCAAGCTCGTCTACCGCGATGCCCTGTTGATGGGCGAGGAAGCCCAGGGCCGAGAACACGCCGATGCCTGCGAGGATCTCGAACGACGAGTTCGCGAAGCCAACGACCAGACCCGACGACGTCATGTTTGCCTTGCGTCGCTGGAACGATGCGTACGCGATCATGATGCCGAAAGCGATCGACATGGAGAAGAAGATCTGACTGTAGGCCGCGATCCACACGTTGAGGTCGCGCAGCGCGGCCCAATCCGGGGTGAAGAGAGCATTGAGCCCGTCCGACGCGCCGGGCAGGGTTACCGCCCGAATAACGAGGGCACCGAAACCCAACACCAACAATGGAATGCCAATGACGTTGAGCTTCTCGATGCCCTTAGAAACTCCGAGCGCCAGCACCACCACAATCGCGACCCAGACTGCCGCTAACGGCCACGCGACGCCAGCGACCAAGTCCGACGAGACGCCAACTTCTTTGGGTAGGTGAAGGTACTCGTCGGTGAAGAATGCTGCGGTGTCGTCGCCCCACTTGGTGCCGAAGGAGAAGTAAAAGAAGCTCAATGACCAGGCGATGATGACCGCGTAGTAGCAGGAGATCACAAAGAGGATGCCGATCTGAAACCAACCGAGCGCTTCGGCCTTGCGGAACAGACGCCGGAAAGCCAGCGGCGGTGCCGCACGGAACCGATGTCCAATCGCGTAGTCGAGGAACAGGATCGGGATTCCAGCCGTCACGAGGGCAATCAGATACGGAATGAGGAAGGCACCGCCGCCGCTCTCGTACGCGACTCCGGGGAAGCGCCAAATATTTCCCAATCCGACCGCTGAACCGATCGCCGCCAAGATAAATCCGCGGTTACTGGTCCACGTGTCGCGCTCGCCTGCGGCCCCCGTCGTGCCCGACGCAGCCTCAACTTCTGCCACCTTATGTGACCCCTTCCACATCTATTTCGACTCAGACGCTAGCGCATGCGCTAGGCCGGGAGGCCCCATCTGCCAGGACTCGTTACCTCGCGGCGACCCGTCGTACAGCGCCAGATGAATCAAGACGCGGTGATGCCGCGATCAATGTCCGGTTCGAGGTAAATAACGCGCGATTGCGGGACCGCCCCGCGCATACGCCCCTCTGCCTCGTCGATGATCTGCGCGATCTCAGCAGCACCAAGGCTCGGAGAGACCGCAATCTTGGCGGCGACGAGAAGCTCCTCGGGACCGAGATACTGGGTCTTCATGTGAATAACCCTATCGACACCCTGGCCCGGAAGTACGGCCCAGAGGGCGGCTTCTTCTTCTTCGGTCGCCCCTTCGCCGATCAGCAGGCTCTTCATTTCGACGATCAGGACCATGGCAATCAATCCCAACAGCACGCCGATGGACAGGGTGCCGATGCCATCCCAGATGGCGTTGCCAGTCAGCATCGTCAGACCGACGCCCGCCAGCGCCAGGATCAAGCCGATAAGCGCCCCGGCGTCCTCAAGCAGCACGACGGGGAGTTCCGGGGAGCGCGACGTGCGAATGAATCGCCACCACGATGCGTCACCCTTGAGGGGCTTTGACTCTTTGCGCGCGGTGTGAAAGCTGAAACTCTCGAGAACGATCGCCACCAGCAGGATCACGACGGCGACCATCGGTGAGTCCAGCCCGTGGTCCCCGGAGTGCCGAATCTTCTGGACACCTTCGTACAGCGCAAACAGCGAACCCAGTGAGAAGATGACCAGCGCAACGACGAACGAATAGAAGTACCGACTGCGGCCGTACCCAAACGGATGCAGCTTGTCAGCCTCACGCTTGGCCCCTCGCTGCCCCACCAGGAGCAGCCCCTGGTTCGAGGTGTCCGCGACCGAGTGAACGCCTTCAGCCAGCATCGATGACGACCCGGTGATCGCGAAGCCGACAAACTTGGCGACGGCGATGCCGGCATTCGCGGCGAGCGCGGCGACGATCGCGCGCGTCGATCCTTCTGTAGACATGGATGTTTCCCCTCGGATTTCAGCGAAGCTGTCAGGTGGTGTGGATAAAAACTCTAGACGGCAGTCCGCACCGCGCTGCGTTTAGCACCTCCGGGAATTAACCGGACCATGGTCCGGTTAACCTGGTAGCGGCGGCGCGAGCCTCACCGGCCGCGCCACCGAGAGACCAGAGTAAGGAGCCTGCAATGCAGTTCGGACTATTCAGCGTCGGCGACGTGACCACCGACCCCACCACGGGCCACACCGTCAGTGAGCACGAGCGCATCGAGGCGATGACGGCCATCGCACTGAAGGCCGAGGAAGTCGGACTCGACGTCTTCGCCACCGGCGAGCATCACAATCCGCCCTTCGTTCCGAGTTCGCCTACGACAATGCTTGGCTGGATCGCCGCCAAGACCGAAAAGTTGCGTCTGTCCACCGCAACGACGCTGATCACCACCAATGACCCGGTGAAGATCGCCGAAGACTTCGCCATGCTGCAGCACCTTTCAAACGGTCGCGTCGACCTCACCCTCGGCCGCGGAAACACCGGGCCCGTGTATCCGTGGTTCGGCAAGGACATCCGCCAGGGCATCCCGCTCGCCGTCGAGAACTACCACCTCTTGCGTCGGCTGTGGCGCGAAAAGAACATCGATTGGGAAGGTAAGTTCCGCACGCCCCTGCAGGGCTACACCTCTACCCCGGCTCCGCTCGACGAGACTCCCCCGTTTGTCTGGCACGGTTCGATTCGCTCGCCGGAGATAGCCGAACAAGCCGCCTTCTACGGTGACGGCTTCTTCCACAACAACATCTTCTGGAACTCCGAGCACACCCAGCAGATGGTCAATCTCTACCGGGAACGCTACGAGCACTACGGCCACGGGGCGGCCGATCAAGCCATCGTCGGACTAGGCGGCCAGGTCTTCATCGCCAGCACCGAAGCCGAAGCCAAACGCCGCTTTCGCCCGTACTTCGACAACGCTCCCGTCTACGGACATGGACCGTCTATGGAAGATTTCACCGAAATGACGCCGCTGACTGTGGGCACCCCCGAACAGGTCATCGAGAAGACCCTGTCGTTCGCCGACTACGCGGGTGACTACCAGCGTCAACTCTTCCTGATCGATCACGCCGGCCTGCCTTTAGAAATGGCCCTCGAACAGGTTGAGCTACTCGGCACGGAGGTCGTGCCCGTGCTGCGCGCCGAGTTTGAGCGCCGTCGCCCGGCTCATGTTCCGTCCAATCCGCCCACCCACGAAAGCTTGGTCGCTCAGGGCCGCGAGTCGATGCATCATCGCGTGGCACCGGCCCAAGACTTAGCTGCCGCAGGCCAGGAAGGAAACTGACGAATGGCCCGGAACCTGCTCGTAATCAGCGCAGGCGTGTCGACTCCGTCGTCGACGCGACTGCTCGCCGACCAACTTGCCGAAGCGGTGAGCGCCGGTGTCACCGCCCGCGGTGAGTCGGTGGCGATCGATGTCTTAGAGATTGCCCCTCTCGCCGCATCACTCGCGACCACCGTGACCACCGGCGTGGCACCGGCAGACATCACCGACGCCCGCGATCGAGTAGCGGCCGCCGACGGCGTGGTGGTAGTGACCCCAATTTTTGCCGCCTCCTACAGCGGGCTGTTCAAGATGTTCTTCGACATCCTGGACCCCGATTCGCTGAGCGGCGTGCCGGTACTGATCGCGGCGACTGCGGGCACCCCGCGCCACAGCTTGGCTCTGGAGCATTCGATTCGACCACTGATGAGTTATCTGCGCGCCGCAACTGTCCCGACGGCGGTGTTCGCGGCAACCGAGGACTTCGGAACCGCCGAACTCAGCGGCCGGATCCGGCGGGCCGCGGCCGAGTTAGCGCAGCAACTCGTCGCAGCCAACGCGGTCGCCGGGTTTGGCGGGCCCACCGACCTCGACCGGCCCCGCCGGTCGGGTGGGTCGCTCGACCTCGGCGCGGTGACACCCTTCGCCGAATTGTTGAACGGACACACCGGCAATTAGCCGCCAGAAGGACGGCCGGGCGCAGAACTTGACGCTGCGCCCGGCCGCTGTCTTTGGGCATGCCTGTCGAACCGTCAGACGGTGAAGGTCTTGCCGACGCGCATATCCGTCTCGCGCATGAGGTTCGCCGCCTTTTGAACCCCGACTCCGAGGGCGTCCAGCCTCCCTCGAGCGTCGAGGAAGATCCGGTCCCAATTGGCCTGCGCCTGCTGGTACTGGCCCGCGCCACCGGAACTCCAGTGCGAAGACAGCGATCCCACCTGCCGCTTGAGTTGTCCGGAAAGGTCCTCCAACCGTTGAAACTGTCCCCGCAGATCGCCCGACAAGGTGCCGAGGTTCGCGAAGTCGTACCGAATGAGCCCGCCGTTCATGTTGTCCCCCTGTTGTCTTTCCGTGTGCTTTGAATTGATCAGATCTGGAGTCCGACGGGTGCGCCGTTGAACTGCCCGGCAACGGTCGCATCTTCATCGTCGTAGCCGCGGAATCCAGCAGTCAGCTTGGACTCGATGTCATCGAGCGCCGTCTGCAATTTCACCGCGATGCCGTGCCAGTCGGTGTGAGTGGCCTCGAAGGCGTTAGACGCCCTTCCGTCCCACCCCGATTTTCCGCTGGCCGCCGACTTCGCGATCGCAGCGACAACACGCTGCATCTCGTCGACGATCCCCTTGATCGACGCCGCCGACGCCTGGCTGGCGACAAGGTCGAGGTTGAGTCCGGCCATGGTGTTTGTCCTTTCGTTTGGTCCTACTTGTTGGGTTCTTTTCGCTGGGTCTTGCTCGATGCACTAGGTCAATCCAGCGCACACTCGGTCAATCCGGCGCACTAGGTTGATCCGGCGTAGTCGTGGTCGCCAAGCCCGAGAGCAAGGGCGACGTCGAAGTTGAGCGACTCCGCCGTCAGCGCCGTCAGGGCACCCGGTTCCGCTGCGGACGAGGCTGCAGAGTCCGCAGCCAGCGACGGCGACGGGGTAAATACCGGGGCCGGTCGCCCCGCATCGGCGGAATGACGCGCGGCCATCGGTGCCATCGGCGCCACCGGCGCGGTGGCACCGGCTCCCGACACCTGCAGCGCACTCGCAGAAGCGGGCTGTGCAGTGGCGACCGTTGCGTTCGAGGTCATCGGTCGGTCAGCGAGCGGTGTCTGCGGTGGAGCGGGTGCCTGAACCGCTGCCGGTACCTCGCCTGCCACCGCAGTGCTTGTCGACGCTGCCGCGGGACTAGTTTTCGGGGCACCCGCAGTCGGCGCCGTTGACTCACACGATGGCGGGCAGGAGCCAGGTGCCGCTGGCACTGCCGCGGGGGCACCGATCCCGGGCCGATCACCACTCGGGCCGACCTGTGTTGCGCCAACTCCCGAGCCGCTAACCGCCGAAGTCACCATGCTCAGGCCGGCCTGCACCAGCGGCAGCATCGACTCCAAGACTTTGGCGACGGCCTGGAAGCCATCACCGCTCGCGTTGGGTACGCCGGTGACCGGTACCGGCGCACCGTTGGCGGTCATGCTGGCGGTCGGCGCAATCAACTGTGCGCGGGTGGCACTGACAACGGCTACGCCTTCGGCGAGTCCCTCAGCGGCGATTCCGAGAGCCGCAATCTGGCCGGGCGGAGTGGCGATCGCGGGCAAAGTCGCCGACAGCAGGCCTGCGGTTTTGACCACAATGCCCTGCAGTTCGGCGGCACCGGCCGCAACGATGGCGGCAGCTGCCTGCAAGTCGACGGACATTCCCGTCCCCTGCATGGCGACGGCGGCCGCTTCCGTTGCGGTGCGGGTCGCCGCGACGATCGCCGACGTCGCACCCTCTCCGGCCCATGCGCCGTCGACCGATTGCACCGCCTTAAGGAGGGTGCCGACTCCACTGTCGAGTACCTGCGCGATTTGTTGGTGTGCCTGGGCTGGGTCGCCAGTCGGGGATCCGCCGAGTTGGCCCGTGCCAAAGGTGGCGAGCAGGTCGGTGATTGGTTTTAGCAGCAGTGTCGGATCCACCATCGGCAAAGGCAATGCTGGCAGGACCGGAATGCCGGGCAAGTCCGAGAGTGAAGGCAGGGCGGGGAACGTCGGCGGGGTTGGCAGCACGGGCTCCGCAAGCCCATCGAGCGGTTCCGGCACGTTGCCCGGCTCTGTGGGTTCGGCGTGGGTCTTCGCCGCCCAGACTTCGCAGTCGACCTCCTGCCCGCTCACACTTGCACTCCGCCGGCACCGGTCGAATCAGCGCCAGTGAACGAGGCCAACGCTGCGGCAACCGATGCTGCGGTGGCCGCGTGCGTTGCCGCGAGCTGACCGACAGCCCGCAGGTGGTTGGCCTGCGCTATCGCGTAGGCGCCCGCAAACTCTTGGCCGATCAACCCAAAGACGGCAACCACCGCCGCGCTAACAGCGCCAGCGTCGACGGCTCCCGCTGCTGCGGTCGCCGTTCCCAGTGCGGCCGATGTGGCACCAAAGGTCTGCACTGCCGACGGTTGCACGATCACCTGATTCACTTGTTCCCCCTGTCGTTGCTGGTGTCGTTAGCGGATTGGCGACTAGCGTTCCGATATCGCCGCGGGTTCGGTGAGGGCGGCGAAGTCATCGCAAAAGTCCTGCATTATCTCGGCACGACGGGTGAAGACGTCGGTGGCCGCGCGGATGGCCGCACCGACAATTTCGTCGGCTAACCGGCTCCCTTTGCCGCCGCCAGCTCCGGGGCCCAGTTCCAGGTCGACGAGTGAGCCGTTACCGTTCACCAACACCCGCACGCGACCTTGGTCGCCGGTCCCTTCAGCACGCAACGCCGTAAGTTTGGCGTGCACGTCCTCGAGTGCTCCGAGCTGTCGTTGAGCCCGGTCGGCAACGGCATCCATTTCGGAATTCACGGTCACCGCCTGCCCCGATTCGCGGAAGCATCGGCGGCCGCTTCCGCGGCGACGAGTTCTTGGCGGGAGGGAAGACCCAGAAGACTGAGGGCTTCGTCGGTAACGCCTTGCCCACTGAGCTCGGAACGCGCCTGCAGACCGGCTGAGGTGCGGGCAAGTTGGCACAACGCCAGGATTTCTCTAGCGAGTGCAGTCGGGGTGCGGCGCACAGCCGCGGAGCTCAGTCGCATGCGGACGGGCAAACCCGCTGCCGTGCAGGTGACGGTCACCGCACCGGAGCGCGACGAGACTTCGGTGAGTCCGTCCGCACCCGTCACCGGCGCCGCGATGCCGCCTTCGCCCTGTTGAACTTTCGATGCCGTTCGGCTGTCATTCTTCGTTGCCATGACACTTAGACGCAGCAAGTGCCGATTCGGTTCCATCGCGTGCATTACGGGCGTGTCGCGCGCGATCGGTGCGTTAAAGCACCTTGGTGTAACCCTTTTCTTCCACGCGTTCGCTAATTCGCCAACCGTCATCGGTCCGGATCAACCGGTCCCGGTACCAGAGGCCCGCAAACAACATCTGCGGTTCGCCCTCTGCCTCGCCCCGTACGACCATCGGATTGAACAGGATCGTGCGCGCCGTTGCCGAATCGCCATCCAGATCGAGCTGGGTAGTGGCTGCGAGGTGCTGTGTCATCGAAAACGCGGCGGGAAGAATCGCGGCCAGCCACGTTTTCACTTCGGGATAGTCGCCCGCGATGCCGCCGGCCGCCGTGTAGTCGATCCGCGCGTCGGCGGTGAAGACCGCATCGAGCGCGTCCCAATCGTTCCGGTCAATCGCGTGGCTGTAGCGCGCCAGGAGGTCTTGGATCTCGAGACGATCGGACATCTCCTGCAGGTCCATCATTTGCTGCCGTTCGGCACGCCGATTCCCGCCATGAGGAAGTCCACCATGTTCGCTTGCCATGTCTCGTCGAGTTGATCGGCCCCACGAATACCGGCGGCGAGGAGTGCACTACCGAATGCAGCCTCAGCGATCAGGCCCAAATCAACGTCGAGGGTTACGCCGTCATGGCGGGCCGCATCAGCAAAGCGACCGGCCAGATCGTCTTTCACTGTGCCCCACAGGCCATCGGTCAATTGCGCCTGCAGATTGGGGTCGGCTGCCAAATCACTCATCAGGCCGGTAATCGCACCAACCATCGACGGCAGCGACACCAAGAGCACACAACCATTGACGATCAGCTCCATTTCCTCGCGGAGGCCTACTCCGACGCGACGCGGCGGTACCGCGACATCGGTGGGAAATACGGCTTGGTGCACGAGGTGAAGTTTGCTGGGCCAGCGCCTTCGCACTGCGGGCACCGAGGTGCCCGCCCGGGCGGCTACCGCCGTCAAGGTGAGGTCGGCGTAGCTTCCCTCGGTTAGCAGTTCGATAGTCGCGTCTAGGACGGCGCGATCGATCCGATCATCGCGTGGTCGACCGACCGCACCGGGCTCGAGCCTCGAAGCTTCCATACTTGGTTTCCTCCCCGTTACCTGCAGCGAATCAACCATATTCATCGGAAGGGTTGACGTCGATCACATCTGCAGATTACATTACGATCCGACACAGAACGTAACTCCCGGAGGCACAATGGCGTTGGCACCACCCGCAGAAAAGGTCACTACGGCCGATCTCCTGCAGAGGCGTTGCGACGATGATTCCCCCGCACTTTTCTTTGAAGACCGCGAATGGAGTTGGCGCGAGTTTGTCCGCGAGGCGGCAGTTCGCGCCGCGGCCCTCACAGCTCTTCGCCAGCAGCAGCCCGACGGCCCCTGGCATGTCGGTGTCCTGATGGACAACGACCCCGAGTACCTCTTCCTCGTGTGCGGCGCCGCCCTGGCCGGCGCCACCATCGTGGGAGTCAATCCGACGCGCCGCGGCGCAGAGCTCACGTCCGATATCGCTCGTACAGATTGCCAGGCCATCGTGGTCGGCGACAGCTACGCCGACCTTGTCTCCGACTTCCCGGAGTCGGTTCGTGCCGTACCAGCCTCCGGTGACGAATATCGTGAACTACTCACCGACGCCGCGGACTCGACCGCCGCGGACTGGACCGATCCCACGCTGCAAGATCACCATCTGCTGCTCCTCTTCACGTCGGGTTCCACTGGCGCACCGAAGGCCGTCATTTGTAGTTCCGCCCGACTCGCGGCCATCGGTGTACTCAACGTTCACGGCATCAAGCCCGACGACATCGCGTACAACGCGATGCCCATGTTCCACGGCAACGCACTGATGAGCGCCTGGGCACCGATCGCCGCAGTGGGCGGGGCATTCGTGCTGCGCAAGAAGTTCTCGGCATCGAATTTTCTGCCCGACATACAGAAGTACGGCGCGACGTTCTTCAACTATGTCGGTCGTTCACTCGCCTATATCCTGGCTCAGCCGGAACGCCCCGACGAGTCCTCAAACAGCCTGCGGTTTGGTTGGGGTACAGAAGCTTCGGCCCGCGACCGCGATGAGTTCTCGCGCCGTTTCGGTGCCCCAATCACCGAGTCATACGGCGCCTCAGAGGGCGTATGCGTGATTGTCCGCGATGAGACGACACCTCCCGGCGCCCTCGGGATTCCCAATCCGGCGCTGGGGATGACTGTCCTCGACCCAGACGGCAATGAGTGCCCGCCCGCCGAGTTTGCGGCCGATGGTTCGCTGCTCAACGGCTCCAAAGCCATCGGTGAAATCGTCGCCCGCGACGGTGGCGCCCGCTTCGAGGGTTACTACAACAACCCAGAAGCCTACGCAGACAAGGTCCGCAACGGCGACTACTGGTCTGGCGATCTCGCCTATCGCGATGCGAATGGCGTGTACTGGTTCGCCGGCCGGACCAACGATTGGATCCGCGTCGATTCGGAGAACTTTTCGACGGCACCCCTGGAGCGAATCGCGGCGCGATACCCCGGCACCACCGGCGCGGCGGCTTACGCCGTCCCAGACCCGCAGACCGGCGATCGCGTGATGGTGACCCTCGAGTACCACGGCGATTTCGACGCGGATGACTTCTTGAAGTTCATGCGCGCGCAGCCCGATCTCGGTACCAAGCAGATGCCGAGCTTTGTGCGGATTACCGAGGCTTTCCCGTTGACTGCGACCCGCAAACTCAACAAGGCGCCGCTTCGGCAGTCCGGGTGGCGCACCGACGACCCCGTATTCGTCCGACGCGACGATACCTTCGAGCTACTCGACGAGTCCGCCGCCGCGCGACTGTCGGACGAGTTCCGTGCGCACGATCGCGCACACCTAATACCCGGCTAACTGCCCTCCCCGGGAAGTGCCCCGGTGCCGACGTTCCCCCTCCCTCCCAAGACAACGTCGGTACCGGGGCATTTCTCTGCTTTCAGCAGTCGTCGCTACATGCAGCCCACGTCGTCGGGGTTGCGGACATGCCGAGTGAGAGAACTGCGGGCGGCCCATTCCTCGGCAGGTGGATAAGCCACCGAAATAAGGCTCAGGCCGCGAGCTTGAGCCACCGGCACCTTCGCCGATCGTGACCGTTCATCGAGCAGATCGGCGCACCACTGCACGCTCCGACGACCGTCACCGACGGAGGCGACGGCACCCACCAACGACCGCACCATTGACCAGCAGAAGGCGTCAGCGACGACGGTGCCGATCAGTACCGTTCCGTCGCGCCGCCACGAGAACTGCTGGAGTTCCCGAATGGTGGTTGATCCTTCGCGGTAGCGGCAGAAGGCGGCAAAGTCGTGGAGGCCGACGAGTTGGGCCGCAGCGTCGTTCATCAGGTCCACGTCTAAGTTGCGCGTCCAGTCGGCGGTGCTGCGCGCCAGGATCGGTTCCGGGCCCCAGAGAGCGTCGGTGAGGCGGTACTCGTAGGTGCGGGCGAGCGCTGAGAAGCGCGCATCAAAATCTGGGCTGACGGCATCGATCGCTTTGACGCGGACGTCGTCGGGAAGCATTTTTGCGAGCCGTCGGACGAGTCGTCCCGGGTCGCCATCGATCGATCGGGTCTGCAGGGACTGCAGTGGCACATCGCAGTGCGCAACCTGCCCTGCCGCGTGCACTCCGGCGTCGGTCCGCCCGGCAACCGTCAACCGAACGGGGGCGCGCAGGATGGTACTGAGCGTCTGCTCGAGAGTCTCGCACACGGTACGACGTCCCGGTTGGGTAGCCCATCCGGAAAAGTCGGTGCCGTCGTAGCCGATCAGTAAACGCAAACGACACAGCCCGCCCTCATCAATGATGGGGGCGGGCTGTGTCGTCATGGATTGCGACCGTGCGAACCGGTCACGCGAACGTGACCGATACGACGACGGTTACTTGTCCTGCTCAGCCTCGGCGGCCGGAGCCTCGTCGGCGGCAGCCTCGGTGACCTCAGCTTCGACAGCTTCAGCTTCGACAGCCGGGGTCTCCTCAACGGGAGCATCCTCGACAGCAGCTTCAGCAGCCTTGGCCTTGGAAGCCGCAGCACGGGTGGCACGGTTGGCCTCCGTCGACGCGGTCTTCTCCTGCACCAGTTCGATCACTGCCATGGGGGCGTTGTCACCCTTGCGCGGCATGGTCTTGATGATGCGGGTGTAGCCACCGTTGCGATCCGCGAAGTGCGGGCCGATTTCGGCGAACAGGGTATGAACGACGTCCTTGCTGCGGATGTCCTTCATGACCTCGCGACGGTTGGCCAACGAGCCAGCCTTCGCGTGGGTGATGAGCTTTTCGGCGTACGGGCGGAGCCGCTTTGCCTTAGCTTCGGTGGTGGTGATTCGGCCGTGCTCGAAGAGCGCCGTGGCAAGGTTTGCCAGGATCGCCTTCTGGTGGCTGGCCGACCCGCCGAGGCGGGCACCCTTAGTGGGCTTGGGCATGTCTTTCTCCTAGGAGGGACTCACGATCTCGCGACCGGAAGTCGTTTGGCTCAGCGGTTCGCTGAACGCTTCGCGCCCAGGAACCATAGTGGTTCTTCTGCAAGACCTACAGTTGCTCGGTCTCGGCGTAATCCTCGCCACCATCAGCGTCGAACGATGCATCGTCCGACCAGGTGCCCGTGCTCGGGTCGTAGCCTGCAACCTGCGACGGGTCGAAGCTCGCCGGGCTGTCCTTCAGGCCCAGACCCAGGCTGTGCAGCTTGACCTTGACCTCGTCGATCGACTTCTGGCCGAAGTTCCGGATGTCGAGCAGATCCGACTCGGTACGACCAACCAGTTCGCCGACGGTGTGAACACCTTCGCGCTTGAGGCAGTTGTACGAGCGGACAGTCAACTCCAGGTCTTCGATCGGAAGGCCGAATGCGGCGATGTGGTCGGCTTCTGCCGGCGACGGGCCGATCTCGATTCCCTCAGCTTCGACGTTGAGCTCCCGAGCCAGGCCAAACAGTTCGACCAGGGTCTTACCGGCGGACGCCAGGGCGTCACGGGCGGTCATGGAGTTCTTCGTCTCCACGTCGAGCACCAGACGATCGAAGTCGGTGCGCTGCTCGACGCGGGTTGCCTCAACCTTGTAGGTCACCTTCAGGACCGGCGAGTAGATCGAGTCGACCGGGATACGGCCGATCTCGGCACCGGATGCCTTGTTCTGTACGGCAGGCACGTAGCCGCGGCCTCGTTCGACGACGAGCTCGATTTCGAGCTTGCCCTTGTCGTTGAGGGTCGCGATGTGCAGGTCAGGGTTGTGCACGGTGACGCCCGCCGGCGGCACAATGTCGGCACCGGTAACAGCACCGGGACCCTGCTTGCGGACGTACATGGTGACCGGCTCGTCTTCTTCGGAGCTGACCACGAGGCCCTTGAGGTTCAGGATGATGTCGGTGACGTCTTCCTTGACTCCGGGGACCGTAGTGAACTCATGCAGAACACCATCGATGCGGATGCTGGTGACTGCTGCGCCGGGGATCGACGACAGCAGCGTGCGCCGCAGCGAGTTGCCCAAGGTGTAACCGAAACCCGGCTCGAGGGGTTCAATGGTGAACTTCGAGCGGTTCTCGGCGATGACCTCTTCGGACAGGTTGGGTCGCTGTGAGATGAGCATGGGGTGGGATTCTCCTTCGGCCGACCTCTATTTGACGGCTTTTAAGGTGGACCGAGCAGCCGTTGCTGCTCAGTAGGTTTCGCGAAAGCTCAGGTCGACTACTTGCTGTAGAACTCGACGATGAGCTGCTCGGAGAGCGGGACCTGGATCTGTTCGCGCTCGGGCAGCGAGTGCACGAGGATACGAAGAGTCGAAGGAACCACCTGCAGCCAAGCCGGTGCCGTGCGCTCGCCGATGAGTTCCTTGGCGATCTGGAACGGCGTGGTCTGCAGCGACTTCGGACGAACGTCGATGATGTCGTACTGGCTGACCCGGTAGCTCGGGACGTCAACGCGAACACCGTTCACGGTGAAGTGACCGTGGCTGGTCATCTGACGTGCCTGACGACGCGTGCTGGCGATGCCCGCACGGTAGACGACGTTGTCCAGGCGCGACTCGAGGATCTGGAGCAGCACGTCACCGGTCTTGCCGTTGCGACGGTTTGCTTCCTCGTAGTAGCGACGGAACTGCTTCTCCATGACGCCGTAGGTGAAGCGAGCCTTCTGCTTCTCCTGCAGCTGGAGCAGGTACTCGGATTCTTTGATACGCGCGCGGCCGTGCTGGCCGGGCGGGTACGGGCGCTTCTCGAACGCCTGGTCTCCGCCGATCAGGTCGACGCGAAGGCGACGAGACTTCTTAGTTGCGGGGCCGGTATAACGAGCCATAGTTCTTCTTTCCCTTTCCCGCTAGACCCGGCGCCGCTTGGGCGGACGGCAACCGTTGTGCGGCTGCGGGGTCACGTCGGAGATGGTGCCAACCTCAAGGCCGGCTGCCTGCAGCGAACGGATTGCGGTCTCTCGACCCGAACCCGGTCCCTTGACGAATACGTCGACCTTCTTGACGCCGTTTTCCTGCGCCTTGCGGGCAGCGTTTTCGGCGGCAAGCTGGGCGGCGAAGGGCGTGCTCTTGCGCGAGCCCTTGAAACCGACGTGGCCGGAGCTGGCCCAGCTGATCACGTTGCCCTCGGGGTCGGTGATCGAGACGATGGTGTTGTTGAACGTCGACTTGATGTGAGCGTGGCCCAGCGGGACGTTCTTCTTGTCGCGACGACGGGTGCCCTTCTTCGGGCCAGCGCTACGTGACTTGGGTGGCATTACTTCTTCTTCCCGGCGATGGTCTTCTTCGGGCCCTTGCGAGTGCGGGCATTGGTCTTGGTGCGCTGACCGTGAACCGGCAGGCCGCGACGGTGGCGCAGACCCTGGTAGCAGCCGATCTCGATCTTGCGACGGATGTCAGCCTGCACCTCGCGGCGAAGGTCACCCTCGACCTTGACCGAGGCTTCGATGTACTCGCGGAGCTTCACGACGTCTGCGTCGGTCAGATCCTTGGCTCGCAGATCGGCCGAAAGGCCCGTTCCTGCGAGGATCTCCTTCGAGGTGGTACGACCCACCCCGTAGATGTAGGTGAGCGCGATCTCCAGCCGCTTTTCGCGGGGGAGATCCACACCTGCAACACGTGCCATGTGGTGATTCCTAATCATTTTTCAGAGGTCTGCTCCCGGTCCGTCCTGGACTCTGCGCCAGGCCCCGGCCTCTGAACCGGGGGTCGGCATTCACGCGTCTGCGAATGCTAGTTCTGGGAGTTCTTCTCGTTACGTGTATTCAGTTGTGGTTTTCAAGCGATCCTTGCGGAAGCTGATCAGCCTTGACGCTGCTTGTGACGCAGGTTTTCGCAAATCACCATGACCCGGCCGTTACGACGGATCACTTTGCACTTCTCGCAGATCGGCTTGACGCTCGGCTTGACCTTCACGTCAGCTTCTCCCTTTTATCTTTCAGTGGCTGTGCCATGGTGTGGCGGCACAGTGTTCGGGCAGCACGAAACGACGCGTCGTCCCGGTACTCCCCGCACGAGGGTTACTTGTACCGGTAGACGATGCGTCCTCGACTGAGGTCGTAGGGCGACAGCTCTACGACGACTCGATCCTCAGGCAGGATGCGGATGTAGTGCTGCCGCATCTTTCCACTGATGTGTGCAAGGACCTTGTGTCCGTTCTCCAACTCAATGCGGAACATCGCATTGGGTAGGGGCTCGACTACACGACCCTCGACCTCAATGGCCCCATCTTTCTTCGCCATATCCTCCGCGATTCTCCGGCGACCGGTTTCACCCGTATCTACCGACTTCAGCTTCGTCTATCCGCTACGGTGGCGATATCGAACGATCGCCCTGTCCAGTGCTGCGAGGCACCGGGCGCGGGCATGCGTGACCGCACGACGCACCGACGTTCTACTGTACGCGAGTGTTGGGCTATGCCCAAACTGCGCCGATGCTGGTCATCGCCGCGGACCGTACGGGTGGTTCGACGGAGGACTAAATGACGGTCGATGGGGCTGCGACCCCCCGGGTGTTCCAGCTCCCGGACCGAACGTGGGGCCGGGGTTTTGGTTGGCGGTTTGACCGGAGTGCGGGCCCGGGCTCGGCATAATTCCGTACTGCTGACCCATTGCGGGGTGCCCTTGTTGTGGCATCCCTTGTTGTGGCATCCCCTGCTGCGGCATCCCCTGTTGTGGCATCCCCTGCTGCGGCATCCCCTGTTGTGGCACCCCTTGCTGCGGCATGCCCATGCTGATCGCCTTCAGCGCTCGCTCCACCTTGAGCCTCTTGAACACCACCCTGTCGGCGCAGCCCACCTGGCCCCATGCCGATCCGTACTCCGACATCCACATCGACACCAGGACTCCGGCCGGACCGTGATCGGATGCGTCGATCGATATCACCGGCTTGGTGCTAATCGACATCGAACTGATTCCCATCCCGCGACATTCAAAGTTCCAGGCGCCACGGCCATAAACCTCTCGCCACAGCATCCCGCCGCCGAAAGCCGACTCAATGACGGCGATCACGTCGTCGGGCCGTGCCATGACGACGACGTCTTTCTGCCGGCGCGCGGCAAAACTAAGGGCATACGCGGACCCAAAGAGCCCGACGATCAATAGGACAATTAACGCTAGAACGAAACCCATGGCTAGTATCCCGTCTCCTGTTTCAGGCATTCTGTTCGTTGATGTGTAATCCGTGTGGCTGCCTCAGCGACCATCGCCCGAGCCTCTCGGCTTGCGCGGTACCGTCGGCTCCGGGTCAGGAGCGGCGTCGTTCACGTCGATGCGACTGAGAGCATCCATGGCCTGTTCTGAATCACCCGTGCGGTTGGCTGCATATGCATCCATCAGGTTGTCGACCGGGCCGACGAGTCCGCCCACCATTGCGCCGACTACCGCGACACCGGCGACCGCATGCCCTAATGCGCTCACCGCATCGCTGACGGACCTCGCCGTCTCGGCTCGCGCCAGTCGATCGGCAAATGCTCCGCCACCGCGACCAAATTCATCGAGATGACCGGCCGCCTTCGTGGCCGCCTGCCCGGCAGCACTCAACAGATCAGCTGCGCGACGTAAATCAACGTCGGGCATCGCTGCCGCCACCACCTCGTCGTGCAGGCTGAGGCAATCGGATTTGAGGGCGGCCAACGCGTCAACACCCGGGGTGGATACCGCGACGAGACTTTGCAGCTTGCCTGCCAGTTCCTGAATCTCCGAGCTCATCGGTGGCCTCCGCCCCGCTGTCGCTGCTCACTCTGTTCCCGTGCGGCCTGCTGGGCACGCGCGCGAGCCGCTTGGGCCTGACGCTTGAGTTCCGCAGCGGCCGCCGCCGCCCGCGCCATCCCGTCATTGGCGGCCTTGACCAGAGCATTAAGTGTGTTGAGCATCTGGAGGTCGTCACCGGTTGCCGTTCCCCGAACCAGCCGGTTGCACTGATCCGAGAGCGGCTTCACCGCCGCCACTCGATCTTGAAACCGATTGCGTAACTCGTCGCAGGCTCCAGCTTTCGCCATCAGATCCCGTGCGAGGCGCTCATACTCTTGCGGACTGGCGTGAGTAGTCATCCTTGGTTCCCCCAGTTACAGCGACGCGCCATACTGCGAGGCGACGCGGGCCGCATTTTGAAGTGCAGCCTCGGCCTGTTTCGCGTCCCGCGTTGCCTTCGACAGTGCTTCAAGGACCTCCCGGTCCTTGCGCTGCGCGCTGCCGCCAATAGCTTGACTGACACGATTGCTCTGAGATTGGAATTTTCGCTCGAACGATCCCAGTTCGCCGGCGATCTGCTTGGTCGATTGCGCAATCGAGTTGAGGGTTTGTTTAAGTTGCTGAAGTTCTGACATCTGATGCCTCGCAGTTGAATGAAATGGTTAGTGGCTGAGGACAACACGGCGGCCGTGGCCATGCGGCGGTGCAAAACCCTGCCCTTCGGCGACGCGTCCGGCAGGCTTGGCCCGTTCCCGGCCCCAAGCACGGATCGCCTCAACGTCCTCGGGATTCGACCGACTGAACGGCACTACTCCCACAAACGCCGACTTGATGGCCACCTCGTCACGAGGATCCAGTTCGCCGATGACTACGCTGGCGCCGATATCGTTCATAACGGCGTCGATGTCTGAACCGGCGAATCCTTCGGTTGCCTCAACCAGATCGTCGAGCACGAAGGGCGATGGCTCTGTCCGCAGGTAGCGCGCGAAAGAGAGAGTCAAGATTTCGCGCCGATCGTCGGCGTCGGGCAGGTCGACGAAGAACATCTCGTCGAACCGGCCCTTGCGCAACAGTTCCGGCGGCAGCGACGACACATCGTTAGCGGTGGCGACGAGGAACACCTTCGAGGTGGACTCTTGCAGCCAAAACAGGAACTGCCCAATCATGCGTCGGGTGGTCCCCGAATCACCCGAACCGCCTGCGAAGGCCTTTTCGATCTCGTCGATCCACAGCACGCACGGTGAGACAAGATCTGCGGTCTCGAGCGCTTCCTTCAATCGATTCTCGGAGACCCCGACATACATACCGAGGATCGACGCCATATCTAGCCGATACAGCGGGAGGTGCCATTCCGCTGCAATTGCCTTGGCGCTCAATGACTTTCCACAACCCGGCACGCCAACCAACAACACTCCCCTGGGCGGGCGGACCTTGCTACCCGTGAGGTCGGCGCGGATCATGACACTGCGCTTGGCGAGCCACGCCCGCAAGTTCGACAGGCCGCCGACCTGGTAGTCGGATTCGTTCAACAGCACCCGTTCGATACCACTGCGATCGCCAAAGATCATGTCCTTGTACTGCGAGAGCTGCTCGACGTCGCGGACTTCCAGCGAGCCTTTCGCCAGCAACGTAGTGACCATATTGACGGCCTCGGTCTCGGCGACCCCGACCAGGATCTCAGCGGCTCGGCGCACCTCGTCGTGCTGCCATTCGATGACGATGTTGGAACCGCGATGCTCGTTGACGAGGCTGTCAACCAGGAAGTGCAGTTCATCTTGCTCGGGCAGATCCAGGGTGACTGCCATTCCGAGCCTGGCAAGCCCCGACCAGACTGGCTTGTCGGAGATCAGGATCAGCGACCCTTGCCGCTCTTCTGCCAGTCGCGCCATTTCCGCAAGGTGTCGCGCAGTGGCCGAGTCGTCCTCGATGTCGTCCAGGTCGGCAAAGATGAAGTTGGCGTACGCGCGGCCCAAGAATGTTGACGTCGCGAAGTCGAGTGCACCGACAAACGAGCGGTCGTCGTTGACGGGCACATTAGACCCAACTTCACTAAGCCCCTTGGCCCGCGAGTGGAGATAGAACGACATCTGTCCGAACCTCTGCGCGGTCTCGGACACGAGATCGATGGCGCGTGCGTACTCGCTGGTCCGCACGATCACGACCGGTACGCGCGCCATGAAGAACCGATTGAGTTGATCAGCTGTGTCGGCCCGATTGGGCATTACATACGCCTTTCCTAGCTATTGATGGGGCCGCGGTAGATCTGTCGTCGCACACGCGGGCCGCCGTACGGCGGCGATTGCGGCACCGGACTCGGCTGCACGGGCGCGCTGGTCACCGCTGCCATCCCGGCACCGGCCTGCAAGACTGCGGTCAACGGATTCTGACGAACGAGGTGAAGCATTTGTTCGCTGGCTAAACGGTCACTTCCGTAACGGCTTACGGAAGAGGCTGCCATCGTTTCCAGTTCCGCCTGCATACGCGAGATATCTTTGGCCGCGGCAGTTTCCAGAACTTCACGGATCTGCTTCGGGAGTCCCGGGTGACGCGCCAATTGCAGTCGGCGGGCAAGCTTCGGTCGTGCTGCCACGAGTGCAGCGGCAATCTCATGCGGATTGCGTGCGGCACCGATGTCCCGATCCAATTGGGACGAAGCCGCCGAGTTCACTGCATCGATGGCTTCCCCGACATGGCGGAAAAACCTCTCGTATGCACCGGGAGGGAACGAGTCAACTGCCAGCGTCGGCAGTCGCGATAAGTCCGTCGACGGATCTCGCGACCAGGTCCGCAACGTCACCACCCACAGTTCGTAGGGGCTATCGCTCATGGCCGCTTGGCTCCGCCTCGACTGACGATTGCTTCGCCCGGCGGAAGCAGGTCCCAATCGGGAAGGCTGCCGGCGAGCTTACGCTTGCGACCGATGTTGGTAGCTTGCTTTTTTCGTTGGGACGATTTGGCAAAGTCTCGCGATACCACGACCACCGGTTGTTCACCTTGCCCCGAAGGCGGCAGGAACCGGTTGTTTGCTGGCCTGCGAACCAGGGGCTGCTGAGCTTGCGGGGCAGGCGGCTGAGGCATCGGCTGTGCGTGATCCGAGTTGGTGATCGCCGGAGGCCTCATCGACGGCCGTTCGGCCACCGGTTGTGCCGGATGAGACTGCGCCAAATGTGGCCCTCGTTGTGGCGGCCCTTGGGGTTGTGGCGGCCCTTGGGGTTGTGGCGGCCCTTGGGGCTTTGGCCGCTGATTGTTCGGGCTTGGCGCATGCGGGCCGCGAGAATTCAGCCCCTGCGAATTCGGCCGCTGGGGATTCGGCGGCTGGGGATTCGGCCGCTGGGGATTCGTCACTATGCGACTCCCTCGTTGACTCGGACTCCGGCGTCGACAGGCCAGGTATTAACCAACTTCGCAAGGTCTGCAGCCAAAGCGTCTTCCTCCTGGTAGCAAAGCTTCGCATCGACAAACTCGGCGACGGCGGCTCTAAAGACGTCAATCGAAAAGCGCATCGCTTGGTCACGCATGGCGAGCGCTTCGGCCGTCCGACGGTCCGCCTCTCGCTTGCGGAGGTAGGCCCAACCACCAGCCCCGGCAAGTGCTGCGAAGAACAGCACTGCGGTAAACGCGCCGGGGGCAACGATCAACAGCAACAGGCCGACAAAGGCGATAGCACCGGCAATGACCCAGGTGGTCGGCTTCAACCGCACCCGTTCGAGGTAGCCCCGCATTGTCTGCTCCCACGCAGCAGCGAGCGACTGTTCTGATTCTTGCTGCGGCACAGCAGTATTCGACTGCCAACCGACAAATCCGAGGTTGATCGCGAACTCGGAATGCTTGCCGTCGAGGATGATGTCGACGTCATCGACATAGTTCGCGCGGTATGAGGCGTCATACCGGTCGATGGCCGTCGCGAAATCGTTGCGCCCGATACCGATAGCCACCTGCTGAGTACTGACCGACGTGCCCATCAACTCCGGACGCAAGGCCGTCTGGGTTTGCAAGGTCACGAGATCCAGCGTTTCCTCCAGGGCTTCGCTCAGCGCGGCAGCAGTCTCTTTTGCGCGTTCCTCGTCGCCCTCAAATTCGATGACAGCCTCGTGGTAGATCACCTCCCTGGCAAACGGGAGTTCTTCCGTGTCGTATTCGCTGACGAGAACTTCCAGAATCTCGTCAAGTCGGTCGGCAACATTCGGGTTCAAGTACACCGGAGTATCGCGAACTCCCTGGTACTTCTCGATCACGTTCCGATGCGCGGAAGCATGCTCCAACATCGAGGCGACCGCAGGCCATTGGGGGGTAATCTTCGCCAAATGCGGATACTGTGACTGATCCAGAACACCGCGATGGATCGCGATCTCCTTACCCCACACTCCGACCTGCTGGTCGGTTACGGCGGGGTCCTCGCGCAGTTGACAATTCCACTCCAACAGTTGCTCGGCCACCATCGCGCGACCCGGAGCTCCAAACGCCTCCTGCGAGGTTGCTTCGAGAATCATCGCGAACTCGCGCGTCAAACTCCGCGGATCGAGGGACCGCAGGTAGTGCCGCAGCCATCGGGTCGCCGCCTCCATGCGGCCCTGCCGACGTAACACCAGAGCAAAGAACAGACCGGTCTTTGCTGGGTCGCGCCGAAAGGCCTCGGCGACCGACTTATCGGCGACTGACTTGTCGTCGCGCGACCACGCAGCGATCGCCACGAGCGCAGGTGCCAGCCAGTACCTCGGAGTCTGGATCATCAATTCTTCGCTGACCTGTTGCGCCATGCGCTCGCTGACATTGCCAACGTCGAATGCCTGGAGCAAGCCGACGGTGCTGAGCCGGACCTTGTTGTAGTGTCCGTACTCGCGTTCCAACTCGGCTTTGACATTCCCGATTACGGTCTCGGAGCGTTGCCACGCCGCCACTCGTTCGGCCTTGAGCACGTACTTCTCAAAACTTGCCGCCAGTTGAGCAAGATCGGCCCGCGTAGAAGACATGTCTGCACTGATCGATCCGACCTCGGCACCGATGGCATCGACTGACATCTCGACCGAACCAAGATGATTACTCAGTGCGAGCACATTGCGACTGACCTGGCTAATTGCGCGATGCAATCCAGGATCGTAATCGGCCACTTCGCTCCCCTTCTCTAATCTGTTGCTCGTGGTGTTAGTGAAAGCTCGTTACCGGCCGGAAGTGTTACCTGGGCGCAGCGTGCTCGATTGATTTGCCGCCACTTCGACGGACCGACCGTCAGGCATGATCGCAACCATCGAGCCATCCGAATAGAACTCGATGAATTCGTATGCGCCCGACCTCACCAGCCCGCGCGCCTGCCCATACGGGTGCGGTGGCACGTCCGATGGCTTGTAGTGCTCGCAAATGTTGCCCATGAGCGTCATCCGGTGATCAATAAACGGCGGCCCGAGATAGCACTTGGCGAAGAGCCCGATTGGAATGCCACCTTGGCGGGCGTCGTAGTCGGCTTTCACCCACTCGATCAACTGCCGATAAACGGTCGGGTCGGTCGCCGTATCCAGCCGAGTAATGGTCTGCACCAGCTCTAAACTTCGCGTCCGCTGCCGCGCAATCCGCTCTTGGCTGCCGGTACCCGTATGTACGACGGTGGGCGCGACAGAAGTGGTTTGTGCCGGCGCTTCATAGGTGACGCGCCGAGAAACCCGCTTCAGCATTGCTCTCTCCTTCTCGCTACAGCGCTACCGCGAAGATCGCGATAAGTACGACGATGATGAATGCGACCAGCGCCAGGATGAGCGCGGTCCGATGTTTAGCGGCCGGCGGCTGCGGTTGCGGTGTCGGCGGCGCGACCGGCATCGGCGGTTGCGGAGGCGGCGGAGGCGGCGGTCGTCGGGTTGACCCGCGCAACCGTTGTGCCTGATCCCATTCGGTACCGGCGCGCTGAACTCGACGTCCAACATCGTCGAGCGCATGGAGGATCTCCTCAGGCGAACCGAAATGCCGTTGCGGCGACGCGCTCTGTGACCCCGTTCCGACTTGGGACTTCGAACCCACGCGAATTCGTAGGTTCTGCACATCGCGAGCCACTCGATTCCGATGTGCATCGGCACTATCGAAAGCGCTCAGGGCCTGCGACCATTGGCGTCCGAACGACGCAATCTCTTCGTCACCACGGCGAATAACTTCCGCCTTGCGCTGTTCTAGCCTCGCCTGCGCGGACGACAAGGTTTCTAATCCGGCGAGGTACTCGGCATAAGCCCGGTCCTGGCTACTCATCGCACCGCTCCGCCCAGCCACGACCGCACTTGTTCATCAGTCAGTTCGTCGAACGGCACAACTTCGCGGCACCCCGCGTCGTCGGACCGGATCAAAACGCCGACGCGCGGACTCTCGGTAAAGGGCTGCATGTGCACTCCGGCAAGACTGCGCAGGTCGTCGAGACCCACCCGCAGTAGTAGGTAGGCGCCGATACCGGAGTGATCGAAGCCCAGCGCCTCGGTCATCGCACGGCCGTGCGGCCACCAGCTGATAAGTGAAACCGCAGGTGCCAATCGCCCCTCCGCAAGCTTGGTGAGAAGCGAGGAGCCCGTGATGTCCTCGTAGGTCTCCGGGTTCGTCGATCGCGTCGCTTTGAGGTCGAGCATGTGGAGCGTGTGCGTGACGACCACTGTCGGCACCGATGAGGCCGCAAGCCCTTCCAACTCATCAAGGACCGCAGCACCGTTGATCGCGACTACCTCGACCCCTGCGGCGGCGAAGACATCCGCTCGGCCCAGCAGTCGCTGCGTCGCTGGCCCGGGCACCGGTGCGCCGTCGAGAATGAGGACACGGGTAGCAGACCGGGTCGCGATCGACGTCACGACCAAGTTCTCGATCAACGTGGCGGCTTGCTCATCCCCCGACCCCACCAAGGCAATCCCCGTGTCGGGGCCGTCGGCCACGTCGACGGTAACCGGCGTGTCGGTAACTTCGACTGGTCTGCCAACCCACGCTGTCGGGCGGCTGTGGACTGGCGGTTCGGTTGGCCACTGTGCTGGCGAGCGTCCGAGGAACACCCACGGCTCGCGGGTGAAGCCAGCATCATGCGCCCGCTGAAACAGGTCGGCCTGCAACCGTGCGACGTACTCGGGCTCGGCGAAAGCCACAATCCCTCGTTCGTTGGCCCCGCCGGTAGCCATGCCGAGGTTACGGTTGACGATGACTTCGCCGCGGAAGCTCAGATCGGCGGCAGCGCGGTTGCCTCGAGAGAGGACAGCCTCGGATTCTTCGGCGGTGTTCTTCAGCGAGATGCGGATCGGGAACTGTGCAAAGATTGAGTCGCCCTTCACATGCAGTCCGGTGATTCCGGAAACGGTCTGCGACGACAACAGCACGTGAATGCCGTACGCGCGCCCCTGCTTTGCGATGGTCTCGAACAGACGGACAGCTTCGACGGTGAGTTCGTCGTGCCCGTCGAAGAGGAGCTGGAATTCGTCGACAATAAGCAGCAGGCGCCGCATCGGTTCGCCGCCCCCAGCCCGGTAGGCGGGGAAACTATTGCAGCGAGCAGCGTTGAATACCGCCGCGCGACGCACCATCTCGTCGGTCACGTATTGCAGAACTGCCACGCCGAAGGCCTTGTTCGACTCCAGAGACAGGATTCGCGCGTGGGGCAGCCAGTTGCTTCCGGACTCGTCGCGGTCGAAGCGCTTGAATTCCAGTCCCTGCTTAAAGTCGAGGAGGATCATTTCCAACTCGTGCGGCGAGTACCTCGCGGCAAGCGAATAGATCACGTCCAGTAGCAAGTTCGACTTGCCTTGACCGACCGCGCCGCCTACCAGCAGGTTCGGGTGCGGCGGATTCTCCGAGCGCAGCGCGATGCGCATCGGTGCCCGACCGAAACGACCGATTACCGCTTCGACCGCGTCAGTTGACGGTTCCGTCCATGCGCCAGGGTTCACTCCAGCCTCGGCGAGCACGTCGGCCAACAGGATCGTCGGCCCGTGTTGCTCGGCAGCGCCTTCGGTGACCCCACGGATAGCTTCGGCGATTACCGCGGCAGGCGGTGCGCCCTCGTCTGCGACCGTGATCGCTTCGGGCAGTCCCGGCACAAGCCAGCGCGACCCGTCCACTCCCAGTGGCAAAAGGCGCTCGGCTAACAGCCTGGGTTTGACCCCTCGCCCACCGGATTTCGTACGATCGCGTTGCACAATTAGGTTCACGCCGCGGGCAGGACCCATGTCGGCCAGCCGCACCAGTGCTTCCTGGATTACCTCATCGATGCCGTTCGGATAGTCCAAAACCACGATGACCGCGAACTGGCCAACCGGTACGCCGTCCGTGGTCCAGGCTTCCCCAAGGTCGCGAACTTGGCGCGTACCAATCGCATCAGCGTTGGTCAACGCTAGCCGGGTGACCTCATCGAGGACCTTCCCGAAGGCCGACGGATCGTGCACGACCTCCGGCAGCGACTCGCTCCGCACGTTCCGCAGCGGTGCCAGGAACGACGACAGCCCGCTGAGGCGAGGGTCGTAGACGTGCACGGTGAGGTCACTCAACGGCAGTTGGGTGACGGTACGCAGCAGTGCGGATTGAATAAGATGCCCGGTGGTGGCGCGATTGCCTTCCAAGTACCAGCCAACTTCCAACAGCAGCGGAGCCAGAGCCGCCGCCGGATCGCCGGTGCCCGCGATCTGCCCAACCCGGAAGTATCGGGCTGGTGGCTGTCCGTCAGCGACTGGCCAGAGGTCCGTCCAGCCCGCGCTGGCCGATCCGGGTGCCAGGTGGTCAATCGCCGAAGCGACGTTTTCGGCAGCTTGCCCGGTAGTTGACTGTTCGTCTGCGATCGTCGCGTCGAGCTGCTGTTGTCGTGCCGCCTCGACCCGCGCAGTGATCTTCGCGCCGCGTTCGCGGAAGTCCTGATCGGTCCGTGACCGCATGGCCGTGATCGACGCATCGGCGAGGGCAACGATCGTGCCAAGCTCGGTTGCCTCATCGCGAACACGTTGTTCGATGCGGTCCGCCTCGCGGGCCTCCGGCGACTCGGCTGACCAGTGCTGGGATGGGACTGGTTGCGATGGAGTTCCAGGAGTCGTGCCAAACCCCGGGTGCGGTGTCTGCGGAAACTCGGAGTAGACGCGCCGCACCGACCGACCCTGTGGCGACTGGTTCATCGTGCGACACCGCTCCTTTACCGAAATCAGTGGCGGTGCCAGTCACCTACCTGCGCTTTGCACAAATGCCACCAACCACGTTAGGTAGACCACAATGATTTGTCTGTTCTCCATTCGGATGAACCACGCGACTGCGCCAGAACGGGCCACTCCGTCAAAGACTCCGGCGCATCATGCATCCCGCGTGAAAGACTGTTAGGCATGCGCGCCTTCATCATTCGCACTGCCCTGACTGCTCTGGCCCTGTGGATTGCCGACTTGCTGGTATCCGGGATCCGCTTCGACTTCGGTGACAACACCTCGTGGTGGGGGAAGGTCGGTATCTACCTCCTCGTCGCCGTCGTCTTCGGTGCGGTGAACGCGTTCGTCAAACCTGTCGTGCAGATTCTGTCTATTCCGCTCTACATCCTTACCCTCGGCCTTATCCACCTGGTCATCAACGCGTTCATGCTGGAAATCACCAGTTGGCTCACCCACAACGTGTTCAAAGTCGGCCTTGAGGTCGATAACTTCTTTTGGTCGGCGATTCTCGGTGCCCTCGTGATCTCCGCGGTCGGCTGGCTCACCGCCCTCGTTATGCGCGACACGGCGCAGAACCTGTGACCGAGCGTCGCACCGTTAGCGTCTCCGGTTCCGGTCAGGCCGCCGCTGTCCCCGATGTCATGCGCCTGGACGTTGGTGTTGCGGTGGTGGAGCCGAATGTCTCCGCGGCGATGGAACGCGCGGCCGCGTCAATGCAAGCGGTCCTCGATGCCCTGCTGGGTGCGGGCGTCGCCCGCCGTGATCTCGCGACATCGCAGTTGTCGGTGTACCCGCAGAATCGATCGGGTGATGAACCCTGGATCTCCGGATACGAGGTCACCAACATGCTGACGGTCACCATCCGTGACCTCGGCGCGGCGAGTGCCATTCTGGCGGCAGCCACCGCCGCGGGTGGTGACGATCTCCGTGTCCACAGCATTGCGCTCATCATCGACGACCCCTCGGTACCGCGTTCGCTCGCTCGGGACGCCGCCTTCGCCGACGCCCGGGCCCGTGCCGATCAGTACGCGCGGTTGGCGGGGGCTTCACTGGGGCAAGTCCTCGAGGTCAACGAAGACTCCCCGAGCTTTGGACCCGCTCCCCGCATGACCGCCTACGCGGCTTCGATGCCGGTAGAGAGCGGCGAACAACAGCTCTCCGCATCGGTGAACGTCGTCTTCGAGCTCAGCTGATCATGCGAAGTGTTGTACAACGGGTTAGCGCCGCGTCGGTCGTTGTTGACGGCGAAACCGTCGGGCGGCTCGACCTCGCCGATGGACAACTCGGCCTAGTGGCACTAGTCGGCGTCACCCACGACGATGATCCCGCCACCGCAATCAAACTCGCCGACAAGATCTGGAATCTTCGGATTCTGAACGATTCACATGGTCGCGAAGTTTCCGCCGCAGATCTCGACGCACCGATCCTCGTCGTCAGCCAGTTCACCCTGTATGCCAACACCGACAAGGGTCGGCGCCCCTCGTGGAATGCGGCCGCACCAGGTCCGGTTGCCGAACCGTTGGTCGACGCGGTGGTCGAAGCTCTCCGTGGTGCTGGCGCCACGGTCGCCACGGGAACCTTCGGCGCCCACATGCACGTCAGCCTCGTCAACGACGGCCCGGTCACACTGATTCTGGACATCTGAACTGCGCTGATAGGCTGGCGCGGTGCCAAACCCGCTGACCCGTCCCGCTACCCGGGATCGGATTTTTCTCGGCATCGCCATTGTCGCGCTGATTGTCAGCACGCTCATCGGTTTGCGATGGAAAAGCTACCTCGACCTGCACGTGTATCGCACCGGTGCACGCTTGTGGCTGGACGGCCTCTCCCTGTACGGACCGTTGCCGCTCGTCGACGGGATTGCGCTTCCCTTCACCTATCCCCCACTGGCGGCCATCTTCTTCAGTCCGTTCGCCATGATGCCCGTCGGTGCCGCCGATACCCTGCTGCTGGCGTTGACGCTCGCCGCGGTGGCCTTGACGCTGTGGCTGGTACTGGCGAGGGTCGCTCCCGGTATGTCCGTGATCAATCGTGCGAGCATCGTGATCGGTGCCACGGCGATCGCCGAGTTCATCGAACCCATCCGAGAGACAATCAGTTACGGGCAAATCAACGCCGTCCTCATGGCAGTGATCGCGTTCGACGTCCTATGCCGCCACCCCAAATGGCCGCGCGGACTGCTGATCGGCATCGCCGTCTCGATCAAGCTGACACCCGCCGGATTTCTGCTGTACTTTGTGTTGCGCCGCGACTGGCGGGCCGCTGCGACGATGATCGCCGGTACCGTCGCTGCCATTGGTATCGCCTGGTTGATCATGCCGGCCGATTCCACCAAGTACTGGTTCCACACGCTGGCCGAGACCGGCCGCATCGGTGCCCCCTGGTATGCCGGCAACCAGTCTATTAAGGGTGCGGTCTTCCGCCTTGGTTTGAGCGAGGGCCTGTCGAGCGCTCTGTGGCTTGGGTTGTCGGCGATTGTCGTCGTTCTCGCCGCATGGTGGATGTATCGACTTCTGGAAGCCGATCAGCTAGTTACGGCACTTTTGGTGAATGCCGCCGCGGTGCTGCTGATCTCACCGGTCAGTTGGTCGCACCATTGGACATGGGTTGCGCCGGCCCTCCTGATCGCCGGTTTTGCGATCTCCACTCGCCGGTTCGGTTGGCGTTTGCTTGCCGCGACGCTGCTGGCAACGGTGCTCTTCATGCTCGCCCCGCACTGGCTGCTGCCGGTTGGCCACGACGCCGAGCTGTCATGGACATGGTGGCAGCAGCTCATCGGGTCTTCGTACGTGTGGTTTACCTTCGCGATTCTGGCCATCGGGGCCGTTCGGTGGCGTCGCGCTGACGCTATCGAAGCGGTCGCCTAACCCCAGACGCACCACGTGCCATCGATCTTGCGGAGATCGAGCGGCATGTCCAGATTGGTCCCCATCGAATTCAGGGAACCCTCGACGTGCGCGGCGGTGCCGTCAACGACGACCGCCTCGACATTGGTCCGGACCGTGCCGCCCGCTGTCCCAAGGCCCCCGAGTGAACCGCCGAGTTGCGTCAATACCTTGGCCGCTTCCTCACGACCGGCGCAGATCCCTGCGGAGGAGACATCGCCTGACTGCACCGCGGCCGCGAATTGGTCATAGACCTGCTCAACTTCAGAGCGGTCGGTGACGCTTCCGGTGCTTGTCGCATTCGCATCCCGGACCACCAGGAATACCGCCACACCCACCGCGATCACGACCAGTGCGACGCCGACCATCGTGAGCCAATGTCGCCATGGAACGCCAGCCCAATCGTCGTCGTGCTTCGCAAACTCGTTGTCGCTCATTGTTTCTGGCACCTGCGTTCTGATTCTGCCCGACGTCTTGCTCCACTTGGAAGCATCGTATGCCCAGCGGCACCGAATATGGGCGGGCACGCAAAGACCCCCGAAACGGCGAACCGATTTCGGGGGTCTTTGCGGGAAAATCTATAGGGGCCTTGGCGTCAGAATCCGTGGGCCATCTGCGGTGACGGCAACCGTGTGTTCCCAATGCGAAGCGCGTGAACCATCGTCTGTGACGACGGTCCAGTCGTCTTCCAAAACCGTAGTGTCCTCGGTGCCAAGAGTCAGCATGGGCTCAATCGCGAGGGTCGAACCAACCACCAGTCGCGGCCCGCGGTTTGGTTTGCCCTCATTCGGCAGGAACGGATCCATGTGCATTTCGCGACCGATCCCGTGTCCACCGTAGCCAGCGACGATCCCGAACTCGCGGCCAAACTGCTTCGCTGCCGCATAGGTGCCCTGCTCGATAGCGTGGGAGACATCGGTAAGTCGATGATCGGGGATCATCGCGGCGATGCCCGCCTCCATCGACAGGCGCGTCGCCTCATTGAGTTCGATGTCGGCTTGCGTCAACTCCCCGACCCCAAAGGTCCACGCCGAGTCGCCATGCCACCCGTCCAGGATTGCGCCACAGTCAATGGACACCAGATCGCCGTCGGCCAAGACCACGTCCTTCGACGGGATCCCGTGAACGACTACGTCGTTCACCGAGCTACAAATGGAGCCGGGGAAACCGTGGTAGCCCTTAAACGACGGGACGGCACCCGCATCGCGGATCACCGATTCGGCGACCGCATCGAGCTCCAAGGTACTCACACCGGCCTTGGCAGCCTCGCGCACCGCAATTAGTGCCGCGGCGACGACCCGACCGGCCGCCTCCATCGCGTCGAGTTCCCCCGCACTCTTGAACGGGACCGGCTTCGGTTTACGAAAACCCACGATCGGTGACTCAGGCCTTACCGAGTGCGACGAGCACGCGCTGGTGTACCTCGTCGACCGCTCCGACAGCGTCGATCTCGGTGACCTGGCCGGCGTAATGGTCAAGCAGCGGCGCAGTCTCAGCGTCGTACACGGCCATCCGGTTGCGGATCACGTCTTCGGTGTCATCGGCGCGACCACGGGCGAGCATGCGCTCAACCACGACATCGGTGTCAACCTTGAACGACAGCACGCCGTCGAGCTTGGCCGACAGGTCGTCCAAAATTCCCTCAAGGGCGACGGCCTGTTCGGTGGAGCGCGGGAATCCGTCGAGGATGAAGCCCTTCGCGGCGTCGGGTTCACCGACGCGCTCGCGCACCATATTGATGGTGATCTCCGGCGGCACCAGATTTCCGGCGTCGAGGTACTTCTTGGCTTCCACACCGATCGGGGTGCCCTGCGAGATGTTCGCGCGGAACAGGTCGCCGGTCGAGATGTGCGGAATGCCGAGTGCTTCGGACATCAGTTCGGCCTGTGTGCCTTTGCCCGCTCCGGGCGGTCCGAGGATGACGAGTCTCACTTCAGGAACCCTTCGTACTTGCGTTGCATCAACTGGCTGTTCACTTGCTTGATCGTGTCGAGGCCGACAGCCACGATGATCAACAGTGCGGTACCGCCGAACGGAATGTTGGCTGCTCCACCGCTACCAAGGTCCATGAACAGGTTCGGGAGGATCGAGATGATGCCCAGGTACAACGATCCAGGCAACGTGATCCGACTGAGCACGTAGCTCAGGTAGTCGGCCGTCGGCTTGCCGGGACGGATACCCGGGATGAAGCCGCCGTACCGTTTCATGTCGTCAGCGCGTTCCTCCGGGTTGAAGGTCACGGCGACATAGAAGTACGTGAAGAAGATGATCAACAAGAAGTAGAAGCTGATGTGGAACCAGCTAGACGGGTTGATCAGGTTGTTTTGCAGCCAGAGCTTCCAGCCCTCGACCTCACCGCCGGAACTCTGACCCGTCAACTGCAGGATCAACTGCGGGATGTAGAGCAGCGACGACGCGAAGATCACCGGGATAACACCTGCGGTGTTGACCTTGATCGGCATGTACGTCGACGACCCGCCGTACATCTTTCGTCCGACCATGCGCTTGGCGTACTGGACCGGGACTCGCCTGGTGCCCTGCTCGATGAAGACGACGGCGATCAGGATTAGGAGGACCGCGACACAGACCAGACCGAAGGCCAGGCCACCGCGCGACTGCAGGATGGTGCGACCTTCAGCCGGGATACGTGCGGCAATGCCGACGAAGATCAGCAGCGACATACCGTTGCCGACGCCGCGTTCGGTAATGAGCTCACCGAACCACATGACGAGGCAGGCACCGGCGGTCATGACCAGCACGATGATCGACAGACCCAGGATGCTGGTGTCGTTCAGGATCGCTTCGGCATTACAGTTTGGTCCGGTCGATGGCAGTAGGTTGCCGGTGGCGGCGAGCGCCACGATGCCGGTTGACTGCAGCAGCGCCAACGCCACCGTGAGGTAGCGGGTGTACTGCGTCATCTTGTTCTGGCCGGATTGGCCTTCCTTGCGGAGCTGCTCAAACCGCGGAATGACGACGGTGAGCAGCTGCACGATGATGCTGGCCGTGATGTACGGCATGATGCCGATGGCAAACACGGACAGCTGCAACAGTGCGCCGCCGGAGAACATGTTAATGAGCGAATAGATCTGTCCCGAGTCGCCGCGGCTAGCCGCGTCAACACAACGCTCGATCTGCTTGAAGTCCACGCCCGGCGACGGGATCGTCGCACCGAGGCGGTAAAGCACAAGGATGCCGAGGGCGTAGAAAATCTTCTTCCTCAGGTCGGGCGTCCTAAAGGTCGCCACGATGGGGGAAAGCACTAACTCCTCCTATAGCACCGCAGACTCGGTGGGCGCTTGCATGCTCATCGTGCATTGGCGGTCGACTCGGAAATGACCCGGGCGCCCCGATGGACGCCCACTGGAAAACTCTAACAGTCTCGAGAACTGACACCGGTCAGGTGTGCGGCACGAACGGCCCAAAAGCCGTTCGCGGTCGCTCACCTGACCGGGTCAGTGACTCTCAACATGCGATGCGGGCTCAGGCCTGCGTCGCGGTGCCGCCAGCAGCGGCAATCTTTTCCTGTGCGGAACCGGTGAACTTGTTGGCGGTCACATTGACTGCCACGGTCAGTTCGCCGTTGCCCAGAACCTTGACGAGCTCGTTCTTGCGAACGGCTCCGGCAGCAACCAGATCGGCGATGCCGATGGTGCCACCCTGCGGGAACAGACGTGCCAAATCGCCAACGTTGACGACCTGGTACTCCACGCGGTTGCGGTTGGTGAAGCCCTTCAGCTTCGGCAGGCGCATGTGAATCGGCATCTGGCCGCCCTCAAAGCGAGCCGGAACGTTCTTACGCGCCTTGGTGCCCTTGGTGCCGCGACCAGCGGTCTTACCCTTGGAACCTTCACCGCGACCCACACGGGTCTTGTCAGTCTTCGCGCCCGGTGCGGGGCGAAGGTGGTGCAGCTTGATGGTCATTGACTAAACCTCTTCGACTGTCACGAGGTGACGAACCACGTTAATGAGGCCGCGGTTAATCGGAGTGTCCTCGCGGGTGACGGTCTTGCGGATGCCCTTGAGACCAAGGGTGCGCAGGCTGTCACGCTGGTTCTTCTTGGTACCGATGGTGCCCTTGATCTGGGTGATCTTCAGCTCAGCCATGGCTTATGCTCCCTTGTTCGCTGCGGCAGCTGCGCGAGCGCGCAGCATACCGGCCGGCGCAACGTCTTCCACCGGCAGTCCACGACGGGCAGCGACCTCTTCTGGGCGCTGCAGCATCTTCAGGGCTGCGACGGTCGCATGAACGACGTTGATCGCGTTGTCCGAGCCGAGGCTCTTCGCAAGGACGTCGGTCACACCAGCGCACTCGAGGACGGCGCGCACAGCGCCACCGGCGATAACACCGGTACCCGAGCTAGCCGGACGCAGCATAACGACGCCAGCTGCCGCTTCACCCTGAACTGGGTGCGTGACAGTGCCACCGATCATCGGGACGCGGAAGAAGTTCTTGCGAGCCTCTTCGACACCCTTCTGGATTGCTGCGGGAACTTCCTTGGCCTTGCCGTAGCCGACGCCGACCATGCCCTGACCGTCGCCGACGACGACGAGAGCGGTGAAGCTGAAGCGACGACCACCCTTGACGACCTTCGACACACGGTTGATGGTCACGACGCGCTCGAGGTGATTCTTCTCCTCGCGCTCACGACCACGGTTGTCGCGACGATCGCCGCGACCGCGACGCTCGCCGCCACCACGGTTGTCGTTGCTGTTGTTGGTGTTTCCGGCGGGTCCGTTGCCGCCCTCACGCTGACGTCCGGGCATCAGAGGTCCCCTCCGTTAATCATCTTGTTGGTCATCACAGCTTCAGGCCTCCCTCGCGGGCGGCGTCAGCCAGGGCCGCAATGCGACCGTGGTACGCCTTGCCGCCGCGGTCGAAGACCACGGCTTCAATACCTGCAGCCTTGGCGCGGGCGGCGACGAGCTCGCCGACCTTGGTCGCCTGGGCCGACTTGTCGCCACCTGCGGCGCGCACGTCAGCTTCAATGCTGCTGGCGGCGGCCAAGGTACGACCGGTGAGGTCGTCGATGACCTGCACGTGGATGTGACGGCTGCTGCGCTTGACGGCCATACGCGGACGCTCGGCGGTGCCGTTGATCTTCTTGCGCAGGCGGAAGTGACGACGGTTAGTCGCGGTGCGACGACGCGTCGACGCATCCTTGCCGACCGGCTTGCGGTTCTTCTTTTCGGTAACTGCTTCAGCCATTTTCTTACTTACCCGTCTTTCCGACCTTGCGGCGGATCTGTTCACCCTCGTAGCGAACGCCCTTGCCCTTGTACGGGTCCGGACGACGCAGGCGGCGGATGTTTGCCGAGATCTGGCCGACTAGCTGCTTGTCGATTCCCGAGACCGAAAAACGAGTCGGTGACTCCACCGCGAAGGTGATGCCTTCCGGAGCCTCGATCGGCACGGGGTGGCTGTAGCCGAGGGCGAACTCGAGGTCCTTGCCCTTGGCCTGGACGCGATAGCCGACGCCGTAGATTTCCAACTTCGTGGTGTAACCCTGGGTCACACCGACGATGAGGTTGTTTACGAGCGACCGGTTGAGACCGTGGAGTGCACGGCTTTCGCGGTTGTCATCGGGCCGGGTGACAACGATGGTGTTGTCTTCCTTCGCCACGGCGATCGGCGAGGTAACAGTCAGGCTCAATTCGCCCTTAGGGCCCTTGACCTTGACGTCCTGGCCGTCGATAGCGACGTCCACTCCGGCGGGAATTTCAATGGGGTTCTTACCAATGCGCGACATGTCTTTAAGCTCCCTTACCAGACGTAAGCGAGGACTTCGCCGCCCACGCCCTGGTTGGTTGCCTGACGGTCGGTGAGGAGACCCGAGGACGTGGAGATAATCGCCACGCCGAGGCCGCCGAGCACCTTAGGCAGGTTGGTGGACTTTGCGTACACGCGCAGACCCGGCTTCGAAACGCGACGCAGACCGGAGAGGCTGCGCTCACGGGTCGGGCCGTACTTCAGGGTCACGGTGAGCTTCTTGCCAACCTCGGCGTCTTCGACGCGGAAGTCGGTGATGTAGCCCTCACGCTTAAGGATCTCGGCGATGTTCACCTTGATCTTCGACGACGGCAGTGACACCTCGTCGTGGTACGCCGAGTTGGCGTTGCGCAGACGCGTCAAGAAGTCTGCGATTGGGTCAGTCATGGTCATGGTTGACCGTCAACCTTTCTCGTAGCGGTTCCCATGCAGCGGTGTCCCCGGGACAAGTCCCGGTTGGCACTGGTGGGCCTTCCACGAAGTGGATAGTTGTGCATTTTCACACCCGAAGATGCCATTGGCTTTTCGCCGGCACCGTCGAGCTATATGAAGTTGTGGGCCCTGGGGGCACACTTCACCCAGGCAACCTGAAATATCCTACGGCCTTACCACGCAGAACCCAAATCGCGGTGGCCGCGGTTCCCGGCATCAACAGTTTCGGTTACGACCATCCTACGAGCGGCTACGGAAGTTGTTGACTGGCAACCTCAACGGCGTGCAACGCCACGCTCAACTCCACGAGGTCGCGGGGCCATCAGACCGTCGACGACCTAACTGACGCCACACGCACCAGCCGTGAGCAAGCTTCCCGGTGACCTCGACACGACTGCCCACTCCACGGGCACTGCGACGCTGATGAATTCGAAGGCGCTCGAGGCTGGTGACGTAACGAATGCCGTTGCGAAGTATGTGCACGTCACCATCGATCGCCGGATACACGTGACCGGCAACTGCTGAAGCCTCTCCCGCCCGCGCTTCCGAAGGCGCTCGTCGAAGTGACCGCGCAGGCACTTCTGGCCCAGACGCGCGACAGTTTGCTGGCAGCTCTGCCATCGCTTAACCCCATCAGTTTTCTCCTATTTCGTTGAATACGAAGCAATTTCGATTTAAAAGGGACTTCCGACCCCATATCTATGAGGACTTCATCGTCAACTGGGTGGACTAAACATATTGATTCCGCCAACAAGGCTTGTTTGAGAGAAATTCGGCATTACAGAGTCTTAATGTGAGCACATGACTGCGTCTGACTCAGTTCAAGGATCGGCTGCACAAGCGCTCCTCGACATTGGCCGTTTCTTTACGAAGTGGGATGAGACCGACGATGGCCGAGCGGTTTTCCGCGACGGCGGCCGTGCTGGCGACATCTTCTATCGCGATCGTTGGAGCCACGACAAGATCGTCCGATCCACCCATGGCGTCAACTGCACGGGGTCGTGCTCATGGAAGGTGTACGTCAAAGACGGCATCATCACGTGGGAGTCCCAGGAGACGGATTATCCGTCGGTCGGACCCGACCGCCCCGAGTATGAGCCGCGCGGTTGCCCACGCGGTGCCGCCTTCTCCTGGTACACCTATTCCCCGACGCGGGTCCGCCATCCCTATGCGCGCGGAGTCCTCCTCGAGATGTATCGGGAGGCCAAGTCCCGGTTGAAGGATCCGGTCCTGGCGTGGGGCGATGTGGTTGGCGACCCCATGCGACGGCGGTCGTACCAGCAGGCGCGCGGCAAGGGCGGACTGGTGCGCGTCTCGTGGGAGGAAGCCACCGAAATGGCGGCCGCTGCGCACGTGCACACGATCAAGACGTACGGGCCCGACCGCTGCACCGGCTTCTCGCCGATCCCGGCAATGTCGATGGTCTCGCACGCCGCGGGAAACCGGTTCATTCAGCTCATCGGCGGCGTCATGACGTCGTTCTACGACTGGTATGCCGACCTTCCCGTCGCGAGCCCCCAGGTATTCGGCGACCAAACCGATGTCCCCGAGTCCGGCGACTGGTGGGATGCGTCGTACCTAATGATGTGGGGCTCCAACGTTCCCGTCACACGCACACCCGACGCCCACTGGATGGCCGAGGTCCGCTACCGCGGCACCAAGGTGGTTTCGGTGTCACCCGACTACGCCGACAACACCAAGTTCGCCGATGAATGGCTGCCCGCCCAAGCTGGCACGGATGCAGCACTCGCGATGGCCATGGGTCACGTGATCCTCAAAGAGTTCTACGTCGACCGCAACACCCCGTTCTTTAGTGAATACACGTCGAAGTACACCGATCTGCCGTTCCTGATTCACCTTGAAGAACGCGACGGAAACTTGGTGCCCGGCAAATTTGTTACCGCTGATGAACTAGGCAAGACCGCCGACGAGGACGTCTGGAAAACCGTCCTCATTGACGATGCGACCGGGCAACCGCTGGTCCCCAACGGCACTCTCGGCGACCGCTATTCCGAAGCGGGCGAAGGATCCTGGAACCTCGACCTTGAAGGCGTGACTCCGCGTCTGACGATGCTCGACGACCCCGATGCGACCGGCGTGGAAGTGTCATTCCCGTCGTTCGACTCCCCCGACGGCAGCGGCAGCATCCTGACCCGCGGCGTCCCGGCCCGAAAGTTCGGCGACGGCCTCGTCACCACCGTCTACGACCTGCTCCTCGCCCAGTACGGCGTCGGTCGCGGCAATCTGCCTGGCCAGTGGCCCACCGGATACGACGACGCCTCGACCCCGTACACGCCAGCGTGGCAGGCCGAGATCACCAGTGTTCCCGCCGAGGCCGCGATCCGCGTGGCCCGCGAGTTCGCGCAGAACGCCGAAGAATCCGGCGGTCGTTCCATGATCATCATGGGCGCGGGTATCTGCCAGTGGTTCCACGGCGACGCCACCTATCGCGCCATCCTGTCGATGTTGATCCTGACCGGCAGTATGGGCCGCAACGGCGGCGGCTGGGCGCACTACGTCGGGCAGGAGAAGTGCCGGCCGATCACCGGCTGGATTTCCCTCGCCAACGCCCTCGACTGGTCACGACCACCGCGCACGCAGCCGGGCACATCGTTCTGGTACATGCACACCGATCAGTGGCGAAACGACGGCTACTCAACATCGGCACTCACCTCACCGCTGTCGTCGGGGAAGCTCGACGGAATGCACACGGCCGACGCGATCGCGCAGTCGGCGCGTCTCGGCTGGATGCCGTTCTATCCGCAGTTCTCCGACAATCCGCTCGACGTCGCCGATGCGGCCCGCGCCGCGGTCGACGCTGGCGAAGTTGCCGACCCCGCCTCCTATGTGGCCGGCAAGCTCGTCGACGGTGACCTGACACCCGCGATCAGCGACGTCGACGCCCCCGAGAACTGGCCGCGCACGCTGGTCCTGTGGCGGTCGAATCTGTTGGGTTCCTCGGCCAAGGGCGACGAGTACTTTCTGCGTCATCTGCTGGGCACACACCACAATGTGCTCGGTAAGGAGAACTCGGAAACCCCGCGGCCGCGCGAAGTTCGCTGGCACGAACAGGCACCCGAGGGGAAGCTCGACCTGCTGTTATCGGCCGACTTCCGCATGACCTCGACGACGTTGCTGAGCGACATCGTGCTCCCCGCCGCCACTTGGTACGAGAAGCACGACCTCAGCTCCACCGACATGCATCCGTTTGTGCACGCATTTACTCCGGCGATCGATCCGCCGTGGGAAGCGAAGACCGACTTTGACCTGTTCCACGGTTTGGCGCGGGAACTCTCGCGGCAGGCGGAGAAGCACCTGGGTACCCGCTACGACCTCGTCGCCACACCCTCCCAGCACGACACACCCGGCGAGACGGCGCAGCCGCACGGCCGGGTCATCGACTGGCGCGACGGCAATGCCCCGGCCAAGCCCGGCATGAACATGCCGTCGTTCCAGGTGGTGGAGCGCGACTACACGGCGATCGCCGACAAGCTCGCCTCGGTTGGTCCGCTGGCCGACAAGGCTGGCTTCACCGTCAAGAACATCACCTACGACATCGCCTCGCAGATCCCGAAGCTGGCGGCGGCAAACGGGGTAATGCCACCGGGCACCGGGGCCGCCTCGGGCAGGCCCGCCATCGACACCGACGCGAAGCTGGCCGAGGCCATCCTGATGTTCTCGGGAACCACCAACGGGGAACTGGCGGTCGACGGGTTCAAGAAGCTGGAGCGCCGCGTCGGTAAGAAGCTCGTCGACTTGGCCGAGGGGTCCGAAGAAAAGCGCATCACCTTTGCGGACACCCAGGCCGGACCGGTGCCCGTCATCACATCGCCGGAGTGGTCCGGTTCGGAGACCGGTGGTCGACGGTACGCACCGTTCACCGTGAACATCGAACGAGACAAACCGTTCCACACCCTGACCGGGCGGCTGCACTTCTATCTCGATCACGACTGGATGCTCGACATCGGTGAGGCCCTACCGATTTACCGGCCGCCGCTCGACATGCACAAACTGTTCGGTGAACCCAAGCTCGGGCCCGACGGCAGCAAACAGATCACCGTCCGGTACCTGACACCGCACAACAAGTGGTCCATCCACTCCGAGTACCAGGACAACTTGTTCATGTTGTCCCTCTCGCGCGGTGGCCCCACAGCGTGGCTGTCGCCGGAAGACGCCGAGTCGATCGACGTGCGCGACAACGATTGGATTGAGTGCACCAACGCCAACGGCGTCTACGTTGCTCGCGCAGTCGTCAGTCACCGCATGCCAGCCGGGGTTTGCTACGTGCACCACGCACAGGAGCGCACCATCGACGTGCCGAAGTCGGAGGCCACCGGCCGCCGCGGCGGCATCCACAACTCGGCGACGCGCCTGCTGGTGAAGCCGTCGCACCTGATCGGCGGGTACGCGCAGTTGTCGTACGCGTTCAACTACCTCGGACCCACAGGTAACCAGCGCGACATTGTCGCGACCATCCGTAAGCGGAGCCAGGAGGTGACGTACTGATGCGAGTCATGGCGCAAGTCGCGATGGTGATGAACCTCGACAAATGCATCGGTTGCCACACATGTTCGGTGACCTGCAAGCAGGCGTGGACCAACCGCGCGGGCACCGAGTACGTGTGGTTCAACAATGTGGAAACGCGGCCCGGGCAGGGCTATCCGCGACGGTACGAAGATCAAGACGAATGGCAGGGCGGCTGGCACCTCAATAAGAAGGGCAAGCTGCGCCTGCGTACCGGCGGTCGCCTGCAGAAGCTGTTCACCATTTTCCACAGCCCGGTGCAGCCCACGCTCGACGACTACTACGAGCCCTGGACGTACGACTACGAAACCCTCATCAACGCTCCGCTCGGCGACGACTTCCCGGTCGCCCGACCGAAGTCGTTGATCACCGGTGAGGACACCAAGGTCACGTGGTCGGCCAACTGGGACGACAACCTCGGCGGGTCTATGGAGCACGGCGACCTCGATCCGATTGTCGCCAAGATCCGCAAGGAGTCGGCCGACAAGATCAAGTTCGAGTTCGAGCAGACGTTTATGTTCTACCTGCCACGAATCTGCGAACACTGCCTCAACCCCTCGTGCATGGCGTCGTGCCCGTCGGGCGCGATTTACAAACGCGAGGAAGACGGCATTGTCCTCGTCGATCAGGACCGGTGCCGCGGTTGGCGTCAGTGCATCACCGGCTGCCCGTACAAGAAGATCTATTTCAATCACCGGTCGGGCAAGGCTGAGAAATGTACGTTCTGTTACCCCCGCATTGAGGTCGGGCAACCCACGGTCTGCGCTGAGACCTGCGTTGGGCGGCTCCGCTACATTGGCATCTTCCTCTACGACGCGGACGCGGTTACCGAGGCTGCGGCCACACCCAACGAACAGGACCTTTACGAGGCCCAGTTGGAATTGATGCTCGACCCCGACGATCCCGAAGTCATCAGGCAGGCACGCGCCAACGGCATCCCCGAGGAGTGGCTGACCGCCGCCCGCCGGTCGCCGGTGTACGCGCTGGCCAAGAAGTACAAGGTGGCGTTGCCGCTGCATCCGGAATACCGCACGATGCCCATGGTTTGGTACATCCCACCGCTGTCGCCGATCGTCGACCTGTTAACCGAGCAGGGGCACGACGGAGAGAACCGCGACAACCTCTTCGGCGCCATCGAATCGCTACGCATTCCGGTGGAATACCTAGCGGAGATGTTTACCGCGGGCGATACCGACCTCATCGAATTCGTGTTGCAGAAGCTGGCCTCGATGCGGTCGTACATGCGGGATGTGAACCTCGGAAGAGAGACGAATCCGTTGATCCCCGCCAGCGTGGGAATGTCCGAAGAGGAAATGTACGAGATGTATCGCCTGCTGGCGATCGCCAAGTACGACGACCGCTACGTGATTCCGACCGCACATCACGAGCAGGCCCACAAGCTCGAAGAGACGGCCTGCCCCGTCGACTACGACAACGAGTTCGAGAACTACGGGTCGAGTGTGTTCGGTGAGGCGAGCGGTCGACCCGTGCCGGTGTCGGTGGAAACCTACGAGGCTTTAAAGCAAAGACAGACCACCGACATTCCGGCGGGTGAGTTCACCTTGCGGGGCCGAACCAACCTGCTCAACTGGGACGGCAACGGCATGCCCGACGGGATGTTCCCCGGCGACGGTGATATTTCGGGCGGCGATATTTCAGGCGGCGATATTTCAAGCGGGGGCAAATCATGAGGCTCGGTGTTCGCAAACGCACGCCCACCAAATCCGACGGCCGCGTGGTGCATCAGATTGCCGCCTGGTGCCTCGGCTATCCAGATAGCCAGGTATTCGACCGTTTTCCCCTGATGCGGGCCGCGCTCGACGAGCAACCCGACAGCGACGCCACCCGGGCGTTACTGAAATTCCTCGATCACGTCGACCGCACAGATCACGCCGAACTGGCACAGCACTACACCGACACCTTCGACCTTTCACGCAAACGAACGCTGTACCTGTCGTACTGGTCGGCCGGGGATACGCGACAGCGCGGTTCGGTGCTCACCGAGTTCAAGCAGTTGTATCGGGACACCGGATTCCTAGTGGACCTGCACGGGGAACTCCCCGACTATCTGCCGGTGGTGTTGGAGTTCGCGGCTCTCGCCGACCCGGTCCGTGGCCGCGAGGTACTGGGCGACAATCGAGCCGCAATCGAACTGATCCGATTTGCCCTACTCGACGAAGCCTCCCCCTATGCCGATGTACTGGCTGCGGTCTGTGCGACGTTGCCCGGGCAGGCCCCACCCGATCGTGCCACCGCCCTCGCGATGGCCGCACCGAGCAGGGCCGTCGAAACCGTCGGTTTGGACCCCTACGATTCGCGCCTACTCCCCTTGTTCACAGGTGCCGAGGCCGGCACCCGCCAACCAGACGGGATGTTTCGATGAAAATTTTCCTGTGGGGCGTCCTGCCCTATATCGCCCTGCTGAGCGTGATCGGCGGAACCATCTGGCGCTACCGGTACGACAAGTTCGGGTGGACTACACGCTCGTCGGAACTGTACGAGTCGCGACTCCTCCGCATCGGTGGCCCGCTGTTTCACTACGGCATCTTCGCCGTGATCGCCGGGCATGCGATCGGCTTGGTGATCCCAGAATCGTGGACCAACAAGGTCGGTATCAGCGAGACCATGTACCACTGGGTCGCTGCCGTCGGCGGCATCATCGCCGCGATTGCCACCCTGGTGGGAGTCGCGATCTTGATCTACCGGCGCCGCACCGTCGGCCCGGTGTTCATGGCAACAACCCGCAACGACAAGCTGATGTACGCCGTGCTGCTCGCGGCTCTCATCGCCGGCACCTACATCACGATCGTCGGAATGATCGATCCCCACGGCGAGGGCGTCAATTACCGCGAGACCGTCTCACCGTGGTTCCGGTCGGTCTTCTACTTCCAACCCGATATCGACGCGATGAATGCGGCTCCCATCCGCTTCCAGATTCACATTGTGATCGGCATGGTCATGTTTATGCTGGTGCCGTTTACCCGCCTGGTGCACATGTTCACGGCACCCATCCACTATCTGTTCCGCCCCTACATCGTTTACCGCAGTAAGGACACCCGCCCCGCCCCCGGCAATGCTCCGCATCGTCGTGGCTGGGAACCGATCGGAGTGAAGGACCGCAACTGATGACGCAACAGACAACGGCCGCAGCACGTACCACCAAAGCCGATCAGACTCGCAACCTCATCCTCGCGACGCTCGCGTTCGCGATGACGTTCTGGGCGTGGAACTTGATCGCGCCGCTCGGGGTTTTCTACGCCGGGCCAAACGAACTCAATCTAGATTCGACCCAAAAGTCAATCCTGATTGCCGTACCGATCTTGGTCGGCTCGCTGGGCCGGATTGTCGTCGGAGTCATGACGCCCCGCTATGGCGGCCGGGTCATGTTCACCGCCTTGTCGCTGGTCTCAGCCCCGTTCGTGATCTTTGTGGCCATCGCAGGCGAGGTGAAGTCGTACCCGCTGATGTTGGTCGCTGGCTTCTTCCTCGGCATTGCAGGCACCAGCTTTGCCGCAGGTATTCCGTTCTTGAACAGCTGGTACGAAGCCTCGCGCCGCGGTTTCGCGACCGGTGTCTTCGGCGCAGGCATGGGCGGTACCGCCCTGTCGGCGTTCTTTACCCCGCGCTTCCGCGAATGGTTCGGCTACTTCCCCACGCACGTCATCATGGCCGTCGCCCTCGTCGTCGTTGCCGCGGTGTGCTGGATGTTTATGCGTGACGCACCGTCGTGGACTCCGAACACCGAGCCCTCCGTGCCGAAGCTCGTCAGTGCTATGAAGCTGCCGATCACCTGGCAGATGTCGTTCCTGTACGCGGCAGCATTCGGCGGCTTCGTTGCCTTCTCCACCTACCTGCCGACCTACCTGAACGACGTCTACGACATCACCGACCTAAAGTCGGCCGGTGCTCGTACTGCGGGCTTTGCGATCGCCGCCGTTATTGCTCGGCCGATCGGCGGCATCCTGTCGGACAAGTTCGGTCCGCGTCTCATCACTGCGATCTCGTGTGGCGGTGCCGCACTCCTCGCTGTCTGGATGATTACAAAACCGAGCCTGGGTTCCGGTCTGGCTGCGGTCGACTTCATCCTCATGGCCGTGATGATGGGCATGGGTGCCGGTGCCGTCTTCGCTTGGGTGGCCGTCGCTTCGCCGCCCGCCCGGGTTGGTGCCGTTACCGGCATCGTTGGTGCGGCCGGAGGCCTTGGTGGCTTCTTCCCGCCGCTGGTGATGGGTGCCACGTACAACGCTGATACCCACTCGTACACCATCGGTTTGGCGTTGCTGGTGGCCTTCGCCGCCGTCGCCTGCCTGTTCACATTGTTCGGTATCCCCCGGAATGCCGACGAATCGCCGAAGAAGAAGGTGGCTGCATGACCGACGTCGACCTGTCAGAACTCGTGATCGAACTGCTCGCCGAGGCGCGCCAGGCGCATTCCGGACGGGCGGCCCGCACCGTTCGCGGCCAGTCCGAGCACCGTCTCCGTCTGACAGTGATCGGACTGCGCGCCGGCGCCGAACTGTCCGATCATGAGAGCCCCGGCGAAGCGACGCTGCAGGTGTTGTCCGGTCACGTCCGCATGACTTGTGCCGACGGCGACTGGGTTGGTTCCGCCGGTGCCCTCGTCGATATCCCTCCGGTAAGGCACGGGCTGAAGGCCGAGGAGGACTCGGTCGTGATGCTGACGGTGGCGCTGAGCACGTAGACCGTCACCCCACCCGAGGTTGGCCCCGCCGGAGCATTTCCCGGCGGGGCCAACGTCTGTCTAGGTCTGCTAGCCGACCCACTTCTGGGATCCGGCATACGACTTCAGCCGCGGACATAGCAGCCACATGCGCGAAAATGCCTGGAGCACGGCTATCGGTGCGCTGATTTAAGGCAGCATGGCTCCGATCGCTAAGGTGCATCTGCATCGGGCAGCTGCCAATCAGCTAGGAGACACCCATGAACATTGTCCTTTGGATCGTCGCGGTGGTCCTCGCCGTCATCTTCGGTGGTGCGGGAACGTTGAAGGCCACCCAACCGAAGGCAAAGTTGGCCGAAAGCATGGGTTGGGTCAACGACTTCAGCTCCAACGCGGTAAAGACGATCGGTGGACTGGAGATTCTCGCCGCCATCGGACTGATCCTCCCGGCAGTGACGAGAATTGCGCCCGTACTGGTCCCCCTTTCCGCGTCCGGCCTGGCGATTGTGATGGCTGGGGCGATAGCCGTGCACGCGCGACGCAACGAATCCCAAATGATCATGGTGAACTTTGTTCTTCTCGTCCTGGCCGTATTTGTTGCGTGGGGCCGATTCGGGCCGTACGCACTCTGACGGTCACGTCCCACCTCTAATAACTGTGTGCCTTTGCCCCGCGCGGGGCAAAGGCACACAGTTGTTGCGCTACTGCTGCTCAGGCAATACGTGCGCGCCGGTCTTATCGCAGGCGAGCGCGAGCGAGGAGATGTACTGCTTGGACCCATCAGCCGCAGGTAGGGCCGATGCCAGCATGTCCGGGCGCTCGAACTCCATCCCGCTGACACAGCACAGAAGCTTGGCATCGCTAGGATTGCCGAAGTCGTCATACATGGGCAGGTCGATGCCGTCGTCAGTGCGACGCAGGTAGTAACGCCCACTTGTGGCGATTGCCAAGATCGGCGGCAGGACAAACGCCAGAACGGCCGCAACCATCGGCGAGTACGGTGCGACGGTGTCACCGAACACCCCGAAGAACACCAGAATCGAACCACCGGCGGCGACGATCAGCGACACGAAGCCAACTGGATTCACCGCGTAGAGCATTCCTCGACGAAACTCCGGTGCCTTGGGGCTCAGCTTCAGCAGGTACTTGTTGACCACGATGTCAGTTGCCACGACAACAATCCACGCGATACCGCAGTTGGCGTAGAAGTTGAGGAGTTCACTCATGAAGCTGAACATGTTGGCTTCCATCAACACGAGGGCGATCACCAGGTTGACGACAACAAAGACCAGTCGGCCCGGGTACGTCTTGGTGACGCGTGTGAACGAGTTGGTCCAGGCCAGCGACCCCGAGTAGGCGTTCGTGACATTGATTTTGATCTGTGAGATCACCACCAGCACGACGGCGAGAGTCATAGCCAGCCATGCGGGCATCATGTCGTCGTAGATCTGGACGAACTGGTGCACCGGCTGATTCGCGATGCCGACGCTGTCGGCAACATTGGCGATCAGGTACACCGCTAGGAACAGGCCAACAATCTGCTTCACGGCGCCAAACAGCACCCATCCGGGCCCGGCGATGAGCACGGCGGCCCACCAGCGGCGCTTGTTCTCGGGGCTGCGGGGCGGCATGAATCGCAGGTAATCGATCTGTTCGGCGATCTGCGCGATCAACGACAGGCAGACGCCAGCACACAGCATTACGCCCGCGAAGTTGACGCCTTCACCGCGGGGTTGCCCATCGGCGTCGACACCAGAAAACGACAGGAACTGTGACACCGAATCCGGGTGCGCGGCAAGCAAATACACCAGCGGTCCGACCATCATGACCAACCACAGCGGAGTGGTCCACACCTGGAGTTTGGCCAGCGCCTTCATCCCGTAGATCACCAGCGGCAGCACAATCAGGGTGGAGACGAGATAGCCGACTGGCAGTGGTATTCCGAGTCCGAGTTCCAAGCCCTGCGCCATGATGGAACCTTCGAGCGCGAAAAAGATGAACGTGAACGACGCGAAGATCAGGTTGGTCACGATGCTGCCGTAATACCCGAAGCCGCTTCCCCGGGTGATGAGATCGAGATCGATGTTGTAGCGCGCGGCGTAGTACGCCAGTGGTGCGCCAGTCACGATGATCACTACGGCAAACAGCGCGATGCCCCACAGCGCGTTGCCCGTGCCGTGCGCCATACCGATGTTGGCACCAACTGCGAAGTCGGCAAGGTAGGCGATGCCGCCGAGTGCCGATGTCGCGACCACCGCCGCGCTCCACTCGCGGTAGCTTCGCGGCGCAAATCGGAGCGTGTAATCCTCAAGGGTCTCGTTGAGGGCGTCATCCCTTCCGGTGCTGCTACCCGCGCCGTTGCTGGCGACTGTTGTCGCTGGGGGTTCTATCAGCTGTTCGGTCATCAATCCTCCACTCGCCGTTGCTTTCATGCTTGAGTTGAAAGCTATGGCTGCGGTGTCACCGGCCGACCTCGCTCCGGTTTCAGCGACGAAACCGATGCGTCCCTCGTGTTACGGCTCTGTGGCCGGAACCTCTCGGCCCACACCGACTCGCTTGCGGGTCAGTACAAAGACCGAGGCCCAGACAGCGAGGAGAGTGCCGGTGAGCCAGAAGCCGACGGCTCCCAGGTTGGCACTGCCGATCCAGGCAAAGGGTCCCGCCCAGCCGAGGGTGTCGTGGGCGACGGTGGAGAGTTGAACGGTCGCGATGGAGACGGCAACGATCGCCGAGATCCCGGTCATGATGGCGCCGTAACCCAGCGCCTTCGACCGTCCGGGCGACCACAGGTAGGCACGGCGCATTACCGCTCCCTGCACCGTGTCAATCAGCGACATCCCGGCGGCAAACAGGATCGGCAGGGTCAGGACGGCCCACCACGGCACGGCTCCAAACGATGCCGACCCGGCGAGAGCGAGGAGTCCGATTTCGGTGGCGGTATCGAACCCGAGCCCAAAGGTGAAGCCAACGGCGTACATCCGCGTGGGGCGGTCGACCACTTGCTCGAACCGCGACATGACCCGCCATACGGGTCCTCCGGCGGTATGCCCGCCACGCAACGAGGCGAAGTTGAGTCCCGCGATCGCTAACAAGAAGAGCGAGGACACCACGGGACCCCACACGCCCGCGACGGCGTGCACACCCGAGGAGTCATCGGCAATAGCCTGCCCAAGCGCACCGAATCCGACAACCAGCGCCAGGCAAAGGAGAAACACCACCGACGAGTGTCCGAGCGAAAACCACAGTCCGACTGTCGATGCTGGCCGACCTCGGTCGACAAAGCGCCGCGTGGTGTTGTCGATGGCGGCGATGTGGTCGGCGTCGAACGCGTGCCGCACGCCCAGCGCGTAGGCGGCCAGGCCAACGGCGATCGCCGCTGGACCCGCTGCGCCGTAGCGGACATCCATCGGTACGACGAGGCCAAGGAGCATCCCCCAACCCAGCAGGTGCAGGCCAGCAATTACCACGACCGCCCACAGGCGTCCGCTGTCGGTCACGGCCGTCGGGTGAGTTGAGTGTGCCAACTGTTCCACGTCTCCTCCAGGGAAAGTCCGTGCGCCGCCGAGCCGAGGGAACGTGCGAGCGCTCCGGGTCCGGCCAGTTCCATGGTGTGCTTTTCATCGGTCAGATCGGGGTCGATTCCAGCAATCAGAACCGATTCGAGGACGCGGTGGTCGCTGAGAATGCCGGGTTGAGGTCGGTCACCGCGAACGTCGAGCGACTCCACCAGCAGCGGACTTTCACCGAAAGTCACCGAGGTTTCCAAGAGCAACTGCCCGCCGCGTTCACCGCTCCGACCGAGGACCACGACTTCGCGGATCAGGGCTCGGGCGTCGTTGGCCATCCTGATATCCGTGCGGCGGTGCAGATTGGCACCGTCGGAAATGACGGTTTCCAGGCCTCGCCAGATCAGGGTGGATCCGGGCCCCAAACCCACGGTGGTAACCCACGACGATCCCTGCCCGTCGGCGTCGTAGGCGACGGTGCCGCCAACCTCAACCAGTTCCAGCGTGCAGCCAGCCCCAACCTCGACTTGCAGGCTGATGGCGTCTCCGCCGAGGACCAGGGCTCGCCCAGCGACCAGCGCGACGCGCGCCCCGCACGGGGTACGACTCAACAGCCGTGGGATTAGCTCGCCACTCCCGGACGACAGGTCAATAGACGCGCGGCCCGTGGCCGCGCGTACACCGATGCGGGCGCTGTTCAATGTTCGTGCGCGTGCGTATAGCCGCCTCCGGGATGCTCCTCATCGGCATGGAAGTGCGGTGCCATCGGCCCCGGGTCGACGGGTGAATGATGGCCGCTCTGATACGAAGCGAGGATCCCGAGGACCCAGGCCCGCAGCTCGTTGATCGATGCCTCGTCGGTCTTCGACAACGCGAGCACCGGGCGCCCTTCGCGGGCCTGACCGGCGTCGGCGACCATCGCCGCGACGTCGACCCCGACGTACGGGGCAAGGTCGGTCTTGTTGACGACGAGCAGGTCGGCACGGCCGATGCCGGGGCCACCCTTGCGTGCGACGTCACCGCCACCTGCCACATCGAGCACAAACAGCTGCGCGTCGACGAGGGCTGGCGAGAAGGTCGCAGTCAGATTATCGCCACCGGATTCGATAAGAATCAGCTCGAGCGGCGCGAAGTCGGCTTCAAGGTCATCAGCCGCGAGGGCGTTCGCGGTGATGTCATCGCGGATCGCGGTGTGCGGGCAGGCTCCGGTCTCGACAGCGCGAATCCGATCCGCGTCGAGCACGCCCGCCGACTTCAAGAATCGAGCGTCCTCATCGGTGTAGATGTCATTGGTGATGACGCCAATCTCAAGATCGTCGGCGAGGGCCTTGCAGATGGCGGCGATCACCGAGGTCTTGCCGGTGCCGACCGGACCAGCGACACCGAGTCGTAGGGCTCGAGATGGGGCTTGGGAACGAGGGTCAGGCACGGAACAACCTTTTCGTCAGGCGGGCGTGGGCACTGGCCCACAGCTCGCTATGCGGGGCACCCGCCGCGGGAATGTCGGCGGGATCGGTGAGGGCGGCCAATGTGGCCACCCGGGGTTCGACATCGGCACAGGCGTCGAGGATCCAGGCGGTGACCTCAACGGGGTCACCGGGTTCGAGCTTCAGGAGCGCACTGGCCGCAGTGGCGGCGTCGTCGTAGATGGTGAGCCGCGCCAGGTCAGCGGCGGGCAGGTCGGCGACGGCCGCGATCGCCCCGAGGACGACGGCCCGGCACGGGCGCTCGGGGAGGTTGGCGAAAACTGTTGCCGCAGGCCAGAGTCGGTCCGCAAGACGCAAGTAGCCGCGAGCCTGAGCCGACGACGCCGTACGGACCGCGGGTGCGGGAGTCCGGGCGGCCCACGCGCTTTGCACCGGCATCAACGGGGCTTGCGCGAGAACCGCATTTCGGGCAACGACGGCGGTGCCTGCCTCCACCAGCGATGTCGTCCGAGCTCGTGCCAACATGAGCGCCCGCGCCTCGACAGGCGGCATGCCACCGGCTAGCGCGGGCTCCATGCCCGCCGAGTAGGCATGGCCGCCCGACGGCAGTCGGGCATCCGCAAGGAGCATCGCGAGGGCTGACATCAGAACAGCGAGTACAGCTGGGTCAGCGGCAGGCGTGTGGCCGGGGCGGGAATCACCGGGTCGCCGTCGATGCTGATCTCGAACGTGTCGGGCCGGATCTCGATCCGCGGCAGCTGGTCGTTGAGCTTCATATCGGCCTTCCCAACGTGGCGCGTTGGCCGCACACCGGCGAGACGTCGTCGGAGTTGCAGCCGGTCCGCGAGGCCATCATCGAGCGCGGCAGGCGAAACGAAAGTCACCGCCAGGTCGGCCCCGTTCGATGCGCCGAATGCGGGTCGCTGCAGGACGGGTTGCGGTGTCGGAATGGAGGCATTGGGGTCGCCGAGCGCAGCCCACGCAATGGACCCGCCCTTGATGACAAGCTCCGGTCGGACACCGAAGAATCGAGGGTCCCACAGCACCAGGTCGGCGAGCTTCCCCGCCTCCACCGACCCCACCTCATGGTCAATGCCGTGCGCTGTCGCCGGATTGATCGTGTACTTCGCGACGTACCGACGGGCCCGCAGGTTGTCGGCAGCGCCACCCAACGAGCCGCGGCTGTCCTTCATGACGTGCGCCACCTGCCATGTCCTGGTGATGACCTCGCCGATCCGGCCCATCGCCTGGGCATCGGACGAGGTAATCGACAGTGCCCCGAGATCGTGAAGGATGTCTTCTGCCGCGATGGTCGTCGCACGGATTCGGGACTCGGCGAACGCCAAATCTTCGGCGACCGCCGGGTTGAGGTGATGGCACACCATCAGCATGTCGAGATGTTCGGCGACGGTATTCACCGTGTGCGGGAGCGTCGGATTGGTGGAACCCGGAATGACGTGCGGCAGGCTCGCGATCGAGAGGATGTCCGGAGCGTGTCCGCCGCCGGCTCCCTCCACGTGGAACGCATGAATACTTCGGCCATTAATCGCGGCGACAGTGGAGTCAACGAACCCGGCCTCGTTCAGTGAGTCCGAATGCAGCGCGACCTGAAGGCCCCAGTCATCGGCGGCCCGCAGGGCAGCGTCGATCGCGGCAGGCGTCGAGCCCCAATCCTCGTGCACTTTGAAACCGGCAGCGCCGCCCAAGGCCTGTTCCGCCAGGCCCTCCGCTGAAATCGTATTGCCCTTGCCAAGGAGCAGCACGTTGACGGGCAGATCGTCGAGCGCGCGATGCATGGCCGCAAGGTGCCAGGGGCCGGGCGTCACGGTGGTGGCTTTGGAGCCGTCCGACGGCCCGGTCCCACCGCCGACGATGGTCGTAATTCCGGTGGCGAGGGCTTCGTGGATCTGCGACGGCGACAGCAAGTGGACGTGCGAGTCGATGCCGCCCGCAGTCAGGATGTGCCCCTCCCCGCCAACCACGTCGGTCGATGGCCCAATCACCAGATCCGGGTGGACGCCGCTGGCAATATCCGGGTTGCCGGAGCGCCCGAGCGCGACAATGCGCCCGTCGCGGATACCGACGTCCGCGATCTCAATACCCCACCAATCGAGAACGATCACGTTGGTGATGACGGTATCGAGGGCACCTGCCGAGCGTGGCACTGCCGACTGGAGCATGGATTCGCGGACGGACTTGCCACCGCCGAAGACCGCCTCGTCGCCGCCGATTGTGCGATCGGCTTCGATTTCGATCCACAGGTCCGTATCGCCGAGGCGCACTTGATCGCCGGTGGTGGGTCCGTGGAGCGCCGCGTACCGTTCGCGGTCGATATGCACCATCAGCGGTTGCCTTTGATCGAAATTCCGGGAACTACCCGTTTGCCCTGCAACGCAACGGCATCGACCCGTTTGGAGGCACCAGGTTCAAAGCGGATCGAGGTGCCGGCCGGAATGTCGAGCCGGAAACCTTCAGCGGCACCGCGATCGAAGTCCAGCGCTGGATTGGTGTCCGGCAGATGGCAATGCGAGCCGATTTGGACGGGGCGGTCGCCAGTGTTGAGGACGACCAATTCAAGGCGTTCGTCGGCCCCTCGGTTCCCGTTGAGCTCAATGCTTCCGGGGCGGACCCGGACAGCGCCGGGACCTGCGGTGCGAAAAGGTGTTGGCACTGTTGTCCTCAGTCGATGGGGTGATGGATGGTGACGAGTTTGCGACCATCGGGGAAGGTGGCCTCAATCTGCACGTCGTCGATCATTTCCGCTACCCCCGGCATCACATCATCACGGGTGAGGACGCCTCTGCCTCGTTCCATAAGTTCGGCGACGCCAGCCCCCTCACGGGCCCGTTCAATCGCCCAAGTCGACAGAAGTGCAATCGTCTCGGGGTAGTTGAGGAGGACGCCGCGCTGGTGCCTATCGCGCGCGACCATTCCCGCCACCGCTAGCAGCAGCTTTTCGGCGTCCGCGGGTGATAGGTGCATGTGGTCTCCTCGGCACTCGGATGAGCTTGGATTACCCATGGTGCCACCGGCTTTCCACCGAAATCTGTTCGCGCCAGGTCACTTCACACGAACGTCATAAACACGCAACGCGGGGTAACACGCTACCGCCGCACGCGCATTTTCCGCGGCGTAAACCACAGGCGTTCGCCGACGGTGACGCGCTCGTCCGATTCGGCGACGAGGCCATTCTCGGCCTCGATTCGCAGTCGCCCGGCGTGCACCGACACCGACCGCACACGCGACTGCACAGCCCCCGACGAACGCGAGGCGGTGACCTCGTGGGGCACGGCAATGCCGAATGCTTCCGCCCCATCGTCGATCACCCCGTCTGCGGAACCGGGGACTTGGCCATCAGCGACGACCAATGCCCCCCGACGGCCCTCTCCCTGCTGCCAGCGCCCACGGATCACGCTGTACCCGGCGAGGGCGGCGGTGAATTGCGTTCGCGGACACGCAGCGAGCTCAGCGGGAGTCCCCTCTTCGACGACGCGACCGTCGTTGAGCACCAGACAGGAACTGGCCCACTGCCACGCATCCGACAGTTCGTGCGTCACCAGCACGCTGGTGGTCCCAGTGCGTGCGAGTTCGTCGGCCAGCATCCGCCGAATCATCGGTGCACTCTCGGCGTCGAGGGCGGCGAAGGGTTCGTCAAGTAGGAGCACTTCGGGTTCGGCAGCCAAGGCGCGCGCCACCGCGACCCGCTGCTGTTGGCCGCCCGATAGCTGCTTGGGCTTACGACCGCCAGCGTCGGGCAGTCCGATGCGATCGAGCCAACTGTCGGCGATCTCCCTCGCCTCACGTCGCGAGCGCCCCTGCGAGCGCGGCCCGAACGCTAGGTTCTCCACGACGCTCAGATGCGGGAACAGTCGCGGCTTCTGCTCCAGCAAGGTGATGCGACGGTGCTCGGGAGCCACGTGCACGCTGCCGTCGAGGTCGCGGTCGCCGAGCCGGATCTGACCCGCCGTCAACGGGACCAGCCCGGCGAGCGCCCCGAGGATCGTCGTCTTCCCCGCACCGTTCGGTCCCAGAATCGCCAGACAATCACCGGCCGCCACCGATACCTCTGCGGACACGGTGAAGTCGGCCCGTTCCACCTCGATCCGGGCGGTGAGCGCGCGGCCCGTCATACGATCCCCGCCCGCCGCCACGACCGCAGTCCCAGCACGATGACCGCAGTGCTCACCAACAGCAGAAGCGAGAGCGCGACAGCCGAATCCTGGTTGACGCCAACACCATTGAACGCCGTATAGATGGCAAGAGGCATGGTCCGCGTGACTCCCGGAGCGTTGCCGGCGAACAGCGCCGTGGCACCAAACTCGCCAAGGGCCCGGGCAAATGCGAGGGCGGCACCGGCAGTGAGGCCCGGCAGGACCAGCGGCAACGTGATGCGGCCGAGGACGCGCCACCGCCCAGCCCCGAGCGTGGCCGCAATGTGTTCGTAGCCGTCGCCCGCCGTCCGCAGCGCGCCCTCCACGGTGACGACATAGAACGGCATCGCGACGAAGGCCTGCGCGACGATCACCGCGGCGGTCGTATAGGGAAGGCTGTGCCCGGTGATTTCGAAAATTGGTTTGCCAATCAGGCCCGATCGCCCCAGCAGCGACAGCAGCGCCAGGCCCCCGACCATCGGCGGCAGCACCAGCGGAATCAGCACTAGGGCCCGCAAGATCGACGCCGACCGTCGACTGGCTCGGGCAATCAGAATGGCAAGCGGGGTACCGAACAGAATGCAGGCGACGGTGGCACAGGCCGCCGTCACCAACGACAATCCCAGCGCCGTCAACGACGCCGACGAAAACAAATCCGCGCCGAGGGTGTCCCAATGCACGCGGGAGATGAGGCCAATGATCGGCGCAACGAGGAGAGCCAACGCGAGCAGGGCCGGCGCATAGAGCGCCTTCGGGATCGGTGCCGCGCGAGATTCGGTCAAGGCAGGCCGAACCCGTAGTCCGCGAGGATTTTTCGACCCGCGGGTGAGAGGACGAAAGTAGTGAAAGCCTGCGCTGCCGTCGGCGACGGGGCTCGGGTGGCGACGGCAATCGGATACCGGTTGATAGCGACAGCCGCGTTCGAGGGAGTGACGCCGGTGAGCGCGTTCCCAGCCGCGGCCACGTCCGTTTGGTAGACGAGTCCGGCATCTGCCTCGCCGTTGCGCACGCGCGTCACAACCGAGGTCACATTCGTTTCCTCGCTGACCGGTGCCACCTGAACGCCCGCATCGTCGAGTAGCTTTTCCGAGGCCTTTCCGCACGGCACTTCGGGTGCGCACAGGACTGTCGCAATCCCGGGCTTCGCAAGGTCGGCAAGGCTTTCCACGTGTTTGGGATTGCCGGGCGCGACCGCGATCTGCAGCGTGTTGGTCGCGAAAACCGTTCCACCACTCGAGCGTCCCGCCGCAGTAACCGGTTCCAGGCTCGACTGGTTGGCGAAGGCAATAACGTCCACATCGGCACCCTCGACGATCTGCGTGGCAAGCGCCTGAGAACCGTCATAGACGATCGGTGCCACCGAATACTTTTGACCCGCTTCAGATTTGGTGAACTCGACCGACATCTCGTCGAACACTCCCTGCAACGACGCGGCGGCGAAGATGACCAGCGGCTGATCCTCGGGGCCGGTACTGGCGTTTCCGCAACCGGTGAGCAGCAGCGCAAGGCAGGTAACCAGCGCCGCTAACGGCTTTATGCGGCACCGCCCGGCGTTTCGACGACCACGTTGGTCGCCTTGACTGTCGCGGTCGCGAGCGAGCCGACTCCCAGGCCAAGGTCGCGGACAGCCTCGGTCGACATCAGCGACACCACCCGGTGCGGGCCGCAGCGCATTTCCACCTGACTCATCACGGTGTCGGACTGCACCTGCGTAACGATCCCGACAAACCTGTTGCGGGCGCTGGTTCCACGTTGAACCGGATCGTCGGCGTTGGCGGCGTCGTCGTGGAGAAGGAAGGCGGCGAGGTCGGCACCGTCGATGGTGGCCCGTCCGGAGTCGTCAGTCCTCGAGGAAATTCGGCCGGCGTCGATCCATCGTCGTAGGGTGTCGTCACTGACGCTGAGGAGCGAAGCTGCCTCTCGAACCCGAAATGCGGTCATAATCAGCAAATCTAGCCGCATCTGCGCTCCTCCGCATCCGCCTCCTGCCCCTTTTCTGACATCTACGGGTCCGGAAAGCGCCGTTGCGTCACGAAACGCCGCGATCGGTGACGGTTTGGTCGAAACGTGACAGAAAAGCGGAAAAGACCCGGAGGGTCTGCGGCGCGATACGCTGGCGACGTGATCACCGTCGACGAGCATCGTGCACGAATCCTTGGCGCGGTGGGGCCGTTGCCCGCCGCTGCGCACCGCACCTCCGACGCAACCGGCCTCGTTTTGGCTGCCGACATCGCCAACCGTTGGGCCGTACCGCTTTTCGACAACTCCGCAATGGATGGCTACGCCGTGCATGGCGCAGACGCGACGGTCGGCGCCACCCTGCGCATCGTGGGTGACGTTCCCGCAGGCAGCCCCGACGATCCGGCGATAGGTGCGGGTGAGGCTGTCCGCATCATGACCGGCGCACCGGTCCCGACCGCCGCCGACGCCGTGGTTCCACTTGAAGACACCGACCTCGGCACCGGAATCCTCGCAACCACACCGGAATCCATCACGATCACGGCGGCTCCCAAGCCCGGTGCCCACATTCGACGCGCAGGCGAAGATGCCCCCGCAGGTCGGGTGGCCGTCACAGCCGGAACCGTGCTGGGCCCCTGGCAACTGTCAGCCATCGCCTCCGCAGGCTTCGAAACCGTGCAGGCCCACCCGCGCCCCCGCGTCGCCATCATCTCCACCGGATCCGAACTCATCGCGCCGTCGGGCACCCCCACGCGCGGACAGATCCCCGAATCGAACTCGGTGCTGCTGACCGCAGCGGTCGAGCAAGCTGGCGCGATCGTGGCCGCGGTGAGACACGTCCTCGACGACAACGATTCTCTCCGCGCCACCATGGCCGAACTCGACGTGGATGCGGTCATCCTGACCGGCGGAGCCAGCGTCGGCGCGTTCGACGTCGTCAAGGCAGTTTTGGACGGCACCGGCAGCATCGAATTCACCACTGTCGCAATGCAACCCGGCAAGCCGCAGGGATTTGGCCTGTCCCACGGCATCCCCGTGTTCGCCCTGCCCGGAAACCCGGTAAGCGTAGCGGTCTCGTTCGAAATGTTTGTGCGACCCGCCCTGCGCCGCATGGGTGGTCACACCAACATCGATCGTCCGCTCGTCACCCGCCAAGCCGCGGTCGACTGGCGAAGTCGCGGTGGGCGCCTGCAGATCTTGCCCGCCATCTACGACGACAACACCGTCTCCCCCGCCGCACGTGGGGGCAGCGGCTCCCACTTGGTGACGTCCCTGGCCGACGCCACCGCGCTCGCACTTATTCCCGCCGACGTTGACCACGTTTCGCAAGGAGACCTCATTACCGTGATGGTGCTGTCATGACCGATCCCCAACCGTTTACTCACCTCGACGCGGCCGGACAGGCGCGCATGGTCGACGTGACGGAGAAGGCCCCCACCATTCGGAGCGCCACCGCCTCCGGCTTTGTCCGCTGCACTCCGACCATCGTCGAAGCACTTCGCGACGGCACCGTGCCCAAGGGCGATGTTCTCGCTGTCGCGCGCATCGCGGGGATCGCTGCCGCCAAACGGACTCCCGAGCTGCTCCCCCTAGCGCACGTCATCGGGGTGCACGGTGCGGCCGTCGAACTCCAAATTGTCGACGACGGTGTCGCCGTGGAGGCCACCGTTCGGACCGCCGACCGTACCGGAGTGGAGATGGAAGCGCTCACCGCCGTCAGCGTGGCCGCCCTCGCGCTTGTCGACATGGTGAAGGGCCTCGACAAGTCCGTTGAGATCGAGAACATCCGCCTCCTCCGCAAAACCGGCGGCAAAAGCGGAGACTGGATCCGATGACGGCGGCGATCGTACTGGCCGGCGGCCGAGCGAGCCGCCTCGGTGGAACTGACAAAGCAAATCTCCAAATCGACGGCCAGCCGCTCATCAATGCCGTTTACGCCTCGCTCGCCGAAGCGCACCCGGTAATTGCCGTAGGTCCGGAATCGATTGCACACCCGGGCGTGACGGTCGTGCAAGAGGAACCACCGTTCGGTGGTCCGGTCGCCGGACTGGCCGCAGCGTTCGTCGAACTCGACGGCATCCTGGACGCCGCAGCGGAGGTTTGGGTGTTGGCGTGTGACCTTCCGCGTGCGGCACTGATTGTCGCCCAGTTGCGCGAGATTCCGACGCCGGAAGCTGCCGACGCGGTGATTCTGCGGGACGCCGGTGGCCGCGATCAGTGGCTCGCCGGCCGATATCGAATAGCGTCGCTACGCAGCGCCCTCGATTCGCTGCCCGACGTTCGGGACGTGTCGATGCGACTGCTGGTGGCCGGCTTGAACCTGTACGGGGTTGACGACCGCCTTGGTGCCACCGAGGACCTCGACACGTGGGACGACGTAGCGCAGTATCAACATGAGGAGGACCATTCATGAGCACGTACCCACCCGGCCTGGATCCTTGGGTCGCCGAGCTTGCCCCCGCTTTGGGAATCGACGATCCGAGTGTCCCGACAGAACTCCTTTTGGATGTCACACGCGACGTCGCCCACTCGGTGTTGCGGCCCGCTGGCCCCATCACGACGTACCTGATCGGGGTGGCTGTCGCGAATGGCATGGCTGCCGAGACTGCGGCCGCGCGGATCCAGGAAGTCCTCGCCAAGCAGTCGGACCGGACCGACCCGTGATTATCCGCTACTTTGCCGGTGCCGCGGAGGCCGCAGGCCGCACCGAACAACCCCACGACGGCGGCCTGACCGTGTCAGCGTTGAAGGCACAATTGTCCGGCGAGTACGGCACTGAGTTTGCTCGCGTCCTCACCTGCTGCTCCGTCCTGGTCGATGGCACGCGCGCCACCGACGACACCTTCGCCCCGACGGGCGCCACCGTTGACGTGCTGCCGCCGTTTGCGGGCGGATAGCGCCGAAAGCGCCTATCCCCCGATGGCCGACATCGGCCGATCCGGCTGGAGGAAGCCGGGGTCGTCGATCCCGTGACCCGCGCGTTTGGCGGTCACCGATTCTCGGATCATCGCTTCGATGTCATCGACGGTCGCACCGGACCGCAAGCGGCCTCGCAGGTCCGATTCCCCCGTCGCGAACAGGCAGTTACGCAACTGTCCATCGGCGGTGAGGCGGACGCGATCACATGCCCCGCAGAACGGTGCTGTCACCGAAGCGATGACCCCGACCGTGGTGGTGCCGCCGTCCACAATGAACTGTTGGGCAGGATCTGACCCGCGGCCCGGTTTGGCAGTCAATTCAAATTCGGCAGTGAGCGCTTCCAAGATCTCTTCGCCCGTCACCATCTGCGCCCGTGACCAGGTATGTCCGGCGTCGAGCGGCATCTGCTCGATGAACCGCAACTGTGCATCGTGATCCCGCGCAAAGCGCAGCAGGTCGGCGAGTTCATCGTCGTTGACGCCGCGCATCGCGACAGTGTTGATCTTCAGCGGACGCAATCCGGTGGCCGACGCCGCGGCGATCCCGGCGAGTACGTCGTCAATGCGATCGCGCCGCGTCAATTTGGCGAAACGGTCAGCGCGCAGGGTGTCGAGGCTGATGTTGAACCGTTCCAAACCGGCTTCAGCCAGCGGCCCAGCCAAGTTCGACAGCCCAATCCCATTGGTGGTGATAGAGATTCGCAGCGGCCCCTGCTGGCCCTCGATGGCCGACAGTCGCGCCACAATGTCGACGATGTCGGGGCGCAGCAACGGTTCACCGCCGGTCAGTCGTGCCTCCACAATCCCGAGTCGGGCAAAGACTTCCACGAGGGACACCAGTTCGTCGGTGCTGAGCAAGTCCGGACGCGGTATCCACGGGACACCTTCGGCGGGCATGCAGTAGGTGCAGCGCAGGTTGCACCGGTCGGTCAGCGAAATCCGCAGGTCGCGGTGCACGCGGCCGAATCTGTCGACGAGACCGGTTGGGTCGCTCATGTCGTCACCCTTCCGAGCCCAACCCACGTGTGGGAGCCATCGCTCTCGAACTGCTTTTTCCACATGGGCAATTCGGCCTTGACGCGTTCGACCACTTCGCGGTTCACGTCGAACGCCTCGGCCCGATGCACCGATGACACGGTGGCGACAATCGCGACGCCGCCGACCGGCAGCGACCCCACGCGATGGCTGACCGCAATCCGCACATCAGGCCGATCGAGGCTGGTAACAATGTCCCGGAGGTACCTCTCGGCATCCGGGTGCGCACTGTATTCGAGTTCGGTAACGCGGCCCGCAGCGTCCGGATCATTGTCGCGCACGGTCCCGACAAAGACGGCGACTGCTCCGGCATCGGGCGCCGCGACGGCTGCGATGTGGGCGGCGACGTCCAGGTCGACGTCGGAGATGGCGGTGAGCGCGATCATCAGTGATCGCCCCCGGCTGCCTGGGCCACCGCATGCTCAGCAATTTGGAGGACCACCGGCACCCCGTCGCGGACGGCCCCCGTCGATCCAGCGAGGTTGACCACCAGCGCGCCGTCCCGCATACCTGCGACCCCGCGGGAGAGCATCGCCTGCGGCAGCGACGCGAGACCCGCGCGGCGAATTTCCTCGGCGATTCCCGGGAGTACGCGCGTCAACAGCGAACCGGTGGCCTCCGGAGTCACATCTCGAGGCCCAACACCTGTCCCCCCGGTGGTCACAACCAAGTCGGTCCCGGCGTCAACAAGATCGACAATGCAACGCGATATTGCCTCCCGGTCGTCGGGAACAACGCTCACCGTGGTCGTCCATCCGGCGGTACGCAGCAGCTCGGCGGCAAGCGGACCCGAAACATCTTCGCGCTCACCGGTGAACGACCTATCCGACACGGTGATGATTGCCGCTTTCCCTTTGATGAACTCCACAGTTCAAGACTGCCACGACCGGCAAGTTCCCGCATCGACATGCCCGACCGAGGCGCCGGTGACGCGATTGCGTGCCGCACCCGATGCCATCGGAACGGATGAACCGTCGAGGTCATGCCGCGTGTCCCAGTCCCGCTCATTCGAATACCCGACATATTCTGAACAAAACCGGCGTATTGCATACTGTCATTCTCAACAGTGATACGACGGGACATAAGTCGTTTTCCGGCGAATCGATGGGGAGTGCCTTCGCGGCACCGGAAGATTAGCTAAATCAGGGGGTGGAAGAAGTTACCGCGACCGGTTCTTACCAGGATGTCGTAACCGACGAGGATCAACCGGATCTGTCGTCCGACACCGCCACTGATCTCGACCTCGAGGACTGCCTAACGCTGGCCGTCGTCGAGGAGACACTGCGTCCGGCACCGCAGAGTTCCCCGACCGGCTCTGGCGACGAGGCTCCCGGCGGTACCGAACTCACTGGTCTCGTCGAGACAGAGATCAATCTGGATGGGTCGGACCTGGAGGTCGCCGTCCCGGACGGCGAAGCCGACGAGCCTGCCGACGCTGACCTCAACGCGGACCGCCCTGACAACGACTCGGACTCGACGGACGCTGAAGCTGATGCGATCATCGAATCCGCCGCAGCTTTCCCCACCATCTCCGCCGCAATTTCCCCAGAGGTGGCCAGGGCTCTCGTCGAGAAGGCGCACACCACCGGCGATCTCACCGACGACGACTCGTCGACCCTGAGATTGCGCCGGCCAAGCGGGAAGTTCCGCACGCTGTCCAACTGGTTGATCGCCGGACTCATGCTGACGATTTCCATCGGCTACGTCTGGTGGCTACTTGCCTCCGGGCCGCCGCTCGACTCGCGGATCTTCCGAGCGGTGTCGTGGGCTGCTGCGACGATCATCGTCCTGACCACCATCGTCGACGTCAGTCGGCTCGCGCTGGTCTCGATGCTCGCCATGTCGACGTCACTGGTGCGCTCCCCGATCCCTTCCCGGATCCAGCAGAATCTTCAGGTTGCCGTCTTCATTACTTTCGTTCCGCGATTGGAATCCCTTGAGGTGCTTGAACAGACCCTCATTGCGGCGAAGAAACTCAAATCAACGCCGGGCACCAAAGCCACCGACGACGACCCGCAACCACTGGTCGACATCTTTGTCCTCGACGAGGGCGACCCCGACGATCCCACTTCGGTGCAGGATCTCGTTGATCGACTCAACGCCGAGCAGGCAGGCAACACAATCCGGCGCATCAGTCGCCTCGGGATTAAGAAGTACAACCGCGGCGCCAAGTACGCCCCCAAGACCAAGCACGGCAACTTCAACGCCGCTTACGACGTCGTCAGCAATGATCCCGATCTTCCGAAGTACGACATTTTGGTTGGTCTCGACCCCGACCACGTGCCGCTACCGGAATTGACAACCCGCCTCATCTGCTACTTCAACGATCCGGACATCGCCTACGTGTCTGCTCCGCAGGCATACGGCAACGCCGTCAACCGCACCGTGCCAAAGCTGGCCGAGTCGCAGCAATTCGTGTTCCACTCCCTCATCCAGTCTGCGGCCAACAGTTACGGCGGCCCAATGCTTGTCGGCACCAACTATGCGATCCGCACGGCGGTCTACGACCAGATCGGCGGCGCCCAACCGTCCATCACCGAAGACCTCGCCACCGGCCTCAAAGCACTCACGAAGCGGAACCCCGAGACCGGCAATGAATGGAAGGCCGTCTACACCCCCGACGTCCTGGCCCACGGTGAAGGCCCCGTCACCTGGGGTGACTACTTTAAGCAGCAAAACCGCTGGGCTACCGGCGCGATCCGGCATGCCATCGCTGGACCGTTCTTCTTGCAGATGATGCAGATGTGGCGCCACCCGCGTCGCGTCCTGCACTACCTGCTGCTGATGGCGTTCTATCCAGTCATGGGCCTCACCTGGGTTCTCGGGGCGATCAACTCCGGACTGTTCGCCTGGTACGGCGACAGTGGCACAGTCGTGAGCCCAGAACATTGGATCCTGTTCTACACCTGGACAATTGTCCTCCAAATCTTCTGCTTTATCTCGGCTCGCCGGTACAACGTCAGCCCCTTCGAAACCACCAACTCCTGGGGTGTCTTTGGCATGTTCATGAGTGTCGCCGCCGCACCGATTTACGCGGCGTCGATGGTTAAGTCGTTCCTCACCGCCAACCCCAAGTTCGATGTCACCCCAAAAGGCAAGAACAGCAAGAAAGATTCGCTGTTTACGTTCCGGCACAACATTTTCTGGGTTGTCGTATACCTGGTGATCGGGTACCTCATCTTTGACCGCGATCGAGTTGCCATCGAAACGTTGGCATGGCCGACGATCGCCGGTCTGCTCGCTGTCGCTCCCATCCTCATTTGGTTGGCGTCGCGCGTTGTGGGCTGGACACGCCGCACCCGAACTCGGAGTTCTTAGCCAATTACGAATAGCGCACACGAACTCTTGCGCTGAACCGCTACGCGAAAGGTCGGTTATGCCGTTCTTCAAGAAGGTTGCCAGTCGGTGGTGGCGGTGGCTCATCACCGCTGTCGCAGTGCTGTCGGTTGCTGCTATTTCGGCACCACCCGCGACGACGCTCGTGCGCAACGTCCTGCATGAGCGTCTGATCAACTCAATTGACTACCTTGCCGAGAACGGCAAGTGGGACATCATCAATCTCGGCGACGACCAGGAAATCCAGGCCATCCACAGCACCGTCTTGCCGACGGGCAAACTACTGCTGATTGCCGGCTCTGGTAACAACCGGCAGATGTTCGAGGCTGGCACTTTCAAGACCATCGTCTACGACCCCATCACCGGGTCGGTCAAGCAGGTTCACACGCCCGAAGACATGTTCTGCGGTGGCCACGCGCACCTTCAGCACGGCAACGTCTTGGTTGCGGGCGGAACCAAGGGCTACGAGAAGCTCGGCAAAAACGTCACCCACGCGGCCGGCGCGATGGTCGTGGTGAACGAAAACCCGGACCGGGGCTACACCATTCCGAAGGGAACGGTCTTCACCTCCACCAAGAACGGCAACAAGTACCGCTCGGATGCCGCGATCGTGCTACCTCCGGCTACCAAAGACCCGTGGACCTACGAGGTCACTCCAGTGGAGCGCCGGGTGTTCGTCAAGTCCGAAGTTGAGGGCGCCAAGGGCGTCATCATGACCAACCATTCGTTCGCCGTGAACATTGGCCTTGACTCCTACGACGCATCGAACGTTCACGCGTACGCGCCCAAGCTCACGATGGAGAAGTACGAATACCAGGGCATCGACGATTCATTCGAGTTCAACCCGATCACCGAAGAGTACGAGCGCGTCGGCGACATGAAGTTCGCCCGCTGGTACCCGACCCTCACCACCCTGCCGAGCGGCAAGGTGATGGCTATCTCCGGCCTGGACAACGCCGGCACCATCCTCGACGGCGAGATCGAAACCTACGACCCCGCAACGCGTAGCTGGACCGAACGCCCCGAGATGAAGCGCTTCTTCCCCACCTACCCGGCGATCTTCTCCACGCTGCGGCCACTGGAAATGTTCTTTGCCGGTCCGAGCACCGGCTGGGGCCCAGCAACCAAGGCGCGCGAGCCCGGGTTCTGGAACTTGGCCAACAACACCTTCCGACCGGTTCCGGGTATCCGCGACCCTGAACTTCTTGAGACGGGTTCTGCTGCCTGGCTGGGCCCGGTGAACAAGCAGCGCATGGTGGTCGTGGGTGGCGGCGGGGTTGGCGACTCGCTTCGCACCACCGACCGCATCGACATTATCGATCTCAACGAGCCGAACCCGTCGTTCAAGCCGTTCGGGAAGCTCGAAGATCCCACGCGCTACCCGAATCTGGTTCCGTTGCCGAACGGTGAACTTCTGATCACCCACGGTGCCAAGCGGTACCGGGGCATCGACAAGAGCGACACTCTCAAGGCGTACATCCTGTCGGAGAACGGCAAACTGCGTCGTATCGCTGACCCCCTCGTGGGCCGCAACTACCATTCGACAGCCAGCATGCTCGCGAACGGGCAGATCATCACCGCCGGTTCAGATCCACTGTTCTCCGACAACAAGAACTCCAAGCCCGGCAATTTTGAGAAGCGCCTGGAGATCTTCACCCCACCCGAGGTCTTCCGCGCGCAACGCGACGGTCTGGTGAAGCCGACCGTCATCGACGGTCCAAAGCAGATGGCGCTCGGTACCCCTGGCACCTTCAAGCTCAAGCCGAAGGCGGGCAACACCAAGATCACGTCGGTCCGGATGTTTGTCCCGGCATCGACCACCCACATCACCGACACGAATGTTCGCGCCGTTGATGTTCCGTTCACCCAGGATGGCGACAACTTCTCCATTGTGCTGCCCACTTCAACCGCACTGATGCCGAAGGGAAACTACATGCTGATCGTCAACGATGATCAGGGCCTATCGAGCGAGTCCCGATGGGTGTTGGTCAAGTGATTCGACGTCGCCTATCTGCGCTGGCTTTGACTATCGCCTGCGCGGCCCCCCTGGCATTGACCGCATGCGGCAGCGACGATCCGCGCCCGCCGAACCAACCGCCCCCGGGCAGGTTGGCACCGGTGGAAGCGGAGTACTCCCTGAAAACCACGCCGGTCTACTACGAGAACCTGCAGAAGGCTCTCGAGCAGTATCAGACGGCGTACGGGAATTACACGACCGAGGCCGCCGTCGAGGCAGTCAATGGCCTTCAGGAGCAGCCTGTCGCCGAGTGGGTTGTCGGCGACGGCGACGACGCCTCGATTGATCGAGCCTTGGAGGCGGCAAAGGGTACGGTTCCGGTGTTCGTGCTGTACCACATCCCGGACCGCGACCTTGAGCAATTCTCGGCTGGCGGTGCGGACACCGCAGCCGAGTATCAGAAGTGGGCCAGAGGGATCAGCAAGCGCATCGGTACGCGCAATTCGGTTGTGGTGATCGAGCCCGATGCGCTCGCCCACATTCCGGATATGCAAACCCCGGAGGAAGCCAGTCAGCGCGTTCGATTGTTGGCCCAGACGCTGAAACTGTTCGCCGAGAACAACCCCAATACCGCCGTCTACCTGGATGCGGGTAACAGCGGGTGGCGCACGGCCAATCAGACAGCAGACTTGCTAGGACGCGTGGAGCGCGCTGGCGCGGAGATTCCGGGCATCGCTCTCAATATCTCCAACTTCCGGACCACCGAGGAAACCCACAAGTATTCCGAGGCCATCTCGAAGGCCTTCGGCAGGCCGCTGTACACGCTGGTCGACGTCTCGCGAAATGGTGCGGCACCGCCTGATCGACAGTGGTGCAATCCCGGGTGGGCACTTATCGGCAAGACCACCGACAGGGTCTTCGACCCGCAGGAGCTCTTTGAAGATGTCTTCATTAAGCGCCCGGCCGAATCTGACGGCGTTTGCGGGGCCAGCACGCAGCCGGCGGGCCATTTCGACAACAACCTGATGTGGCTACAGCTGGGGCAGATGGACATTGCCGAGAAGCCCTAAGCAGTCGTAATCTCGCCTAGGCAGTCGTAACGTCATAGCCGACGAGAACCAACTCTCGTCAGCTATGAGCGTTTCAGGACGTGACTTGACCGCAACATTGCTGTTATTAAAGTTGCATATGATACCGATGTGGCTAATGAGACTGGTGTGACTTCAAGTTCCCGACGCCGATCCACTCGCGTGTGGACGATGGGCGTGACCGCAGCGTTGGCGGCAACGGCTCTCGTCGCGCCCGGCCCCGCCACTGCGCTCCCAATCCCCGCACTACCAATTCCCGCCCTGCCGCAGATACAACTGCCTTCCAACGGCAGCCTCGGCACCGTCGATGGCGGCGATAACGGCAGCGGCAACGGTAACGTTCCACCGGTCATCCCGGAAACGCCATCGACCACCCTCCCCTACCTCGTTGGCGCACGCGCCTCCTACACGGGGAACGTTGAACGCATGCTCGGTGCGACCGGTGACGCCAGCCTCAAGGCCCGGTTGCAGGACCTGCTCAAGACGCCGGTGGCCCAGTGGGTCGGCGGAGACGGCGTCCCCGAAGTCACCCGCCTCGTCGCCGAGGGCACCGCGAAGAGCTCGGTACCGGTCATCGCGCTGTACCACATCCCCGACCGCGACCTCGGCAGTCATTCTGGCGGCGGAGCCCCGAACGCTGCCGCTTACAAGCAGTGGATCGACCAAGTATCCGGCGCGATAGGCCCCGGGAAGGCCGTGATCATTCTTGAACCCGATGCGTTACCGCAAACCCCGGACCTGAGCGCAACCAAGCAGTCGGAGCGCATCGATCTGTTGGCCTACGCGCTCACCAAACTGGCGAGCAACACAGGCGTCACCACGTATCTCGACGCTGGCACGGCCGGCTGGCGTTCAGCGACTGCTACGTCAAATCTGATGAAGCAGATCGCGAACAAGGGCGCGAGCATCACGCACGTCTCCGCCAATGTCTCGAACTTCAAGAGCACAGCCGCCACCGAGACATACATCCGCGATATCGCGACAGCCTTCGGCAAACCACTCAAGGGCATGGTGGATACCTCACGCAACGGCGGCAACGTCACGAACGGTGAATGGTGCAACCCGGCGGCGCAACGGCTGGGCCAGCTCTCCGACGTCATCTTTACCCCGACGTCAGACATGGAGCAGGTCTTTGTGAAGACTCCGGGCGAGTCCGACGGCGTTTGCGGTGTCAGCCAAAAGACCGCGGGCGCCTTCGACGATGCCCTCCTCCTCTTGCAACTCGGTATCGCCGAAGCGCAAGCTCGCACGGCACCCAGCCCACGTCGGAACGCCGCAGCACCGCGATAGTACGGCGGCACCGCGATAGTACGGCGGTCTGTTCGCCCTACTCGCCGCGCCGGCTGCCCCAAGCTCGTTTCATCCAGCCGCGCTGCCGCGCGCGCGGGCCGTGCCATCCGAACCTCAGTGAAGCGATACGTGCCGCGACCACCAGTACCGCGCAGAGCGATCCCGCCCAGGCACTGTAAACGTCAAGGTGCAACAGCACAGCGGTGGCCGCGGCACCACCGAGCGCCGGAATCGCGTAGAGGTGCTCACCCGGCCGAAGCACTGCGGGCACCTGCCCGGAAAGCACATCGCGAATGATTCCGCCGCCTATGCCGGTGGTGATTCCCAGCATGGCTGCGCTCGGGGCCGCAAGCCCGAAGTCGTAGGCGACGACCGTGCCCGTGACCACGAAGCTGCCGAGGCCGACAGCGTCGGAGATCTCCAACGGCCACCGGGTGAGCCGTGTTGGCGGCTGCCAGAAGAAGATGACCAGGCCGGTGGCGACCGCGGCAGCCACCAGCCACGGATCGGCAAAGGCGGTCGGCGGCGTCTTCCCGATAATCACGTCGCGAATAATGCCGCCACCCAAGGCTGTCGCCGCAGCCAACAGCACAATGCCGACGATGTCGAGGTTGCGTCGCACCGAAAGCAGCGCTCCCGAAGCGGCGAACGCAACAATGCCGATCATCTCCCCCGCCCGATTCAGCGCCGAGGCCGCGTTATCCAGATTCGACGCCGCCAAGTGCACCGACGCAATCACCGACATCGATGTTCTCCTCTAGCGTTCGGTCCCAACAGTTCCTCGCTGACATTAGCTGAGGACCACCACGACGCTGCCGCCGATCCGGTGCGTCTCGTCGCGCCCGGCGCGCACTCCTGCAACACTGGGCAAATGAAAACCAAATGGTCTGACATGTCGACACCCGTCCGCGCCGGAATCATCGCAGTGGCCGCCGTCGATGCCGGCGTCCGAGTGTGGGCACTGCGAGATCTGCGCTCGCGCGACAAGAGTCAAGTGAACGGATCGAAGTTGCTGTGGTCGGCTGGGCTTTCCACAGTCAACTCTGCGGGCATTCTGCCAGCGCTGTACCTACTGCGTGGCCGCAAGGCTTCTGCCGCCGACGCCGAATAGGCAAGCGCAGGCGGACATAGCTTTGGCTATTCGGGTCCGCTGACCGTCACGACGTCGCCGCCTGCTTCCGCACGCTTGTACTTCTCGTTGGCAAAGTGCGCAAAAACGATGAGACTCAAGAACGCCGCGAACGTACACCAGATCGACGAGTACCCGGAAACATTCATGATCGCGGCGGCCGTCATCGCAATAAAGTTGCCGACGCCCATCGCGATAACGAACGGGAAACTGCTCATAGCCGGTGCGACGCAGGTCGCGAAAACATAGGGCACGGCGAGCAATGCGCTACTAAACGGAACGCCTAACTCGTAGTCGAGACTGTGGTCGACCACTGTCACACCAATCCCCGACTGCGTCGCCAGGTAGAGCATGTAGACACCGAGAAGGCCGCCAACGACCACCGGTGCCAGCAGCAGCCGACGACGTCGTGGGTCTTTCTCCATCAGCCACACCGACCAGGGGACGAGGACTGGGAGGACTGCCCAGGCAAACATCACCCACATGTGGACTCCCGGGCCGGATAGCGTTGCACCCTCTCGGTCGCCCAACTCCAGCCAGGTCCAGCCTTCGAGCGCCTGATGAATCCCGAAAAGCAGGGGAAGTGACGCGAACGGCAGTTGCCGCACATCACGAACCAGAGCCAGTGTTGCCACGCCCGCAGCCGTGATCACTCCGGCACCGACAAAACTGGCAGTCGCTGAGAAGCACATGGATCGAATCATTTCATGCGGATAGGTCCCAAACGCCCCAATCGGCCCGAAGCGCTCCTTCGCATCGCCAGTCCGCATCTCGCTGATCCAAACACAACGGTCCAAAAACAACGGTCCAAAACCAAAGGCCCAAAAACGAAGGCCCAAAAAAACAAAGACTCCGTCTCCCAGTGGGAGACGGAGCCTTCGTCAAAGTTTGCCTACCGGCGTGAAATCACCAGCTCGACTTCTGCACACCCGGCAGTTCGCCAGCGTGTGCCATCTCGCGGAAGCACACGCGGCAGAGGCCGAACTTGCGGTACACCGAATGCGGACGTCCGCAACGGTTGCAACGCGTGTAGCCCCGCACGGCGAACTTCGGCTTCTTGTTGGCCTTATTGACCAGAGCCTTCTTTGCCATCTCAGTTGTCCCTAATCTCAGTTCGTCGCTGCGTCGTTGCTCTTGAACGGGAAGCCCAGGGCACGCAGCAGCGCACGGCCTTCGTCGTCGGTGGTGGCCGTCGTGACGACGGTGATGTCCATACCGCGCGGGCGATCGATCGAGTCGATGTTGATCTCGTGGAACATCGACTGCTCGTTCAGACCGAACGTGTAGTTACCGTTGCCGTCGAACTGACGGTCGCTGAGGCCACGGAAGTCACGGATACGCGGGAGTGCGATCGACACGAGGCGATCGAGGAACTCCCACATGCGGTCGCCACGGAGGGTGACGCGTGCACCGATCGGCATGCCTTCGCGCAGCTTGAACTGTGCGATCGACTTGCGCGCGCGGCGGATTTCCGGAGCCTGACCGGTGATGAGCGCCAGGTCGGCGACTGCACCGTTGATCAGCTTGGCATCACGGGCGGCGTCGCCGACGCCCATGTTGACGACAACCTTGACAACGCCGGGGATCTGCATCACGTTGGCGTAGTTGAACTCTTCGTTCAGCTTGCCCTTGATTTCCTCGCGGTACTTAGCCTTGAGGCGCGGCTGGACCTTCTCAGAAGTGGTCATATCAGATGTCCTTCCCGGTCTTGCGGGAGATGCGGACATTCTTGCCGGTCTCCTCGTCGCGGCGGTACCCGACGCGGGTCGGGTTGCCGTCGGCGTCGACGATCATCACGTTCGACACGTGGATCGGAGCCTCTTGCGTAACGATGCCGCCCGAGGACGCACCGCGCTCGTTGGCCGAGGCGCTGGTGTGCTTCTTGATGCGGTTAACGCCTTCGACGAGGACGCGCTCGCGCTGCGGGTAGGCCTCGATGACCTTGCCCTTGGCACCCTTGTCCTTGCCAGCGACGACGATGACGGTGTCACCCTTATGGATCTTCATGGGTCAGATCACCTCCGGTGCGAGCGAAACGATCTTCATGAAGCGCTTGTCACGCAGTTCGCGACCGACCGGTCCGAAGATGCGCGTACCGCGAGGGTCGCTCTCGTTCTTGAGGATGACGGCCGCGTTCTCATCAAACTTGATGTACGAACCGTCCGGACGACGGCGCTCCTTAACGGTGCGCACGATGACCGCCTTGACGATCTCGCCCTTCTTAACATTGCCACCCGGGATGGCGTCCTTGACGGTGGCGACAATAACGTCGCCCACGCCGGCGTAGCGCCGCGCCGAACCACCGAGCACACGGATGCAGAGGATTTCCTTTGCACCGGTGTTATCGGCGACGCGCACCCGCGATTCTTGCTGAATCACTGCGTAGTCTCCTTGACCTGGATACTGATGTCCGCCGGATTTCCGACCCGACGCACATGGTCTGTTACCGCCAAACAGGCGCCTGCCTGCAGTTTCTCCACACGAGTGGACATGCTGCAATGGGTTCGCCTGCCGACTTGCAGCGCACGCGCTGCAGGCAACCGCTCTAGTGTAGGCCAACCATGCCGGTCGTACCAAATCAGTTCGCTACTGTTTTAGCGTCTGGACCAGTACAAACGCCTCAGTTACGGCCGATTGCCGTGATCTGCGGCGGGCTCAGAAACCGATGGCACTGTGGCAAAGTCAATGCGACGTGCCTGTCCATCCTCGGCAATACCGATAGTCGCAAACCTGTCTCGTCGCTCCGGAAGCAGGCGGACAGTCACTTCGGCACCGGCTCGCGCGCCGACGAGGACACCGACCGCAGCGTCGCGAACCTTCGCGAGTTCGTCGGATTCGTCCGCCACGAGTTGCACCTCGCGATCGTCGAGCAAGGTGACCCGGACTCCACGGGATCGTGCGTCCCATGCGGCGTCGGCCAATTCGTTCATATCGAGTCCGGGCGCGCGAATACGGTCACGCAGTCCCGCTTCGACGAGCAGGCACACCGCGACTTGCTCGTCGGTGAGCCGTTGACCAGACGCAATGTATTCCAGCAGTGGCCGCACCTGCGCCTGCAATCGGTAGACGCGCGCATCGCGAACCTGACGAACGGCTTCGGTTTCCCGATCCCGCTCTCCCAGTCTGCGCAGCGCCGCAATTTGCTTGGCCCGAGGACGCGCCAGCATCGCGAATAGACTCGACATCGCAAGTACCCCGATGGTTCCCGGAACGAGCAACTGGGCAACTGATCCGAGTTCGGCCTCGCGGAACCACTCCGCGCCCACTACCAACCCAACGGCCAGAAACGCCCCCAACCAGGCCACACCGAGGCGTCCACGGACCGGCAGCAATCCGAAAGTCAACGCGGGGGCGGCACCGAGAGCGAGAATCGCAGCCCGGTAATCGAGGTCGCACGCCAAGACCGCCAGTCCGCTCGCCAAAGCACCACCAACTGCGGCTACCAGCGCATCCGCCAGCCTCATGGGGTCTTCGGGCGACCACAGGAGCAGAAACCACCCCAGTCCAAGTAGCGCGAAGCCCAACAAGTAGACAAAAGGCAGTTCCACGCCGCCGCTGGCAGTGCCCAGAAACAAGAAGATCACCCACACGGCGCAGGCGATAATGACGGCGGCGCGGCCGCGCAGCCCAACAACTTCGCCGACGTCGATCCCCGCGGTCTCCTCGGTGAGGTTCACGAGACACCAACCCGGCGCGAAAGGTCACTCAACCAACGGAGGCTGACGGTCGTGCCCGCACCGGGACTACTGACAACAGCCGCCTCGCCCCCGGGGAGAACCCCGATCCGGTGACGAATACTCAAGGCCAAACCAAGTCGGTCTTCCGGCACCGCATCGGGATCGAAGCCAGTACCGTCATCGGCGATCACCACCTGCACCAGCGATCGACTGATACCCAAAAAGATGGCGGTCTGCGCATCGTCACCGGCATGCTCGGCACTGTTGCGGACGGCTTCAGCCGCAGCTTCCGCGAGGGCAGCCGCCACTTCGATCGGGCATGAAGTCGCGTCGTCGGCAACTTCCACCGTGACCGGTAGGTCACTGTCGAGTTCGGCGATCACCGCCCGCAGTCGTGCGACCACTTCCCTGCCGGGGATGTCGCTGAAGGCCGCCGGGTCGCCTCCAACCAGTCCCTCAAGTGCTGCCAGCGCACCCGCAGCTTGGGCAGTGACACGCGGGTCGTCACGGTCGGCACCGACAGCGTTGAATGTCGAGAGCACGTGATCGTGGATGAGGGCGTCCACGCGCGCCAGTTCAACATTGGCCACTCCGCGGGCAACTGCACGTTCAGTTTCGTCTCGCGATTCGTCAAGCTCGGACCCAATCTTCAAGACCCGGCTTGCGAGAAGCAGAAATACGGACGTGAAAGCGATCCCGAAGAATGCTTCTTCCACGGCTCCCCACACATCGGGATCGACGACATTGTTGACCGCGACTGCCGCACCGAGCAGTTTGCATGTGGCGAGGCTGAGGATTCCTTCCCACAGGGGACGAACGAGGATCACCGTCAGTCCCGCGAGGCCCGCGAAGTCCAGGATCCAGCTGGCCGGGGCGTCAGTTTGGCCGCGGCTGGCGACGAGCCAGAGCAGACCCGCCACGATCAGCCCGACGGGTGCCAAGATAGCCAGGGTGCCGACGGCACGGTGCCAAGGCTTGACCAGCGCCGATACCAGCATTGCAATGCCGAAGCCGAACGAGAGCACAGCCGCTACCGGCGGATACCAACCCGGCAGCAGATTGGCGGCTTCGTCGACCAACTGCGGAATCACGACGACCGCGTAAAGCACATAACCGAAGCCAATAAAACGGGCCAGCGCCAAAACGACCCGATCGCGCTCGCTAGCAGAGCGGCGATCGGGTCGGGAAAAGTGTCGGGCGGCCAGAATCCGTTGGTTACCGCCTCGGATTCCGGTCAGCGAGCGGGATTGTCTCGCGACGGTTCTAGTCACCACTCGTCAAGTGTGGTGTATCCGTCTTGCAAAGCGCGAGCCAGGAGGTGCGCTTTCGTCGGCGCGCCGCGGCCTACGGCGGTGTATTTGGCACGAATTCGCGAGATGTGAGTGCTGACAGTCGACTGAGAGATGAACAGGTTGGCCGCTGCATCTTCCTTCGACTCTGCGGCCATCCAAGCGAGCAGCACCTCAACTTCGCGCGTCGACAAGGACGGGCGGTTCGGTGCCGCAAGTCCCCGAAGCGGGGGAAGTGTCATGCTCGGACGCTGACGCCCGATGCGCGGCATCCGCACGTCCGCTACCGGAACGTCAATCTCAGCAATGCTCACCAGAATCTCCTCAGTACTTCCCCGACTGGCATTTGAAGTCACCCAAAGAGACTCCCTTCAGGTTCACATCAAAGATTACGAAGAGATTACTCAGGCGGGTAGACCCAGAAAGGGGGACACCGATTGGGGGACACCGGAACCAGCTCCAACGTGGTAGGCGATTCCCCCAGAATGGGGGACAAACCGCCCTGAACTTGACATATAGGACACAAATCCGGCAACTGAGATGAATCGGCACTGCCGTCTCACATCTTCTTTTCAGATTTGCTAACTGCGCTCAAGAAGTTGCTGAACATCCGAGCGTCAGATTCGACGACCCGCAGCGTCGAAGTCGTGACGCACCACGCTGCCGCCACGAGAGACGGAGAGCGTCGCGAACGCAGCCCGACCGTTCGGCAGCAGCCGCACTGTCACCTCATCCCCACTGACAGCACCAGCGAGTGCTGCGACAAGTTCCGATGACACTGCGGCAATTGCATCGTCCACGTCGGCGTCACCAATCCGGTCATAGTCGTCAAGGAGCAGCACCCGCACACCCTTCGCCCGCGCATCCCAGGCCGCGTCGGCAACCGTCGGATCGTCGAAGCCCGGGGCCCGAATGTTGTCCCGCAACTGCGCCTCGACGAGCCGGCACCGCCGAACCTCAACATCATCGAGGGTTCGACCGGAGGCAATCAGATCAAGCAGCGGGCGCGCACCATCATCGAGTCGGGCCATCTGCTGGTCACGTACCGCGAGCGCCGCTTCATCCGCGGCGAGCAGAGCTGTCTCACGTTCGGTCTGCCCTCGGAGTGCATAGATTTGCCTGGCCCGAGGACGGACGATCGCCGCAAATATCGTCGCCATCAATTGCACGGCCAGATTCGGCAGCTGCGCCGCGAGCAACGCCGGTTGCGGCCCGTAAAACTTCGCCGCCAACACCGCCACCAGCAGGCTCAAGCCAAAACTGATCCACGAAGCAAGCACCCGACCGCGGACCGCGAAAAACGCGGTGATGATGACGCTGGCACCGGTTAGGGTCGCGTACGCCATACCCGGCCGATGACTCAACGCGGGCACGGCCATGGCCACTGCCGCTGGCGGAGCCACCACAATCAAGTAGGTTGCCCACCTCACGACAGGATCGCCAGGTGCCGCCAATAGGACGAACACGGCGGCCAGCATCACCAGCATCGACGCCAAATACAGGACCGGAATCTCCACTCCCCCGGCGGCGAATCCGATGACGAGCGACACCGCCCAAATCCCGACGGCCAAGGTCGGCGCCCATCGGGTTTGCAAACCCATAATGGTGGAGGCGTCATTGCGTGGCGGTTGACGCCACCAGCCGAGTGCTCGAACGCCCAGTCCGCTCATGGCTGTTGCCACATCATTTGGACGGTCGTACCTTCGCCGGGAACACTGCTCAAGCGCATATCCGCGCCGTCCAGATTGCGGAGCCGCTGCCGGATACTCACTTCAATCCCGAGTCGTTCCGGCGGGACAGCGCTCGTATCGAAGCCGGCACCATTGTCCGCGACAGTGATCCGCAGAAGCCCGGCCCGCACCTCCACGAGAACCGCACACTCGGCATCCGGGCCGGCATGGCCAATGCTGTTGCGAACCGCTTCCCCGACTGCTTCAGCTAAGGCCTGCACTGCCGCGGTCGGGTACGCAGTATCGGGATCGGTGCTGTCGACGATCACCGCAACATCGTGGTCGACAGAGGCGACCACCGCGCGCAGTCGTGCCTGAACTTCGTTGGCGTCGATACTGCCGACAGACTCCGCACCGCTCGCGAGCGCCAGGAGCTCACTGGTTGCCCGCCGAGCTTGATAGGGAAGTCGGCTCTCTGTTGGATCGTTCGCCGCCGAGATCAGGGTGGCGATCACCTGGTCATGAATGAGGGCGTCGAAGCGCGCTCGCTCGGCACGCTGAGCCGACCGCGCCGCCGATTCCCCCGCGGCAGCAATCGCGTCAGCGCGGGTCGCATCGAGGATTCGGCCGGACCGCACTACCCTGCCGGATGCGAGCACAAAGCACAGGGTAAAAACGGCACCCCAGGATCCCTCGATCAGGACGTTGGAATCGATTAAGTCAGAACGCCCCGTATCGGTAACCCATGCAGCCAATGCCGAGCAGACGACGAGGACGCCCGTGGCTTCAGCCATCGGTCGAACCAAGACCCACGCCATGGCGGGCAGTCCGGAGAAACTCATCAGCCACGTCACCTGCTCGGCGTCAGCGGTAATGCCGTTCCACGCGACGAACCAAGTGATTGCTGCCAGCAGGTACCCGACGGCGCACAACGGTGCGATGACTGGGATATACCGGTGCAACCGGGGAACAAATGAGACCGCAAGCAACGCGAATCCCGGACCGAAAGCGAGCGCTATACCGACGGGGGTAAACCATCCGGCAACCATTCCCGCCGGCTGTCCGAACATCGGGATCGAGGTGAGGAAGTAGGCAACGAATCCGGCGCCAATGAATCGCGACATCGCGACGAGGATTTTTGAGTGCTCGCTCGGAGCAACTGCTTCAGCGGCCGACCGAGGTGTGGTTGCGCGAACTGCGGCAGCAGAATTCGGCACTACTGTTGCGCCCATGTGGACCTTGGATGGGTCTTCTACTCTTGCCCGCGGTTTGGCATGGGGAGCCAACCGTCTTCAACCGCACGCTTGAAAAGGTCGAGTTTGGTACGCGTCGGCCGACCAGCGTCGGCGTACTTTTGTCGGATCCGCTTGAGGTACTCGTTAACGGTGTCCGGTGCGACACCCAATTCGTTGCCGACACTGATCGACGTGCCACCCGACGCGTACAGGGTGAGGACGCGTTGAAGTTGCGGGCTCAGGTCCACGGCATCAAGGTTTGGGTCGCCATCAATGGCGGCTGCCCACTCGACGGTCAGGATTTCTTCACCGCTCCCTGCCGCGCGTATTGCGGCAAGGATCTCGTCTTCGGAGGCAGACTTGAGAACAACGCCGAGAGCACCGGCACGTGCCGCCGACCGCAGCAGGTCTGGGTGCTCGCCGGAGGTATAGACGACGGTGACGATCCCGAGTTCGGCGAGACGATTGACGTTCTCACGGGGGGTAGTGCCGTCATTGAGGCGAAGGTCGAGAATGACGACATCCAAGGCGGAAGTCTGCTCAAGAAGTTCGTTGACGGTCGCCGCTGAGCCGATGAGGTCGAGGTCGTCCTGGCGTTCGAGGATTCGTTCGATACCCCACACCGGCGACTGATGATCGTCAACCATCCCCACCCGCACCGCGCGGGGCTGCGCAGCGAGGACGTCATCGCGCTCGTCACTCAAGTTCGTCATCTCCCCTACTTCGTCATGCGGTGTCCGTGGCGTCGACATCGGGATCTGTCCCATATCGAATACTCGGACACTCAACAATTTATCGGACCCCTCCGACAAGAACCCTTCTTTCCTCCATTCGTAGGACGAAAGTCACCCAAATCGCCCCCTCAACCTCGTAGCGTGAGGTGAGTGACCCCAACCCCTCTCCACCGTGAGCCACCAGCTGTACACCGCGTCCTCGGCGTCGACATTTCGATGCCCGTGGAAATCCGCTCCGCACGATGCTTTGTTGCCGCATTCACGGCATCCTCGGCCGCGATTAACGCCGCCATCGCCGACCGTGGCGAGACCAATCTGCGCCCACTGGAGGTTCGACGTGGGCGTGGGCTCTGCATGCTTGTCTTTGTCGACTATGTCGACGGCGACCTTGGACCGTACAACGAGTTCGGGGTGTGTTTCCTGATGCAAGCTCCGGGCGAGAGCGCTTCGCCGCTGCGCGCCCTCCGATCTCTCGGCTCCGGCGACGCCCACGCCTTGATTCACGAACTCCCGGTCGACGGCGAGTTCACGATGGCTGCGGGGCGGGAGATTTGGGGATTCCCCAAGGTGCTGGCCGACTTCGACGTGGACCACGATTCGTCGGTGAAGCGCGGCACCGTGAGCTTGGACGGCAAGCTGATCGCCGACCTCATTATTGGGCGAGGCATCGGTTTACCCGACTCGTCGAACGACACTGTTTTGCAGGCCTATTCGCAACTCGACGGGATTACCCGTCGGACACCGTGGCGTTTGACCTCCACCTCCGGCACTCGCAGTCGCCTCGGTGGCGGCACACTCAAACTCGGCACGCATCCCATGGCCAAGGAACTACGGAAGCTCAAGTTGTCGCGCCACGCCCTGATGACGACATCGGTGGCAAACCTGTCGATGGTGTTCGACGACGCAACCGTAATGGGCCGGTAGCCGGAACCTGGCATCGGCCACTGAGCGAAGGCCGTGCTAGAAACCCCGACACCGGGTGTTAGGCTCACCTAATTAGTACCGCATGAAAAGACCAGGAGAGTCATGTACGCATCCCGTAAGTTTCGTCGCCCCGCCGCCGCCATCGCCGCCATCGCCGCAGCGGGTGCGATGCTGACCGCTTGCTCAAGTTCCGACGACAGCGCCGACGCATCGAACGCGGTAAACACCTCCGCTAGCGCATCCGTCGACGCATCGACGGCGACGGTGGAGGGCCTCGACGCCGCTGCCGCACAGACCATCATCCGCACTGCTGTCGATGGCAACACCCCGATTGACGAGTTGTCGACTGTTGCCGACACCTCGACTCCGGGCTCCGCCGAGGCCCTCAGCGTCTTCGCGAAGGCCGCAGCGCCTGCTGGCTATACCCCTGACGCCTTCACGGTGACCTCAGTCAAGGCCGACGGCGAAAACAAGGCCATCGCGGTTACCTCAATTAAGTCGCCCCACGTGCCCCAGCCGATCGAGATGGATCTCGCGATGGTCAAGCAGGATGGTCAGTGGAAGCTGGCTGGCGCTGCCGTCACCACCCTGACCTCGATGATGCGCAAGTAGTCCACGGGTTCACCGGTAACAGACCCGACGACGGCGCCCCTCACTTCAAGGTGGCGCCGTCGTTGTCGTATTCCCAGGCGGCACCGCCTGAATCCAATGATCGACACACGCGGCGGTTCACGTATGTGCCGTCAACGTGGGTGATTGTCGCCGCGGCATCTCTGCCCGATGGAAGCAATCGCGCGACTATCGAGCCGCTTCGCACCTCGCCAAGCGCCGAAATCAACTCAGCGCGGATCGGTTCCACGCTCGCGAAGTCGAGTTCGTCCGGGCTGGTGTCGTCGAAGATGGAGACGGCAATACCAGTCTCGCGGGCGCGTGCGACGGCACGTCGAACCCCGGGCGAAACCAGGGTCCGGCCACGCACCTCATCGCGAAGCGCCGCTTCCAGCAGCCGCGCCCGTTCCATGTCGCTGGGAGAAAGTTCGCCCCCTTCGGCAGCCTGCTCCAGGAGTGGTTGCACGTCTCGCTCCAACTCCAAGAGCCGTACCCGGCGCTGTTCGGCGGTCGCCGACGAGGCAGCTTCGGCTTCCACCGCAGCAACTTCCTTCAAATCGAGGACCCTGACGAATCGCAGCAGTGGGCGCATGAAGAACATGATCAATGTCGCGGGAACCAGGGTGAGGAACATCCGCAGAAGCACCTGCAGACCAATGCCCGATTGCCATTCCCAGACGATCACCGCATACACGCATAGGCCGATAACAAGCACGAAACCGGCCCAAGCCCAGCGAACTCGACCGCGGACGATCAGCAGACACATGGCGACAGCAAAAACCACCATAGGTGCACCTGGGCGCACCCAATTGCCTACGCCAAGCGGGATCGTCCACCACACGGCCGAACCGGACGCGGCACCGAGCACCACTGCCGTGATCGTCCGAGGTAATCCGATGGGATCCGTGCGGCCGGAGGCCGACGCAATGAGCGCCAAGACGAGACCGATGGAACCAATAATGGAGACGACGAACTTGGTGGTCGAAATGTCGAGTTTGGGAAGAGCAAGTCCGATGAAGACGTAGACAACGACCGTCGCGGCAACGGCAATGCGCACTCCCCTTCCGCGCAAGCCCAGCATCTCCATCATGGCGTCCGAGCCGGCGGGCTCAGTGTCCAGTTCGGCAACAGCCTGATCGAACGTTTGCGTCAAGGTCTGCTCCACTCAATTGAAACCATGGCACCTTCTCCCGCGGCTGAATCGACCCACGCGCCACCGCCCGGTTGTTCTCGGAGCCTGGCGATGATCCCCAATTCGATTCCAGCCCGATCTGCCGGGACGCGCCGGGGGTCGAAACCGCTTCCGTCGTCGACGATGCGAAGGCGAATCAGGTCGTCGTCGAACGCGCCGATCAAGGCCCGCGATGCCGCTGGCCCGGCATGTTGAATCACGTTGGTCACCGCTTCGACTGCTGCGTCGGCAATTGCCTCAGTCAGGGGATACGGGTATCGAGCGGCCGGGTTCATCAGTTGGATATCGACGAGGGTGTCGTCACCGAGCCCGTTTACCGCTTCCCGAAGACGTAGGACGGTGTCTGCCGCTGAAAGCTCGTGTGGCACCGTTGCCGGACCTGTCCGGCCGCTCAAATTTGCCAATGCGCCAGCCGCAGTCGCGCGATAGCGACTGCTCTCCACGCCTTGCCCAATCGTGCGCAACACGGCGATCACTTCGTCGCGCACCACCACATCGAGACGATCACGTTCGGCAGTCCGGGCCGCGTGTTCTGCGGCACGCGCAGTGCGGGCCAGCACTTCTTCTCTTCGGCGATCAGATTTGCGGACAGCGCCAATCACCGCAACTTCGGCCGTCAGCAGCACTCCAACGAGCGATGCCGTTAGCAGTCCGTTGGTGTAGCCGAGAATGCCGTGGTGACCCTCTTTACTGAGTTGCTGGGCGGTACTAAGCAGCAACAGCACGATGGCCAGATAGGCCATGGACACGCTAGCGCGGTACACCGTCACCAACGCAAAGGCCGGCAGCACGACAGTGTTTGCCAACCAGATCGGCGGAGTTCCGTACCAGGGCGGGAGTGCTTCGCCGTTCCAAGCACCCAACCAAAGGACCGTCCCGATCACGTTCGCGACAGCGAGCAGCAGTGCGGCCGGGCCGATCCAGCGACCCGACTTCTCCAGCGATGCGGCAATGAGCACCGGTGCCGCTCCAACCACCAGCGCCACACTCACCGGAGTCCACCAGTCAGCGACCAGCACCACGCTGTGGTCAAAAACGGTGAGAAACACTGCGGGGACGATCATCGTGGTCAAGGCCATGGATATGGCGATGACCCGACGCATCCGCATTTCGTTGAGTCCGATTGTTCGGGTCACGTCCACACCACCTTGCTGACACGTCCGTCGAGGCCGAACTCGATTCGACGACGGCGAGCATCAGGCGCGACGGTGATCGAAGCGACCGGCACACGGCCCGGCGGAGCGATTCGGGCGATCAGTTCTCCGCTGTTTAACCCCTCAAGTTCAGTAATCAGCTTCGGCACCATGCGAGAGAGGAACGCTCGAACTATGTCGAGTGGCAAGTCGTTGAACGCACCGTCGTCGAGGAGCGTCACCGACACCCCGCGCGCACGCGCGGCCCACACGGCCCGTCGAGTTTGGCCATTATCGAGAGCGGGCGCGCGGATTCCGTCGCGGAGTTGAGCTTCAAACAGTCGGGCTTTCGCCACATGCGCTTCGGTCACCGCATCGGATTCGACGATGTCAGCAAGCAGGTCGCTCATGTGCAGTTCGATGCGGGCGATTCGTTCGTCTCGAGCGTGATCGGCAGCAAGTCGCGCCGACTGCACATCGGCGACTCGCCGACCGAGCGCCGCGAACGCATCAATCGATCCGAGGAATGGTGAAAGGGCGAAAGCACCGGCGGAAGCAGCGATGACGCTCAGCAGGTTGAGTGACTCCACTGGACTCCACCAGTCGGTGGCATCCAACGCCCGGGAAAACGACACACTCAGCACAATGCCCGTCACCGTACCGATCCACGCCGTCGCGATCCGGTTACGCGTGATCAGCACTACTTCAACGACGAAGGCAGTAGCGAGCAGTGGCGCGTAGCCGCGAATGACGACCGTCGAATCGACACTGATGGAAATCCAACACAGTCCCTGAGCCACGATGGCCAGACACATGGCTGTGGCCGCACGAACCAACCGGAGCCGCCCGGGGGCAGGTGCCAGCACCAGTGCGAACGCCGCCATGTAGAGGCCGATCGCACTGACCGCGGCAAACCAGAACATGCTGCCCGCCGACTGCGTCGTCCCAATAACGGTCATGACCGTTGTCAGCGCCAAAAAATAGACGATGAGGGTTGCCACCATGGGGATCTGCCGAACGTGCGGACCAGCGACGGTTTCCAAAGGCGCGGGCCGGGCAGCATGCGAACCCATCAGTGCAGTCGACTGGAGTCCTGTGTCGCCGATCATCTTCGTGCTTCCGGCCGGGACCATGTCAACTCAACGCGGGTCCCAGACCCGGGTGCACTCACTACGCGGCCTTTGCCTCCGTCAATCTGACCCATCCGTTCCATAATGCCTAGTGACACACCAATTCGAGCGTCCGACACAGCCTCCGGTTCAAAGCCGACGCCATCGTCGAGGACCATGGCAGCTATTGAGTCATCGAGAACGTCGCAGAGCACAACGCATGCGGCGCCAGGCCCGGCGTGTCGGTGAACGTTGCGGATGGCCTCGCCAATCGCCTCAATGATCGCCTCCGAGACATTGGACGGGAACCGTGTGCCGGGGTCACAGTTGACTGCGGTCTCAATGTCGATTCCGTCGTCGAGATTTTCCACAAATAGCCGTAGCCGCTGGGCAAACTCGAGCGCCGCCACCTGATGAACGGTCGTGGCCGGCTGCTTGGACCAGTTCGAGAGGTCGTCAAGGATGCTGGGCACACTCTCGACAAGGCTCTCGTCGACCGGTCCGGGCCGCAAGGCAACGAGCGTGGCAATGAGGCGGTCATGAATCATTGCATCGAGGCGTCGTTCCTCAGCACTCCGGAGCCCACTGGGCAGGCTTGCGATGGTACTCCGGAGGGCCGCAGTACGTTCTTCATCAAATCGAAGCGCACCGATGGCGACCGCCCACGAGATGACCTCGAAAACACACAGAAGCGCAAGGATCCAGATGGCCGCGAACGCCTCCGTGACGTTGGTGCCGCCTGCGGCGATCACCGCGGCGGCCAGACTTAATCCGCCCGCGACCACCACGTGAGCAATCGCCGCGGCGATGCGACCGCAGAAACCAAAGGCGCAGCCGATAACACCGGGGAGGAACACCACCCAGTAGTCCAGGCCCGAAGGCTCAGCGATGGAGTTGCCATTCCAAGCGACAAACCAGGCAAGGATTAGGGCAAGGTAGGAGATAGCACTGGCGAGGACGACTCGCTCAAGGTACTCGGTGCGATTCCAGACACCGATAGCGATGAGCGCAGCTGACGACGTGACCACCACTGCGATGGCAAAGGTGAGCCACCCCCACCCGGCCAACAGGGCACCCTCCACGACACGACTCGGTGCCAGGAAGAAAACTGCCAGATAGGCGATCCCCAGGAGCAGACTGCCGACCCGTTGCACCCGGCACAAGACCGGCCATCGGGTCTTTCTCGACGGCGACACACGCCAACCTTACTGAGCGAACCCCCGGCGAAACGCGATAGGTGCCAAAGTGCCTAGACGACCGAGCGAACGCCGGTCTCAATCGAGGGAAGGTCGCGCCCGAGCCAGTCGACGATCTGCTGCATCGAACGCGCAAGTTCAACCGGCGGCAACTTACTCAAACTCGGCAAGTTGTGCATGACGGCTGCGGTGAGGGCACTTTCCACAGACATGAACTGAGGATCACCAACACGGCGGTAGCCGTTGAGTGAGTCCACCAAGTCACCGAAGGTGACGCTTTCGTCGCCGAGACGGACTGCGGTCATCCACGGAGCAGCTTCAGCGCGATCGGCCAAGTGCACACTCAGACCCCGGATCCACTCCGTGCGTTCAACGCTCGCGTAGTTGTCCATGTCCGTACCCTTCGGGATGCTTCCGGTTTCAGTGCCGATGGCCATACGTAAACGCGCCAGTTGTGGCAAACGCATAAAGCCATCTGACAAGACAGCGTATCGGCTAGATCGACTGAACAATAGAAGCGACTTCACACCCGACACGAATGTGCGGCTACGGCAACCAACTTGACATCACCAAACAGCCCTGACCTGGCGTTATTCGATCCAGAGCCCGTTGTTGACAGAAAGATTCCCACTGAGATTCTGGTCACACTAACGCGGGCGGCCCAAATTCCTGTCATCCGAATGTGCTAATGCCCCTTTTGTTCGCCTGTCTCCATCGCATCGATCAGACTCTTCGGACGCAAATCCGTCCAGTTCTTTTCGACGTATTCCAAGCACGCGGCGCGACTGTCCTCACCGAACACCTGGGTCCATCCAGCGGGGATTTCCGCGAAGGTTGGCCACAGGGAGTGCTGGTTCTCGTCGTTCACCAGGACGTAAAAGCGGCCGTCTTCGTCATCGAACGGGTTGGTCATACTCTTCCTTTCATCGGACGCACCTTGCGCCAATTCGGCTTAGATCTGTGAACTCATGCCCCGCTGGCTTCGAGCCTGTCCCCAAGGGCAGCCTCAATTGCCGGGCCTATTATCTCAAGGGCTTCGGGATTCGCCATACCCAGATGGTGCGTGTCAACGTCAACGTTCACGATGGAGCCGGTAACAAACTTCCGCCAGTCTTCGACGAGGTCGACACCATCTGGCTTGTCGCGGATTGCGGTGAACAGCAGCATCGCCCCGGTGTATCTGTCAGCACGGTGCTCCGGAACCATCCGATCAGAACGTTCGAAGCTATCCATCACCCGTTGCACCTGGGCCTCGCTGAGCAGGCCCGTACCGACGATGGTCTTTCGAATGACATCTGCCACGTCTTCGGGCTTCTCAGCGCGGACTGCCTCACCGAGGTTGAACAGTTCCCGCCAGCCACCGAGAAGGTCACCGACGAGCTCTGCGCTGCCTTCCTCTTGCGGAACGTCGCCAGCACCTGCAGAGTCTCCTACCGAATCGCCCTCCAATGACCTAACAGGCGAGGCATCCATGACCGCCAGGAACTCAACTTGCTCGCCGCGGCGTTGCAGTTCCACTGCCATGGCATGGGCGACTAGTCCACCGAGGGACCACCCGAGAAGATTGTACGGTCCACTTGGGCGGACACGTTGGATCTCATCGACGTAGCGCAAGGCGAGCTCGGACACCGATTCCACCTCGTCCTCGCCTGCCGCCACCGCCGGGTCTTGCAGTCCGTATATCGGCCGATCTGCGAGGTACGGTGCCAGGCCTCCGTAGAACCAGGCCAATCCGCCAGCCGGATGGACACAGAATAGCGGCGCCAGACTTCCCTCGGTACGAAGGCCGAGCAGGACCCCGTTGTTGCCGCTGTATCCCGAGTCAATTCGTCGAGCTAATCCCCGAACGGTGGGTTCGTCGAAGATCCACGCCAACTCAATGTCTGGGGCGATCTGCTCACGCAGCCGAGCAAGCACCTGCGTAGCGGACAGCGAGTTGCCACCTAGACTGAAGAAACTCGACGTCGCCGAGACCCTCTCGATGCCAAGGACTGCGGCGAAAGCCTCCGCGATGACCGATTCTCTTTGACCGTCCGGTTCGTCGAACTCCTCGGATGAACCACTGAAGTCTGCATCTGGAAGGGATTTCCGGTCGATCTTTCCTGCAGAATTCAGTTTGATCTCGTCGACAAGCATCCACACCGTGGGCCGCATGTACTCCGGAAGAGCACGGGCGAGGTCGACCTTAATTGCGGCAAGGTCAATCGGCGCCTCCGGTGTGCCAGATAGATACGCAACAAGGTGTTCACCTCCACCGGGGGCCTGAGCCACAGTGGTCACCGCATGGACGACGCCAGCCATGCCGCTGAGGGCGGCTTCAACTTCGCCCAATTCGATTCGTTGTCCGCGAAGCTTCACTTGGAAGTCAGTACGTCCCAGGTACTCGAGTTGACCATCAGCACCATGCCGGACGAGGTCTCCGGTTCGGTAAAGTCGCTGCCCCGGCCCACCAAACGGGTCGGCAATGAAGCGTTCGGCCGTGAGGTCCGGGCGTGCGGCGTAGCCTCGCGCGAGTTGAACTCCACCGACGTACAGTTCTCCGGGCGCACCCGGCACGACTGGATGGAGTCGATCGTCAAGCACATAAGCGGTGGAGTTCCACACGGGCACACCAATGGGAACTGTTACCGCATCCGCACTGGTCTCCACCTTCGCATACGTAATCTCGACGGCGGCTTCCGTCGGGCCGTACAAGTTGTAGAGTTCGGCGCTCGCGAAAGCCGCGCGCGTCTGCGCGGCGACCGCTGGCGGCAGTGCTTCACCTGTGGTGGAAACGTATTTCACCGTCTTTAGCGCGCTGATTCTCTCGATACCGGCGATCTCAAGGAATACGGACAGCATTGACGGTACAAAGTGCACCATCGTGGCACCGGTCGCAGCAATTAGATCGCAGAGGTACCGCGGGTCGAGGTGTCCCTCTGCTTCCGCGATGATCATCCGTGCGCCAACCATCAACGGCGCATATATCTCCGGAACAGAGCAGTCGAAGGTGTATGGCGTTTTCAGCACGACCGCATCGGTGTGATCGATCGGCAATTCATCGAGTCCCCACCAGAGGCGGTTGATTACCGCGCGATGGCTGAGTGTTACCCCCTTGGGCCGCCCCGTCGACCCCGACGTAAACAGCGTGTAGGCTGCGTTTTCTTCGCGCAACGGCGCGATTCGATCGCGGTCGGTAACCGGATCCGAATTCCCAATTCCAGCTGCGATCGCACGTTCGGCGTCGACGGTGAGGACAACAATGTCCGAGCCGATACCGGCCATCGGTGACGCCAGCGCGCCGTCACCGGAGATGAGGACCAGATTCGCGCCAGCCGTCGCAAGCATGTACTGCACTCGCTCAGTTGGCGCATCCGGATCAATCGGCACGTAGGCGCCGCCAGCCGCACCGATCGCGTGGATCGCCAGCACCATGTCGACTGATCGCGGCATACACACCGCGACGGCAGAGTCAGGCCCGATCCCCTCGGCAATCAATCGTCGTGCGAAATAGCTGACCCCGCCAGCAAACTCCGAATACGAAATTGAACGACCAGAGAATTCCAAAGCCGACGCCGCCGGGGTTCGGGCCGCTTGCGCGTACAGCAGATCGGGCAAGACCGATGGGGCTATCGGCCGCGTGCATCCCTCGCTGACACCGGTGGTCTCAGAGCTTTCGTCTGCGGTCCGCAGGTCGACGTCACCGACTGCCCGGGACGGATCCAGAGTGAGTTGGTCGAGCACTGTGACCAGCCGATTCGCGAAGCGCGATGCTGTCACTTCGTCGAACATGTCCACCGCGTAGATGACGGAGCCCTCCCACTCGGCCCCCTCTGGTCCGGTCCACAACCCGACAGTCAAGTCCACCTGCGCGACTGGGTCGCCCGGGTCCATTGACGATATCTGCAAGCCCGCAACCTCAAGCTCTGCGGAGTCGTTGGCACCGAGTCCCGCCCCATCTTGGTTGAACGAGAGCTGCACTTGCATTAGCGGGGCGAACGCCTGCGAACGGACCGGATTCAGCCGCTCTACGATCTGCTCGAACGGCACGTCAGCGTGAGCAAAAGCATCGAGATCAACTTGCCGCACTTGCCTTACTAAATCGTCGAACCGTGTCGAGTTGGCGACTTGGGTTCGCAGAACCAGGGTGTTCACGAACATCCCGATCATGTCGTCCAGCACTGCCTGTCCGCGTCCGCCGACGTGCGTGCCCACCGCGATATCGTCCGTTGCTGACAATCGAGCAAGGACCACGGCCAGGGCCGCGTGGACCACCATAAACGGCGTCGCACCGAGCACGGTCGCGACATCATTCACGCGGCGAACAACATCTGCGGTGAGGCTGAACTTCACTCTCGCGCCTCGCATACTCGCGACCGCTGGCCGTGGTCGATCGGATGGCAGCTCAAGTACGTCAGGCAGACCACTCAGTTGCAGGAGCCAGTAGTCCAACTGCTTCCTGACGAGGGAATCGGGGTCGTCGATCGAGCCGAACTCGCGGTGTTGCCATAGCGCGTAGTCCGCGAATTGGACCGCTCGGGGCGCCCACCCGGGTTCCTGACCGGCTGCTCGCGCCGAATACGCGGAAATCACCTCGGTCAGCAAGGGCGCAAGCGACTGCCCGTCGCCAGCAATGTGGTGGATTACAACCAGTAGGTACGAGCCGCCAGACCGTTCACGCAGCACCCGCACCCTGATCGGTAGATCGGATCCAACATCGAATCCGCGATGTACCGACGCAAGGAATTCATCCATTGCATCGATCTCGGCGAAATCGAGTAGCTCACCGATCTCGTCGACTCGACGAATCTGCTGATGCCCGGCACCATGCTCGTCAGTGGCGTAGGTCGTCCGCAGAATTTCGTTGCGACGGATCAGATCGACGACGGCATGTTGCAGCGCCTCGATGTCAAGTTCACCCGCAATGCTCACCGCCAGCGGGATGTTGTACGCCGCGGAATCTGGCTCGAGCTGATTGATGAACCACATCCGTTGCTGCGCGAACGAAAGCGGAACCACAGCGGGCCGGGGGTCAACGGCGACGACCGCCGCCAGACCTCGGCCGCGGCCGCGAACAGCGGCAACTAGTGATCGAACGTTGGGAGCGTCAAAGACATCTCGAACAGAAACCTCAACCCCCAACGCATCGGCGACGCGGGCCGAGAGGCGCGCGGCGAGAAGCGAGTTGCCGCCGAGCTCGAAGAACGACGCGGTAACCCCAACGTCGTCTCGTCCGAGGAGATCGGCGAAGACTGTTGCCACGGCGAGCTCGTCCGATGTACCCGCCCGAACGTGCTCACCCAGTTCGGCGGTTGGCAGTGGCAGCGCGGCCCGGTCAATCTTGCCGTTCGCGGTGAGTGGCAATGCTGGCAAAGCGATCACATCGTCCGGCACCATGTAGCCGGGGATCTGCAGTGCGAGCGCGGTCCGGACGCTGGCCGCGTCCACGACGGTCGTCGCATCGACCATCACATAGCCGAGCAGGCGATCACCGATCACCGGGTCGTGGGCGAGGCGCACTGCCGCAGCGGTAGCCTGCGGGACAACCGCGAGGAGCGCGGCCTCGATCTCTCCGAACTCGATACGGAAGCCGCGCAGTTGTACCTGCGCATCGCCACGTTGCAGGTACTCCAGGTCTGCACCTCGACGGCGTGCGAGGTCACCGGTTCGATACATGCGCGAACCATCTGATGCGAAGGGATCGGCAACGAATCGCGTCGAAGATAGTCCAGGCTGCCCCAAATATCCGGTAGCTAGTTGGCCACCACTGACGTACATTTCGCCAACGACGCCGTCCGGAACCGGATGGAGTCGATCGTCGAGGAGGTGAATCGCCAACGACGACAGAGGGCGACCGATAAACGAAGCATCACCCGCGCCAACCGCGCTGGGATCGATGGGACGGAAACTGACATGCACCGTAGTTTCGGTAATTCCGTACATGTTGACCAGTACCGCTTGGTCCCCGGGGTTGTCCCGGAACCAGCGACCAACCTGCTCGAAGCTCAGTGCCTCGCCGCCGAAGACCACATAGCGCAGACCCAGTTCGACGGGACTACGTCGCCGCGCTTCGGCCAGCTGGTAGAACGCGGATGGCGTTTGGCTCAGGACCGTGACCCGTTCACGGGCGAGCACAGACAGGAACGCCACCGGGTCGCGCGCCAGATCGCGGTCCACGATGACCAGGCGCCCTCCGGAGAGCAACGGTCCCCACATCTCCCATACCGAAAAGTCGAAGGCGTACGAATGGAACATCGTCCATACGTCGCAGTCCCGGAAGTCAAAGTCTTGTGCGGCACTGTCGATGAGCGTGACGACATCTCGGTGCGTCACCTCCACGCCTTTAGGGCGGCCGGTCGACCCCGACGTGTAGATCACATAGGCGCGTGAATCTGCCGGCACCGGCACCATCGGCGACACACTAGCCGTCGCATCGATAAGCGACTTAACGTCGGCGGTCGTAGCTGTCGCATCGAGGTGCGCCCACAACCCGTGATTGGCGGTCGTCGAATCAACGATGATCAACGACACCTGCGCGTCGCTGACAATGTAGGCAAGCCGCTCAATCGGGTTGCCCAAATCGAGCGGTAGATAGCCAGCACCGGCTTTGTGTACGCCGATAATCGCCGACATTAGATCCACACTGCGCGAGGTTGCGACACCAACCAGATCACCCGGCTTCACTCCGCGCGCGGTCAGCGATGATGCCACCGCGTCCGATCTCCGGTCAATGTCGGCGTAGGTAAGGTGCGTTGCTCCGGCGGTTACCGCTATTGCGTCTGTTCGCCGCTCAGCCATCTGCGAGAACAGCGATGGCAAAGTCCATCCGCTGTTCACGGTTTCGGTGATCGCGAGCGGCCGAGCATCAAGAGCCCGGAGTTCTTCCGGCGTGCGGATCTCGACATCGCCCACTGCCGCATCCAAGTCTGCGGTTAGGGCATCCAACAATCGGACGAAGCGATCGGCAAACAACGATGCTGTCGCGGTATCGAAAAGATCAGTCGCGACGATGACCGACCCTGCCCACTGCTGCGCGCTCAGCTCGACGTTCAACGTCAGATCGCGCTGTGCCGGAACTTCGGTCGGCTCCAGCCTGGTGAGGCCGATATCGCCGATCTCTACCGGTTCAATCGACTCCTGCAAAGCATTCGTCACCACGAGCATGACCTGCGTGAGCGGCGCGAATGCCTGGCTGCGGACCGGATCGACTGCTTGCACAATTGCCTCGAACGGCACATCAGAATGTGCAAATGCCGCCACGTCGCTCTCCCGCACCTGCGACAGCAAGTTCGCAAAAGATGTCGCCACGTCAACCTTCGATCGCAGCACCAAGGTGTTGACGAACATCCCAACCAACGGATCCAGGACTTCTTGTCCGCGTCCGGCAATCGGGGTCCCAACGGCCACATCGTGTTCACCGCTCAGCCGAGCCAAGAGAACACTCAGTGCCCCATGCAACACCATGAAAGGCGTGAGGTTTCGTTTGTCTGCTACGGCACGAACACGTGCGGCGAGCGCTTCCGGAATGGTGAAGTCAACACGTGCACCCCGCCCCGACGCTTGCTGCGGGCGCCGACGGTCCGCCGGAATTTCCAAGACGTCGGGCAGCCCCTCGAGCTGCCGCACCCAGTAATCGAGTTGTTGACCAACGACGGATTCCGGATCGTCCGGCGTTCCCAGGACTCGGTGCTGCCAGATCGCAAAATCAGCAAACTGCACCGGCAACGGCCGGAATCGAGGCAATTGGTTCAGTCGCCGTGCCGTGTACGCGGTCACAAGATCGCTGATCAACGGGCTCATAGATTCACCGTCCGCCGCGATGTGATGGAGCACGATCACGACGACATGATCGTCGGTCGACTGGCGGAATACCCGTACTCGGATCGGCCAGTCCTCTGCGAGCCGGAATCCACGAATCGAGGCTGCTTCAATCTCGCTCTCAGAGTCTACGACTGCCCAGTCGAACCGCTGGCCAACATCACTGATGGCATCGACCAGTTGGTACGGGGTTCCTCCCGCTGCCGGGAATCTGGTCCGCAACACCTCGTGCCGTCCAATAACGTCTACCAGCGCCTCGCGAAGCACCTCCAGCTGCAACGGGCCCGTGACTCGGAGCGCCGTCGGAACGTTGTAGGTACCGCTTGCCGGGTCAAGCTGATTAATAAACCACATCCGCTGCTGTGCGAACGACAACGGAATTCGGTCAGGCCTGACCGCTTCAGCCACGACCGGCGGCAATGCATCTCTGGCCTCGTTCGCTGACAGTCGGTGAGCCAACTGGCTCACGGTTGCTGCTTCGAAGACGTCTCGCACGGACACGACAATTCCGATTCGGTCGGCGAGTCTCGCCGCGAATCTGGCAGCGGACAATGAGTCACCACCAAGTTCGAAGAATCCAGCATCGGCGGAAATCAACGAGGGATCGAGATCGAGCACTTCCGCTGCGACATCAGCGATGACTCGTTCGGTGCCCTCCTGCGGCGCTCGGTATTCCGTCGCCGGAAGTTCCGGTGCCGGGAGCGCCCTCTTGTCCAGCTTTCCGACAGGTGTCAGCGGGAGTTCCGGCAAGACTGTGACGGACGACGGCACCATGTGAGCCGGGAGGCGAATACTCGCGAATCTCCGCAGATCCTCGACAATGGCCGAGTGGTCGGATGGCCCGTCGTTAATGAGGACGACGTACGCCGCCAATGCGGTGGCGATCGAACCGCCGACACCGACCACCACCGCGCTCCGAACGGCCGGGTGCTCGGCGAAGAGATTCTCAATCTCGCCGAGTTCGATGCGGAGTCCGCGGAGCTTGACTTGTTCATCCGACCGGCCCGAGTATTCGAGACTGAGCGCACCCGCCGGGGTCACTGTCCACCGCACGACATCTCCGGTGCGGTACATCCGACTGCCGGGTGTCCCGTGCAGGTTGGCGACGAAACGTTCAGCGGTCAAGGCGTGACGGTCAAGGTAACCGCGCGAGAGCGCTGGCCCCGACACATAGAGTTCGCCGGGAATACCGGCGGGCACCGGATTCAGTCGATCGTCAAGCACCTTTAGACTCACACCGGCGATCGGCCCACCGAGCGTTACCGGCTCTCCGACCTGCATTGCGGTGCCAATCGTAACGGCAATCGTCGTCTCCGTAGGACCGTATAAATCGCGCAATTCAGTATGCGCTGCCCAGCGGTCGGCGAGCGACTGCGGAACAGCCTCGCCTCCCGCACCGATCGATACCAAGGATGGCACCCGCGTTGGGTCCATCGTTGCTAGGACCGACGGCGTCAGGAAAGTATGCGTGATCTGGTAGTCGGAGATGAACCGTTCCAAGGCGGGCCCGCCGACCGCTTCGACGGGTCGGTACGCCAATGTGCCTGCGGCTACCGTTGCCAGCAGGTACTCCAGCACTGACGCATCGAAACTCGGGGACGCGAATCCAAGCACGACCGTTCCGTCGCTGGCCTGGAGTCGCAGCGCTTCCTGGTGCGCAAAGTTCGCCAAACCCGAATGCGACACCGCGACGCCCTTGGGGCGGCCCGTCGAACCCGAGGTGTAGATGATGTATGCCAGATTCGCGGAACCGAATGGCGCGGGCAACTCGTCCGGTTGCAACGGTCCGGCCGCGCGCTGCTCAATTGCGGCCCGGACCGCGGCGTCATCAATGCACGCCCATTCGAAGCCGTTTGACGGAAATTCACCCGCTGAAGTATCCGTCAGCCCGAGGATTGAGCCAGAGTCTTCCACCATGGCCGCCACCCGCTCGGCCGGGTAGTCGGGGTCAATTGGAACATAGGGCGCGCCGGTCTTCGCCACGGCCCAAATTGCGGTAAGCAACTGCACCGATCGACCGATCGCCAACGCCACGGGCCGTTCCACCCCAACACCTTGCTCGATAAGCCAGCGCGCAAGGCGATTCGATGCTTCGTCAAGTCCTCGGTAGGTGAGTGTACGTCCCGATCCGTCGAGAACCGCGATCCGCTCCGGCGCCCGGGTGGCCGCTGCACTAAACATGTCGGCGAGCACAATCGGATCAGATGCGGGACCACTGGTTGCAGGAAGGAGCCCGGAGATTTCTGCCTCTGCCGGGTCGATCAGGGCAATCTCACCAATCAGACATTCCGGGGCGTCACCGATGACGGTCAGTATCCGGACGAGAGTTTCCGACAGCGATCGCGCACGTGCTGGCGCGATCTGTCCGGAGAGGTACTTCAGGGTCAGGGAGATCGCTTGGCCGTCCCCGGGATGGGGTGCCGTGGATAGGGTCAGCGGGTAGTGTGTCGCGTCTGCGGCGTCCAGGCCGGTGATCTGGAGACCGTCGCCGTGCCCATTCTCGGTGCTCGCGAACTGCGCGGGATTGAGTGGGTACGACTCGTATACGAACAATGTGTCGAAGAGCGATGGATGCCCGGTCGCTTCGAAAATCGAAGCCAAACCGACATGCTGGTGCCCGAGCAACCCGGTCTTTGCACTCTGCAATGCGATCGCCGCATCCCTGACCGTGGTGTCCTTCCTGACCGTCACCGGTGAGGGCAAAGTATTAATGAAGAGGCCGATGGTCGTCGCCGCACTGGCGATCTCGGCGGGACGACCCGAGACCGTTTCGCCGAACACGACTGTCTCGGATCCAGTCAAGCGCGAGAGCAGGATCGCCCACCCCAATTGCAGCAGGGTCGACGTCGTAACGCCGAGTGTGCGGCCCACCTCGTGCAGCCTCGCCCCGGTCACCTCGTCCAATTCCGCCCGGATCTCGCGCGATTCTTCAGCAGGTGAATTCACCTCGCCCGTGCCAACGAGAGTCGGCCCTTCGACGCCTGCCAAGGCAGTGGTCCAAGCCTTGAGGTCAGCCTCTCGATCGGCCTGCCCCAGCCAGGTCAGGAAGTCGTGGTAGCCGTCGGCTGTGACCGCTGGAGCATCCTCGGTGCCATACGCCGAGTAAATCTCCCCCAGTAGCAAGGGACCGGACCAGCCATCGAGAATCAAGTGATGGTTTGTGACCACCAATCGGGCGTCATTGCCTGGCAAACGGACCAACATGAATCGAATCAGCGGAGCTGACGCGACATCAAACCGTCGATGCCTCTCGTCGGCGACCAATGCTGTCAAAGCCGAGTTCGGTTCCGTGGATTCGCGAACGTCCTCCACCACGAGTCCGATGTCGAGTCGATCGGCGATCACGCTCACCGGAGTACCGGATGAGGTGCGAACAAAGGCCGCTCGCAGGGCTGCGTTTCGGTTGACGACCGCGTTGAGCGCACGCTCCAGTCGCGACTCGTCGACGGCTCCAGCCAAGTGCAGCACAGCCTGAGTTACATAAACGTCGGTGTCATCCCCAACAATCTCGGACTGGAAGAACAGACCGCGCTGCAGTGGCGACAATGGCCACAGCGACGTATCTGGGTACCGCCGCAGAATCTCGTCGATCTCGTCCTGTCCAAGATCCTCGCCCGGAACATCCATCGGACTGGGACCAACTCGACCGTCTACGTCAGCAACGCGTTCGGCGATCCGAGCCAACTCCTCCTGCCAGGCTACGGACAACTCCGACAGCGCAGTTCGATCGAGCACTGCGGCGGGCGCTGCAAGGTGTAGGTCGAACTGCCGGCCAGCTTCGGAATGCTGCACGGAGACGTTGATTGAGACCGGGTTGAGCGCCACCATCGCGCCACCTCTGGTCGACGGGAAGACCGGACCTCCACCGATCGGATAGATCTGTGTCGCCTTCGTCGAATCTCCCGTCTCGCCCGTGACGGTCGATGTTCCGATACCCGAGAAGTTGAATCCAATTTCGGGTAGCGGGTAAGTCGCGATGCTCGATTCTCCGCCAAGGTATCGCAACGGCCCAAACGCTATGCCGCCGTCGGGTTGGGCCGCTCGTGCCTCGCGCGTGGCCTTCACGGTGCGGATAGGGTCGGACGACACCGCGACTGCTAGCGGTTCCAGCGTCGTAAACCAACCAACGGTGCGACTGATGTCGGCACCGGGCACCAGGTGTTCCTGTCGGCCATGACCTTCAAGCAGCAGGCTTACCGAGGATTGCCCGACAACTCCGTGCAGTCGGTGCACAGCCGAGGCGAGGCTCGCCACAAGCAGGTCCTCAACGCTCCCGCCGAATGCATCCACCACGTCACCGAGTGTCTGTTCAGTCAGGGTGGCAGGCACAAGCGTGGCGACCGATTCGACGGTCGACTCACGATCGCGAGTGCGGTCGAAACTTCCTGCCAAAATGCGGACTGAATGCTCGCCGGGCAACTGGCTGCGCCAGTACTCCTCCTGGTCGCCAGCAGCTTGGGCCCACTCCCCAAGGACACCGGCCCACCGCCGGAAGGAGGTACCCTCCGCTACGAGGTCAATCCGCTCGCCACTCGAGTGCTGAGCCCAAGCTGTCGCTAGGTCACCCAGGATCGTCTGCCAGGAGACGATGTCGACCGCTATGTGATGGACTGCGACGACAATTCGCCCCGAACCAGCATCGCTTCGGGTGCCAACGGCCGATACGACCACCCCGGTGCTCGGATCGAGGTGCCTAAGCGCCCGACGGTGCGCGTCAGACAGCGCCCGACTCCAACTCTCCGGCCGGTCAGCGATCCGAATGTCGTCGATCTGAACATGCGGCGGCTCGCTGGCGTTCCCGGCGACTAGTTCCCACGCGCCGTCGCGCTCGACCAATGTCGCGGCCAACATGGGATGCACTGCGGCGAGCTCACCCAACAGGGCACGCAAAGTATCGGCAGTCAAGGCCGGAGGCAAATTCAGTACAACGGCCTGCGAAAAATCGGCGAAGTCTTCTGGACTGTCTGATCGCTCAATCATCCATCGGACCATCGGCGGCAACTGCGCCACTAAGCCCTTGCCGCCACCTGCGTACTCGTCGAGCACAACTGCACTGTCGACGGCTAACCTCGCCAGGCCGCGGACGGTCGGGTTCTCAAAGATGTCGCGAGGGCTCAGCCGATGGCCTGCTGCCCGCAATGCCGATGCGAGTTGGATCGAAGCAATCGAGTCACCGCCCATGGTGAAGAAGGAGTCGGTTACCCCGACGCGGGCTTGCCCGAGAACTCCGGCGAAGACTCGGGCAATCGATGCCTCAGTTTCGTTGGTTGGTTCCACCGCCAAGCTCGTCGTCTCAATAGCCACCGGTTCAGGGAGACCGTCCCGATCAAGCTTGCCGAGGGTGGTCGTAGGCAATGCCTCAAGTGTGACGACTGTCGACGGCACCATGTAACCCGGGAGTCGGCGTTTGAGTGCGACGAGGAGTTCGTCGGTGTCGACACTTTCGCCAGCCGCAGGCACAACGTAACTGACGAGGAGCGTTCGACCGGCAGCAGATCGGCGATCAACCGTCACCGCCTGGCTCACAGTTACCTGCGCCGTGAGTGCCGCGTCGATCTCCCCCAGTTCTACGCGCTGTCCGTTGATCTTTACCTGGAAGTCGGCGCGCCCCACATATTCGAGATCACCGGTGTTCGTTCGACGAACGAGGTCACCGGTGGCATACATCCGGGTGCCAGGCCCGCCCTGTGGCGCTGCCACAAATCTGCTCGCGGTCAATCCACTGCGGTGCAGATAACCCAGCGCAAGCTGATCACCGGCAAGGTACAACTCGCCGACGACCCCGACAGGTACCGCATGGAGTCTGGCGTCGAGGACGGTTGCGGTGACGCCGGAGATCGGGCTGCCAATGGTGACCGTTTCGTCGCGGCGCACTGGGCCCGCGGTAGCCCAGACCGTTGTCTCCGACGGTCCGTAGAGGTTAACCATCCGATGTCCAGTCGACCATCGAGCTGCGAGCTCTGGAGGACATGCTTCACCTGCCACCGTCACGGTACGCAACGACGGCAAACTGTCGGGATCCATGGTCGCCAACACCGTCGGCGTCAGCACCAGTTCGGTCACCGCTCCATCGGCGATGACCCGCGCGAGATCTTCGCCGCCGTAGACCGAAGCTGGCGAGACGATCAGCGCCGCACCGCGCGCGTAGGCCCAGATCATTTCGAAGAACGCCGCATCAAAACTCGGGGACGCGACGTGCAGGACCCGACCGTCAGGCTTCGTACCAAATACTTCCGTTTGTGCTGCAACAACGTTCGCAATGCCTCGGTGCGACACCGCCACGGCTTTGGGCAGTCCAGTAGAACCGGATGTATAGATCAAGTAAGCAATGTCATCGAGCGTCGGCTCACCCAGGCGATCAGCAGCGGTCAAAGGCGCCGATGACAGATCGGGCAATCGCTGGGCGAGTTCGGTGCCGTCGATGGAAATCCACTCGCCGACATTGAGTCGCGGCAGATCCGCTTCGGTTGTCAGGCCGAAGTCGGTACCGGCATCGCGCAGCATGTGCATGACGCGATCGTCGGCCAGCGCCGGATCAACAGGTAAGTAAGCAGCACCAGTCTTCACCACGGACCACACTGCCAAGACTGATTCGACGCTGCGACTGATTCCGAGTGCGATCACTCGTCCCGGCCCCGCACCGCGCGTAATCAACTCCCGTGCGAGTTGGTTGGTCCGGGCTTCGAACTCCCGGTATGTCAGGGTGGTGCCTTCGCATTGGAGCGCCACCGATTCAAGGTCGAGGTGCCGCCGATCAAGCAACTCGATCACCGTCTCGGGGTGCGCCGACATCGCGACGTTCCCGAGCACCGGCAACGGATCCGAGGCAATCGCGAGGTTAATGTCACCGACCGCAAGGGTGGGCTGATCAACGATGGCCCGCAAGATCACGACGAGTCTCGCTGCGAATGAGGCGACGGTTTGCTCGTCGAATAGGGCTGTCGCGTAGTTGAAGAGGCCGGTGACATCCGATGTGCCATCGGCACGTTGGGACCGCGACCAGCCGAGTGACAGATCGACCTTGGCGGTCTTGTCGGGCGGATCGAGAGGGGTCACGGTGACGTCGGCAAGTTCCAGCGCCTCCAGGGCAGCACCGCGACTGCCGTTGCTCGCCTGGTAGGTGAGCCCGACTTGGAATAGCGGAGGTATCGAAAGATTGCGCGCCGGTGCCAAGACATCGACTAGTTCTTCGAACGGCACATCGGCTTGTGAGAACGCTGCCACGTCGACATCACGAATTGACCGAAGGAGACTTGCCGACGGCTCGTTGGGATCAATCCGTGTGCGCAAGACCACTGTGTTGACAAACATTCCGATCAACTGGTCCACTGCCGCGGCTCCGCGACCGGCCACTGCGGCACCAACTGCGATGTCGGTTTCACCTGACAATCGAGCCACGAGAATGCTCAGTGCGGCGTGCACCACCATGAACTCGGTAATCCCATGCTCGCGAGCCAACTGCTCAATCGCCGCAGCGAGTTCGGCATCGATGGCGAATACGTAGTCGTCACCGCGCGGATCTATAGTCGCGGGTCGCGGCCTGTCGGTGGGTAGCGCGATGGCGGCGGGTAGCCCCTTGAGTTGCTGTGTCCAGTACGCCAACTGCCTGCCGACGACCGATTCAGGATCGGTAACCGTTCCGAGGGTCTCCCGCTGCCACAGTGCATAGTCGGCCACTTGCAAAGTCATTGGCTGCAGCATCGAAGACTGCCCTCGTGAACGCGCTTCATAAGAGGCAAGGAGCGCTTCGATCAACGGACCCAGCGATTCACCGTCGCTGGCGATATGGTGAACCACAATCGCGAGCGTGTAATCGCGTTCGCCTGTCAGAGAATCATCACGGAGCAGGGCCGCTCGTATCGGCCACTCATCAGAGACATCGAAGCCGAGAGTCAGCAACCGTCGAAATTCCCCGGGGTCACCAGTAACCGTCCAGGCAAGTCGGTGATCGACCTGTTCAACGGGCGAGATGACTTGCCGAGGCGTCCCGTCGGGGTCGGCGACAAACACAGTTCGCAGGACCTCGTGCCTGCGGACCACATCGGCAACGGCCCCGGCGATTGCCACCTCGTCAAGATCGCCGGTGAGCGCCAGCAGGATCGGGATGTTGTACGCGCTCGATGTCGTGTCGAATTGGTTTATGAACCACATCCGCTGCTGGGCGAAGGTCAATGGCAATACATCCGGGCGTGGGACGACAGCTCGCAGCCGATGGCGCGCGCGGTCGTGTTCGCCGGTGCCATCGAGCAGTGCGGCAAGTTCGCGGACGGTCGTCGACTCGAAGACGTCCCGGACTCGGATCTCCGAATCGAAGGTGTCACTGACGCGCGCCGCGACCCGAGCGGCGCTGAGCGAGTTGCCCCCGATCTCGAAGAAGGATGCGGTCACCGACACGGTCTCGAGTCCCACAATCTCGGCGACGATGTCGGCGATCAGCTGTTCAGCGACGGTTGCCGGCGCGACAAGTTCCGCGACAGCGAAATCTGGAGCGGGCAAGGCCCGACGATCGATCTTCCCCGCAGCGTTCAAGGGGAGCTCATCGAGGAGCATCCAACCGCTGGGCCGCATGAAGGCCGGTAGGACCTCGCTGGCGTATGCCTTCAGCTCATCGAGATCCAGCGAACTGCCCGATACATAGGCAACGAGTTGCTGGCCGGCAGGCAGGTCAACAACGGCCGCGGCGGCGTTCCCGACGTGGGTGTGACGTGCCAACGTCGATTCGATCTCGCCCAGCTCGATCCGTTGTCCGCGTAGCTTGACCTGGAAGTCAGCGCGCCCGAAATACTCGAGTTCTCCGGCCTCGTTCCAGCACGCCAGGTCACCTGTCCGATACATTCTGGCCCCCGGCTCACCGAAGGGATCAGCGATGAATCTCTCGGCAGTGATCGTTGACCTGGCTTGATAGCCGCGTGCCACGCGGACGCCGCCGTGGTAGAGCTCGCCAACTACTCCCACGGGTACCGGCCGCAAGCGGCTGTCGAGGACGTGGGCTGACGTGTCCAGAACTGGTCGCCCCAAGGGAATCGCACCGGTAGATTCGACGACGACGTGGACCGCCGAATAGATCGTGACTTCGGTCGGACCGTAGAGGTTAAATAGTCGAACATGCGGGAGTCGCTTATGAACTGCGGCCGCCAGCCCAGGTGATAGCGCCTCACCGCCAACAGCGAGCGTTCGCACCGATGCGAAGTCCGCTAGTTGCTCATCTGTCGCGAGGTCGAGAACCGCAGCGAGGAGCGATGGCACCAACACGACATTGGTAACGCGCTCGGCACCGATCAGTGACAGCAGGTACAGCGGGTCCCGTTCCCCGTCCGGGCGCAGGATGACCGAACGTCCCCCTTCGGATACCGGCCGGAGGAAGTCAATGATTGAGGGATCAAACGTCGTCGCCATCGCTGACAGCACCGAGTCCCGCGGCCCAAATCCAAACCGAGCAAAGTCGTCGTCAATCATCGACCGCAAGGAACCGTGGGTGACGGTGACACCCTTTGGCTTGCCCGTCGACCCCGACGTAAACACCGTATACACCGCGGTCTCGGGCGTAATTGGACCGAGCCGCTCCGATGCCTCCAGCGGCGGCACAGGAAGCTCGGGCAACGGCGAATCGGCGTCAATTCGCAATACTTCGACGTCGCCCAAATTCCCGGGGAGCGTCGCGTCTCTACCGGTGATGACCACCTTCGCACCAGCGGTTTCCACGACGTATTCGAAGCGCTCCACTGTCGCTGCCGGGTCCACCGGCACGTACCGTCCACCTGCGTCGAGAATCGCGTGGAAGGCCACGGTCAACTCGATCGACCGTGGCAATACCACCGCTACTGCATCTTCCGGTCCGATCCCAGCGCTAATCAAGGCGCGGGCAACGAGCGTAACTCGCTGGTGCAACTCCCCGTAGGTCAAGGTGCGGTCGCCGTAGGTGAGGGCAGGCATTCCCGGAGTCATTAGCGCATGCTCGGTTAGCATTTCGGAAACGACCTGGTGCTGGTCGAATACACGCATCGCGGCGCGAGCACTGGTCGCGCCCGACAACAGTGCCAGACGCCGACCTTCGGTTGGAAGAACAATCTCCGCATCGCCGACTGCCGCTTCCGGCGTGCTCGTTAGCTGGTCGACAAGCTGAACAAATCGCTGCGCGGTCCGTTCAATTGTTGCCGCATCGAAGAGATCGGTCGCGTAGACGATCGATGCCTCCCAATCAGCGTCCCGCGCAGGTGCCACCGCGAACATCAGATCGACCTTTGCCGGCACATCTGACTGCTCGATCGCTGTCACTCGGAGGCCAGCTCCGCCAGCATCGGTCCCGGCATCAACCTCCGTGCCAGCCAACTCCGCTACCACGCTTCGCTCAACCGTGAGTGCCACCTGAGAGAGAGGCGCAAACGATTCGGAACGGACTGGGTCGACGGCGTCGACAACAACCTCAAACGGCACATCGGCGTGCGCATAGGCGGCCAGGTCGATTTCTCGGACACGCGACAGCAGTTCCGTGAACGATTCCTGCGTATCGATCTCAGCTCGCAGTATCAGCGTGTTGACGAACATGCCAACGAGATCATCGAGCACTCGATCTCCGCGTCCGGCGATCGGGGTGGAAACGGCAATATCATCGGTCGATGACAGCCGTGCCAAGAGCACCGACAAGGCCGCGTGCAGAACCATGAACTCGGTGGATTCCGACGCCGCCGCGATCCCGCGGATCTGCCCGGCGACGGATGAGGGAATCTCGAATCGGTGAGCGGCACCCCGCTGAGTTGAGACGTTCGGCCGCGATCGGTCGGTCGGCAGTTGCAAGACGTCCGGAAGTCCCGCCAACTGCTGAGCCCAGTACGCAAGTTGCCGACTAAATTCGGAGTCCGCATCGTCTGAGCTACCGAAACTTGACCGCTGCCACAGTGCGTAATCAGCGAACTGAACGGTTAACGGAGGCAGGATACTGGGCGAGGCACCGGCAACTCGCGCGCTATATGCGCCGACCATGTCCCGAACGAATGGAGCCATCGATTCACCATCAAACGCAATATGGTGCAGGACGACGAGGAGCACGTGCTCGGCAGGTCCGCTTGACTGCAGACGGACTCGGACGGGCCATTCGGTCGTCACATCGAAGCCTGCTGCAGCATCTGCAGCTAAGGCATCTGCGGTGTCAACAACTCGCCAATCGAGCCGATCTGCAATGTCGGCGACGTCAGCGATCGCCTGGTATGGAACTCCACCTTGCTCCGGGAATGTTGTACGCAGTACCTCGTGACGCGCCACCACGTCGCCTACGGCAGCCCGAAGCGCCTCCACGTTGAGCGGTCCAGTCAGGGCAAGCGCTAGCGGCACGTTATATGCGGGCGATTGGCTGTCGAATCGATTGATGAACCACATGCGCTGCTGAGCAAAGGACAACGGGATGAAAGCCGGTCGCGGCGATACTGCGACAACCGACCCACCGAACGCCGTCGAACGGGACGCGTTCCCGATTCGCTGCAAGAGCGCACGAACTGTCGGAGCTTCGAACACATCCCGCACTGTGACATCGGTGTGCGTGACAGCGGCGACCCTCGCTGCCAATCGTGTGGCGGACAGTGAATCACCGCCGACCTCGAAAAAGCTCTCAACGGCACTCACCCTGTCGAGGCCGAGCAGATCGGAATAGATCTCCGCGATCTGTTCCTCTGCTTCGCCTTCAGGTGCCACGAAGTCACGCCCCGAAGCGAAATCGGCCGTGAGCGCGGGGAGTGCAGTGCGGTCAAGTTTGCCCGACGCGGTCAATGGCATCGCGTCCAAGACCAGGAAGGCCGCGGGCACCATGTATCCGGGTAGCCGTTGCGACAGGTACTCGCGCAGCTCCTCAATCCCGAGATCGATACCGGCCTTCGCCACCACATACCCGCTTAAATGCGAGACTCGACCGTCGTCGGTTACTGCGATTACCGCAGAAGTTTGAACCCCGGGGTGGCCGTCGAGAACGTGCTCGATGTCGCCGAGTTCGAGTCGCAGGCCGCGCAATTTCACCTGGAAGTCGCTGCGCCCCATGTGTTCGAGGACAAGGCCTTCATCAGCAACCTCGATCCACCGAACGAGGTCGCCGGTGCGGTACATCCGCCGTCCGGGGTTGCCGAACGTGCTCGCTACGAACGACGCGGCAGTCAGTCCGGCGCGGTGCAAGTAGCCGCGAGCCAAAGCTGGCCCCGCGATGTACAGTTCCCCGACAGCACCGATCGGCACCGGGGCAAGCTGCGAGTCAAGGACGGCCAGCTCGACAGCGCCAAACGGTCCGCCGATATCCATCTTGCTTCCGGGATGCTTTGCCGAGCTGCCCGTGCCAACAATGGTCGTTTCCGTTGGTCCGTAAACATTGTGCAGGTGCGCACGCTCGGCCCAAGTATTGATGAGATCGAGCGGCACATTCTCACCGCCGACAGCCAGGATTCGAAGAGGTGTCCGTTCTGGCCGAAGGGTCTCTGCGACGCGTGGGGTCAGGAATGCATTCGCGATCCGGCGTTCGGTGAGGAAGTCCTCCAACTCGACGCCGCCGACAACCGACTGCGGCCTGATGTGGAGAGTTCCACCTACCTGGTAGGAGGTCAGCATCTCAAGTAACGAGGCATCGAAACTGGGTGAGGCGAACGAAAGCATGGCAGAACCGTCGACGACGCCCGTGCGATCGACATACGAGGCGGAAAAATCCGACAGGCCGCGATGGGTGACGGCAACTCCCTTGGGCTTCCCCGTCGAACCCGACGTGTAGATCACGTAAGCAATCGAATCGAGGTAGCGCCGCCCAACGATCTCTTCACGGCTCAGCTGGGCCGGCGAAGAACTCGAAAGCTCTGACCTGAACTCGACACCGTGCAGGTCAATCCATTTCGTGGCTTGATGCGGGAGCGCACTGAAGTCCGAGTTGGCAGTGAAGCCGAGCCGCGCGTTCGAATCTTCGAGCATGAACGCAATCCGGTCTGCGGGATACTCAGTGTCGACGGGCAGGAATGCTGCGCCAGCCTTCGTAATCGCCCAAATGCACAGATGCAGTTCCAGCGACCTATTCATCGCCACCGCGACTACATGCTCGGGCTTCACGCCGCGATTGATGAGTTGTCGGGCAAGGCGATTCGAAGCCTCGTCGAGTTCCCGGTAAGTCATCGCCGCGCCGTGGTCATCAACTACCGCGACGCGATCCGGACACCGGCTTGCGACGCTTGCCAGGAGGTCAGCGAGTGTCGATGGTTCAACCAGTGACGGTGACTTGACCGGCATCAAACGCGCACGATCGGCCTCGCCGAGGATTGTCAACGACCCGATGAGTTGGGCCGGTGATTCGACGAATTCGCCCAAGACCACCCGCATCGAGTTGACTGCGGCTTCGGCCAAGCCTGCGGGGAGGAGGTCGGGCCGGTACTTTGCCGTCAGAGTAAGTTCACTACCTCGGCTCGCAGCGGCGATGCTCAGCGGATAGTGGGTGGAGTCATTAGTCACCACGGACTTCACGGACAAACCGGCGAGCTCGCCCGCAGACGCGAGCGAATCCGCGTCGACTGGATACGACTCGTAGACAACCAGGGTGTCGAACAAGACAGGCTCGTCCAGCGCAGCCGAGATCTCCGGTAGGCCGACGTGCTGATGATCGAGGGTCGTGAGCTTTCGCTTCGCAAGTGCTGCCAACGCATCGGTCACCGAAGCACGGTCGTCAATGTCGACCATCACCGGGATCGTGTTGATAAAGAGGCCGACCATTTCGTCGATCCCCTCGACCTCCGGGGTGCGGCCGGAAACTGTCTCGCCGAACGTGACCGACCGCTGTCCGGTATAGCGACCGAGAACGACCGCCCACGCCAACTGCAGAATGGTCGCGACGGTGCTCCCACTCGTCCGAGCGAGTTGTTCCAGCCCGGCGAACTCATCCGGCAGCAAGACGATTGTGTGATCGATAGAAGCCTGCTTGCCGGCTCCGCGCTGCCCAGCCGCGACCAGCGTCGGCTCCTCGAATCCGTCAAGCGCCTTCTGCCAGGCACGCACTCCGGCATCACGATCTTGTTGGCTTAGCCACGACAAGTAGCTATCAAAGTCAACGCCGCGCCGTAGTTGCGCGACATCGGCTCCGGCGTATGCGGCAAATAGTTCGGCCAACAAGATTGGTCCCGACCAGCCGTCGAGAATGATGTGGTGGTTGGTCACAACGAGCGTCGCGCCCGCCGTCGTTTGAATGAGCACGAAGCGGATCGCGCCAGGCTCGCGCAGATCGAACGCTTCGGCAGCGGTCAGGTCCGCGACTTCGCGTACCTTGCGCGCTGCGGTGGCGTCATCGAGCGTCCGCAGGTCTACCTCTCTCCAGCTAAGGCGAGCTTCGGGCGAGATGACGGCAACCGAAGTCCCGAGCTCAGTGCGAACAAACGCGGCGCGAAGCAGGGCGCGATTAGCCAGCACCGTTTCCGCAGCGGCACGAAGGCGTACGCCGTCAACGGCGCCTTCGAGGTCGATCCGAACTTGCGAGAGGTAAAAATCTATCGGGTCGGCATCGGAGTCCTGGTCAGATGTTGTTGCGAGTTCGGACTCGAAAAGCAATCCGGCTTGCAGGGGTGTGAGGGGCCAGATATCCCACCGCGGATATGCGTTGTCGAGAATGTCCAGTTCGCGCTGGGATAGCTCGACCCCGGTGATGTCGGAGGGGGTCCTTCCGACAGCGACTCCAGATGAGACTTGCTCAGCAGTGCTTGTCAGTTCACGCATCCAAAGCTGCGCGATCGTTTCGGCGTCCTCCGCGCTGACTGCCCCTGGAATATAGGTCAGCTCACCTTCCAGAGCATACGATTCGCCCACGATATGGACCGAGAGATTGGCGGCCAGGGCAGCCGCAGGTACGAGGCCGCCGCTCAATGACCCCGGCAAACGCTCAGACTCGGTGACCGGACTAAAAGGCGGAAGCGGTTCTCCAGCATCTGCGTCGGGCGCGCGGCGCACACCCAGGAAATTGAATGCGATCTCAGGCAGCGCCCGGGTCTCCGCACTCGGCACGGAGCGCTGCATTGTCGACTCGTCCAGCCACAGTGCCCCGAAGCCGATGCCTTGGTCGGGAGCCGAGGCAATTTGCTCCTTGACTGCCTTAATCGTGCTGACAAGCGATTCCGGCTCGAGATCGCTCGACGGAACACGCACCGCTGAAACCGCGGTAAACCAGCCGACCGTCCGCCCCAGATCGGCACCGGGGGCAACGTGCTCGGCGCGTCCGTGGCCCTCGAGAAGGATCGGCACTCCATCTACATTGCGCTTCCCACCGATTGACCGTCCCCATAGGGCAACCGCGCGGCCCAAAGTGGCAACCAGCGCATCCTGGACCGTGCCGCCGAAGGCTGCGGGTACGGTATCGGCGAGTGCCCGCGCGACGTTCGAATCGAGTCTGATCGCGAGGGTTCGGGCATCGCGTTCTCGATCGATAGCGGGGTCGATTCGTCGGCGCAACAAGGAGCGGTTCGCTGAGCGCGCCCGTTGCTCCCACAGCTCCGCCTCGTCCATACGCAATACGGCCTGCTCTTGGAGAACCGTTGCCCACCGACGCGCTGTGGTGACTTCTGGCGCGAGGGCGAGTTCGGTGCCTGCAGTCGCCTGCGCCCAGGCGGTGGCCAAGTCGGCAACTATGACCGACCAAGACACGGTGTCGCACGCGAGGTGATGCGCGACCACGACGATGCGATTCTCGTTTGGCACCGTCACCGCGGCAAACATCGCCCCGACAGCGGGATCGAGCAATGCCAAGGCTTCTCGATGCCCTGAGAAGGTATCGGTGGCTCCGAAGCGGAGGGACGCGCTGCAGTCGAAGTCGGCTGCGCCCGCCGTAAGAATTTGCTCCCCTTCCACATCGTGGAGCGTCGCGGTCAACATTGGGTGGTTCTCAACGACCGCTGAAATCACCCTGCCGACAAGGTCAGAGTCCGCGTTCGCTGGGAGTTCGAGAATCGCAGCCTGCGAGTAGTCCGCAAGATCCGCCAGTTGCGGGCTGCGCCTCATCAACCACTTCATGACCGGCGTCATTGGCACCTCACCGACACCGCCGCCCGGTAGTTCGGCTAGAACATCGTGCACGATCAGCCGGTTTGCCTGAGCTAGTCCGCGAGCCGTCCGGTACTCAAAGATATCGCGAGGCCTCAAATCGAATCCGCTAGCACGCAGCGCCGATGACAACGAAATCGACATGATTGAATCGCCGCCGAGTTCAAAGAACGAGTCGGTCGCAGAAATCTTTGGCACGCCAAGCAACGAGGCAACGATTTCGGCGATACGTGCTTCGTCTCCGGCGAGCGGTTCAACGAACTCGCTGTGCCCGGACAACTCCGGCAGTGGCAATGCTCGCCGGTCAAGCTTGCCCATCGAGGTGCGCGGCAATTCCTCCAAGATGACGATCGCAGACGGAACCATGTAGTCCGCCAGTAGTTCTCGAAGGCGACGGTCAATGGACTCGACGTCCAGTTCACCAACTGCACCATCAGCTGATTCGGCGACGACATAGGAGACGAGGAGTGCGCGGCCGGCAGGCCCCGGAACGCCGACAGTTACTGCTTGGGCTACGCCGTGGCACGCGATCAACGCCGCATCAACCTCGGCAAGTTCAACCCGCTGCCCACGTACCTTGACCTGGAAATCCGTGCGCCCCGCGAACTCTAGGTCTCCATCTGTCCCCCAACGAACCAAATCCCCGGTGCGATACATCCGGGCACCTGGCTCACCATAGGGATCCGCGACGAAGCGTTCAGCAGTGAGGTCGGGGCGCAGAAGGTACCCGCGCGCAAGCCCATCAGCAGTCACGTAGAGTTCGCCGACGACGCCGACCGGTACGGGCTGCAGTCGAGCGTCCAGAACCAGCACCGCCACGTCGTTGATAGGGCGACCAATGGTCACTGCACAACCCGGCCGCATCTGAGAGTAGGTCGCCCACACCGAAGTCTCTGTTGGTCCGTACAGGTTGAACATCTGGCGGCCGCCGGTGGCCCAGCGGTCAACAAGGTCTGGCGGGCAGGCTTCACCCGCAGTCGTCAAGCGACGAAGCGATCCTCCGTTTGTGGTTGGAACTGTCGCCAACGCGGTGGGAGTAATCACTGCATCGCTCACACGATGACGGTCAATGAGATCGCCGAGGTCGGGGCCGCCATAAACGTCCGAAGGCGACACCACCAGCGGCACCTGTTGGGCCCGAGCCCAGATCATCTCGAAGAAGGCCGCGTCGAAGCTTGGTGAAGCGACGTGAAGAACACGAGCATCCACGTCGCCACGGGTCAAATTGCCCTGCGCCTCGATCAGCGCGGCAAGCCCTCGTTGAGGCACCACGACGGCTTTGGGTCGACCGGTCGAACCCGAGGTATAGATGACATACGCGGCATCATCCACGTGGGGTGGACGCACCAACTCGTCCACTGCGATCGAGTCGGGTGACAACTCTGCCATCTGCGCTGCGATGAGCGGATCGTCTAAGACCGTCCACCTGGTCGAAATCTCTTCGTCGGACTCGTGGACAGCCCCCGCCGCATCACCAACCTCCGAGAGAGTCAGCCCAATCCGAGTCCCGGAATCAGCGAGCATGTACCGCATCCGATCAGCCGGAAGCCGGGGGTCGATCGGCAAGTACGCCGCGCCGGTCTTAATCACTGACCACACCGCGATCACCGATTCTCGAGAACGGGGCACCCTGATGGCGACGACGTCGCCGGGCCCCACTCCGTCGGCAATGAGCCACCGCGCCAGCCTGTTTGTCGCCGCCTCAAAAGCCAGACCGTCGACTTCACCGTGCTCATCGATAATTACCGGGATACTCGGTGCCAGCCGCCGGTCAGCGAGAATATCGATCAGGGTGGAGGGCCGTGCCACTGACGGACCTCGCGCTGGAACCAACTCTCGGCGGGCAACCGGGCCCAGCAGATCAATATCACCAACTCGACCGTCCGCATCCGATGCGATCGCTTCGAGCACCCTCAGGAAAGTATCTCGGAACCGCTGAGCCGTCGATTCATCGAACAGAGCGGTCGCATAGCTCATGTGTCCGGTCAGCCCGACACTGCCTGCTGCGGTCCGGCGCTCTACGAGACCGAATTCCAGATCGAAACGCGCAGTACTGGTGGACAGGTCGTCTCCACGCACTCGCAAATCCCCGACTACGTACTCCTGGCCGTCGAAACTGGCGTCGCCGTCACGACGCTGGTATGTCATGCCCACTTGGAACAGCGGCGCATAGGCCGTCGAACGGTCCGGTGCCAGCAAGTCCACCAATTGCTCGAAGGGCAGGTCAGCTTGTCCAAATGCTTCGATGTCCGACGCGCGAATAGCATCTAGCGCCGCGGTTGCGGGCTGTCCCAATCCGATCTTGGTACGCAGGACGACGGTGTTGACGAACATACCGATCATGTCGTCTAGCTCGGGGCGACCGCGACCGGCGACCGCAGCGCCGATACTGACATCGTCGGTCGAGCCAAGCCGACCCAAGGTCACTGCCAACGCCAGATGGACCACCATGAATGGGGTCGCTCCGCGGCGGGCAGCTAGGTCAAGGACGCCCTCGACGGTCGCTGCGGGCACGTCGATTGGCAGTTGCCCGCCGGACGGGTCGAAGACCGCGGGACGCGGACGGTCGGTCGGTAGCGCGAGCAGTTCAGGGGCACCTGCCAGCGCGCCCCGCCAGTAGCTCGCTTGCTGAGCTGCAGCGGACTCGTCAGAGGCAGGATCGCCCAAGAAGTCGCGTTGCCACGCGGCAAAGTCCGTGTACTGCACTGGCAGGGGCTCAAGGTTGGGTGCGGTCCCCGCCGAGCGCGCCGTGTAGGCCACCAGGAGGTCACGGGCAAAAAGTGGCACCGACTGACCATCAAATGCAATGTGGTGCACCACCACGAGCAACGTGTGCTTGGAAACTCCGTCGGTCGCCAAAGCCACCCTGAGTGGTAGATCGGTAGTGACGTCGAAGCCCGCCATTCCCGCTGCCCGCGCTCCTGCTTCGGAGGAAAACACGCCCCAATTCAACGAGCGAACAGCCTCAGTGGGAGGGATGACGCGCTGGTGGGGGTGCCCGTCGCCATCCGGATCTACGGGGAAAACCGTACGTAGGATCTCGTGTCGCTCGACCACGTCGGTCAACGCATCGCGGAGTGCGTCAACGTTCAGTTCCCCGTCAAATTGCAACACCATCGGGATGTGATAAGCCGTCGAATCGGTGTCGAACTGGTTGATGAACCAGAGTCGCTGCTGCGCTGGCGACAGGTGGGGGCGATCTCCATGATCGCGCCGTTCCAGTACGTTCGCTGCTGTCCGAGGCCCGACGCGCACCGCCAGTTCACGAGGCGACGGGGCATCGAAGAGGTCCCTGATCGGTATGTCTGATTCCAACGCATCACCGATTCGCGCGATGACACGCGTCGCTGATAGCGAGTCGCCCCCAATATCGAAGAACGATGCGGTCGCGGACACTTCAGGAATGCCGAGGACGTCAGCAAATACCCGCGCGATTGCGTGTTCGGTTACGCCGACGGCAGGGACAAATTCCTCGGTGGTGAACACTGGCTCGGGCAGTGCTTTGCGGTCGAGCTTTCCCGCCGAGTTCATCGGGATGGATTCGATTTCACTCCACACGGTCGGAACCATGTACTCGGGAAGTTCGCGTTCGGCAGTCGCGCGCACAGCGTTGACGTCGAGCAAATGTTCGGGGATGGGTGCGAGGTAGGCAACCAGGTGTTGCCCGCCGCCCGGCGCGGTGGCGACAGTAACTGCCGCATGCATCACGTCATCAATGCTGGTGAGGACGGATTCGATCTCGCCCAACTCGATTCGCTGGCCGTGGAGTTTCACCTGGAAGTCGGCGCGCCCCAAGTACTCGAGTTCGCCGCTTTCGCGAGATCGTACAAGGTCGCCGGTGCGGTAGAGTCTCGCGCCCGGTTCTCCGAACGGATCAGCGACAAACCGCTCAGCCGTCAGATCTGCCCGCGCCGCATAGCCGCGAGCCAATTGAACTCCACCGAGATACAGTTCGCCCACCACTCCCGGAGGGGTGATGTGAAGGCGACTGTCAAGAACGTAGGCCGTCGAATTCCACATCGGCAGACCGATCGGAACCGTCAAGGGCAATGCCCGCGCGTCCTCACCTGAGAACTCCACCTGGTGATAAGTGATTTCGACGGCGGCTTCCGTGGGACCGTACAGGTTATAAAGCACCGCCTGCGGCAATGCGGCGCGGACCTGAGCGGCCAAGGTCGGAGGCAACGCTTCGCCGGTCGTCGAGACGATGCGCAGCCCATCCAGCTTCGCCAACCGATCCGGACCGAGGACATCGACAAACACCGACAAGACCGACGGTACGAAGTGGATCATCGTCGCACCCGATCGCATCACCAGGTCGGCCAAATACAGCGGTTCTAGGTGACCGCCGGGACGCGCGATCACGACGCAGGCGCCCGACAGAAATGGCGCGAAGAGTTCGGGCACCGAACAGTCGAATGTAAACGGCGTCTTAAGCACCACCCGATCACCGGGCAAAGTGTCCAGGCCCCAGCGCAGTCGATTCACGACCGCAGCGTGCGACAGCGTGACTCCCTTGGGCTTACCAGTGGAGCCGGAAGTGAATAGTGTGTAGATCGCCGAGTCCGGCGTCAGCACTCCGTTAAGTTCGTCTGCGGCTACCGCAGGGATATTCCGGCTGGGAATGTCGGCCTCGGCATCAACCTCTAGGATGCTGACACCGCCGGTCGCTGCCAGCACTCCCCGCACAACTCCGGCGACATTGGAATCGGCAGCGAACACCGCGGCTGCTACGCCGGCCGTCTCCGCCATGTATTGCACGCGGTCGGATGGCGTGTCTTCGTCGATCGGCACATACTGGCCGCCCGCCGTGACGATCGCGTGTATCGCGACGACCAGTTCGATCGACCGAGGAATTACCACTGCGACTGCAGTCTCCGGCCCGACACCCGCCGCGATCAACGCCCGCGCGAGCAACGCTACCCGCGCGCCAAGTTCGTGATAGCGGACTTCCCGGCCTTCAAACATCAAGGCCACGGCATCCGGTGTTTCCGCCACCTGCCGCGCCAAACAATCCCCGACCAGTTCCGGTGTGAGATCGACCCGCGCTCCTGTTGCGGCGCGCAAAGCCTCCGACTCGACCTTGTCGTTAACTACCCGGACATCCCCGACTGGCAGTGAGTCGTCAGCGAGCAAGGTTCGTGCCACCCGCTCGAACGTCTCGACAAATCCGGTGACGGTTGCGCTGTCAAAGAGATCGGTCGCGAATTCAACAACACCGGTCAGCGACACCCCGTCGTTGGCGGCGCTATCGCTCTGGAGGAAGGTGATCGCCAGGTCATGATCGGTGAGTTCGCGGTACTGCTCAATCCGTTCCACGCTCATCCCGGGGAGTTTGATGTCAGCGTTTCTGGTGTCCTGTAGAACCAGCAGGACCTGGAAGAATGGTGAGTGCGCCGTGCTGCGAACAGGATTGAGATCCTCGACGATCAAGTCGAAGGGCACGTCGGCGTGTCCAAAAGCGGACAGGTCGGCCGCCCGGACGTTGTCGAGAAGTTCTGTCAAGGTATCCGCGGGATTAATCTCCGTGCGCAGCACAACTGTGTTGACGAACATTCCGATGAGGTCGTCGAGCGCGGTGTCACCACGCCCGCCAAACGGAGTGCCAACGGTGATGTCCTGACTCCCCGAAAGCCTGGACAGTGTCACTGCCCACAGTGCGTGCAACACCATAAACAACGATGTGTTGTGTACTCGGGCAGCCACCTCCAACCTTGAGCCCAGTTCTGGGTCAATATCGAAGGTGACGGCTTGCGCCCTGTGGCTCTGGGTGCCGGGCCGGGGGCGATCGGAAGGCAGCGCAAGGACCTCGTCCGCGCCTTTAAGTCGGTCACGCCAGAACTCCAGTTGGCGCCCCGCCAGGGAACTCGGATCGGATGGATCGCCGATTGACCGATGCTGCCAACTTGAATAGTCGGCGTACTGGATTGGCAGGGCGGCCCACGATGGTGCTACGCCTGTACTTCGGGCAGCGTATGCCGTCATTAGGTCACGGGCCAGTGGGGTTAAGGAAGCACCGTCGACGATGATGTGATGCGCGACCAGAATAAAGAGGAATTCGGAATCTTCCGGCGCGTTCGGTCCGCCCTTGTCTTCGACCCTGAGAAGTGTGGCCGACAACGGTGCTCTGCGGCTCAGATCGAAACCCTGTCCGAGAACGCGGTTTAATTCAGCGTCGACACGGTCCGCCGCGACAGACAGCGGTGGCAAGATCTGTACGTCCGCACCGTGCGCGGGGTCATCGACGCCAGCAATAACCTGCTCCGGCACCCCGTCGGAAGCGACGAATCGCGTGCGTAGCGATTCGTGACGTCCAATAACGTCCTGCATCGCTTGGTCCAGCGCGGCAACATCGACATCGCCGCGCAGTCGCAGCACCAGCGGAACATTGTAGGCCGGGCTTCCCGGTTCAAACTCAGCGAGGAACCACATCCGGCGCTGTTCCAATGCCAGTGGGATTGGGCTGTCATCGATGGCTCGGGGCTCCAGTTGCGGGCCATCGTCCTGGCCGCGTAGGGCCAGTACTGCACAAAGTTCACGAATCGAGGGATTATCAAAAATATCTCGGACCCCGACTCGGACACCGAGCGCTCGGGACGCACGAGCCGCCACCTGTGTCGCCGCTAGGGAATTTCCACCGAGGTCAAACATCGACGCGGTGACGCTCGGATCGTCGACACCCAAGACCGCCGCGAAAATCTTAGCGACTACGACCTCGATTTCCCCCTCCGGTGCTGCGTACTCACTGCTACTCGTCAGGACCGGTTCCGGAAGTGCCCGCCGATCGAGCTTGCCGTTAACCGTGAGGGGCAACTGATCCAGCACGACAATGGCGTCGGGAACCATATAGCTGGGAACATGCTCACCTGCGAGACGTCGAATCTCGGCCGGTTCAAGATCATCGGCTCGGACCGCTGGGACCACGTAACCGACAAGTAAGTCTCGTCCGAGACCGTCCGCTTCGGAAAGCTCGTCCCCGCCACGGCGAGTCTTCACTGCGACCGCGGCGGCGGCCACACCTTCGGCGTTCAGGAGTGCAGCCTCGACCTCCCCCAACTCGATACGGAAGCCTCGCAACTTGACCTGTGCATCGCCACGACCCAGATATTCGAGATTTCCCGATCGCCACACTCCGAGATCTCCGCTGCGATACATCCGTGTGCCATTGCCAGCAAACGGGTCGGCGACAAAGCGCCCCGCGCTGAGGTCGAAGCGCCCCAAATACCCGCGAGTGACCTGGCTGCCACCGATATAAATTTCGCCGGGAACGCCCTCCGGTACCGGCTTAAGCCTCGCGTCGAGCAGATAAAGCGACAGCCCCGGAAGTCCCACGCCCACATCGGATGCCGCTGTCGCTGCCACCAATTCCGAGTCAAGCGCCCGAAAGGTTGAGTGGACAGTGGTCTCCGTGATTCCGTACATATTGACTAGAACAGGACCATCGCCACCGGAAGTCGCGGCACGGTCGGAATACCAACGACGTACTTGTTCAAAGTCAAGTGCTTCACCGGCAAAGATCATGTATCGCACTGACGCCGAGAAATCCCGCGAGCCTGGCCTGACAGCAGCGGCAAGCTGGTAGTACGCGGAAGGTGTCTGCGAGATGACCGTGGCTTGTTCATTGATGATTAGCGCCGCGAAATCGTCGGGGCTGCGCGTGGTAAGAAAATCCACCACCACCAGCCTCCCGCCGAACAGCAGGGCACCCCACATCTCGAAAACCGAGACGTCGAAGGCGTACGAATGGAACATGGTCCAGACATCTGTGTCGCCAAAGTCGTACTTCTCGTCCGCAGCCTTCATCAACGCGACAACGTTGCGGTGCTCAACGACCACGCCCTTCGGGCGTCCCGTCGACCCCGAGGTGTAGATCAGATACGCCGCGCACGACGGATCGATTGTCGCGGGAAGCTCCGATCCCGGCTGAACACCTGAACTGAATGCCAGCTCATCAAGGGTCACCCGCTCGACATCGAGGAACCCCAGCTTTTCGACGTCTTCGGGTTCGACGATCACCAGGACGGGTCTGGCATCTTCGACGACGAATCCGAGCCGGTCTTCGGGGTGAGCCGTGTCCAACGGCAGGTACGCCGCACCTGATTTGAGTACGCCCAGGATTGCGACAAGCACGTCGACAGTCCTACCCAACGCCAAGCCGATAACGTCTTCAAACCCGACCCCGCGCGCGGTGAGACCGAGTGCCACCGCGTCGGATTGGCGATCGAGTTCTCGATATGTCAGCTCGTGACCGGTTGCGTCGGAGACTGCCACACCATCCGCGTTCGTGCGAGCGATGGAGCGGAAGATACCGGGAAGTGAGGCCCATTCCCTGGTGCCTGCGAGCACGCTCGCCCGCTCACGGATTGTCGCGACTGCATTCTGCACGGCGGCGGCGACCGCGTCCGGCCCGCCAACAGTCCCGAGAGCAGCGGCGGCCGCAGCACCTACTGCTGCCTCTGGATCGAGCCCCTGCGCCTGGAAGATCTGCGCTGTCGCAGAGACTTGCGCGTTCAGCGTGCCGAAGCTGACAGGGCCGGCACCTGATTCGAACGCAACCGCCGTGGCGTCGATCGCAGCCCCCACCGCGACCAGGTGCGGAGTCGATGGCCGAAGGCCCCAGCCCTGCCGCAAGGTTGCTGCTATCGAATCAGCCGACACTGACGTTCACCGCCTTCCGCACGACTTTGACGGTCGTGCTTGTACTTACCCAGTTGGCTAGCGCACCCCGCAGCGACTACTCCTCCCCCAAGGACTATCTCAACTCAGGGGATCCCCGTTACCGAAAGACCACCCCCATCAGTTCCCCGCAATCCCAGGCCCAAAACAGTTTCGGCGTTTGTCCGGATCTGCTCGAGAATTGCGGCAAATGCCTCGGCACCGGCGGCCGCGAGAGAAGGCAAGGAACTCATCAGCACCATCGTCAATGCCGAGTCTGTGTCGCCGACGACTGCTGCCATCGCGGTCAGCGACGCGTGAATCTGCTCAAAGGTCAGAGCGTTTCCCGAATCAGATGCTGCGGCAGTGCCCGGCGCAATTTCGGTCGCCCGTGAAATCAATTCGGGGAGCGACAGCATGACGGGTTCTACGTCGACGACGTCGGCGATGTCGCGTTCATCGTCGAGGCGGATGTCCACATCCCCGACCGCCAGCGAGTCATCGGCCACCAATGCCTCGAGGACTCGTAGGTAGCGCTGGGCGAGCTTCTCGACCCGGTCGCGATCAAACAGATCGACCGCGTAGGAGAACCGCCCTTCCAAGTTGCCTGTCGAGTCGCTTTGAGGCCGCAGCGTCAATTGCAGGTCGACTTGTGCCGCAACCTCCTCCGGATCCCGGCCGACGATCCGCAGATCCGCAAGTTCCAGATCGGGAATCACGAAATTCTGGAATGAGAACATCACCTGGAAAATCGGATTGTGTGATGCTGCCGGACGTCCGACCACTCGTCCAACGATCGCCTCGAATGGCACATCGGAATGCGCCATGTCGCTGAGGTCGTCGGAATGAACCTTGCGCAGCAGTTCACCGAGGGTGTCGTCCGGCCGCACTCGAGTGTGAAGCGGAACCGAATTAACGAACATTCCAACGACGTCGTCGAGGACGTGTTCACTGCGTCCGGCGTGGGGCGTGCCGATCACGATTTGTTCCTGACCGGTTATGCGGTGCAGCAATATCGCGAAAGCCGCATGCAGCACCATGAACATCGTGGAACCGTCGCGTCTGGCAATCGCGTCAATTCCTGTCGCGAGCGACGCCGGGATGTGGACCGGTACCTGACCGCCAGTGAACGTCGGCGATTTGGGCCGCCGACGGTCAGCCGGAATACCGAGGACTTCGGGCGCATCCGAAAGCCGTTCGTGCCAATACTCAAGTTCTGCTTCCTGACGGGTGCGACCACCAGCGTCCGTCGTCGCCAATCGGTTGGCATGCCAAACCGCATAGTCGACGTATTGAATTGGTAGCGGCAGCCACGTCGGCCTGTCGCCCGCGGCTCTAGCGGCGTAAGCAGTCATGAGGTCGCGAGCCAGCGGTGCCATTGACGCACCATCTGCGGCAATGTGATGGACGACGAACGCGAGGACGAAATCGGCCTCGCCTCCGCTGTCCTTCGTGACTACCGGCAACAAGTCCAGTCGCACCGGTGGTTGATCGGCCAGAGTAAAGCCCCGAGAAGCGAGGCCGTTGACCGTCTCCGCGACGTTTTCGACATCGTCGGCCACCCGCAACTGAACAGTGCGCAGTGCTTCCTCCGGTGACATGATTCGCTGGACGGGCAGACCATCGACGCTCGGATACACCGTGCGTAGTGCCTCGTGCCGCACAACGAGATCGGCGACGGCGGCACGCAACGCCTCCACCTGAAGGTTGCCCCGAATATCAAATATCAAGCCGATGTTGTACGCCGCAGAATCCGGATCGGCCTGGTTTAACAGCCACATCCCTCGTTGCGCCGACGAGACCGGCAGATCCTGTGCACGACGCTCATCGGTTAGTGGGGCAATCGGGGAAGTGGATCCGTCCTCGTTCAGCATCGGCAGCGAGTCCACGGCAGCAGCCAACTCTGCTGGCGACGGGGCTTGGAAAACATCCCGCACGGACACGTGTCGATCGAGTACCGCGGACAGCCTCGACACCAGTTTGGTCGCGGAAAGGGAGTTGCCCCCGATTTCGAAGAAACTGTCGGTCACGCTGATCTCAGCTAGTCCCAGGATCTGCGCCATTAGGCCCGCAACCACGGACTCGGTGGCATTGCGTGGCGCGACGATCTCGACATCCGAAGATAGATCTATCGGCGGCAGCGCCCTTCGATCGATTTTTCCGACCGAAGTCACCGGCAACGAATCCAGGACCGTAATCGCCTGGGGTGTCATGTACTTCGGTAGCTTGGCGCGGGCAAACTGCATCAACCGATCCGCATCAGCATCGGCCCCTCGTCGGAGCGAAACGTACGTGGCGAGGACAAGTTGGCCGTCGCGTCCGGGCACTCCTAGGCTCACTGCGGAATCGACCTCGGGATGCGCAGCGATGACTGCATCGACTTCGCCCGGCTCGATACGCAAACCGCGGATCTTCAATTGGAAGTCGATCCGCCCGTTGTAGACGAGCCGACCGTCGTGGAGGCGAGTGACACGATCGCCCGTCTGATACATCCGTTTGCCCGTCGCGAATGGATTGGCCACGAAGCTGCGTGAGGTCAGGGCCATGCGACCCAAATAGCCGAGCCCCAGCTGATCCCCAGCGAGGTAGAGATCACCCGGTACTCCAATCGGAGTGGGCAGCAACGCCGAATCGAGTACGAGCGCCTGAACACCGGGCAGAGGCAATCCGATGGTGACACGATCGTCGGGCACCAGTGGGCCGTCGGCGGTAGCCCACACCGTTGCTTCGGTGGGCCCGTACAGGTTAAAGATTTGGCCGTTTCCGCGCCCCGCCCACTCTCGAGCGAGCTCTTCTGGGATCGCTTCACCGCCACTAAGTACCGTCGTCAACGACGGAACATCCTTCGGTTCGACTGTTGCCAACACTGCTGGAGTCAGCAGCGCGTGCGTGATCCTTCGTTCCGCGATGAGCTCCGTCAATGCTTCACCGCCGTAGACGTCAGCCGGTGACACCACCAGTTCCGCACCTGCCGAAAACGCGAGCATTAGCTCAAGAACTGAAGCGTCAAAACTCGGCGATGACACGTGCAAGACTCTCGCACCCGGTCCAGCTCGGAAATTAGTGCGCAGATTTACCGCAAAATTGGCGAGGCCGCGGTGGCCGATCACCGTCGCCTTTGGACGGCCTGTCGACCCCGAAGTGAAGATCAAATAGGCAGCATCGTCGATTTGTACCGGGCGTACACGGTCAGCATCTGTGATCCTGGCTCCAGATAGTTCAGTCCAAGCGGCCGATATTTCGGGGCCCTCGAAATCCAGCCACGGCACCGATCCATGTGCCTCGGCCAATGTCGCGCCTTCAGCACAAATGCCCAGTACCGCACCCGAGTCGACGATCATTTCGGTTTGCCGCGCTCTGGGCTGCAATGGATCGATCAGGACGAAGGCCGCACCCGCAGCGATCACTGAAAGTGTCGCGAGAACCGACTTATCCGAGCGGCTGATTGCCACCGCTACGACGTCGCCCGGCCCGATCCCGCGATTAATGAGCACCCGCGCCAACTGATTGGTAATGCGGCCGAGAACTTCGTAGCTGATCGACTGTCGACCGTAGGTGATGGCGGTTGACTTTGGGTTTGCGGCGATGGCACCTCGTTCCAGAATCGTCGCTAACTGCGCCGGTTCGGCTCCCCGAACGACTTCCTGGAGCGCCGATTCCAGCTGCAAACTGCCCAGCGACCGGTTCTCATTGGCGGCCATCTCGCCGAGCACCCGCACGAAAGACTGGCCAAGCAGGTCGATGGTCGAGGCGTCGAACAGATCGGTTGCGTAGCCGAACTCGACAGCAATCTGGGGTGTGTCGTCACCATCCTCAGCAGGCAGGACGGTGATCGCGACTTCAAGGTCAGTCTTAGCGACAGGGAGTCGAAGAGGTCGCGCCGTCGCTGCTACGGAGTCGCTCATCGGGTCGTCCAGCCACGTCATCGCTACCTGAAATAGCGGTGTGTGCGCCAGCGACCGCTGCGGTGACGCATCGGCGACGACGTCTTCGAAGGGCAGTTCGGAATGGTCGAGTGCCGCACCGAAACTGCGTCGCCCGGCGATGAGAAAATCCGCCACACTCAACCCGTGGGCCAGCCGACTGCGCAGCACCACGGTGTTGACAAACATGCCAACCATGTCATCGAGTTCCGGTGCACCTTGCCGGCCGTGAACGGCAATCCCGATCGCGACGTCGTCTGTTGACGCCATGCGCCCCAACACCACGGCCAAGGCTGCATGTGCGACGAGGAAACCCGTCGACCCGGTGCGGTCGGCGAGTGCGAACACGCTCTTCGATACATCGCGGGGAAGCACCCGGGTTCGGTAATCTCCGTGTCCGGAGGCAACTTGTGGCCGCAGGCGATCCGTCGGCAACTCCAAGAGTTCTGGCAAGCCCCGCAACGTGCCACGCCAGAACTCAAGGTCGCGATATGCACGCGACGAGGGGTCAGAGATGTCACCGAACTCAGCCCTTCTCGCCATGGCGTAGTCCGCATAGTGCCCGGTGAGCGGACGCCATTCCGCGGCCCGTCCCTGCTCGCGTGCGGCGTATGCCAGCGAAAGATCGCGCGTTAGCGGTACCAGCGACGCCCCGTCACCGGCAATATGATGCAAGACGATCAAGAGGGTGTCGGCCGACGCGTCACCAGAACAAAAGACCGTCGCCCGAATCGGCAGATCCGTGGTCAGATCGAAACCTCGTGATGCTTCAGCGACCAGTGCCCGGTCGAGGCCATCGGACGGGACCTCGCGCACGCTCACTAAGTCTTCAATCCCGATACTCTCGACGGGGAGAATCTGCTGCGCGGGCACTCCGTTGACTGCGGGGAATGTCGTCCGCAATGGCTCGTGTCGACCGATGACATCTCGGAGCGCGGCGCGCAAGACGTCGACCTCAATCGAACTCTCGAAGGTCACCGTGCCGGCCATGTTGTAGGTCGCCGAATCCGGGTCGATCCGGTTGACCAACCAAAGCCGCGATTGCGAAGGGGAAAGGGGAATCTGCGCGGGGCGAATTCCGTCGATCGCGTCCCCGAATAAGCCACTGGCGATCGAGTCGTCACGAGATTGGTTCGCCAGATCTGCGAGTGTTGCACCATCGAAGATCTCGGTAAGCCCGAAATTCATGTCGAGTTCACGCCGCGCGCGGGAGACCAGTCGTGCTGCCGACAGTGAATCACCCCCGAGCGCGAACAAGTTCTCGACCACACTCGGAGTCTCATTCAAACCCAGCAGCGTCGACACAAGGTCAGCCAACGCATGTTCGGCAGCATTCCGCGGGGCGACGTATTCTGCCCGACTGGATGTCAGCGAGGGTTCTGGCAGGGCGTTCCGATCGAGTTTGCCATTGTCCGTGACGGGAAACTCGTCAACAACAACAATGGCAGCAGGCACCATGTGCGAAGGCAATTGGCGGCGACATAGGGCACTCAACTCCTCAAGCCTCGTCTCGGTTTCCGACCGCAGGCGCACGTATGCCACCACAATCGGCCCGCCGGTCGGTCCGGTTCGGGCCAACGCTACGACCGCCTCAACCTCCGGACTGTCGCGCAAGACCCCTTCGATTTCGCCGAGCTCAACGCGCTGGCCCCGAATCTTAATCTGGAAGTCGGTTCGGCCGAGGTACAGGATGTTTCCATCCGCACGCCTGCTCACCAGGTCGCCCGTGCGGTACATCCTCGTCCCGCTCTCGCCGTACGGATTGGAGACGAACCGGTCGGCTGTCAGGTCCGGCCTCGTGATGTACCCGATAGCTAGCTGGTCACCCGCTAGGTACAGTTCGCCAGCCACTCCTACAGGTACTTGGCGCAGGTGATTATCGAGCACCAGCACCTCAGTGTTCGGCACTGGTTTACCAATCGGGATCTCATCGTCACCCGGTACAACCACGTACTCGGTGACATCAATTGCAGCCTCAGTTGGACCGTAGAGGTTGACGATCCGCGCCGCCGATCGCTCGGCGATGGCATTCGCCAATGTCGGGCTCAAAGCCTCACCCGAGGCGAAGACTGTGGCTACGTGATTAGGCAGGACCTCGCCGCTGTCCGCGAAAAGTTCCAACATCGACGGCACGAAATGCAGCGTTGTAACCCCGCCACGGCGAATCAGCTCGACTAGGTACGTGGGGTCGCGGTGACCACCGGGGCGAGCGATGACCATGCGCGCCCCCCTGGTAAGCGGCCAGATGAGCTCCCAAACGGACACGTCGAAGGTGAACGGGGTCTTGTAAAGTACGCCGTCGCTCTGCCCGATGGGGTAGTGGTCCTGCATCCATTGCAGCCTGTTCCGCAACGCTCCATGGCTGACCTCGACGCCCTTGGGAGTCCCTGTAGAACCCGAAGTAAAAATGACATAGGCCCCAGTTCCTGGATGAACTGGGCCGATCTCTCTTGAACCACTGTCGCCCACCTGATCGCCGATCGAGGCCAGGTAATCGTCGTCGATGATGACCGCCGGCGCGACGGTGCCGATAATAACCGCACGCCTGCCGACCGGTAGTTCGACGTCGACCGGGACATACGCCGCTCCACACGCGATAACCGCATGGATTGCAATAACCTGCCCGATTCCCCGCTCCAGATTTACCGCCACGCGGCAACCGGCGCCTACCCCGTCGGCACGGAGACGCGCCATCAGCGTTTCGCGACGTTCACCAAATTCTCGGTAAGTTAGCTCGGTATCGTCGGACTGGAGCGCCACTAGATCCGGATAAGCTGCAATTGCTTGGTCGACTAATTCGAGGACTGTCTTGACTGAGTCCTCGCCTGAGGTTGTCTCCCCGCGCCCCATGGCACAGAGATCCGCCGATTCCTCCGGCATGAGCAGGTCGATCTCACCAATCGGACGATCGAAGTCGCCTAGTAGCCGCGGGATGAAAGCGATGAACCTACCAACGTGGGACTCCAACTCTGCGTTGTCATACAGATTCGGATTGCCGTGCAAATCTACTGCCAGTTGCGCACCCGGCGCGGATTGGTACAGGTTAAGCCGCAAATCCTCCAGGATCCCTGAGGACAGAATATGGTAGCTTACCTTGGCCCCGCTCAGCTCGATTGGCTTGTCGAAAAACATCATGTTGACGATCGGCCCGAACGATGAGCTGTTGCCTTCGCCCATGCCTGCGTCTAATCGAATGTCCTCAAATCTGTACCGCTGGTGACGCAACGCCCCGATCATCTCGTTCTGAACTTGGCGCACCAAGTCACCCATCGATACCTGTGAGACGTCGCGCGCGCGAACCGGGAGCATATTGGAAAGCATGCCGCCAGCATTCTTAATGGCTGCGGTCGCACGGCCGGTGACGGGCAAGCTCATGACGACATCATCGGTGCCTGTCATCCGCGCCATGAAGGCTGCGAAGGCCGCCACCAACAGCGCGGCAACAGAACAATCCGAGTCCTTGGCGAGTCGCTCAATCTGCTCTTGCAGTTCGGCACTCAACCAATCCCCCGCCACCACATTCTGAGGAGCCAGCGCTACCGTCCGATCGTGGCGGGCAAGGCTCACGCGCTCCGGAAGTCCAGCCGCGTGTTCCATCCAGTACTGGCGGTCGCGCTCTCGACGAGGACCAGATCGATACGCCTCATCGTCTGCGACCAATGCCGCCAGATCGGCGTGCCGCGTCGGCGAAAAATCCACCCCGGCACGTGCGGCATTGTAGCGCTGCAACGCCGAAAGCAAGCTGGTCAGGGACGAATAACCGTCGAGCAGAATGTGGTGACCCCGCACATAAAGCAAGGTGTGATCGTCGTGGACCCTGAGCAATGCGATTGATGCCAATGGCCCAACCAGTAAGTCAACATTGGCCTGGTAGTCGTGATTCATCCATGATTTCGCGGCCGACATCGGATCTGGCGCATTCCGGAAGTCGACTCGCCGCACTGGCATGTCCATGGTCGGATCCACAACCTGCATTGGAATTCCGTCAATATCGACCAATCGGGTATATGGCGACTCGAATTCTCGACACGCAGCGATGACGCAATCCGCGAGCAAATCGGAGCGGAGGGAGACGCCTTCGTCTTCCCGAATGCTCAGGTAGTAGGCGATGTTTACCGAATAGTCGGGCGACAGACTCTCGGCGAACCACATCCCGTGCTGGGCGGCGGTCAACGGCAACATTTCGCGTTGACCCCCTACGACTCCAGCGATCTTCACAAAATCAACTCCCCGTCCTGGCAACTCTCTCCGTGTTAATTGCCGACCGCCCCCTGAACCCCAGCAGCACCTTAAGACCAATCTAATATAGCTGCAGCGTGTCTTCGCGACATCGCAACGATGCCTTTACCCATCGTTCACCGTGCCGCCCTCAACGAGCAAATGTGCATGTCAGTGACCTGTCGCAGCCTTCCGATAGCCGCGTAAAGCGGGGTAAAGACTGCAGGCAACGAGGACAACGGTCCAAATTGCAACCTTCACCAACGCGATTGTTATGGGTCCACCCACCGCGAACGACCGCATGAGGTCGATCGCGGGAGTCATCGGCTGGTTCGCGACTATCGGTTGCATCCAACCCGGGTACGCATCAACCGGCGAGAAGCCAGAATTGAAGAACATGAGAACGCTCATTAGGAGACCCAAGTACTGGACCAATGGAGCCCCCGGCGGGGAGTTCACTGCGAGCGCCAACCCGAACACCGCGTAGGCACCACCGAAGATCACCGGGACCGCGATCAGCCCCAAGGCACCGAGCACCCCCTGCTCGAAGCGGAATCCCATGGCATATCCGACAGCCAACAGGACGATCGTCAGCACGAAGATTCGGATCACCTCGGCAACTACCCTCGCCGTAAGGTCCGCAGCACGATTGATTGGCAACACGTAGAGGCGGGCCAGCAACCCCGTCGAACCTTCCTTGTTCAACCGCACGGCCGAAACCATCGACCCGCTCATCGCACCGACAAGAATCATCAGCGGCACAGTGCCATACAAGCTGTTTTGCCCAGTAGCGGAACCGACCGCATCCCCGAGGACAACCTTCAGCAGAACCATCGAGATCGCCGGGATGACGAAAGACTGGAGCACCGTCGGGACGTCCCGAACATAGACAAGGACCTGCCGCGCGGCCAGAATTACGGAACCACGAATCCAAGCGCGGGACGATCCTTCCGGAGGACCGTCAACCACCGGAATTTCGGTCGCTATCGCGAATGTCATCCCGCCACCTTTCGTGAGCCCTTAACGAGCAGTGCCCCGGCCGCGATCGCAAGTCCGACGCTCCACCAGACAGAGGCCTGCACCGTCGACCAAGTCAGCGGAAGTGGCGAGTCCGCCGCCCTCATCACCGAAACGAACTGAGAAATCGGTTGATTTCGGGCAAATCCGCGGATCCATTCTGGGAACTGCGCCTCGGGCACAAAACCGGTCGACACCATGCCAAGAATCATTGTCGGCAAGCCGAGCATTTGACTCGTAGCCTCAGGACTTCCCGCGACCAGGCCGACCCCATCTGATAGCAGCGATAGGAGCGCTCCAATTAGGAGTGCAACGCCAAACAATCCGATGGTCCCGAGAACACCGCCGGACGGTCGCCAACCGATCAACAAGCAAGCGATCCCGCTGCACACGAGCGACACGACGAGCAGCACCGTGTTGGTGGCTTGCCGCGAAAGGAACGGCACCGCGCCCGGCATCGGCAGAACTCGAAATCGTGCGTTGATCCCCTCCTTGACATCGAACGCCGAGCGCATGGCAGCAGAAGTCGCAGCGAAGCTAATCGACATCAAGAGGATGATCGGAGTCAGGAAGGTTGCGTAATCCATGTTCGGCGACGAATCCATCACCTTGCGAAGCGGGATGTAGAAGCAAACCGCGACGAACGCGGGGGCAATGAAAGCAAATACGAATTCGCCGTTCCGAAGCACCGTGAGAAGTCCCCGCACGGTCAATGTCCACCATTGACGCAGATACAAGGCACCCCCGGCAGCGCGCCTTTCCTGCACCAGTTGAGGCGCTCGACCCGGAGTCGTGCCAGTCACTCGGATTCGTCCAATACGTGTGAGGACGGTGCCGATCGGTCGGCGGTCAGCGCGAGAAACACCTCGTCCAACGACGGCCTACGCAACGCAATATCCGCCAGTGGGATCTCTGCCGCCTCGGTCCGTCGCATCACTTCCGCCAATGTCTTCGGGCCGTTCGGCGCGGGAATCGATACCGTGCCTGAGGATTCTTCCCGTTCTACCGCTCCCATCATGTCGCGGAGTTTCGCCCTCAGGCGAGGCAGGTATGCCGGATGCGCCGGTGTGATCTCGCAGTACGCAGCACCGGTCTCAGCCTTCAATTCATCTGACGTACCTTCGGCAATGACACGACCTCCGTCGATAACGACGATGCGGTCCGACAGCATGTCGGCCTCTTCGAGATACTGCGTCGTGAGCAGGATCGTCACCCCAGAATCACGCAGTTGTTCCACAATATTCCACACGTCTTGTCGACTGCGTGGATCAAGTCCCGTGGTCGGCTCATCGAGAAAGACCACCTCGGGTTGGGTCACAAGACCACAGGCGATATCGATTCGCCGACGCATACCGCCCGAATACTGCATCACCCGCCGACCGGCAGCATCGGTCAATCCAAACTCGGCGAGCAGTTCGTCGGCTCGCGCCGTCGCACGCTTCTTCGACATCCCAAGGAGACGCCCGAACAGCACGAGGTTTTCTCTGCCCGTCAGTGATTCATCAAGCGCCGCAAACTGCCCGGTCAGCATTATTGAGCGTCGGACAGCTGGGGCATCGCCCGCCACATCATGGCCAGCGACGTGCGCCGAACCGCCATCAGGCTTCAGCAACGTACAGAGCATATTGACCGTGGTCGTCTTCCCGGCACCATTCGGCCCCAGAAGCGCTACGATCCGCCCCTTCGGCACCGCGAAGCTGACGTCGTGGACTGCGACCACATCCCCGAATCGCTTATGGAGATTCGATGCCTCAATCGCGAACCCGTTGGCCGACTGGGCGCTCGCTGCCGCCTCGACCGGCAGGCTGGGAAAAGCAACCGTACGGGCCGCCGCGTTCGAGACTGCTTCGGCTCGATCGGATACTAGTTCGATCGGGTCGACTGTCCGAGGCGACAGGACATCCCACATCGGATGGGTTGGCGGCGAGACTCGTTGGACGTCAATACGTTCGGCAGGCGCCGGCAAGGTCGCGGATTCGGGAGGGGACGGTGTCTCTACGCCACTGAGTTCCGTTCGCCACGCGCGCAACTCCTTGAGAACTGGATCGTCCTCGGGAACCCAGGGCATCGTGTCTCGCAATGGATCAGACACGATCCGAGAATGTCTGGGACCAGTCGTTTCACTACCGGGCGTACGTTCCCACATGCGTTTCCTCCACTAACTCCATGGCCAAAACGCAGAATCGACCGACCGTACAGGCATTCGACAAGGTGCAAATACCCGACACGTTCGACCCAACCTCTGCGCCACAGATGCGACTCCCCAGCCCTCAGCTAGCCTAACAAGTGCCATCCGATCGAGAGGATTGCATTCGCGCACAGCACTTTCCATCAGCCGGTTGGCGGTGGTGCTGCCGAATCACTACCGCCCAAATCTCGGCCAGTTGTGATCAATGCACGCTCACGTTCCAGCGGCACAAACAGGCGGTGCGGTCGCCACGTTTTGCTGTCGTTATCCCAGGGTCGCAGGACGATCCAAAGGAAGAACGCCATGATGAGCCGGAATGGCAGGTCCAGTCGCATCCGACGCAAGGCGACGTCATTTCCGCGCGCTTTCGCAGTCCGGACGCCGCCCGACAAATAGTGCCAGTTCCGGACCGGTGAAAACCGCAGTTGCCGACCGGAGGTGTCCACGACCATTCCGGGATGCAATCTACTCCGGACCCCCTGCTCAGCAAGCGCAAGCGAGAGGTCGAGGTCATCCCAAATGTCTGGCCTTCGGGTCAACTTGTCGCTGACTAGTTCCCAACATTCTCGGCGCATCGCAAGGTTGGCGCCCGCAAGCGATTCAATGTCGCGCCCTTCGGCGAACTTCGCCGCCGCCTTAGTCTGCATTGCCAATAATCGCTCACGTGCTGGTCCGTCCGACAACATCACCAGACCCGTGATTGCACCGTAGTCGGTGTTCTCTGGGTCGCTGAAGAAATCCATCATCGCTTCCGCCCAATTGGCCGTCACGAGGCTGTCTGCATCGGTGCGACCGATGATCTCTCCGCTGGCCGTGGAAAATCCAGTTGCCACCGCTTCAACCACCCCTTTGGCGGGCTCCGACACTAACCTCACCCGGGCAAACCCGCTAGCGGTACACGCGCCACCGTAGTGATCCACGTACGTCTTGACGACGCTCGCGGTTGAGTCAGTGGACCCATTGTCGATGACGACAATCTCGTCGATTGGATGAGTCTGGTTCAGCAGATTGTCCAGGCATGCCGCAATCGACGCCTCTTCGTTAAACGCGGGAACCAGTACGGAGAGTGTTTGCATAGTGCCCTCCAAAGAATGGATAGATGATCACAATAGCCTCATAGCTCTCGCCCATTCAGACAATCAACGGCTGCGGCCCGTTGGCTTGAGGCCGCGACGTGATCTCCCGGTACCGATGATGCCTGGTCGTTCATCAAACCAAAAGCAACAAACCGCCCGTTCCCGGACTTCTCCGGGAACGGGCGGTTTGTTTGTTTAGTTCGTCGCTGTGAAGCGCCGATCGGGCCTACTTAGCCTTCTCGAGCACCTCGACGAGACGCCAGCGCTTGGTTGCCGACAGGGGTCGGGTTTCCATGATGCGGACGCGGTCGCCAATGCCGGCCACCTGCTCCTCATCGTGCGCCTTGACCTTGCTGGTCTTGCGGATGATCTTGCCGTAGAGCGGGTGGCTCTTGCGATCTTCCAGCTCGACCGTGATGGTCTTGGTCATCTTGTCACTGACGACGTAGCCGATCCGCTCTTTGCGGCTGGCGCGATCTTCGGTGTTCACCTTCTGGTCCTCACTCATGCGTCTTCACCCTCCGGTCCGGACGCCAGGCCCAGTTCACGCTCACGCATGACCGTGTAGATGCGCGCGATTTCGCGACGCACGGTACGCAGACGGCGATTGTTGTCGAGCTGACCGGTTGCCATCTGGAAGCGAAGGTTGAAGAGCTCTTCCTTCGATTCCTTGAGGCGCGCGACCAGGTCGGGATCGCTGAGCTCGCGGAGCTCAGTTGCTGCAACTCCGAGTGCCATCAGAACTGCTCCTCTCGGGTCACGATACGGGTCTTGATGGGGAGCTTGTGCTGTGCGCGGCGCAGGGCCTCGCGAGCGGTCTCCTCATTGGGGTAGCTCATCTCGAACAGCACGCGGCCCGGCTTAACCGGGGCCACCCACCACTCGGGCGAACCCTTACCGGAACCCATGCGGGTTTCGGCAGGCTTCTTCGTGATCGGGCGGTCCGGGAAGATATTGATCCAGACCTTGCCGCCACGCTTGATGTGGCGGTTGATCGCGATACGAGCAGACTCGATCTGACGGTTGGTGATGTATGCACCTTCCAAAGCCTGGATGCCGTAGTCACCGAAAGTGACCTTGGTTCCGCCCTTGGCCCGGCCCTTAAGGCTGGGGTGGTGCTGCTTGCGGTGCTTGACCCTGCGAGGGATCAACATGGCCTCAGCCCTCCTGGTTTTCCGCCGGCGCAGCAGCCTCAGCAGGCGCAGCTGCGCTTGCTTCAGTAGCCTGCGCCGCCTCGGGACGACCGCCCTGGCCGGCACGCGCATCGCGGCGCGGACGGCTCGGACGACGCGGACCGCGGCGGTCCTCGGCAGGTGCAGCAGCGGCCAGCTCACGACGGCCGCCGACGATGTCACCCTTGTAGATCCACACCTTCACGCCAATGCGGCCGAAGGTGGTGCGTGCCTCGTAGAGCCCGTAGTCGATGTCGGCGCGCAGCGTATGCAGCGGCACGCGACCTTCGCGGTAGAACTCCTTGCGGCTCATTTCCGCGCCGCCAAGACGACCCGAGCACTGGACTCGGATGCCCTTGACGCCCGGCTGACGCATGGCCGACTGAATGGCCTTGCGCATGGCGCGACGGAAAGCAACACGGTTGCTGAGCTGCTCGGCCACACCCTGTGCGACGAGCTGAGCGTCAGCCTCGGGGTTCTTGACCTCGAGGATGTTCAGCTGAACCTGCTTGCCCGTCAGCTTCTCCAGGTCGCCACGGATGCGATCGGCTTCGGCGCCACGGCGACCGATGACGATGCCCGGACGGGCGGTGTGGATGTCGACGCGGACGCGGTCACGGGTGCGCTCGATCTCAACCTTCGAGATACCTGCGCGCTCGAGCCCGGTGCTCAACAGCTTGCGGATGGCGACATCTTCCTTGACGTATTCCGCGTACTGCTTGTCGGCGTACCAACGCGAATTCCAGTCAGTGGTGATGCCCAGCCGGAAGCCGTGCGGGTTGATCTTCTGGCCCACGGTTAGGCTCCCTTCGTCTTCGGCTGCTGCTTACGACGGCCGTTTCCGCTGCTCTTTTCCACAGCCGACACAACCACGGTGATGTGGCTGGTGCGCTTGCGGATACGGAAGGCACGGCCCTGTGCACGCGGCTGGAACCGCTTGAGGGTCGGACCTTCATCAGCGAAAGCTTCCGAGATCACGAGGGTCCGACGATCCAGACCGACATTGTTCTCGGCGTTAGCAATCGCGCTAGCCAGCACCTTGTAAACGGGCTCGCTCGCGGCCTGCGGAGCAAACCGCAGGATATCGAGTGCCTCGTCCACGTTCTTACCGCGGACCAGGTCGATCACGCGGCGTGCCTTCATCGGGGTGACGCGAACAAACTTCGCAGTCGCCCGTGCGCTCTGCACGTTCTCAGTCTCAGTAGTCATGATTACCGGCGCTTCGCTTTCCGGTCATCCTTGATGTGACCCTTGAAGGTGCGGGTGGGTGCAAATTCGCCCAGCTTGTGTCCCACCATCGAGTCCGACACGAACACGGGCACGTGCTTGCGGCCATCATGGACTGCAAAGGTGTGACCGATGAAGTCGGGGATGATGGTCGAGCGGCGCGACCAGGTCTTGATGACCTGCTTGGTGCCCTTCTCGTTCTGAACATCCACCTTCTTCAGGAGGTGGTCGTCGACGAACGGGCCTTTCTTCAGGCTGCGTGGCATTTTTTACCTCCTCCTATTATCGCTTGTTCTTGCCGGTACGACGGCGACGGACGATCATCTTGTCGCTGGCCTTGGTCTTGCGGGTGCGGCCCTCAGGCTTACCCCACGGGCTGACCGGGTGGCGACCACCCGAAGTCTTGCCCTCGCCACCACCGTGCGGGTGGTCGACCGGGTTCATCACAACACCGCGGACGGTAGGACGCTTGCCCTTCCAGCGCATGCGGCCGGCCTTACCCCAGTTGATGTTCGACTGCTCGGCGTTGCCGACCTCGCCGACCGATGCGCGGCAGCGCACGTCGACGCGACGGATTTCACCGGAAGGCATACGCAAGGTCGCGTACGGACCTTCCTTGCCCAACAGCTGGATCGAAGCACCGGCGGAGCGAGCCATCTTGGCACCGCCGCCCGGACGCAGCTCCACGCAGTGGATCTGGGTACCGGTCGGGATGTTGCGCAACGGCAGGTTGTTACCCGGCTTGATGTCGGCGTTCGCGCCCGACTCGACGACGTCGCCCTGCTTCAGGTTCTTCGGCGCCAGGATGTAGCGCTTTTCCCCATCCACGTAGTGCAGCAGCGCGATGCGCGCCGTGCGGTTGGGGTCGTATTCGATGTGCGCGACCTTGGCGTTGATGCCGTCCTTGTCGTTACGACGGAAGTCGATCAGACGGTAGGCGCGCTTGTGACCGCCACCGCGGTGACGGGTGGTGATACGACCGTGTGCGTTGCGACCACCAGTGCTGTGCAGCGGGCGCACCAGCGACTTTTCCGGGTGCGAGCGGGTGACCTCAGAGAAGTCGGCACCACTCGAACCGCGGCGACCGGGGGTCGTCGGCTTGTATTTACGAATTGCCATGAGAATTAGTACCTACTCTTCTTCGCGGGCGGTCAGGAGACCGCGCCCCCGAAGATCTCGATGGGCTTGCTGTCAGCGGACAGCGTCACGATGGCGCGCTTGGTGTTCTTGCGCTTGCCGAAGCCCGAGCGGGTGCGCTTGCGCTTGCCCTGACGATTGGCGGTGTTGACGCTGGTGACCGTCACATCGAAGATCGCCTCAATGGCAATCTTGATCTGAGTCTTGTTCGACTCCGGGTGCACCAAGAAGGTGTACACGTTGTCTTCGATCAGCCCGTAAGCCTTCTCCGAGATCACCGGCGCCAGGATGATGTCACGCGGGTCTGCCTGCGTAGCCATTCCTAGGCCTCCTTCTTCTGGTTCTGCTCGATGAAGGCGTTCAGAGTCTCAACGCTGAACACGACCTCATCCGAGTCGAGGACGTCGTAGGTGTTGAGCTGATCCGGCGCGATCGGCAGGACGTTGTCCAAGTTCGCGACGCTCTTCCAGCCGGTGATGTCCTCACGGGACAGCACGACGAGGAACTTACGGCGCGTGCTCAGCAGCTCCAAGAACTTGCGGGCAGCCTTGGTCGACGGCACCTGGCCGGCAACGAGTTCGGTGACCACGTGGATGCGCTCGTTACGAGCACGGTCGGACACGGCGCCGCGCAGTGCAGCAGCCTTGACCTTCTTGTTCACCTTCTGTGTGTAGTCACGCGGCTGCGGACCGTGGACAGTGCCACCGCCAGCGAACTGCGGAGCGCGGATCGAACCCTGACGGGCGCGACCGGTGCCCTTCTGGCGGTAAGGCTTTGCGCCACCGCCAGCGACCTCGCCACGAGTCTTCGTGGAGTGCGTGCCCTGACGGCCTGCGGCCTGCTGGGCGACGACAACCTGATGCATGAGCGCAATGCTTGCGGTCGCATCGAAGATCTCGGCGGGCAGATCAACGGTTCCGTTGACGCTGCCATCGGCATTGCGGACGTCGAGCGTCAGCTTGGTTGCGGTTTCGGTGCTCACTTGGCGCCACCCTTCACTGCGTCGCGGACCACCACGATGCCGCCCTTGCGGCCGGGGATCGCGCCCTTGATCAACAGCAGGCCGGCTTCAGCATCCACCTTGTGGATGGTGAGGTTCTGCGTGGTCACCTTGTCGGAGCCCATGCGACCTGCCATGCGGGTGCCCTTGAAGACACGACCGGGAGTTGCACAGCCGCCGATGGAACCCGGCGAACGGTGAACGCGGTGCGTACCGTGGCTGGCACCCAGACCGGCGAAGCCGTGACGCTTCATGACGCCGGCGAAGCCCTTGCCCTTGGAAATGCCGGTGACGTCGACCTTCACACCGTCGGTGAAGATGTCAGCGCCCAGCTCCTGACCAACCTCGAAGGCCGAGGTGTCATTGACACGAATCTCGGTGAGGTGGCGGCGCGGGGTAACTCCGGCCTTGGCGAACTGACCGGAAACCGGCTTGTTTACCTTGCGGGGGTCGATGGCACCGTAGGCGAGCTGAACTGCCGTGTAGCCGTCACGGTCTGCAGTACGCAGCTGAGTGACGACATTGGAGCCGGTCGCGATAACGGTGACCGGGACGACCCGGTTGTTTTCGTCGAAAACCTGAGTCATACCGAGCTTGGTGCCCAGGATGCCCTTGGTTGCTTTCTGATTGCTCATTTAGTCCAATCCCCCGTCACTGAATATTGACGTCGACACTGGCCGGGAGGTCGATACGCATGAGCGCGTCAACCGTCTTCGGCGTCGGGTCGAGGATGTCGATGAGTCGCTTGTGAGTGCGCATCTCGAAGTGTTCGCGGCTGTCCTTGTACTTATGCGGCGAACGGATAACGCAGTACACATTCTTTTCGGTCGGCAATGGCACCGGCCCGACCACGCGTGCACCCGTGCGGGTCACGGTCTCCACGATCTTGCGCGCAGAAGCGTCGATCGCCTCGTGGTCGTAGGCCTTGAGCCTGATGCGGATCTTCTGTCCCGCCACGCTGTGTCCTCTTCCGTCTGATCATCTCTCGAGAGCAGAACACCGCGTGACTTCACACCCGTACACAAAATGCACGAGCGGCAACTGATGCCACATGACCACGCCATATGACATTTGGCGGATCGACGCTGTTCTACTGTCGTTGTACGTGCCGGTCTTTCGTCCGGCTGTCAGCAATTGCCGACTGAGCCTCCGGCACCCGCGGTCGGGCGTGTCGGACCGGTCCTTCGGACCAAATGATCCGAATTCTCCACCGAGGTGGTTCCGCGTTACACGCCCAGCGCCGCGTTTAGCGGTCCTGGAAGTTTGTACGCCTCTACGCGAGGCAACCTGAATAGTATGCACCAGCGTCCCGGCGACATCAAATCCCCTTTCCTCGCCGAAGCGAGGCGTTCGTCACAGGTCCGTCGCGTCGCCCATCTTCAAGCCCCACAAGTGACGGCTACCGCGAGTAACAGATACCTATTAGCCTTGCGAGCATGACTGACCACACCAACGGCTCGCAAACCAAGTTGAGTCCGACGTACGCGATGCGCAAGAAACTCCCTGCGGGACGCATTGGTAATGCCTTGTTCAGCCTCGGCATGGTGGCCCGCGTTCCATACTTCGGAACCATCCTTCCGCTCGTGGAAGAGATGACGCCCGGATACTGCCGGGTGTCCGCCCCCAACTGGTTCGGCGTCCACAACCACGTCGGCACCTTCCACGCGATCGCGGCATGCAATCTAGCCGAGACCGCCATGGGGATGCTGATGGAGTCGACCGTCCCGACCACCCATCGCTGGATCCCCAAGGCAATGAACACCCAGTATCTGGCAAAAGCAGGCACGCGTCTGACTGCTCATGCTGAACTCGCCGAACCAGTGCTCTTCGACGAGATCACCGAAGGCACCGATGTCGTGATCGCAATCCGCATTCTCGACACCGCGGGCACCGAGGTCGTCCACTGCGACATCACCACCTGGGTAACTCCGGCATGAAGCGCTTCCGCACTGCCCTGGTAGGGGCTGCAGCCACCGTCGCACTGCTTTCCGGCTGCAGCGTGGACGGCTCGGCCATCAAGGCCGCAGGCAGCGAATCGACCGAGACCTCCACCGACCTCTTCCCATCGCAACCGACACCAACGTCGTCACCGTCGGGTGCGCCCATCACGGCAGACGGCGCATTCCGTATCAGCGAGTCCGACAACGCCCGCGTCGTCGTCACCATCATCGAAGACCTCGCCTGCCCGGCATGCAAAGCCTTCGAGGGCGCCTACCGCGAAACGCTCGGTACCATCGCCAACTTGCCCGGTGCCGCCGTCGACTACCGGATCATTTCGTTCCTCGACCGCATGAGTTCCGACGACTACTCATCTCGGGCGGCGAATGCTTCGCATTGCGTGTGGAATCGTCCCGGTGACAACACCGCGCGCCAAGATACGTGGCTGAAGTTCCACGAGTCGCTGTTCACGAAGCAGCCCAGCGAAGGCGGCCGCGGCCTCCCCGACGCCGACCTCATCGCTCTGGCAAAAGCTGCAGGTGCCAACGGCGTCGCCGACTGTATTACGTCGAAGAGGTACGCCGCGGAGGTCGCCGAGACCACCTCGAACACCATGGATCAGCCCGGATTTAGCGGCACCCCGACCGTGATGCTGAATGGTCAAGACGTGGACATACGGTCCGTGAGCACCCTTCTCGAACAGGTCGAAAAGCTCCTACCCCGGTAGCTTTGGACCCTAATCATCACCTCTGTAATGCGTTTCTTAGGAGACGGCAAGTAGGGTTGCACCAGAAATGTCTGGGCACCTCCATGCCCGGAACTCCTTGAGACCTACCGGAGGAAGTCAATCGTGGCGCAGAACAAGCGGACCGTCATCGACCCCAGGCAGGCCGATCGCCGCCGTTCCCTGATGTGGAAGATCCTGTCGGTCGTCGTGCTGATTATCCTCGCGGCCATCGTCGCGTTCTGGGCGATCAGCTCCAACTCGGAGGACTCTGCGACCGGCGGCACCGACGTGCCAACCGTCTTGACCGACAACGGTTCCATCCGGATCACCGGCGCACCCGCAAATACCGAACCCAAGGCCGTCGTCACGGTCGTCGAAGACTTCCAGTGCCCGGCCTGCGGAGCCTTCGAGCAGTCGTCGGGCCAGACCCTGACCGAACTCGGCAAGCGTGCGGACGTCGCCGTCGACTACCGGCCCATCGCCTTCCTTGACCGCGGTCAGACCTCGTACTCGACAAACGCGATGAACGCCTCCCTCTGCGTTGCCGAATCCATTGGTAAGGACGGCGACAAGAGCAAGTGGCTCGCCTTCCACAACAGCCTCTTCGTGAACCAGCGCCCCGAGGGCAGCGCGGGCTTCGACGACGGCGAACTCAACAAAATGGCCAACGACGCTGGCGTCGAAGGCGTAAAGACGTGCATCTCCGACAAGCAGTTCGGCAAGTGGGTCGCCACCCAGACGCAAACCGTTATGGAGACCCCCGGCTTCACCGGCACGCCGTTCGTCACTCTTAATGGCAAACCCCTCGAAGCCAAGGATCCGGCATCGCTGACCGCGGCGGTTGATGCCGCTGTGGCCGCGAAGTAACGCCATGAGCGACGACGCCAAAGATCTGGCCACCGACCCGGGGCCCGTGGTCGTCACCGAGACAGCGCCCGACGACGCGGTCGCAGCCGGAAGCTTCTGGACACAACTGCGCCCCGTCTCCACCGTCGCGGCGTGGGTCCTCCTGGTGTGCGGCATCCTCGGCCTGGCCGCCGGGATTGCGCTCACCTTGGACCGCATCCAGATCCTGATTGACCCGACGTTTGTCCCGGCGTGCAGCATTAATCCGGTCATCTCGTGTGGATCAGTAATGGTCACTGAACAGGGCAAGTTCTTCGGATTTCCGAATCCGCTCCTGGGCCTGCCAGCATTCACCGTCATCATTGTGACTGCCGTGCTGTCGATTGGCCGCATCAAACTGCCACGCTGGTGGTGGGCAGGTCAGGCCGTCGGCAGCGCTTTTGGCGTTGTCTTCGTCGGATACCTGATTTTCCAGAGCATCTACCGCATCCACGCCTTGTGCCCGTACTGCATGGTGGTCTGGACGATCACGCCGATCGTGCTGATCTTGAGTCTGTCGCGGGTACTGCCCGATACCGAACGCGGACGGTCGGTCCGCGAGACGATGTGGCTGATCTTGCCGTTGTTCTACGTGGTCGTGATTGCGATGGCGACCGTCAAGTTCTGGGACTACTGGCGCACGCTCTTCTGATCATTCCACCGAAACCAACTAGCGCGGCACCCGACATTTCCGTCGGGTGCCGCGTCTATTTGGTTTCACAGTTGCTCGACGATGAGCGCCGCTCCGGCCATCACGCTCAGGTGCGGTCCCGACCGCAAGGGCGAGGCCAGAACGGACCCGTCAACAACGGTCAGTCCGTCGATACGCGGGGCGGTCGCGAGGGCACCCCACGCGTGCGAGGACAAGCCAAACGTGGGGTCGACCGTCACCGATCCCGGTTCCACCAGGTCGGCAAAGTCGGGGGCCGCGAGCATCGCCTCAACGATCCCGACACCGGCGTCGATCCGGGTGTACGACGCCGCATCGGGTTCACCGAGGTCGACCTGCAGCGCGCCGTCCCACCGCAGGGTCCCGACAACCCCCGTCCCCATATCGGCGACGCCGATGGGAATGCCGGCAGCGGGGACGCCGTCGATGAACGCGGCGAAATCGTTGCCATAGCAGCGGATCTCGAGTCGATTCTCGGTGTGAAGAACGGTTTGCAGCAGGGCCGGTGCGGTGACCTCGCGGCGCGGGCGAAAGCGGACCAGCCGTTCCGCGTGTTCAAACACCGTGAGTTCGCCCCCGATGATGGGCAGCACCAGCGCAGCTGAACCCAGCGTGCCCGCCGCCAGTACGACAGTCCCAGCGTCGACCCGACCGCGAGCGGTCTGCACCCCGCTAGCACGACCACCACGTACGACGATCTCCGTCACCGCCGCGCCACCGATCACCCTCCGGTTGGGCCGCGGCTCGGCAAGGAACGCGTCAGCGGCAGTGAAGCGACCGCCGTCGGCCCGATTGCTCCGCACCCGATTGAGTCCGATAATCGGCCACGCCCCACCATCGCTGGCGGGCCCGCGCCGTCGCCAGTAGGCGTCGAAAGCCGATGCGACCGAACCCAACTCGGCATCGTCGAAGGCACTGACCGACATCGCGCCCCCGCCGGCGTCGCCACCATCGAGTTCGTCGAGCACGGCGTCGATGCGCGCCTGCGGGTACGGCCAACTGTCGTAATCGTGTCGGTGCCCACGCAGAAAGTAGCCGCCGTTGATGGTCGACGAACCGCCGAGCCCACCACCGCGAACCACATCCCTGCCGCGCAATTCCGGAAACCGCACCGTCCTCGGTGCACCCGGAGAAATCGGTAGCCGATCAAGTCTGGTTTGCTCCCATTCGGGGAACGCTGCGGGGCCCGCGTCGAGCAGCAGCACCTGACGGTCGGAATCCCGCGAAAGTCGTTCCGCGGCAAGACAGCCCGCGCTGCCCGCACCCACAACCACCACATCGGCTGTCGCGAACGCTGAACCGTGCATGGGAGTCAGGACTTGATGACCGGGCGCAAGGCCGAGAAATCCCGACGCGATACTGCCCCCTGCCACAGACCGAGTCCGTACGCGAAGTCATCGAGTCGGTGAATCACCGAGAAACCGATCGGATCGACCATCGGAGACGCCGGCTCATCCATCCGCGACCGCAGCCACATCACGGCGGCCTCGGCAACCGCCGCCTGAATAAACCACCGCCGAAAGCGGCCCGACACCAGCAGGCACACCAGCGAGACCGGCCAGTAGTGCCGCAGCGCTGCCGACCAAATCTGCAAAACACCGAAGCCCAAGGCGCGGCCCACGTTGCGGGCGGCAATCACATCCCGCTGCGGAACTCCGTTGAGCGGCTTACGAATTCGAGTGAAGATCCATCCGGACAGGAGCGTCGTGATCAACAAACCAATCTTGGTGCGCGACAGCAGCGCGAGCACGGCCGCCGCAATCGGCACGCTCATCATGACCGGGGCAGCAAGGGCACCGTGCCTGCTGGCGAGCTCGGCGGCACCCGTCCCATAGAAGCGGCGGCGGTCGAGCAGCGCCCCCAACGACTCCCGATGGTCGTGCCCGACGTGCGCGATCGGGTCGTAGCGGACGGTCCAACCGTCGGCGTTGGTGCGCCAACACAGGTCGACGTCTTCGGCCACCCGGAGCGACTCGTCAAACCGACTAAAGGCTTCGCGTCGAACCACCATCGCCGCACTCGGCACGTACGCGAGCGACGTACCCGGGCGGACCAAACCTTCACGCGGCCCCATATCGAGCGACGAGTAGCGATTCGCGTAGGCGGCGACGGTGTCTTTGCTGTCGTCGCCGAAGCCGACAATGCGCGGCGCCACAATCCCGACCGCCGGATCCGAAAAGTGACTCAGGAGCATCATCAGCCAGTCGCCCCGCGGCACCGTATCCGAGTCGAGGAACGCAACAAAGCCGGTGGTGGCCGCATCAAAGCCAGCGTTGCGGGCTGCGGCGGGCCCCGCGTTGACATCGAATCGGATGAGCTGAACCAGATCGCTTCCGGGGACAGTCACTGGAACCGGCGACCCGTCGTCGACGACAATCACCTTCAGTCCCGGCAACGCGGCAATCAGTCGGTCGACGCCAGATTGATTGTCGCGCACCGGAATAACGACCGTCACGTCGTCTTCGCCGGGGCCGCGCATGGGGCGCGGCTGCGCGATCCCGGCCTCCAGCAGCGTCCGCGCCAGGCTGCGCGTACCGGCGTCGCACACCTCGATCCGGCCGTCGTCGGAGGTCATGCCGAGCGCGGCGTCGGACAGTTTCAGGACCCGCAGAGGCGACCCGCCAATGAGGTTGCGAAGGTCGCCGCGCTGCACACACCGCTGATCAATCTGCACTTGGAAGCCGACAGGTAGGTCCTTGATCGGTGGAGGGGTCACCGAAGTCTCCCCGCCTCGTCGACGGTCCAGCTTTGCAACGACTGCGCCAGCGAGGCGGCGAGCCCGTCGAGCAAGTCGGTGCCGCGGTCTGCGACCGCGGTGGTCGGATCGCCAAGCACCCCGTTCGACGACACCGCCGCAACCCCACCCGCGCGCATCGATTCCAGAAGTTCGCCGACCGGTGCGGTATTGCCCACCTCGGCGCGGTCGAGGTGCACGCCCGACGGTGCCAGCGCCAACATCACGCTGGTTTCGGTCTGCCCGGCATGGGGGTCGGCCCCGGGGAAGCCGCACGGGAACCAGGCCGCGTCGCGACCCTCGTAACGGAGTCGGGCAACGGCCGCGGCGACGGCGTGCGCATTGCCACCGTGGGCATTGACGAAGACCACCTTGGGTGCCCACCGCATCGCACTGCGACCGAACTCAAGCAGCATTAATTCGAGCACCTCGCGACCAATCGAGATGGTGCCGGGAAATCCTTCGTGTTCACCCGACGCACCATAGGTGATTTCGGGGGCCATCAGCACTTCGCCCGAATCAGTAAGCGCACCAACAGCTTTGCGCGCGACGGCGACCGCGATCTGCGCGTCGGTGTTTAACGGCAGATGCGGCCCGTGCTGCTCAAGGGACCCAACGGGCACCACTAGCAACGGTTTCGCTTCAACTAGTTCGCGCCACGTCCGGGACGCCAATTCGGTCGCCGGTCTCATTGCGACCACGATACCGATCCGGACACGCAATCGGGAGTAGACAGCCCCCAAAGAATTGAACCCGGGGACCAACGAACTGAACCGGGCACCAATTTCCAGGACCCGCCATCACCTTCCGAACCACCGACCCCACGAGTCCTATTTCGACACCTATGTAAGGTGACGAACGTTCAGTGATACGTGCCACTCACCGGTCCCCAATGAGACCGAAGATCGGAGTTTCGACCCTCATGACTACTCCCTCGCGCCAGCCCTCCGGCCGCTCCGGCCCGCTCGCGGGCGTCCGCGTCATCGAGTTCGCGGGCATCGGCCCGGGCC
>NZ_JBARYI010000095.1:0-47736 GCF_049647785.1 Gordonia sp. (in: high G+C Gram-positive bacteria)
TCCCGCTACACGTCGGACGTGTAGCGGGAATCAACGCATCATGCGAGAGCGGGGCCCGGGGCCCTAGAAGCCAGCGACGGTGGCGATCCGGTCGGCGCCCAAGGTTGGGGTCAGCGAGCCCGTGAGAACCGCTGACTCGACCTCCTTGCGCACCGCGCGAACCTCGGGGTCCTCTTCGAGGCGGTTCAGCATGGCCTCGCGAACCATCGCCCACATCCAGTCCACCTGTTGCTGCGCGCGACGAGACTCGAACAAGCCGGCTGCGGTCAAGGTTTCGCGATGTTTCAGAATCGCTTCCCAGTACTCGTCAACGCCGGTGTTCTCGATGGCGCTCATGGTGAGGACAGGTGGGTGCCAGAGGGCGTCGTGCGGGTAAATCAAACCGAGCGCATTGCGCAGTTCGCGAGCGGCACCGCGAGCCTCGTTGATGTGCTTGCCGTCGGCCTTGTTGACGACGACGATCTCGGCGAGTTCCAGCACGCCCTTCTTGATGCCCTGCAACGAGTCGCCCGTGCGGGCCAGCGTCAGGAAGGTGAAGACGTCGACCATCCCGGCGACGCTCACCTCCGACTGCCCCACGCCCACCGTCTCGACGAGCACCACGTCGTAGCCAGCAGCTTCAACGAGGACGATGGTCTCGCGGGTGGCCTTCGTGACGCCGCCGAGCGTGCCTGAACTCGGCGACGGACGGACGTACGCATCCGCGGCGGCCGAGAGCTGCCCCATCCGCGTCTTATCGCCGAGAATGGAACCGCGAGTCCTCGTCGACGAGGGGTCCACCGCAAGCACTGCAACCCGATGACCGCGATCAATCAGGTGCATGCCGAGCGTCTCGATGGTCGTCGACTTGCCGACGCCCGGAACACCGGTAATCCCCACCCGGAACGACTTCCCGGCGTGCGGCGTCAAGTTCAGCAGCAACTGCTGGGCGGCCGCCCGATGGTCGGGTCGAACCGATTCCACCAGGGTGATGGCCCGAGCCAACTGCGACCGATTGCCGGACAGCACACCTTCGGTGAGCGCATCGACATCAATCGCGCGTCGACCCGGGCGATCCACGGAGGTCATTCCGCTGCGGGCGCCAGATCCAGGCCCAGTTGGTCGGCGAGCTTGCCGATCAGGTCGACTGCGCTGTCAGCGATGACGGTACCGGGCGGGAAGATCGCCGCAGCACCAGCCGCATACAGGTCGTCGAAGTCACCGGGCGGAATCACGCCGCCGACGACGATCATGATGTCTTCGCGTCCCACATCCGCCAGTGCCTGCTTGAGAGCGGGCACCAGGGTGAGGTGACCGGCTGCCAGCGACGAGACACCGACGACGTGCACGTCGTTGTCTGCCGCCTGAGCTGCCACCTCTTCGGGGGTCGCGAACAGCGGGCCCACGTCGACGTCGAATCCGAGATCGGCAAATGCTGTGGCGATCACCTTCTGGCCGCGGTCGTGCCCGTCCTGGCCCATCTTGGCAACCAGCACGCGAGGACGACGACCCTCAGCGTCAGCGAAGGCATCCACGACAGCCATGGCTTCGTCGATATTGCTCACGGAATCACCTGCTTCGTTGCGGTATACGCCGCTGATGGTGCGGATCTCCGCCTGATGACGGCCGTAGACCTTCTCCATGGCGTCGGAGATTTCGCCGCCGGTGGCACCGTGGCGTGCGGCCTCGATGGCCAGGGCCATCAGGTTGTTGTCGAGGTTCGACCCACCGGCCTCGCCCGCGGCGCGCGTTAGGTTGGCCAGTGCGGCATCGACCGCATCCTGGTCGCGTTCGGCGCGGAGCTTCTCGAGCTTGGCGAGCTGCTCGGCGCGGACCTTCGAGTTGTCGACCTTGAGGACTTCGATTTCCTCATCTTCGTCGACCCGGTACTTGTTGACACCGATCAACGGCTGAGTGCCCGAGTCGATACGAGCCTGGGTACGGGCCGCAGCCTCTTCGATACGGAGCTTTGGCAGACCTTCGTCGATGGCCTGGGTCATACCGCCAGCCTCTTCGACCTCCGCGATGTGCGCGCGAGCCTTGTTGGCGAGCTCATTGGTGAGCCATTCGACGTAGTTGGAGCCAGCCCACGGATCGATCGGCCGCGTGGTGCCCGACTCCTGCTGAAGCAGAAGCTGGGTGTTGCGGGCAATGCGCGCGGAGAAGTCTGTCGGGAGGGCGATCGCTTCGTCGAGGGCGTTGGTGTGCAGCGACTGGGTGTGGCCTTGCGTTGCCGCCATGGCCTCCACGCAGGTGCGAGCAACGTTGTTAAACACGTCCTGCGCGGTCAACGACCAACCTGAAGTCTGCGAGTGGGTACGCAGCGACAGACTCTTGGGGTTCTTTGGCTCAAACTTCGCGACGAGCTCACTCCACAGCAGGCGTGCGGCGCGGAGCTTGGCAACCTCCATGAAGAAGTTCATGCCGATACCCCAGAAGAACGACAGTCGCGGTGCGAACTGGTCGATATCGAGGCCTGCTTCCAACCCGGCGCGAATGTATTCGACGCCGTCGGCCAGGGTGTATGCGAGCTCCAGGTCGGCTGTCGCTCCGGCTTCCTGAATGTGGTAGCCGGAGATGGAGATGGAGTTGAACTTGGGCATCTTGGCGCTTGTGTAGGCGAAGATGTCCGAGATGATCCGCATGGACGGGGCCGGCGGATAGATGTAGGTGTTGCGGACCATGAACTCTTTGAGAATGTCGTTCTGAATGGTTCCAGCCAACTTCTCCGGGGGCACGCCCTGTTCTTCGGCGGCCACGACGTAGAGCGCCAGGATCGGCAGCACGGCACCGTTCATCGTCATCGACACGGACACGTTGCCGAGGTCAATGCCGTCGAACAGTTGGCGCATGTCGAGGATTGAATCGATCGCCACGCCAGCCATACCGACGTCGCCTGCGACGCGCGGGTGGTCGGAGTCGTAGCCGCGGTGGGTAGCGAGGTCGAAGGCGACCGACAGACCCTTCTGACCCGAGGCCAGGTTACGGCGGTAAAAGGCGTTCGACTCGGCGGCTGTCGAGAAACCTGCGTACTGGCGAATCGTCCACGGCTGGTTGACGTACATCGTCGGGTACGGGCCCCGGATGAACGGTGCGGTACCGGGGATGGAGTCGATCGGGTAGTCGCTGTCGGCCGCGGCTTCGTCGCGGTCGGCACGGGTGAAGACCGGCGGCACGTCGATCTGCTCGGGGGTCTTCCAGGTGACCTGCTCGACGGAGTAGCCATTGGCTGCCGCCAACTCTTCGGCCTGGGTGGCACCGGGTGCGGCAGGTTCGGGCTGCCTGTCCCCAGTCAGGGCGACGTCGGCGAAGCTTGGCACCGCGTCTGTTGAATTGCGCTCACTCATGCGGATGCACTCCCGCCTTCGGTCAGGTGATCGAGAAGTTCGGTCAGGGTCGCGATGGCATCGATTCCGACGCGGAGCGAACCGTCGACGCCGTCGGCGTCTGCGGGCCATTCGCGGTCGGGCCCGGCGAGCAGCACTCGGCTGATGCCTGCACTGCGTGCTGCGGCCAACGCGGCTGGGCCGCTTTCGGCGTACCGCTTGGCGGTGCCGCACAGTACGGCGACGCTGGTCGGATTGTCTGCGACCACTCCGGCGATCGATTCGGCATCGACGGTGCCGGGATTAATCGCCGCGATACCGCCGGCGGCCAGCAGGTTCGCGACGAAGGTGGTGCGGCCATTGTGTTCGGCGACGCTGCCGAGCGGCAGCATCAACACACTGGGACGACTGCCAGCCGCAGCGGCGGCGTCGGCGGCATCGCGCAAGGCCTCGAACTGGCGGCCAACGCGAGCCAACTTGGGGGTGGCGGTAGCGATGTCGACGGTGTTCGCGGTCCCGGCCGGGCGAGCCGTCTCGTCGAGATTCGGGAACTCGCTGACACCGGTCAGCGGTGCCTTGCGGTGTGCAACCTGGACGTCACGAGCCGCGAGGGACTCGGCGATCTGGCTGGCGATCCATCCTTCGGCGAGGGCCGGACGGTAACCGCCGCGAGCCTCGACCTCGGTGAAGACCTCCCAGGCTGCCGAAGCGAGGTCGGCAGTGAGAGATTCGACGAACCATGAACCACCGGCCGGGTCGAGCACGCGCCCCAGGTTGGATTCCTCAAGGAGGATCAGCTGGGTGTTGCGAGCCATGCGACGGGAGAACGACGTGCTCGACGACCGCTGGTCAGCGGGCAGTGCGGCGTCGTATCCGAGGACGGTGACCTGGTCGGCACCGCCGAGACCGGCACCGAATGCGGCGACGGTGGAGCGGAGCATGTTGACCCATGGATCGCGCTGAGTCAGCATCGCCAGGTCGGTCACCGCGTGGGTGATCGCCGCACCGGCTTCGGGCTCACCGAGAACATCGGCCACCCGCGACCAGACAGCGCGGAGGGCGCGAAGCTTGGCGATGCCGGCGAACTGGTCGTCGTCAACCGAGATGGCGAAGGTGATCTGGCCGAGGGCGTCGGCGCGGCTCATGCCGGCACCCACCAGGTCGCGCACGTGTGTAACGGCAGCAGCGACGGCGTAGCCGAGTTCTTGCGGATTGTTGGCGCCAGCCTGACTGAAGTCGGTGCCATCGACGCGGAATGTCCGCACGCCCGCGGGAGCTTCGGTGGCCACCGCGTTAGCTTCCTCAACTTCGACGGTTGCCCGTCCGGAGAAGGCAGCCGTATACGGCGACAGTCCGAGGCTTTGCACGTTGGCGGCTGTTGCGGGGGCAGCTTGCGGAGCTTCCGGTGCGGCGGCCCGAGCGGCGAGGTAGGCGCGGGCGGCGGCGATGCCATCGGCACCGGCGTCGAGCGTGACAGGCACCAGATCGAGGTAGACACCAGCCAGAACGGCCGCGACATCGTCGGCAGCAATGCTGCCACCGACGTTCAGCCACAATCCGCTGGTGCCATTGCCTGCGGCGTCCAAGATCTGCTCGTTGACCACCTCTGCGGACAGGCCGTCTTCGTCGCCGAAGCGTTCGGTGACTCGCCAACCGACGTTGACGTCGCGGACCGGGTCGGCACCGCGCACAAACGGGAACTGACCGGGCGCGCCCTGTTCGGCCGCCTCGTCTTTCCGCGTGTACAGCGGACGCACTACGGTGCCGTCACCGGTATGTGTCGACAGCAGAGCCTCGGGACTCTCAGGCAGTTCGTCGGCCGTCACTTTGCGCGAACGCGCCAAAACGGCGGCGGCCGCGGCGGACCAATCGTCGTACGCTGCCTGCAGGCCCTGCGCGCTGAGCGGACCGGCATTACTGGGCGGCTGTACGGGGTGCTCACTTGCCGTCATCGGCTCGCTTACCTCCATAGCTGGGCGAAGAATTTTCGTTAATTGAACGATAACCGATCAAACGCTCGGGCCGTCATGCGGGATGTGATCGAGCCCGTAATATTGGTACTCGTGCGTAACAATTCACCGCGATCGGCACCGTTGGCCGAAGAGCCGGTGGCCCTAGACGGAAGCACCTCGCAGCAACCCCTCTCCGACAAGGCCGCAGCAGGCAGTCGGAGCGTCACGAAGGCCGCGGTCATTCGCGGCATCGCCGTGATGGCCATCGTGGTGACCGTCCTGGTCGGCGCGTATTTTGTGCCACTCCCCTCTATCGCCACCGCACGCACCTGGTCGGATTCCCTTGGCCCGTGGTTCATTTGGTTGTTTTTTCTGGCCTACGCGATCGTCCCGGCGGCCCCGGTTCCGCGCACCGCGTTCACCTTGACCGCAGGAGTCCTCTTCCCGCCCGCCATTGCATTCGTCGGGGCGACGATCTCGTCCACGATCGCCGCGGTAATCGGTTTTCTGGTGGCCCGCAAGCTCGGCAGGCAACGAATTACCCGCTTCTTGAAGCACCCCTCGGTGGCGGCCTTGGATCATCGCTTGGCGCAGCGCGGGTGGCTGGCAGTCGGTTCGGTGCGCCTGATCGCCGTGTTCCCGTTCTCGATCGTCAACTACTTGGCGGGACTGTCGAGTATCCGTCTGATCCCCTTCATCGCAGCAACCATTATCGGTATGACGCCGGGCAATGCAGCCGTCATCTTCTTGGGTGACGCACTGACTGGGTCGGGCAGTCCGATCAGTTTGTTCTTCTCCGCGGCGCTATTCGCGGTAGGGGTCATCGGGCTGATCGTGGATACGCGCATGCCGATCAACCAACCATCAAGTAAATATACTTGATTTGAGCAATATCAAGTATCTAAACTTGAGGCAGTGGCTAGAGTTGTCGAAGGGTCCGACACGAGATGCGATGGACAGGAGACGGCAATGGACGGAAAACTGCGATGTATGTCCTGACTGCGGACCAACGCGGCAGCCGTACCGGACGGGACCTGGTGCCCGACATACTGGCCGACGGTAGCCCCTCCGGACTGCTTCGCCCGTTCGAGCGGACGGCAGGTGATGAAGTCCAAGCGGTCTTCGATTCGCCCACAGGGCTCGCTCTCGTCGCAATCGACCTTGCGTCATCGGGTGACTGGAGCGTCGGGATCGGCATCGGCGACATCGAAACACCGTTGCCCCCATCGACCCGGGCGGGGCGCGGAGCGGCATTCATCGACGCTCGCACTGCCGTCGAAGATGCCAAAAGAAACCGCTGGCACCTGTGCATCGTCGGAGAGTCCTCCTGGTGCGCCAGCGCGCAGACCGCCGCGCGACTGCTCCTCGACGTTCTCGCCGACCGCACCGACGCCGGCCACGAAGCCGTTTCGCTTGTCGCGCAAGGGCTTACCCAGTCAGCAGCGGCCACTAGACTCGGTATCAGCCCGCAGGCGATGTCGCTTCGGCTGCAGCACGCGCGCTGGGACATTGAGCCGAGTGCGCGTGAGTTGTTCACTGACTTGCTTACCGCCGCCAACATCGGAGTAGATGCATGACCGTCGTGGTTCTTTTTGCTCTGGCCATCGTGGTGGCGGCCGGTGCTGCTTTGGTTCGACGACACCTCGCTGCCGATTCCGCCAAGTCCGATGGCGCGGTGCTTGCCACCGACGTGATCGCGACGGTCGTGACGTTGGCCCTGTTGGTGCTGGCACTGATCCCGGTTACCCGCGACGGGCACTGGGACGGCGGGTGGCTCGTCGCCATCCAGGTTTTGGCGGTCATCGCTGCCGCAGTCACCGGCGCAAGCGCTGTCCGCCTCGTACTGGCTGCTGGCGGGATCCCCACCCGCGGTGACAATCACGACGACGAACCCGACGCTCCCCTGCGCGGCGGTCGGATCATCGGCATGCTGGAGCGCACGGCGGTCGTCGTGTCGTTGCTGCTGGCCTGGCCAGCGGGAATCGGTGTCGCGCTGGCGGTGAAGAGCCTCGCCCGATTCTCCGAGCTGCGCGCCCCACGGGCCAGCGAACAGTTCATCCTCGGGACCTTCGCGTCGGTGCTGTGGGCCGCCGCGTTCGCGGGTGTCGCGTATCTGGCAAGGATATAGCGACGAGCGCAAGAGATCTGAGCGGACTACCCAGTGGCCGCGCGACGGTACTCGGCGATCAGCGTATTCACCGCCGCTTGCCGGGCTCGGCGCGCCAGGTCCGACAGCCGCATCAGATTCGTATCGGCGGTGGCCAGTTGGGAACCGGAGTCGCCGAGCGTGCCACTGCCTGCAAGCGTGATGATCGCATCGATCTGCGCGGCGGCAGCAAGGACGCGGTCGACCCGCGGATTGTCGTGTGCGGGCAAGTCGATTCGATTGAACTCGGTGCGGGCGGCCAAGGCATCGCGCAGATCTGCGGGTGAACGGCGTCGTGCGCCGCTGAGGTCAGCGATCACGGTCGCCGCCTCGGCGACGGCAGCCTTGAGGTCGTATTCCACCTCACCGAGCGGTGCGTCGGATAGCAGTTGGTCGACGGCGATCTCCGCGTCGTAGCGCATGGCCTGCCAACGACACCGTTCCCTGGTTCCCATTGGAATCAAGGCGATCGGATGAGTTGGGCCCGCAGCACCGAGGTCCCGGTCGTCAACCAGAATCACTTCACCGACACTCATCGCGGCCTTGGTTACTTCGCTCGGAGGCAGTCCGGCCGCGTCGCCCGGAGCGGGCAGTCGTACCGCCATGTGTGCGGCGCCCGACACCGTCGCCAGCAGGTCCAAAATTCCCCCGCCAGGATCGAGTTCATGCACTTGGGCGTAGTCGTGCAGGGTGTGTAGCACGTCGTCGGCAGAGCATCGGCCCGCGTCGCGTGCCGCAGCCCACACGGCGAGAGCGCTCGCGGGCCACGAGCGCATCAGGGCTAGAGAAGAACTGGTCATCGCAAAGCACGATACCCGCGGTTTGCGCTCCACCGGAGCGTCGCAACCGGACCCACCGCCATCACTCGCTTAGGGTTGGCAACTGTGTCCGATGATCGCTATGGCCGCGACGTACTGTCCTCGCCCCGCAAAACCAAGCCCAAGGCCCCCGAGGTCGCCGCTGAACGCGACCTGGTGGTCGAAGACGCCGCGACGGGATTCTGCGGTGCCGTCGTGGGCCTCGAAAAGAGTTATGCGGGCGACCTGGTTCGCCTCGAGGATCGTCGCGGGCAAACACGCGTCTTCCTGATGTACCCGGCGGCCTTTTTGATTGACGGGAAGCCGGTCACTCTGACTCGCCCGCGCGGTCGCGGTGCGGTCGCGCAGGCGGAGGCCAAAACCGCCTCCGGCTCGCGGGCCGCACCGAAGCAGCGGGCACGCACCGCCCGCGCCAGCCGCATCTTTGTGGAGGGCGTGCACGACGCCACCCTCGTCGAACGTGTCTGGGGCGACGACCTCCGCGCCGAGGGCGTTGTGGTGATCAGCCTCGATGGCCTCGACAACTTGGACGAGGCACTCGCCGAGTTCGGCCCGGCACCGCATCGCCGCGCTGGCGTCCTGGTCGACCACCTGGTGTCTGGATCCAAAGAGGAAAAGCTCACCGCCGAAGTTGGTCCCAATGTCCTGGTAACCGGCCACCCCTACGTGGACGTGTGGCAGGCGGTGAAACCGGCTTCGGTCGGCATCGACGCGTGGCCGGTGATCCCGATGGGCACCGACTGGAAGACCGGCATCTGCGACGCCCTCGGCTGGGGTACCCCGCGTGACGGCTGGCGCCGGGTTCTCGCTGGCGTGTCGAACTTCCGCGACCTTGAGGTTCCGCTGCTCCGCAGCGTCGAGGAGCTGATCGACTTTGTCACCGTTGAGCCGCAGGGCTGACGGTGACCTAACCTCGCTGTGGCCGCCGAACGGGCAGGCAACAGTCCGGTCGGCACAGCGCACCGTTGTCGCCGCAGCCCATCGCAGTGATGTCGCCTGCACCGTCGACATAGCGTTCGACGAGGTCGGCGATCAGCGAGATAAAGACGGGGTCGGTCCCGACCGTGGGGACGCGCACGTAGTCCATGCCGAGTTCAGCGGCCACGTCGCGCGCCTCGGAATCGAGGTCCCAGACCACTTCCAGGTGGTCGGAGATGAAGCCGATCGGCACCACCGCCACCCGCGAAATTCCCTGCGCGGAGATTTCTCGGAGGTGATCGCAGATGTCCGGTTCAAGCCAAGGCACCTGCGGCGGTCCCGACCGTGATTGCCACACGACGTCGAACTCGTCGATCCCGAGCGATGATGCGACTGCTGCGGCAGCAGCACGTACCTGACTGGAATACAGATGGCCGCCGTCCGCGGCTGGCCCGGCATTCTTGTCCGCGGACTCCGGAATCGAATGTGCGGTGAAGACGACCCGCGGCGGTGGTCCCGATGCGAATTCATCCAATGCACGACGCAGCGCATTGCTGGCCGCCTCAATAAACTTCGGTTCACTCGCGAACTGCGGCAGTTTGCGGACCACCACATCGTCGACGTCGTTGACCGCCCCGGCGATGTCCTCGTGATACTGACGGCACCCGGAATATCCGCCCCAGGCAGACGTGGCGAACGCGAGTACCCGCCGGTGGCCATCGGCCCGAATTGACGCCACCGCATCGGCGATCAACGGATCCCAATTCCGGTTACCGAAATAGATCGGTAGGTCGCGACCGCGACCGTCAAGTTCCGCGCGCAACGCCGCAATCATCTCGAGGTTGAGCCCATTGATCGGTGAGACTCCCCCGAAATGCAAATAGTGTTCGACAACCTCGTCGAGTCGCTCCGGGGGCACCCCGCGGCCACGCGTCACATTCTCAAGGAATGGGCGCACATCCGCAGGCTTGTCGGGGCCGCCGAAAGAAAGAAACAGCAGTGCCTCGAAGGCACCGCTGTTTCCACCTGTGTCAGTCACGATCAGTTCAGGAAGTTCTCGGGGAACCAGGTGTTATGGCTGGCACCACCGTCAACGTAGATGATCGAGCCGGTCGTGCCGGGTAGGAAGTCCGACAGCACGGCGCAAACACTGGTGCCGACGACGCCCGGATCGTCGACGTTCCAGCCGATGGGCGACGCACCGTCCCAGTACTCGTTGAGCATGGTCAGTTTGCGGGCATCGTCGGTCGCGGTGCCCGAGATTGCCTTGGCCGCCAGCGTCTTGATCGGGCCGGCCGCGACGAGGTTGGAGCGAATCCGCTTGGCCTCGCCAACTTCGCGCGCCACATAGCGGTTCACCGATTCGAGGGCCGCCTTCGCGACGCCCATCCAGTTGTAGTCGGGCAGCGCGGTTCGCGGATCGAAGTCCATACCGACGATCGAGCCGCCTTCGTTCATGACCGGCAGTGCGGCACGAGCGAGCGAGGCGTAACTCCATGCGGAGATCTCGAACGACTTCGCGACGTCGGGTCCCGGACCCTCAAGGAACGGCACGGCGTCCGGACCCATCAGGGTCTTGGGTGCGAAAGCAATCGAGTGGACGAGGCCGTCGACGCCCTCGGGTGCCAACTCGCGAACCTTATCGGCGAGGGCCCCGAGGCTCTCCTCGTCGGTGACGTCGAGCGGAATCGCCGGCGGCACTTCCTGCGGCAGGCGACGCGCGATGCGGTCGATCAGTCGCAGACGCTCCGGGATGCCGGTGATGATGACCTTGGCACCCTGTTCCTGTGCCACCCGAGCGGTGTGGAATGCAATGGAGGCATCGGTGATGATGCCGGTTACGAGGATGGTCTTGCCTGCAAGAATTCCGCTCACAAAATACTCCTAATGCGGTGGGAGAAAGAAGAAAAAGAAGAACTAGTGGCCCATGCCCATGCCGCCGTCGACCGGGAGCACGGCGCCGGTGATGTAGCCGCCCTGGTCGGAGGCGAGGAAGCTGATGGCCGCGGCCACGTCTTCGGGCTGCCCTGTGCGGCCCAGTGGGATAGCCTGCTTGGCCATCTCGATGTAGCGGTCTTCCATCGCAGCGGTCATATCGGTTTCGATGAAACCGGGAGCGACGACGTTGGCGGTGATGTTGCGCGATCCGACCTCGCGGGCGATCGAACGAGCCAGACCGATGAGGCCAGCCTTCGATGCCGCGTAGTTGGCCTGGCCGGGGATACCCGACATGGCGACAACCGAGCCGAGGAAGATCATGCGGCCAAAACGGCCACGCTGCATGCCCTTGGTCGCAACCTTGGCGCAGCGGAAAGCACCGGTGAGGTTGGCGTCGATGACTTTCTCGAAGCTTTCTTCACTCAAGCGCATCAGCAGCATGTTGTCGGTGACGCCAGCGTTGGCGACGAGGACCTCGACGGGGCCCTGGTGTTCGGCAACCTCGGCGAAGGCGCGTTCAACCGAAGCATTGTCGGTCACGTCGCACTCCACGCCGAAGAGGCCTTCGGGAGCACCGGAACCGCGGTGGGTCACTGCAACCTTGTGTCCGTCAGCGGCGAGTCGCTGTGCGACGGCCAAGCCAATGCCGCGGTTGCCGCCGGTCACGAGGACCGAACGCGGGGTCTGGGCGGGAATCGGGGAATACTCTGCCATGGCGATCAACCTATCTCAGGGGAGGCGTCGGTTAAGGAACAGGGCGGCGAATGCGCCCAAGACAGCAAGAAGTGTGCCAGCAATGAGCCACGGACGAGAATTGTCGCCACGCTGACGCTCATAACCGATCTGTTTCTGCAGCGTCGAATACACCTTGTTGAGTTCGTCGAGACTCGATGCGGTGAAGAAGTCGCCGCCGGACAGATTGGCGATCTTCCGCAGTGACTCGTCGTCGACGGGCACTGGCACGGTTTCGACACCGCCACTGGGGGTTTCGAGTTGGACGGTGCCGTTCAGGGTGCCGAACGAGATCGTCGAGACCGGGATGCCGCGATCTTTGGCTTTGCGTGCGGCGGTGAAACCGCCACGGGGATCGTCGGGACTCTCCGGGACGGTCTGTTTACCGTCCGAAAGCAACACGATTCGTGCTGGCGGGGCACCTTCGGGACCACCGAGGACCGCGTTCAGCGTCTGAATCTGTTCGAGCGCCGCGAAGATGCCTTCGCCGGTCGCCGTCTTGTCGGCCAACTTCAGTCGATCAAGTGCATTCTTGGTCGCGCCGTGATCAGGGGTCGGCGACACGAGCGTCGACGGGGTGCCCGCGAACGAGATCAGACCCAGGTTGATCCCGTCGGTCAGATCATCGGCAAACCGCTTACCCGCCGCCTGTGCCGCCTTCAACCGGGACGGGGCGACATCGGTTGATTTCATCGAGTTCGACACGTCGACGACAAGCATCACCGTCGCACGGTTACGCGGCACGTTGCGGTCGGCCATGGGGCCAGCCATCGCAATGGTGAGCAAGGTCAACCCGGTCAGCAGAATCGCGACCGGCACATGCTTAAACCGGTCCTGGTTCTTCGGTGTCACCGACTTCAGCAAGTCGAGATTCGCGAACTCCAGCGACCTGGTGCGACGTTTGCGCATCACGTAGATGTAGGCGGCGATCAGCGCCACGACAAGCAGCGTCGACAGTAGCCACCATGGGTGGGCAAAAATATCGGTCATCAACGCGCTCCCGCGGCCATGCTGCGGCGTCGAGTGCCAATAAACCGCACGGTATCGGCGATCCAGTCGCGGTCGCTGCGCAGCGAGAGCACCGGCCCGCCCGCCGTGCGGAAGGTGCGCAGAACTTCGGTGCGGTGGGCCGCCGCAGCCTTGGCGTAGTCGGCCCGAACTTGCGCCGTGACGTCGATATCGACAATCTCGCCAGACTCAGCATCACGCAGGGTGACTGGTCCGACCAGCGGCAATTCGATATCCCGGGGATCCAAAACTTCCACACCCAAGAGCTCGTGATGCGCCCCGATCGCCCGCAATGATCGAGCCCAGTCGATTTCGCCGAGGAAGTCACCAATAACGACGGCTAGGCCTCGACGGCGTTGTGGTCGGCGCAATGCCTCCAAGCCGGCGTTGAGGTCACCGCGGACGCCGGGGGCGCTTCGCTTGGTGGTGGCTATAGCCTTCAGCAGAGCTTGATCGTGGGCTCTCCCGGCGCGAGCTGGAATCCGGACGACATCGTCGCCGGTCACGATGATCGCTCCGTGACGGTTGCCGCCGCCGGCCGTCAGATGCACAATTGCGGCGGCCGCCGCGACCGCGACATCACGTTTGGAGCGGCCGACCGTCCCGAAATCCAGACTTGCCGAGGCGTCGACGACGAACCACGTTTCCAATTCGCGGTCAGCAACCATCTGCCGCACGTGCGGAGTGCCCGTCCGTGCGGTGACCGACCACTCCATCCGACGGATGTCGTCGCCAGGCTGGTACTCCCGCGCCTCCCCCGGTTCCGAGCCCGGACCGGGGATGAGACCGAGGTGCTCACCCTGGAGGACGCCGTCTAGCTTGCGTCGGACCGTCAGTTCCAGCGACTTGAGCGCTGCGGTCAATTCGGGATCGTTGAGATTTCCCGCCGCAAACGACGGCAGGTCCCTATTGTCCGCCATTGCCCTGCGCGGCGTTGGGGGGTTGCTGCGTCGGTGCCTGCTGCACCGTGGCTGGCGGGAGCGGTGCCTGCTGGATCGTCGCCTGCGGAAGCGGTGCCTGCTGACCCGGCGCAACCGAGTTCGAGGCCGGTGCGTTCGGGGCTGGCATCTGCGGTGCCTGCGCGGCGGGCTGAACCTGAGCCTGGGTCGCGGACACCTGCGGCAAACCGATGGTCTGCAGGATTCGGGTGATGATGTGATCGGGCGTCACTTCGTCAGCGAGGGCGTCGTACGACAGCACGAGGCGGTGGCGGAGCACGTCCGGGATAACTTCCACGATGTCCTGGGGAATCACGTAGTCGCGACCGTGAATGAGCGCCAGTGCGCGGGCCGAGGCCACGATGCCGAGCGTGGCTCGCGGCGAAGCCCCGTACGACAGCCACTGGCCAACTTCGGTGAGTCCCACTTCGGCCGGTCGACGTGTCGCATTGATGACGCGGACGACGTAATCAACGAGCGCGTGGTGCACGAACACGTTCGCGGCCAGGTTCTGCAGGCGGATCGTCGCGGCGGGGTCCAGTACCGGTGACGCTTTCGGCGGCACATTACCCATCCGGTAGACGATCTCACGCTCTTCTTCCACCGACGGGTAGTCGACCAGCACCTTGAACAGGAAGCGGTCACGCTGCGCCTCGGGAAGCGGGTACACACCTTCGTTCTCAATCGGGTTCTGCGTCGCCATCACGAGGAACGGGTCGGGCATGTCGTAGGTGGTGCCACCGATCGACACGTGTCGCTCGGCCATAACTTCGAGGAGCGCCGATTGCACCTTGGCTGGCGCGCGGTTGATCTCGTCGGCGAGGACGAAGTTCGCGACCACCGGGCCCAGTTCGGTATCGAACTCTTCGCGCCCCTGGCGATAGATGCGGGTACCGATGAGGTCGGTCGGCACCAGGTCGGGGGTGAACTGGACGCGAGAGAAACTGCCACCAACGACGGTTGCAAAGGTCTCGACGGCCAGCGTTTTCGCCACACCTGGGACGCCTTCGAGCAAGATGTGTCCGCGCGCCAGCAGGCCGGTCAAGATCCGCTCTACTAGCTTGTCTTGTCCGACAATGACCCGCTTGACTTCGAACATTGCGCGCTCGATAAGTTTCGCGTCTTCCGGTGTGAAGGTCAGATTCTCGGTGTCGGTTTCCGTCGACGCCGCGCCGCTGCGGACCTGTCCGCTGCTGCTTGTGGAAGTCAAGCCGTTGCTCCTACCAATGTGAGGCGTGGTTTGTACCTTCCCCACACTAGCGGGGTGAGGTTGAACTCAGAGGAGCCGCACGACGTTCGGCATGGCACCGTCGGTACGAACCGGCGAAATCTTGACCACATCGCCGGACTGTGGCGCTTCGATCATGGTGCCGTCACCGAGGATCAATGCGACGTGGGCGCTGGCGTTGGGACCGAAGAAGATCATGTCGCCACGCTTCATTTCCGACAGCGGGAACTGGGGCCCCGAGGTGTACTGGTATCCGGTGTAGTGCGGCAGGTCAATGCCGACACCCGCGAAACCGTAGATCATCAGTCCGGAGCAGTCGAAGCCAACCTTTTGGTAGTCACCGTAGCTGTCGGCGACACCGCCGTCGCGGATACCGAGGGTGGGCCCGTTGGCATCGCCGCCTCCCCAGGCGTACGTGACGCCGAGTTCTGACTTCATGCGATTGATCACGAGTTCGATGGCTTCGGGTCCGCGGAGTCCTGGTCGTTGGACTCCCCCGTACGTTCCGCCGTTGCCGGAGAAAAGGTTGCCGAGCGAGCCGTTGCCGATGATGGCTCCGGGGTTCGTTGGATCGGCTCCGCCAATTCCGAGTTCGTCGAGCAACTTGGAGTGTGGGATCTGCTGCTGGCCGATCAGGCTGGCGAGCAGCGCCTGGCCGGTATCCGCGGCGAGCTTTGCCGCCGCTGCTGCCGCCTGCGCCAGCAGGTCATCGCCGGCGACCGGGTTGGTCGGGATTTGGTCGAGGACCTTGCCCGCGACGTCGGCGGGACTGCCCGGTGCCGGAGTATTCGGTGCCGGGGCTTGCGCGTCGACACCCTTCTTGCCGCGGAGCGCGTTCAACTTGGTCGCTAGCGAGTTTCGCTGGGTTATTAGGCTGTTGCGCTTGCCCTGTTGCGACCGGACGGCTTCTTGGGCTTCCTGGACTGCAGCGATGGCGTCGTTCCGACGGATCGTTGCATCCTGTGCGGCCACGGCCGTTTGCTGTCGGGTGGCTTCGGTAGCTGCAACCCTGTTGGCCTGCTGATTTCGCGCGACCTGAAGCTTACGGATCGTCGTCTGCTGCTGGCGGGTGATGCGGTCGATCGACGACATCTGAGCCAGAACCTTATCCGGATCGTCGGAGGCGACGTAACGAGTCATGGCACCGCGGTTGTTGCCCTCGCGGTACACCGTCCGCACAAAGGCGTCGAACTCTTTTTGCGCGGCCTCGACCTTGGTGCTGACTTCGTTCAGCGATCCCTTGGCGCTCTTACTGGCCGCGGCAGCGACCTGCTGGGCAGCCATCGCGTTCTGGAAGTCGACAAGCGTGCGGTTGACGTTCTCCCGCTTAGCAGCGACAGCGTTGCCGAGGTCGGTCAGGCTCTGGTCGACGTCAGCGATCTGGTTGATGAGCGACGCCACCGGGTTTGCCTTGTTTGGCTCGGCGAGTGCCGGGCCTGCACCGAGGACGCTGACGAGCATGACAGCACCCATGGTGGTACCTCGCGTCGTCCATCGCGCACCGTTAATAGCTGGCTTCAACTCTAGTACTCCCTCAACACTTCAAACCCCCGAGCACCGCTACGTGTCTTCTGCACCGTACGTCACAAGATTCACACATGCGACCTCATGGCCTGAATTACAAACGAGTGATTACCAGCGGAAATGCGCGTCAACAGCAAGAAGAGTGGAATCTAAGAATCCCGTTACAGTTGCGTAACACCCACAGGCGAAAGCAGACGGACCACTACCCGCGAGTAGTGGTCCGTTTGCATTATCTGAACGATTCAGCCGTCAGGCTCGAAGTATTAGCGCATTCCCGCGGTTAGCTCTGATCCCCGGAAACAGGTGCCGATTCCGCGTCATCGGTCGTGGCTGCCGCCTCAGCCGCGACGTCCCCGTCAACCGCGTTCGCGTCTTGCTTGCGTTTAGCATTCCAGCGGGCGATCACCGCGCCAATGATGACGACCAGAATCAGTCCAATCGTGACGCCAGTCCAGTTAACGTTCGGATCGATCGCCTGGTGATACATCTGGGTCGCCGCCTGTGTCGCCGTCGACCCATGGGTGACTTCGCTGGAGGCATCCTCCAGTTGGACTCGACTGAACTCACTGGAAGCGGTACCACTCCCCGACGGGCCAAAGACGAAAACGGTGCCACCGACCGACGACTGCAGTTCGGTCGCGATGTCCCGGTAAGCGGTGAATTTTGGATACGACTGGTCGAGCACCACGATGTGAAGGTCGTGACCGTCGGCGTCGGCTTGTTTCACCAACGCCTCGAGGCCAGCCTGCTGATCGGCCGGCGCCCAGGCGCCAGTCGCGTAGAGGGAACCCTCAATCGCTGACATGTCGAGGTTCGACCAGACGTCGGCGGGTACTTGCGTCACCGGTGCGGCTAGAACGAACTCTGCTGGGCCCGGACTCATCAGATAAGGCTCCTGAAACGGATCGGTGGGGCTGAGCAGTCGGGTGGACTGAACAGATCGGGGCAAGGATACGACAGTTTACGAGGAGTACCTGCGCCCAACCCGTGTCGAACGGTTCCGAGGATGCGACAATTCACCCCGCGAACTGCTCAATCGGCGGGCCGAAGGCATCTTTCACGTGAATTCGACACGACTCGGCGACCGTAACCAACAACCAGTACGCCCGTACTGCTATGATGGTTCTGTGGCATTGCGGCCCAAGCCCGTTGCACTGCCGCGACGCTTATGACGGACTCCCGTCGACGCAGCCCGTCGGCGGAAATTGCACGAAACGAGTGGAGCACACGTGAGCATCAATTCCTTTGATTCCCGCGGCACGCTTGAGGTCGGTGAGAACTCGTACGAGATCTACCGCCTCAATGCAGTACCCGGTACCGAAAAACTGCCGTACGCCCTGAAGGTTCTTGCCGAGAACCTCCTGCGCACCGAAGACGGCGCCAATATCACCTCTGATCACATCAATGCGCTGGCCACCTGGGATCCCGCGGCCGAACCGAGCATCGAAATCCAGTTCACCCCGGCCCGCGTCCTCATGCAGGACTTCACCGGTGTGCCTTGCATCGTCGACCTCGCCACCATGCGTGAGGCCATCACGGCCCTCGGCGGCGACCCCAACAAGGTCAACCCGCTATCGCCCGCCGAGATGGTCATCGACCACTCGGTGATCCTGGACGTCTTCGGCCGCGCCGACGCCTTCGAGCGCAACGTGGAACTCGAGTACCAGCGCAATGGCGAGCGTTACCAGTTCCTCCGTTGGGGCCAGGGCGCCTTCGACGACTTCAAGGTCGTCCCGCCGGGCACCGGCATTGTCCACCAGGTCAACATCGAGTACCTGGCCCGCACGGTCATGGTGCGCGATGGCAAGGCCTACCCCGACACCTGTGTCGGCACCGACTCGCACACCACCATGCAGAACGGCCTCGGAGTCCTGGGCTGGGGTGTCGGCGGCATTGAGGCCGAAGCAGCCATGCTCGGCCAGCCGGTCTCCATGCTGATCCCGCGCGTCGTCGGCTTCAAGCTGACCGGTGAGATCAAGCCCGGCGTCACCGCAACCGACGTCGTGCTGACCGTCACCGACATGCTCCGCCAGCACGGCGTTGTCGGCAAGTTCGTCGAGTTCTACGGCAAGGGCGTCGCCGAGGTTCCGCTCGCAAACCGCGCCACCCTGGGCAACATGAGCCCCGAATTCGGTTCTACCTGTGCGATCTTCCCGATCGACGAAGAGACGATCAACTACCTGCGCCTGACCGGCCGCGACGACGATCAGCTTGCGCTCGTCGAGGCTTACGCCAAGGAACAGGGCATGTGGCACAACCCGGACCACGAGCCTGCCTACTCCGAATACCTGGAGCTGGACCTGGGCACCGTGCTTCCGTCGATCGCCGGCCCGAAGCGTCCGCAGGACCGCATCTTGCTGTCGGAGTCGAAGGTGGCCTTCCGCAAGGACATCCACAACTACGTCGAAGAAGGCCTCACCACGGCGCACTCGCAGCTCGACGAAGCCGTTGAAGAGTCCTTCCCGGCCTCGGATCCGGCCGCACTCTCGTTCGCCGATGACGGTGCTGTGAATGTGCAGTCTGCCGCCAATGGGGCCGAAGGCCGTCCTACCAAGCCGATCAAGGTCAGCACCCCCGAGCAGGGCGAGTTCGTCCTGGATCACGGTGCCGTGGCAGTCGCTGGCATCACCTCGTGCACCAACACCTCGAACCCGTCGGTCATGATCGGCGCAGGCCTGCTAGCCCGCAACGCCGTGGAGAAGGGCCTGGCTTCCAAGCCTTGGGTCAAGACCAACATGGCACCCGGCTCGCAGGTCGTCACCGACTACTACGAGAAGGCAGGCCTGTGGCCGTACCTGGAGAAGCTCGGCTTCTACCTCGGTGGCTACGGCTGCACCACGTGCATCGGTAACACCGGCCCGCTGCCGGAGGAGATCAGCAAGGCCGTCAACGACAACGACCTGTCGGTCACCGCCGTCCTTTCGGGCAACCGCAACTTCGAGGGACGCATCTCCCCCGACGTGAAGATGAACTACCTGGCTTCGCCGCCGCTGGTCATCGCGTACGCTCTCGCAGGCACCATGGACTTCGACTTCGAGACCGAGGCCCTGGGACGGGACACCGATGGCAACGACGTGTTCCTGAAGGACATCTGGCCTTCCGCACAGGAAATTGACGACACCATCAAGTCGGCTATCAGCCAGGACATGTTCCGCGATTCGTACGCCGACGTGTTCAGCGGCGACGACCGGTGGAAGGCACTGCAGACGCCGGAGGGTGACACCTTCGAGTGGGCAGAGGACTCCACCTACGTCCGCAAGGCACCGTACTTCGACGGTATGACCCTCGAACCGCAGCCGGTGGAAGACATCAAGGGTGCACGCGTCCTGGCGCTGTTGGGCGATTCGGTCACGACCGACCACATCAGCCCGGCGGGCCCGATTAAGCCCGGCACCCCCGCCGCGCAGTACCTCGACGCCAACGGTGTGGCCCGCAAGGACTACAACTCGCTGGGCAGCCGTCGCGGTAACCACGAGGTCATGATTCGCGGCACCTTCGCGAACATCCGCCTGCAGAACCAGTTGCTCGACGGTGTTTCGGGTGGCTACACCCGCGACTTCACGCAGGAGGGCGGCCCGCAGTCGTTCATCTACGATGCGTCGATCAACTACAAGGAAGCTGGCATTCCGCTCGTCGTCATCGGCGGCAAGGAATACGGCTCCGGTTCATCGCGCGACTGGGCAGCCAAGGGCACCGTCCTGCTCGGCGTGAAGGCCGTCATCACCGAGTCGTTCGAGCGTATCCACCGCTCCAACCTCATCGGTATGGGCGTTGTTCCGCTGCAGTTCCCGGAGGGTGAGTCGGCCAAGACTCTCGGCCTGGACGGTACCGAGACCTTCGATATCGAAGGCATCACGGAGCTGAACAAGGGCATCACCCCGAGCACCATGAAGGTCACCGCCACCAAGGAGAACGGCAACAAGGTCTCCTTCGACGCCGTGGTCCGCATCGATACCCCCGGTGAGGCCGATTACTATCGCAACGGTGGCATTCTGCAGTACGTGCTGCGGAACATGATCAAGAGCTAGCCCGAGGCACAGGGAATAGATGCCACGGGTCAGCGATGACCGCCTTGCCGCGCGTCGTCGAGAAATCCTCGACGGCGCGCGGCATTGCTTCGCCGCCTACGGGTACGACGGCGCGACGGTCAGACGCCTCGAAGAAGCCACAGGACTGTCGCGGGGCGCGATCTTCCATCACTTCAAAGACAAAGAAGCCTTGTTTTTGGCGTTAGCCAGGGAAGACGCGGAGCGCATGGCCGACGTCGCTTCGCAAGAAGGCCTCGTCCAGGTGATGCGGGACATTTTGGCGCGCCCGAAAGATTTCGACTGGTTGAGTACTCGGTTGGAAATCGTCCGCAAGATCCGGACCGATCCCGGATTCCGCGAAGCGTGGGAGTCTCAATCCGCCGACCGCGAAGCGGCCACGTTGGCCCGCCTGGAACGAAAGCGCCGGGCGGGTAGCCTCCGCAAGGATGTACCACCGGAAGTTCTCGTAACCTATCTGGACGTTATCTTGGACGGCATCGTCACGCGGTTGGCCTCGGGCCAGTCGACTGACGATTTGCATGCCGTTCTCGATCTTGTGGAAGCCTCGGTCCGGATCCCCGCCGCGCCCGAATAAGACGTTCTGCACGATTCCTATACCGCAGTTTGCGCCCCAACAGGGCGCAAACTGCGGCATAACTTTTGTTATCCCGTAGATCCGTTTGAACGACACGGAATGCACTGCCTCACAAGCACACCCAAAGCATGACGGTCATCGCCAGCGCGCTATCCTATCGGGCAATTACTCCCCTCCCGAACGAAACGAGCAGTCAGCCATGGGCCAACACCGAACAACCGCGCGGCCCGAGTCCGGACCGGCAGCAGGCAGCGGCAGACTGTTCGCCAGCACCAAATTCCGGGTGGGTCTCTCACTGGTGCTCGCCGCCGTTTTGGTTGGTGGTATCTGGGTGGCCTGGGACAGCGGCCGCGAAGACTGCACCGAGATCCGAAAAGTGTCGGTCGTCGTCGATTGGGGTGCCAGCGATTACGTCAAGGCCCTGGCACAGCAGACACAAACCCACAGTTGTTTTACCTACGCCGTCGAAGCGGTCGCGCCGAGCCACACAGACGAGCGCCTCTCTCGGAAGAACAAACCGCAGATCTGGGTCGCCGAATCGCAGGCACGCGTACGTCAGGTCGGCGACACGCTTCAGCAGACATGGTCGGACATGGGGCCGTCACTTGGGACCACTCCGGTAATCGTGGCAACAAAGAACACCCCACCCCCGACCACTTGGACCAGTGTCCTCACGATGCCGACAATCCACGTCGATGCGCCAGCGCGCAGTGACGTCAGCAACGCGGCGGTTGTGGGTGCGCTCGCCGAAGTATCGTCCGGCGCGTTGACCCACCGCGACCTTGTCGAACACCTCACGAAACGGGCCCTGCTCATGAACGATGAGGACGGCACTGCAGACCTGGCGCAGGTAGCCGCCAGCAAAACCCCGTCGGGCATCGTTACCACCGAGAGCGACTTCACGCGGTTTGCTCGCAAAAACCCAGAGTCCGGAATCAACATTTCCGTCCCGGACACCGGCACCGTCAGCGTCGACTACCGCGTGGCCAACGTCGCTCAGCCCAACGATGAACGTTGGACCAACGACGCCATCGGCGCCCTGGTAGAAACCCTGCAAACCGACGAAGGCCGTGAAATTCGGGAACGCTTTGCGCTCCGAAATGTGGACCTCGAACCCCTCGCTGGTGAGGAAGGCGCTGGTGCGATTACGGTCGTCAAGCCTCCGGCCCGCGAACTCGTCGACAACATCCTGCGCAAGTGGACCGCCCTCACGCAACCGATCCGCGCGTTGGTCGTGCAGGACGTTTCCGGTTCCATGTCGAGGAAGGTTGGCAGCCGTTCCCGAGCAGACCTGCTGCGTGATGCATCGCTGTTCGGCCTCAAGCAGTTTCCGCGCAACACCGCTCTCGGCTATTGGGAATTCAGCATCGATCGCGGCGGCAAGGGCACCGACTACCGGGAGGTGATGCCAATCGCACCGATCTCGGACATTGTCGATGGCAAGCCAGTCCGGGATCAGTTGGCGGTGGCGATCCGAAACACGCTCGCCAACACTCATGGCGGAACCGGTCTGTACGACACGACGCTCGCCGCATACAAGGCCGTGTACGACTCGTATGATCCCGCGTACTCGAACAGTGTGATCATCATGACCGATGGCCGAAACGAAGACCGCGATTCCATTACGCTGCAGAATCTGGTGTCGGAGTTGAACATCATGAAGAACCCGGGTCGACGTATTCCGATCATCGCCGTCGGCATCTCCGAGGACGCCGACGCAGCGGCCCTGAAGAAGATCGCGGAGGCCACCGGCGGCAGTTCCTTCATCGCCTTGGACCCTCAGGACGTTGGGGCAATGCTGTGGAAAGCAGTTTCGTACCGCGTTGAGGCAGCTTAAGCGAAACCCCTGTCTAAGCGAGCGTTCACTAAGTAGGTTCGTGGGTGAGACGACCATCACCCCACGTTCTTCTTAGAAATAATGGAGCCGCACGTGTACCCAGGAACTTTCGTAGCGACCACGCCCGATAAGGCAGCCCTCATTCGGCCGTCAACCGGCGAACAAGTCACCTACCGGGAACTCTTCGACAACTCGACCCGAATCGCCAACTACCTGCGCGACCTCGGGATGGGTGAGGGCGATACGGTCGCGATCGTCTCCGACAACAATCTGCACATTTTCGATGTCTACTGGGCCGCGGTGCGTAGCGGAATGTACGTGACTGCGGTGAATAACCACCTGACCGCGCCGGAGGTCAACTACATCCTGAACGACTGCGGGGCCCAGGCGGTTTTCGTCTCAGCCAACGTTGCCCCGGCCGTCGAGCAGGCGAAGGAAATAGCGGCGCTCGCCGATCCGGCGCGGCGCGTGGTGTGGGACGGCGACCTCGCCGACTACCTCAGTTACGACACCGTTCTGGCTAACGCGTCCGACGCTCCGCTGGCCTCCCAGCCGCGCGGCGGCGACATGCTGTACTCGTCGGGTACCACCGGCCGCCCCAAGGGGATTCGTCCGCCGCTCTCCGGCACGCAGGTCGACGAAGACCCCGGGATGATGGTCCAGGTGTTCGGCAAGCTGTACAACTTCACCGAGAACACCGTTTACCTGTCGCCGGCGCCCCTCTACCACGCCGCTCCCCTGCGCTACTGTGCGATGACCACGGCACTCGGCGGCACCGTCATCGTCATGGATCACTTCGATCCGGAGGAATCACTCAAGCTGATCGAGCAATACTCGGCGACCCACAGCCAATGGGTGCCGACCATGTTTGTCCGGATGCTGAAACTTCCCGAAGAAGTCCGCGCCAAGTACGACGTCTCGAGCATGCAGGTCGCGGTGCACGCCGCCGCACCGTGCCCCGCAGAGGTCAAGCGCAAGATGATCGAGTGGTGGGGTCCGGTCATCACCGAGTACTACGCCGCCACCGAAGCTGCGGGCGTGACGCTGATCGGCTCCGAAGATTCACTGACCCACCCGGGCTCAGTGGGTCGAGCCGTGTTGGGCATCTTGCGGATCTGCGGCCCCGACGGCTCGGTGCTGCCAACGGGAGAAGTGGGCACCGTCTACTTCGAGCGCGACGAGGTGGCGTTCGTCTATCACAATGATCCCGTGAAGACCGCAGAGTCCCAGCACCCCGAGCACGAGACTTGGGGAACCACCGGAGACCTTGGCTATGTGGACGAGGAAGGTTTCCTGTATCTGACCGACCGCAAGGCGTTCATGATTATTTCCGGCGGCGTCAACATCTACCCCCAAGAATCAGAGAACATCTTGATCAACCATCCAGCGGTGTACGACGTCGGTGTCATTGGCCTGCCCGACGATGATCTCGGCGAGCGCCCCGTCGGTTTTGTGCAGTTGGTCGATGACGTTGAGCCCTCCGATGACCTGGCTGCGGAACTGATCGAGTTCGCGAAGTCCGAGTTGGCGTCGTTCAAGGTGCCCAAAGAGGTGCGTTTTGTCGATGACCTGCCCCGCACGCCAACCGGAAAGCTCGTCAAGGGCGAACTCCGCAAGCAAGTCCTGGGCGTCTAACGACCACTCCGTCCGCACCCGGTACAGATTCAGCCCGGATTCCCACGGTTAGGGGAATTCGGGCGGGGTTAGCGGCGGGTGAGGGCTGGGAGGACGTAGGCGGCGATGTGGCCTTCGAGGGCGTCGACGTCGTCGGGGTCGACGGTCTCGCTGTACATGGTGCCGAGGCTGATGACGTTTCGTGCCACCCACTCGCTGGCTTCCGCCATATCCAATTTGTCGGAAATCTCGCCGGAGGCGGCAGCTTCATCGAGGTACTGTCGCCAAAAGTGCGCCAGGTCGGGCACTACATTTTGCATGCCGGCACCGACCGATGCCGCATACTCTGCAGGCTCCTGGGTGCGCAGTCGCATCAGGGTGGCACCGGGATCGTCGTATGTGCGACGACCAATCTGCACGCCGACGGCCAGTCGCCTCGCCAGTGTCGGAATCGCGGCGAGTTCACTGTGCGCCTGGCTCCACGACTCTTCGACGAGTCGCATCACCACGGCACCGACGAGAGCCGACTTGTCCGGGTACAGACGGTACAACCAAGCACGTGAGACGCCCGCGCGGGTCGCCACCGCTCGCATCGTTGTGGCGCGGATACCGGACTCCGTCAGCAGGCCTGTCGCGGCGTCGAGAATCCTTGTGCCGGAGGCATTCTCATCGTCGATGTCGTCTTGCGCGGAGATGTCGACGGTTTCTGGTCGCACATTGGTCATGACACAAAACTACCAATCGGACCGATACCGGTAGACACATTTCCCAAAGTGTGTACCCTTCAATGTATGGCATATCCCACAACAGCCGTCATCGGCGCAGGCATCAGTGGCCTGACATCGTCAAAGATGTTGACCGACTACGGGGTCCCGCATACGGTTTTCGAATCCTCCGACCGCATCGGCGGCAACTGGGCGTTCGGCAATCCCAACGGGCACTCGAGCGCCTATCGCTCCCTCCACATCGACACTTCAAAGCACCGCTTGTCGTTCCGCGACTTCCCGATGCCCATGGACTACCCCGACTTCCCGCACCACACTCAGGTCAAGCAGTACCTCGACGACTACGTCGCCGCGTTCGGGCTCGACCAGAACATCGAATTCACCAACGGTATCGAGCACGCCGAGCGACTGCCCGACGGTGGTTGGGAACTGACAACACAGCGCGGTGAGACCCGGCATTTCGACCTCCTGGTGGTCGCGAACGGCCACCATTGGGATCCGCGATGGCCGAACTTCCCGGGCAAGTTTGACGGCATCGAAATGCACGCCCACCACTACATCGACCCGCAGACGCCGCATTCGTTCACCGGTAAGAAGATCGTCGTCGTCGGCCTCGGCAACAGTGCGGCCGATATCGCCGTCGAACTCTCCTCGAAGGCGCTCGACAACGAGCTGTACCTGTCGACGCGTTCGGGCGCCTGGATTGTGCCCAAGTACCTGGCTGGGCAGCCAGCCGACAAGTACTTCAAGACCAACCCGCATATCCCGGCGTCCTGGCAGCGCAAAGTGGCTCAGTTGGCCCAGCCGGTGATGTCCGGTCGTCCGGAGAACCTCGGACTACCGACGCCGAACCACAAGTTTTTTGAGGCTCATCCGACCCAGTCGGTGGAGTTGCCCTTGCGCTTGGGTTCCGGTGACGTCCTACCGAAGCCGAACATCCGCGAACTTGACGGTCACACAGTTCATTTCGATGACGGCACCAGCATCGACGACGTCGCCATCCTGATCTACGCGACGGGCTACAACATCACGTTCCCGTTCTTCGATCCCGATTTCATCAGTGCCCCCGACAACCACATTGATCTGTACAAGCGGATGCTGTACCCGGGCATCGACGATGTGGTCTTCGCTGGCTTTGCGCAGGCCACCCCCACGCTCTTCCCCTTTGTGGAGAGTCAAGCCCGATTGGTCGGCGCTTATGCCGCAGGCATGTATCGGCCGCCGAACCAGGAAGAGATGAGGCGGGTGATCGCCGAGGACACACATAAGTACACCGGGCACATGCTCAACCGTCCGCGCCACACCCAGCAACTCGACTACTTCCTGTACGAGCACGACATGCGGACCAAGGAATTGCCAGAAGGCGCCAAGCGCGCCCGCCGCGAAGGCGGCGTCACATGGGCTCAAGTGAGCGGAGCAGCATCATGACCAGAACCGATCTGATCTTCACCAGCGGTGGCACCCCCATGTCTGGCTGGTTCTACCCGGCAGCTTCCGCCGCGGATGCCCTTGCGCCGGTCGTCGTGATGGCACACGGGCTGGGCGGAACCAAGGATTCCGGGCTGGAACCGTTCGCCGAACGGTTCGCCGCAGCCGGCTTGAACGTCCTCCTCTTCGACTACCGCGGTTTTGGCGCTTCCGAGGGTGTGCCGCGCCAGCGGGTGTCACTCGACGGTCAGGTTGAGGACTACCGCGCCGCGTGTGTGGCCGCAACCGCCCAGCCAGGCGTAGATCCCAATCGCATTGTGCTGTGGGGCGTTTCGCAGTCCGGCGGACACGTCATCAAGGTTGCCGCCGATCGTGACGATGTAGCGGCAGTGATCGCCGTGGTTCCGATGGTTAACGGAATGGCTGCAGCGCGTCACGCCTTGCCACTGCATAAGCCGAGTGCCCTGCTGCGGTCGACGGCCACCGGTCTGCTCAGTTCGGTACGACAGTTGGCTGGCGGTGCCCCTTCAATGATTCCGCTGGTCGGGCAGCCCGGCGAGTTGGCCGCCTTGAGCGCCGACGGCTACGAGGAAGCCTACCGGGCAGTTGCCGGCCCCACTTGGCGCAACGAAGTCGATGCTTCAATCGGCAGTGAGCTCGGGCGCTATCGCGCCGATAAAGTCGCCTCGCGGATCAAGGCGCCGGCCCTGTTCCAGATTGCCGACTTTGACCAGGCCGCTCCCCCGCACGCTGCAGCGAAGGCAGCGTTCGACGCCCGCGCCGAAGTGCGCCACTACCCGTGCGATCACTTCGACATCTTTGAAGGCCGCGATTGGTTCGAGGCGGCCGTCGACCACCAGTTGTTCTTCCTGAAGAATCATGGCCTGCTCGGCCGGGTCATTCAGTCGAACGACGTACCAGCGACTTCCTAGTAACACCGGGCGGCCCCGACCGATTTACCCCATAGCAAGTCAATTGCTATCGGGTAGACGGTCGGGGTCGCCTTGTTGCAAGGAGTCGACAATGAAACAGGCACCATCGGTCCGCAGGACTGCGATCACCATCCTCACGACGATCGCCGCCGTTCTCACGCTGGTTATGGTCAGCGGATGCCAGTCCGGTTCGAGTTCGCCGCCCGACCGCTCCGATGCGCAGGCCAGCATGCCCGCACCGGTAGCGGCGCGTTCGGATGAACCCTCAACGCCGACGACGCTCCGCATCGGTGACAGTTCGGCACCCACCGATCCGGTAGCCACCGACGCGGCCGGCGTGCTGTTGCCCCCGCAGAACATTGCTCGTCTCGGCTGGTGGGCCGACTCGGCCCTCCCCGGATCCGGCGCAGGCACCGTGGTGGTGACCGGGCACGTGGACGATGTGAGCCAGGGTCGCGGCTATGCCGCCAAATTTGCCTCCCTCAAGGTTGGGGACGCGATTGTGCTGACCACCGTCGATGGTCAGCAGCACACCTATCGCGTCACCAAAAATAACCTGACGCTCAAAGGCGACGACGGTCAGCCGGGAGCTCTTCCCGTCGAGGAACTCAATCGACTCACCGGCCCGGAGACCCTCGCACTGGTCACCTGCGGTGGCCCGTTTGTGGGCCCGCCCCTCGGCTACCGTGACAACGTGGTGGTGTTTGCCGTGCCAGCCTAGAACAACGTGTGCGACCCCATTTCTTCTTTCTTTCCGAGCTGGGCCCGGAGCGTCATCGCTCACCGTCGGGGCGGCCACCGAATCACCGGAGGTCCCAATCATGATCACCACTCTTCGCCGCGCACTGTTGCTGTTCGCCAGCATCATCGGCGTCCTCATATTGACCGGTTCCCTCGTTTTGGCACCCTCAGCGGCTCAGACGCCCGCGCCCAATGCACCCGCGACGACAACACCGGCCGACTCCACGCCATCCGATTCGACGCCTGCCGATACCACGGCACCACCGCCAAACACCCCATCACAGCCACCAACGGCACCCCCGCCGGGTTCGGCACCACCCAGCAGCAGCACTCCCGGCGGCAGTGCCCCGGCCACTACTTCTCCGGTACCTTCCGTGCCGTCGGTGAAGACCACTTTGACGGTCACTGCGACCGATATTGAGAACGGTCAATCCATTGCCGGCCTCGTCGTTGGAGTCGCGCCGCAAGGCACGGATGTTCCCGACGGCATCGAATACGGCAATATCACGACCCCTGGAACAACGCCGGTGGCGGCTGGCGGCTACCTACTGACTGTGATTTCGGTCCCGGACGCCTACCGACTGGCGCAGTCCGGCGCACAGTCCGGTACCGCGATTGCCGGGGAAGACAACACGGTGAACATCTCGCTCGTACGCCGCACTTCCCCCAATATCGGCATCACCATCTACAACCTGGACCGCCTTACCAACAGTCCGCTGGTGGGAGCCCAATTCACCGTGCACACCTGCGAGGGTGGCACCCTCGTCGGAACAGTCACCACAACCGCAAATGACGGCAGCGGCGACATCGGGTTGGTGCGCGGCTGCTACACGATTATTCAGACTAAAGCTGCTGCGGGATACCTCGTCGATCCGGTTTCCCAACACGTTGAGGTCCGCGAAAAGACCGGGTACTCCCCAGTCGTTTTCACGAACCTGCCCGCCGACTACGTGATGCCGCGCAACCCCGAAGGTCGTGTCCCGATCAAGTCGATTCCGTCCGGCCGCATCTACTAGGCCGGTTTCAACGGTGACAGCAGGTCAGGCGAGTTCGATAATCTCCTGATACTCGTCCGACCAGTGATCCTCCGTGCCGTCCGGCAGGAGGATCACGCGCTGCGGATCCAACGCCGCGGCGGCACCGGGGTCGTGGGTCACCAAGACTACGGCCCCGGTATAGCTGCGCAATGCTTCCAGCACCTGTTCGCGCGAGATCGGGTCAAGGTTGTTGGTCGGTTCGTCGAGCAGGAGCACGTTCGCCGCCGAAGACACCAGCCCGGCCAACGCCAAACGGGTCTTCTCACCACCCGATAACGTGCCCGCGGGCTGCTCCAGTTGCGGACCCGTGAACATGAACGCTCCGAGCAGGCCCCGAAGGTCCTGTTCGCCAGCATCTGGGGCGGCGTGCCGAATGTTCTCCCACACGGACGCATTGTCATCGAGCGTGTCGTGTTCCTGGGCAAAGTAGCCGAGCTTGAGTCCATAACCGGGGATCACTTCACCCAGGTCCGGCTTCTCCGTCCCCGCCAGCAGCCGCAGGAGGGTCGTCTTGCCTGCACCGTTGAGGCCCAGAACAACCACCCGCGAACCCTTGTCGATTGCCAGGTCGACGCCGGTGAAAATTTCGAGCGAACCGTAGACCTTCGTCAGGTCCTTCGCGGTCAGCGGCGTGCGGCCGCATGCTGCTGGCTCGGGGAATCGGATGTGCGCAGTCTTGTCGGAGACTCGCTCGTCGTCGAGGTTTTCGATCATTCGCTCGGCACGCTTGAGCATCTGCTGCGCGGCCGTCGCCTTGGTGGCCTTGGCGCCGAGCTTGGCGGCCTGGACGCGCAGGGCGCCTGCCTTCTTTTCGGCGTTGGCGCGCTCGCGCTTGCGCCGCTGTTCATCGGTGGCGCGCGCATCAAGGTAGCGCTTCCAGCCCATGTTGTAGATGTCGGCTTCGCCGCGGACAGCGTCAAGGAACCACACCCGGTTCACGACGTCGGCGAGCAGTTCCACGTCGTGGCTGATCACGATGACGCCGCCCTCGTGGTTCTGCAGAAAGCTCCGCAGCCAGGTGATCGAGTCAGCGTCGAGGTGGTTGGTTGGCTCGTCGAGCAGCAACGTGGTGTCCGACTTTCCGGAACCGTCCGACGCTCCGAAAAGAATGCGCGCCAACTCAATGCGACGGCGCTGGCCACCGGAGAGGGTCTTCATGGGCTGCGCGAGCACCCGATCGGGAAGGCCGAGGCTGTTACAGATGCGAGCGGCGTCGGCTTCCGCGACATAACCGCCAAGGGTGCCGAATCGCTCTTCCAGGCGTGCGTATTTGTTGATAGCGCGGTCGCGGAACTTGTCGTCCGTGGCCTTCTCCATCAAATCCTGTTGCTTGGCCATAGCGGCAAGGATCTCGTCCAAGCCTCGCGCCGACAGCACGCGGTCCTTCGCCAGGACCTCCAGGTCACCCTCCTTGGGATCCTGCGGCAGGTAGCCGATTGGGCCCGAGGTACGAATCGACCCCGCATACGGCTGGGTCTCGCCAGCCAGGATTCGCAAGGTGGTCGTTTTGCCCGCACCATTGCGGCCAACCAGCCCAATGCGGTCGCCGGGCGCCACGCGCAATGCGTCGCCGGGCGCCAAAAGGAGAGTCCTCGCGCCCGCTCGTACTTCCAGGTCGGTCGCGGTAATCACGGCGTTACTCTACCGATTCTCCCGCGACGAACCCGAATCCTTTGCCGCGAGAGCGTGCGGGGTCACACTTACTGCTCGCTGCTCGCCGATATCGCCGGCGGGATACGTTGGATGCATGACTGATTCGACGCCGAAGAACTTGTCCGGCCGCAGCGCTCTCGTAACCGGTGGCAGCCGCGGAATTGGCTTTGCGATCGCGAAGGAACTCGCCAGTCGCGGGGCCTCCGTTGTGATCACCGGCCGCAAACCCGAGCCCCTCGCGGAGGCCGCAAGCGCCCTACGTGCCGAAGTCCCCGGTGCCGTCATCACCCCTGTCGCGGGGAACACCGGCGACGAGGCCCACCGCGCCGAAGCGGTCGCGGCAGCCGTTGCCAACGGCGGCATCGACATTCTCATCAACAACACCGGGATCAACCCGACGGCCGGACCGCTCATGGATGCCGACCTGGGCGCCATCCGCAAGACATTCGACACCAATGTCGTCGCCGCCATCGGTTACGTCCAGGAGGCCTACCGAGCCGGTATGAAGGATTCGGGTGGTGCCGTCGTCAACATCGCCTCAATCGCCGGCCTGCGGCCCACCGGACTAATCGCCGCCTACGGTGCGTCCAAGGCCGCCCTCATTCATCTGACACAGGAACTTGCGTGGCAACTTGGTCCCAATATTCGCGTCAACGCCATTGCTCCCGGCATTGTGAAGACCAAGTTCGCGGATGTGCTGCTCGCGTCCGGCGAAGACACGGTCGGCAACAGTTACCCGCTCAAGCGGGTTGGCGTGCCCGAAGACATCGCGGCCGCCGTCGCGTACCTGGTGGGCGACGAGTCATCGTGGGTGACCGGCGAAACGCTGCGCGTGGACGGCGGTAAGCTCGCCACCGGCAGCATGTAGCTGGAGGACTCGGGACTTCATGGTGAAGCGAGCCGTGAGCGATCTGACGGTGGTCGGGGCGGGACCAGCAGGCCGTGCCGTGGCCCATCGGGCAGCGGCCGCGGGCCTGTCGGTGACGCTGGTCGATCCAGATCCCTCGCGCCCGTGGCAGGCCACGTACGGCATGTACAGCGACGACGCGCCCACCTGGCTTGATGAGTCAGCTGTCGCATTTCGGAGCGGTTCTTTCACCGTCTTCACGCCGGGACGTCGGGTGATCAATCGCGGATACCTGGTGCTGGACCCGGTGAAGTTTCAGCAGTCGCTCACTCTGCACGGTGTGGACGTGGTGACCGAACGCGTTAGGTCGCTGACCGCAAACTCGGTGATCCTGCCGAACGGTACTGAACTCACCTCGCGTCACGTGATCGATGCACGTGGAACGGTCGGGACCAATCCCAACCGGCCACGACAGACAGCCTTCGGGGTCTTCCTCGACCCGCCCCACAACACCGACTGTGAGCGCGGCGACCCGGAGACAGTGCTGATGGATTGGCGTCCGGCAGAAGCCGGACTCGAGTCGATGACTCCCCCGTCGTTCAGCTATCGAATTCAAACCGCGAATGGTCGACTAGAGCAGGAGACGTGCCTCGCCGGACGGCCCGCGATTGGCATTGACGAATTGGAACGGCGGGCCCGTCTCCGCAATCCAGCAGCTTCCGAAGACGCTGTCGTTGAGGTCGTCGACTTCCCTCTCTACGGCGACCCGCGACCCTGGAAGCGAGTAAGTACCGGTCCGGTCCGGTTCGGCGCTACCGGTGGACTAATGAATCCGGCGACCGGATACAGCGTCGCACAATCGCTGGGTGCCGCCGACCTGATAGTGAAAGCACTACTGGCACAAGAAGATCCCTCCGGCCACCTGTGGAACCGCCAGGCCCGACTCACCTATCGACTACGGCTGATCGGGTTGATGGTCTTGCTGACCCTCAGGCCCGACGACCTCGTGACATTTTTTGACGCCTTCTTCACGCTCTCGGCGCAGACCCAACGCGCCTACCTCAGCGCGCACGACGACGTCGGCGGGGTTCTCCGAGCGATGGCAGGCGTCTTCTGGCGCTGCCCGACTAAGCTCAAAGCGACGATCACAATCGCGTCGGCGCGGGCCACAATCAGAGCTTCTTGACCAGGACGTACTCGGCAGCGGTCTTCTGCTGTACCTCGAGCAGTTTGTCGCCGGTCACCTGAACCACGTACTTTCCAATGGCAATCACGCACGTCGCGGACCCACCTCCGGATTTACTGGTGATGCATTTCGCGGTGGACAGGTCGCGGGGACTCGGTGCTTTGCGCGCGGTTGAATCGTCGGAAGCCTCGGCTATGTCGGCAGCCAGGTCGGCGGCCTGTTTGTCGCTGCCCGTGGCGAACAGTAGTGCCCCGCCAACGGCAACTTCGGTGACGCCCGCCTTTTGGAAAGTTGCGTAGGCCTTCGCCGAGTTTCCGGAGAACTGCGAGATCGTTCGAGGCCCAACTACCTGACCGGAGATCCTCACCGCCGAGTCACTGGACGCCGGGATAACCGCGCGAAGGAGTCCGTGTGGATCGATCTGTTTGTCGTCGCTGATCGGCGGCATGGCTGCCAGCAGCGCCTTCTGCTTCTCGTAGGACACACGGACAGCGGTTCGGGTCCATTCCGCGTTTGGCGCGTCGGCCCAGGTGTAGATCACGGTGCCACCCACGGGGGTCAACGTGAGAGTGGCAGTGGTCTTGTTGCCCGCTGTCATTTGCGTGAGAGCGACCGTCTCCGCGGGCATCCCCGCGACGGTCGTACTTTTTGCGGGAGTGCCGATCTTGGGTTTGCGGAGAAGTCCCGACAGTTCACTGACGGCGGCATTGGCAGTCGCGGCGTCGGGGTAGACGAACACGCCGTGGTTGTAGCCCTTGCTGTCGGGCTGGTCGGTATCCGCCGAACCCGCCGTACTGAATCCGTAGAGAAGTTTCGAGGTGGTAGGTAGGTCCTTCGCATCGGAGAAGACGCCCCGCAAGCCGTCCGACGTCGACAGCGGATAGGTCGGCATCCCGAAGGTAGTGAGTGCGGGATCAACCTCGTCGCGGAAGACAATTTGTTCCCCCAGTCGGATCGCTTTGAGCAAGCTGACTTGGTTTTCAGTGTCGGCACTGCCTGCTGGCGCGTTGAGTTCTGTCGAAAATCGACCGGTATCAAGGTCGATCGGCCCGCGAATGGCGGTTCCGTCGACAGTGCATGCGGCCAGAACCGTCACGGTCAGGAAAGCTCCAGCGGTGGCAGCAGCGCGCTTGAAATTCATGTGCCGATCCTAGGACGACGGCCAAGCGCATGACGAACTCAGAGTCATTTAGTTGATTGGTCTTGCTAGTCAATTGACCCGGCAAGCTGATTTGACCCCATTCATCGTCGGGTCGCGAATGTGCCTATGACATCGGAATGACAACGACCTCGACATTGGCTACGCCGCCATCACCCAAGAGTTTGCGTGCGGCGTCGCCAGCCCGCTGCTCGGCGAAAACCATACGGACGGGCTTGTCACCGGCGGCTTTGCGCGCATTGCGACCCAATTCAAGGATCTCGTTGGTCCCGGGCCATGCGGGGTCGAAGACGCCGTTCGGGAGCACATGTGCGTCGTATCCGGGCGACATCACCAGCAGGAGCGTGCCGTCAACTTCGCGTGCGTCGAATAGCATGTCCCCAACCTTGACCGCATAGCTTGAGGACGTCCCGGCAATTGCGCGGTTGTAATTGCGTGCAGAAGCCAGTTGTTTCGGCGCCACCGGTACCCATTCGGAGACCAAGACCGACCGCTCCCGGCCCGTCGTGACCATCTGCTGCACGTGCGCGACATCGAGGCGGCCGCGCGTCGTCAACGCAAACTTGCTCGTCGAATTGAAGTTGATGTCGATATTCGACGGCGCATTGATCCGAATCGAACACACAATCCGGGTACCACCGTTGATCGGCATTGTCGCCTGGGACGTGCACTTGCCGGCAGCGCTACCGTTCATCTTCAACTCGGCGTCCTGTTTAATCGTGACTTCACCACCGGTGAGCCCGCTTGCCGAGTTTCGGAAATTGTAAGTGAGCGTGCAATTGGCCAGGGTGCAGTCGAGACCGCCAGTCGGGTCCGGGATAGCAATGCTCGGAACCTGCACCTCGGTGAACTCGCCCGTCGAGGACGAGATCGACTCGTAGAAGCTGGTCGTCTCCTGGACCGACTTGCTGGCGATCTTGAGATTGGCCCGCAGGTTCGCCTGATCGCCGAAGAACCCACTGCCCATCGGACCAGCGAAACCGACGAGGGCGCCGTCATCGTTCAACGTGCTTGTTACATCACCGGCCCGTATCTGGCGGGTGCCATTGAATTCTTCCGCCGTCACCGGGTCATCGAGTTCGCGAACATCGACCGGATCGATCCCCGTGTTCACGCGACGGTCAGGGGTCTGCGCGATCGTCGGAGATGCGTCTGCACCCGTGATGTCGCTGCCGCCGATTCGCTTGTCCGACTGCGACAGTGAGGTGGCCAGGCGGTTCGGGCGGAGCGCGGCACGCAGATCGACACCGAGAATATTCGGATCGGCAACCGCCCACTTACCGTTGGGATCGTCAGCGAGGGTGACCCCGGGAGGTAGCGTCCGATGACGATCGCGCCAGAATTCGGCATCCCCCTTCACCAACACCACATCGCCAACCATCAGAACTTCGGCATTGCCGCCGCCGGACGAGACCTTTCCCCGGAGATCACCGGCCGCCGTCACCGTGACATTGTCGAGCTGCAGACTCAACGCGTCATCACCGTTCAAGGTGCCGGTGTACGTGGCCGCTGGCGCTGAGGCAACGCCCGTCAACGCCGCACTGAGATCGTTTGCCGCTCGTGTCACCGCGTTAGGTTGGGCAATGCCAGCCGTCGTCGGCGTTAAAATCCCGGCCATCGCCGCGATCCCGAGGCCGATAATGGCCACGATCACGCCGAATAGAAAAATCCAGGATTTGCGCACGAATTTGGTCCCCTCAGTTTCAGGTCTGCGTCGAGTATCGGCGCCGACCATTCGTCTCCGTTAAATCTAAGGGAGGCACTCTGAAGGCAAGAAACCGCCACCCGGTGTGTCGGTCACATGACACACACGGGCGGCGGTAAACGTTCCGCTAGGGTGCGGAGGCCTTAGGCTTGTCCGCTCTCTTTCAATGCCTTTTCGACATCGAGTTCCTTGAGCTGGTCGATCAGGCTGTCGAGAGCCTGTGGCGGCAGGGCACCAGCCTCGTTAAACACCAGGCGCCCCTGTTTGAACGCCATGATGGTCGGGATCGACTGGATGCTCGCTGCGGCGGCAAGTTCCTGCTCGGCCTCGGTATCGACCTTCGCGAACACCACATCGGGATGCTTTTCGGACGCCGCCTTAAACGTCGGAGCGAACTGCCGGCACGGGCCACACCAACTGGCCCAGAAATCCACGAGGACAATCTCGTTGTCGACGATGGTCGGTTCGAATTCGGTACCCGTCAAATCAATTGTTGCCATACTTGTATTAAACCGGAGAAGGGCCCGAGGTATTCCGACCTCGAGCCCTTGCCTGGTAAACCAGGCTTCGCGCCTGGTAAATGATGTCTACCGCTGTCGCGGCGTCTGTCGCTAGACGGTGAATCCGAGCGCGCGCAACTGCTCGCGGCCATCGTCGGTGATCTTGTCCGGACCCCATGCGGGAATCCAAGTCCAATTGATCTCCAGGTCCGTGCAGAGGCCGCTCGTGACGAGCACACTGCGGGTCTGGTCTTCGATCACGTCTTGCAGCGGGCAGGCGGGCGATGTCAACGTCATATCGAGCTTGATCGAGGCGTCATCGGCGATGTCCATGCCGTACACCAGGCCGAGGTCAACGACGTTGATGCCCAACTCGGGGTCAACAACGTCACGCATGGCCTCTTCGACATCGTCGACGGACGGCAGCGAGGTGTTCGGGGTCTCGGTGGTCATGGGAGTGCTCCTGTTGGGATCTGTCCTGAACCAGTCAGGCCTGTTGTGGGGGCTGCGGTGGAGTCGGTGGCCGTACCAGCGTCGGTGCGGCCTGCATCTGCTGCGGTGACGCTCTGCAGCAAGGCGTCCTTGAACGCCATCCAGCCGAGTAATGCACATTTCACGCGGGCCGGATACTTGCTGACACCGGCGAACGCGATGCCGTCGCCAATGACTTCTTCATCGCCGGTGTTGGTGCCGCGGGAGGTCATCATCGTGGCGAACTCGCCGACCGTGCTCATCGCATCGTCAATACTGAGTCCGACGACTTGATCGAAGAGCACCGACGTCGATGCCTGCGAGATGGAACAACCTTGGGCGTCGTAAGAGATATCGGCTATTTTTTCGTCGGCCACCGATACGCGGAGGGTCACCTCATCGCCACAGGAAGTGTTGACGTGATGGACTTCGGCGTCGAACCCCTCGCGCAGTCCCCGACCATGCGGATGCTTGTAGTGGTCCAGGATCACTTCCTGGTACATCTGTTCCATTCTCATGCCTGTCCTCCTCTCAAGTCAGGTCCTGCTACCGAAGAACCGTTGCGCCACACCGATCGCATCGGCGAGGGCATCGACTTCGTCGAGCGTGTTGTACACCGCGAACGATGCCCGTGCGCTGGCCTGGACGCCGAAGGTTCGGTGCAGTGGCCAGGCGCAATGGTGGCCGACGCGGATGGCGACGCCTTCATCGTCGAGCACTTGACCGAGGTCGTGGGCATGAATGCCAGCGACGTCGAAGGCGATCGCGCCACCGCGCATGTCGCTGTCCGCGGGGCCAACAATGCGCAGTCCATCGATGGCACCGAGTCGCTCGAGCGCCCGAACCACGAGTTCATGCTCGTGGGCGGCAACCGCGTCCATCCCGATCTTCTCGAGATAGTTCACAGCAGCACCGAGGCCGACCACCTGTGAGGTCATCGGGACACCGGCTTCAAACCGCTGCGGCGGAAGCGCGTACGTCGACGACTCCATGGTGACCGTCTCGATCATCGAACCGCCGGTGAGGAACGGTGGTAGTGCGGTCAACAGTTCAGCACGCCCGTACAGCACGCCAACGCCGGACGGTCCAAGCATCTTGTGCCCGGAGAACGCCGCAAAGTCGACGCCAAGTGCTGCGAAGTCGACCGGCATATGCGGTACTGACTGGCACGCGTCCAGAACGACAAAAGCGCCGACTGCCTTGGCTCGCCGCACCATTTCCGGCACGTCGGCGACGGCGCCGGTCACATTCGACTGATGGGTGAACGCGACAATCTTGACAGTGTCGTCGAGTTCGAGCGAGTCCATGTCGATACGACCGTCGGCGGTCACGCCGTACCAACGCAGCGTCGCGCCGGTGCGACGGCACAGTTCTTGCCACGGCACCAAGTTGGCGTGATGCTCCAGTTCGGTCACGACGACGGTGTCGCCGGGGCCCAGTGCCTTACCGCCGAACAGTCCCGCAGCACGGTCGTCGCCCAGTGTGTACGCGACAACGTTCAGCGACTCGGTGGCGTTCTTGGTGAACACCACCTCATCGACGGCGGCACCGACGAAGCCAGCAATCGCGGCCCGCGCATATTCGTACGCGTCGGTCGCTTCTTCGGCTAACTGGTGCGCACCGCGGTGCACGGCAGCGTTGTGGTTCAGCAGGAAGTCACGCTCGGCGTCGAGTACCTGCAGCGGTCGCTGCGAGGTGGCACCCGAGTCGAGGTAGACCAGCGGCTTGTCGTCGCGGACCGTGCGGGAAAGGATCGGAAAATCCGCCCGCAGGGCCGTGACATCGAGAGCGGCTGCGGTGGTCATTGCACTACTCCTTCGTCACGAACGGTCAAACGGTGGCTGCAGCCAGTGTTGCTACTTGGCGGCAGCGGCAGTGAACCGCTCGTAGCCGTTCTCTTCGAGTTCGTCGGCCAGTTCCGGGCCTGCCGATTCGACGATCCGGCCGTCAACGAAGACGTGAACAAAGTCCGGCTTGATGTATCGCAGGATGCGCGTGTAGTGCGTGATCAGCAACAGGCCGCCGTTTTCGCGCTCCTTGTAGGTGTTGACACCCTCGGAGACGATGCGCAAGGCATCCACGTCAAGGCCGGAGTCAGTCTCGTCAAGGATCGCAACCTTGGGCTTGAGCAGGCCGAGCTGCAGGATCTCGTGACGCTTCTTCTCGCCGCCCGAGAAACCTTCGTTGACGCTGCGCTCGCCGAACGCGGGGTCGATTTCCAGTTCTGCCATCGCCTGCTTGGTCTCCTTGACCCAGTGGCGAAGCTTGGGTGCCTCGCCGCGGACCGCGGTGGCCGCGCTGCGCAGGAAGTTCGACATCGAGACGCCGGGCACCTCGACCGGATACTGCATGGCCAGGAACAGGCCGGCGCGGGCGCGCTCGTCGACGCTCATCGCGAGGACGTCTTCGCCATCGAGGGTGATGGTGCCCGAGACGATCTCGTACTTCGGGTGGCCTGCGATGGCGTACGACAGGGTCGACTTACCGGAGCCGTTAGGGCCCATGATCGCGTGGGTCTCGCCCGAACGGACCGTGAGGTCCACACCCTTGAGGATGTGAATCGGTTCAGCGTCCGGATCGGACTGTGCGACGTCTACGTGCAGGTCGCGGATTTCCAAGGTGGTCATCAGAGAAAGTTCCTTTAGGTAAGTGGTAGGCGGCTCAGGCGCCTGCGATAGCGAGTTCGGCTTCGATAGCGGCTTCGAGGCGCTCACGGAGTTCAGGCACGGCGATCTTCGCCAAGACTTCGTGGAAGAATCCGCGAACAACCAGGCGGCGCGCCTGATCCTCCGGAATACCGCGCGCCTGCAGGTAAAACAGCTGCTCGTCGTCGAAGCGGCCGGTGGCACTCGCGTGTCCGGCGCCAATGATCTCGCCGGTCTCGATCTCCAAGTTCGGCACCGAGTCGGCGCGCGCATTGTCGGTCAGGACCAAGTTGCGGTTCAACTCGTAGGTGTCGGTGTTGTCGGCCGCCGGGCGGATCAGCACGTCGCCGATCCATACGGTGTGCGCTTCCTTGCGCTTGTCGCCATCCAGTCCGCCCTGCAGGGCCCCCTTGTAGACGACGTACGACCGGCAATTGGGCTGCGAGTGATCAATGAGAAGTCGCTGTTCCAGATGCTGTCCGCCGTCCGCGAAATACAGTCCCCACAGTTCGGCGTCGCCGCCGGGAGCGGTGTACTGCACGTGCGGCGAGATGCGAACCGTGTGACCGCCCAAGCTGATCGAGAAGTGCTTGACGACGCTGTGCCGTCCCACCGAAACGTGGTGGGTGGCCAGGTGGGTGGCGTCGTCTTCCCAATCCTGCACGTTGACCACGGTGATGTGGGCTTCATCGCCAGCGATCACCTCGACGTTTTCGCCAATGACACCGCTACCGCGTTGGTCGATGACGACCGTAGCCTTGGAGAAGGCTTCCGCGCGGATCTGAAGGTGCGAATACGCGACGGCGTCGACCCCGGGTCCGGTCACGGTGATCGTTACCGGATCAGCAACCTGAGCCTCCTTGGCAATGGTCACCACGGTTGCCGACTCGAACGACGAGTACGCCTGCGCCGACACCCGGTCGAACGGGACACCGCCTTCGCCGAGACGCTTGTCGTCGCGGCCGACAGTCTCAACCGAGACACCCTCGCCAGCACCGGTGACCTCGACGGTCGTGCTGCCGGACGCGGGTGCGGTGCCGTCGTGCAGACCATGCAGGCGACGGAACGGGGTAAAGCGCCACGACTCTTCGCGCTGCGCCGGGACCTCGAAGGCCTCGACGTCGTACGAGGTGAAAAGCTCACCCTTGTTGACCACCACCGGTGAATTGGTGGTGGGAGCGGAGTCCGCCATCAGCCGACCGATCCTTCCATCTGCAGTTCAATGAGCCGGTTCAGCTCGAGTGCGTACTCCATGGGGAGTTCCTTGGCGATCGGTTCCACGAAGCCACGGACCACCATGGCCATTGCTTCCTCTTCGGTGAGGCCACGGCTGCGCAAGTAGAACAACTGATCGTCGTTGACCTTCGACACTGTGGCCTCATGGCCCATCGTGACGTCGTCCTCGCGGATATCGACGTACGGGTAGGTATCGCTGCGGCTGATCTTGTCGACCAGCAGGGCGTCACACTGCACGGTGGAACGACTGCCGTGCGCGCCCGGGTTGATCTTGATGAGGCCGCGGTACGACGACCGTCCGCCACCGCGCGCCACCGACTTGGAGACGATATTGCTCGACGTGTTCGGTGCCAGATGGACCATCTTGGATCCGGTGTCCTGGTGCTGTCCCTCGCCCGCGAAAGCGACCGAGAGGACCTCGCCCTTGGCGTACTCGCCGGTGAGCCAGACAGCCGGGTACTTCATGGTGACCTTGGAGCCGATGTTGCCGTCGACCCACTCCATGGTGGCGCCGGCTTCCGCCTTGGCGCGCTTGGTCACCAGGTTGTAGACGTTGTTCGACCAGTTCTGGATGGTCGTGTAGCGGCAGCGGCCACCCTTCTTGACGACGATCTCCACGACCGCCGAGTGAAGCGAATCCGACTTGTAGATCGGTGCCGTGCAGCCTTCGACGTAGTGCACGTACGCACCTTCGTCGACGATGATCAGCGTGCGCTCGAACTGACCCATGTTCTCCGTGTTGATACGGAAGTAGGCCTGCAGCGGGATGTCGACGTGAACACCCTTGGGCACGTAGATAAACGAGCCGCCCGACCAGACTGCGGTGTTCAGCGCGGAGAACTTGTTGTCGCCCGCGGGAATCACACTGCCGAAGTACTCCTCGAACAGTTCCGGGTAGTCGCGCAGACCCGAGTCGGTGTCGACAAAAATGACACCCTTCTCTTCCAAGTCCTCGCGAATCTGGTGGTAGACCACCTCAGACTCGTACTGCGCGGCCACGCCGCCGACCAGTCGCTGCTTCTCCGCTTCCGGGATGCCGAGTCGGTCGTAGGTGTTGCGGATGTCGTCGGGGAGGTCTTCCCACGACTGCGCCTGCTTCTCCGTCGACCGGACGAAGTACTTGATGTTGTCGAAGTCGATTCCGTCGAGGTCGCCGCCCCAGCTGGGCATGGGCTTGCGGTCGAAGATCCGGAGTGCCTTCAGTCGCGCCTCGAGCATCCACTCGGGTTCGCTCTTCTTGTCGGAGATGTCGCGGACGACGGCCTCGGACAAGCCGCGTTTTGCGGACTCACCTGCGGCGTCGCTGTCGGACCAGCCGTAACCGTAGCGATCGAAGGAAGCAATTGTTTCTTCCTGCGTCATTGGGGTGGCCGGATCGGTGACCGTCATCGGAGAACCTTTCCATCGGAGGTTTCGGAAGCTGCGGGCTGCGCGGCTTCCTTCGGCATGACATGCACGGGAACGTGCGTCGTACACACGCAGTCGCCGTTGGCGATAGTCGCCAACCGCTGAACGTGTGTACCGAGGAGCTCGGTGAACATGGCCGTTTCGGCCTCACAGAGTTCCGGGAACTCGGACGCCACGTGGGCGACCGGGCAATGATGCTGACAGATTTGCACTCCGGCACCCACCTCACGGGTGTTCGCCGAGTATCCGCCTGCAGTGAGAGCGTCAGTAATTTGATCGACCGTGGCGATCACTGAACCAGATTCGCTGACGGGTTGCACGTCAGCGACGAGGCCAGCGATGCGCTCCTTCGCGAACTCGTCGACGGCCTGCTGACCGGCGACATCGCGAAGTTTGCGCATCACCGCGCCTGCGAGATCGTCGTAGGCGTGGCGAAGTTTTCCGCGTCCGGCGGGAGTCAGCTGGAACCATTTAGCCGGGCGACCCCGACTACCTGCGCCGGGTGCGGACTTACGAAAACCGGACGGTGCTACTTCGATGTCACCGTCGGTGGTCAAGATTTCCAGGTGTCGCCGGACCCCGGCGGGTGAAATGCCGAGTTGTTGGGCAATGTCACCAGCGGTCATCGGACCTACGTCGACCAGCAGCGAAACGACGGCAGCGCGGGTCTGGCCGTCAGGGCCGGTCCCGTCTGCATGCTGCCGTAAGGGCAGCTGATCGTTAGCGCTCATGCTTTCCACAACAATATTGTTACCTAAATACTTCCCCCGAACCAGCAAGGGTCGCCTAAATCATGGTTTTCGCCCGGAAATACTGGTTTCGGGACTGATTTGCTGGTTTTCCGGTCGGGAACGAGCCGCGGGGCGGCGGAAACACGACACGCACCGGCCACCGGTTAGAGTTCTCGTTGTGCCAGCACTCCCCGCCCTGCGAAGGACACTCGACTACATCGGGCTCAGCAAGCCCGCCGTCGACCACGACGTCGACCGTATCGGCGACTTTGGCACCACCGTGGCTCGGATGCACGACGACGAACAGGAAGTCGGGCCACTCAATCGCCTAGAAACCCTCCGGATGCGGCGCATCCGGTTGTTCGGCACCACCGGTTCAATGCTGATCCTCATTGGATCACTCGGAACCGGCATGCTTCCCGTCCTGCAGAACCCCATTGTCGGCATGCGCATTCTTTCGCTGCCTTCGCGGATGTATTCAACTGCGCTGACCATTTCTATCGGCGGCTTCATCATGCTGGTCGTCGCCTGGGTGATGCTCGGCAGATACGCCATCGGCCGCTATCGCGTCGAAGTCGCCGAAGGCCGCAGTCCCGCCCGCCGGATGACCCGCGGCCAAACCGACCGCACCCTTCTGATGTGGGTCGCTCCCCTCATCGTGGCCCCGCCACTGCTCAGCAAAGACGTCTACTCCTATCTGGCGCAGAGTGCGATCGCCTACCGGGGGATGGACCCGTACACCTACAGTCCGATGCGCGGACTTGGCGTTGACCACGCGCTAACCCTCTCGGTACCGAACCTGTGGAAGGACACACCCGCTCCTTACGGGCCGCTCTTCCTCTGGATCGGCGAACGGATCACCGCCGTCACCGGGGAAAACATCACCGCAGCGGTACTCCTCCACCGTTTAGTCGCGATCTGCGGCGTCCTCATGATTGTGTGGGCGCTCCCCCGCCTGGCACGGCGCTGTGGAGTCTCTTCCGTCGCTGCGCTCTGGCTGGGCGCCCTGAACCCGCTCGTGATCCTGCACCTGGTCGGCGGCATCCACAACGAGGCGCTCATGATCGGCATGATGCTCGTGGGCCTCGAATGGTGCTTCCAAGCAATTTACGGCGACGACCGGCTGCGAATAGCGGATAAACCCTGGCTGTCGAAGGCCGGTTGGCTGCTCGTTGCCGGTGTCGCGGTCATCGCGGCGTCGTCGATGATCAAGGTGACCTCGATGCTGGCGCTGGGCTTCGTCGGCATCGTGCTGGCACGACGCTGGGGCGCGACGTTGCCCGCGCTGAGACATGCGCCGGTCCGACAATGGTGGGATCGATCCAAAAAGTCCATTGGGGCCCTCACCGCCAGCGCTAGCGCGATGGTCGTGATTGCTGGCCTCGTGATCGTCGGGATCTGCCTCGGCACGGGCCTCGGATTCGGCTGGACCGGCACCCTGAGTACCGGCGGTATTGTCCGGTCGTGGATGTCAATGCCGACACTGCTGTCCGTGGTTTCCGGTCGCGTTGGCCTCTGGCTGGGCCTTGGCGAACAAACCCAAGCCATCCTTGACGTCGCGCGCCCCATCGGCCAACTCCTGGCTGCCGTCCTTGTCGTTCGGTGGCTCCTGGCGTGCTTGGCCGGACGAATTCACCCACTCGGGGGCCTCGGCATCGCCATGGCCAGCGTGGTGATCTTCTTCCCGTTCGTCCAAGCCTGGTACCTGCTGTGGGCCATCATTCCGCTGGCCGCATGGGCCACCACCCGCTGGTTCCGCGTGGGCACGGTCATCATCTCCAGCATCATCGCCATCGTGGTGATGCCAACCAGCTCCGACACCAGCCCCCTGGTGGTGGCCCAAGGTTTGGCGACCGGCCTGCTCATGGTGGCCATCGCGGGCATGGCCTTCTTCATCGATAGTCCGATCCGAAACTGGATCCGCGCTCGCCGCGACCAAAAGGCCCGGTAAGGGTGCGATTCCGGCACAACCGGCCAGACAGCGTTAGTCTCACCACCCGCAGGCCGGTGACCTGCATCTCTAGCCTAGGCTGGTAGTCGTGCCTCAACCTTTTTTGCCCGGCAGCGAGCCGTCGCCCCAACCGGGCTCCGACAACGCCGCACTGCAGGTCAGCGGGCTCGTCAAAAAGTTCGGCGACAAGACGGCCGTAAACAATCTGGACCTCCTGCTGCCGCGCGGTGAACTACTCGCCCTGCTCGGCCCCAACGGCGCAGGTAAAACGACCACCGTCGAGATCTGCGAAGGCTTCACCAAGCCCGACGCCGGAACTGTCCGAGTCCTGGGCCTCGACCCCATCAACGACAACGACGCGCTCCGAGCCCGCATCGGTGTCATGCTGCAGGGTGGTGGCGCCTACCCCGGTGCCAAAGCCGCCGAAATGCTCCGCCTGTGCGCTTCCTACAGTGCTAATCCGCTCGATCCCGAGTGGCTCCTGACCGTACTGGGTCTCAACGACGTCGCAAGCACCAGCTTCCGTCGCCTGTCCGGCGGCCAGCAACAGCGACTGTCGTTGGCGTGCGCGCTGGTCGGCCGTCCAGAGCTCGTCTTCCTGGACGAGCCAACCGCCGGCCTGGATGCGCACGCGCGGATAATGGTGTGGGAGTTGATTTCTCGTCTCCGCGCCGACGGTGTGTCGATTCTGCTGACCACACACCTGCTCGACGAAGCCGAGGAGCTTGCCGACCAGATCGTCATCATCGACTCCGGTCGGGTGGTTGCTGCGGGGACGCCAGCCGAACTCGTTCGCCATGACGCCGAAGGCCAACTGCGGTTCACCGTCGGGGGAACCGGTGCCGCCGACATCACCACGTCTGCGCTGCAGGAAGTGCTGCCCGCGGGTTGCCACGCCACGATCAGTCCGACTGGCGAGCACCTTGTCGGCGGCGACATCACGCCCGAGACGATCGAGCAGATCGCGCGACTGTGCACTGCTCGCGGCGCCCTCATCGAATCGCTTAACGTCGCCAGCAACAGCCTGCAAGATGTCTTCCTCAATCTCACCGGACGGGAGGTGCGGGCGTGAGTACCGATTCAAACGCCACCGTCGTACCCGAAACGAACCGGTTCCCCAGCGGAACTTTTACCCCCAACCCGCAACCCGCACCGCTCCTTCGGATGTTGGCCGCGCAGACACGCCTCGAGCTGCTACTGCTGCTCCGCAATGGCGAACAACTGCTGCTCACCATGTTCATTCCGGTCACGATGTTGATCGGCTTGAGCCTGCTGCCGCTAACGACCAGCGCTGGCGACACGCCAGCCGCCCGGGCCAGCACCTTCGTGCCCGCGGTCCTCGCGGTCGCGATCATGTCAACGGCGTTTACCGGCCAGGCCATCGCTGTCGGCTTCGACCGCCGCTACGGAGCCCTCAAACGTCTAGGGGCAACACCCATCCCGCGGTGGGGCATCATTGCCGGGAAATCCCTTGCCGTGCTGATCGTCGTCGCCCTTCAGTCGGCCATCATCGGCGGCATCGGCTTGGCCTTTGGTTGGCGCCCCTCCATCGCGGGCTTGGCCCTCGGTGCGATTGCAATCGTTGTCGGCACTGTCGCGTTCGCCGCACTCGGCCTGCTCCTCGGTGGAACGCTTAAAGCCGAAGTGGTGTTGGCGCTCGGCAACCTGATTTGGTTTGTCCTTTTGGCCCTGGCCGGTCTCGTTGTGCTCGACGAGCACGTCCCCGGCCTGGTCCATACGATCGCCCGACTCTCCCCGTCGGGTGCACTCACCGAGGCGCTCACGCAAGCCTTAGCCTCGTCGTTCGATGTATTCGGTTTCTGCGTCCTGATTGCCTGGGCTGCAATCGGCAGCGCCCTGGCAGTTAGGTGGTTCCGCTTCCAATGATCGATTCCTGGTTCGGCTTTAAGCGGCCCACGGCCAAGTTCCTCTACTACTGGGCCATCGCCAACCTCGCCGCCAACGTGATGCTGGTAGTCACCGGCGGTGCGGTACGCGTGACCGACTCAGGCCTCGGCTGCCCCACGTGGCCGCAATGCACCGCGGGATCGGTGACTCCGCATGCCGCGATGGGCATTCACGGCATCATTGAGTTCGGCAATCGCATGCTGACCTGGGTACTCGTGATCATCGCGGTGGCGACCTGGGTCGCCGCGATGCGCCGCGTCCCGGTGGACCGACTGTCGCGCAGGCTCGCGACTGGCGTTGCGATGGGTGTGCCGTTGCAGGCGGTCATCGGTGGCATCACGGTGCTGACGAACCTCAACCCGTGGATTGTCTCGCTGCATTTCCTCGCAACGATGGTGATCATTTCACTTGCCACCTGGATGGTGGTGCACACCAAGCCAAATCGGGAACAGACCCTCGACGACGCGGGCCAACCGAAGGTCCTGATTCGCTTTGCCGTCTTGCTCGCCTGGGCCATCTACATTCTCACCTGGGTGACCATTTATCTGGGGACGGTCGTCACCGGATCCGGTCCTCACGCTGGCGACATCAAAGCGCATCGCAATGGGTTGGAACCAACACAGGCAACGCAGTTGCACGTGGACGCCGTATGGACGCTGGTTGGTTTGACGATCGGGTTGATTCTGCTGACTGTCGCGGCCGTCTCATCGTTGCGACGGGCCGCCGCCTGGTTCGGCGCGGTGATTGTCGTACAGGGCGTCATCGGCTATGTCCAGTACGCCGCTGGGCTCCCCGAAGTCCTCGTCGTCCTCCACATGTTCGGCAGCACGCTCCTGATGATCGGTGCCACCCAACTGATTTTGGCGACCAAGGGCCGCTAAACCACCCCGCCC
>NZ_JBARYI010000096.1:0-38362 GCF_049647785.1 Gordonia sp. (in: high G+C Gram-positive bacteria)
CGAATGGGCCTACGCCGCCCGCTATCAAAACGAACACGAACGCGAGCTCGCGTACACAGCATGGCTACATCACTACAATCATCACCGACCCCACACCGGCATCGGTGGCCTCACACCGGCACAACGCGTTCACAACGTCACGAAGAAGTACAGCTAGCGAAGGAGCGAGGACTGCCGAAGCAGAAGTCGCCCCGCCCAACCCGGGCACCCCCCTGCCGAAGCAGAAGTCGCCCCGCCCAACCCGGGCACCACCCTGCCGAAGAAGAAGAAGAAGAAGTAGAAGAATCCGTCACCCCGGCAGAACTACCAATCCGTGGGGCCGGGTATTGACTGGTTCGCAGCCGTCTGCGGTCACGATCACGATGTCTTCGATGCGTGCTCCCCAGTCGCCGGCGAAGTAGATGCCTGGTTCGATGCTGAATGCCATTCCTTCGCGGAGTTTGTCGGTGTTTCCGGCGACGATGTATGGCTCTTCGTGAACTGATAGGCCGATGCCGTGGCCGGTGCGGTGGATGAATTGGTCTCCGAGTCCGGCGGCGTTGAGGACGTCGCGTGCGGCGGCGTCGATGCTTTCGGCGGTTGCTCCTGGGCGGACGGCGGCGACGGCGGCGGCTTGCGCTTGCTCGAGGATCGCGTAGGCCTTTGCGATGTCTGGGCGCGGTGTGGTGAAGCAGTAGGTGCGGGTGGAGTCGGAGTTGTAGCCGGGCGATACCGGTCCACCGATGTCGATGACGACTATGTCGTTTGTTTCGATGATTCGGTTGGACTGTTCGTGGTGTGGATCGGCGCCGTTGGGTCCGGAGCCGACGATGATGAATTCGGCGAGGTTGTGTCCTTCGGCGCGGATGGCGGCATCGATGTCGGCGGCGACTTGGGCTTCGGTGCGTCCGGGTTTCAGGAATTCGGCCATTCGGGCGTGGACGCGGTCGATGGCGGCGCCGGCTCGGCGTAATGCTTCGAGTTCGGCTTGGTCTTTGATCATTCGCAGTTCACGCAGCACGGGTGTTGCCAAAGCGATTGGTGCGCTTGTCCGTTGGCTCAGTGGAATGAGGTGTAGGGCTGGTAGGGCGTCGGAGACGGCTAGTTTCGCGTGGGGGCCGAAGCCGTCGAGGGCGAGCGTGTAGGGATCTTCGCCGTCGACCCAGTCGGTGATCTGCAGGCCGAGTTCGCCGATCGCCGATTCTCGGAGGGAAGCTAACTCTAACCGTGCTGTGACGACGCGTGCGGGACCTTGTGCGGGGATTACCAGGGCGGTGAGTCGCTCGAAGGTTTCGGCGTCTGAACCGGTGAGGTAGCGGAAGTCTGGTCCGGTCCCGACGACGATCGCGTGGTATCCAGCGGTAGCGGTGAGTTCGGCTGCGCGTGCGAGTCGTTGGGCGTATACGTCTGGGGCGAATCGGGTGGCCATGTACTTACCGTATTTCACCGGCTTTGGAGGCTGCCGAACTCGGGCGATTTCGCGGCGACCCGATAGGACTTGGCGACCAATGTGAATAGGGTATTCACCATGACCGGATCGGTGATGCTCCTCGACGGGGCGAGTTTGTGGTTTCGTTCGTTTTACGCTTTGCCGGAGAAGATGACCTCGCCCGATGGGCGACCGGTCAATGCGGTACGTGGTTTTGTCGATACGATCGCTTCGCTCGTGACGACGCACGACCCTTCTCGGTTGGTGGTGTGTCTTGATTTGGATTGGCGGCCTGCTTTCCGCACCGATCTCATCCCGTCGTATAAGGCGCACCGCGTCGCGGCTGACGGTGACGGTGCTGCTGAGGAGGTGCCCGACACTCTGACACCGCAGGTCCCGATGATTTTGGAGGTTTTGCGGTGTGCGGGAATCGCTACGTCGGGTGCCGAGGGCTGTGAGGCAGACGACGTGATTGGGACGTTGGCTTTCCATGAAGCGACTGACGATGTGCTGGTTGTGAGCGGTGACCGGGACCTCCTGCAGGTGGTGGCCGAGGATCCTGTCCCGGTTCGTGTCCTTTATGTGGGGCGCGGCCTTGCGAAGGCCGAGTTGATGGGTCCGGAGGAGGTGGCTGCCAAGTATGGTGTGCCTGTTGAACGGGCGGGGGTGGCTTACGCGGAAATGTCGATCCTGCGCGGCGATCCTTCGGACGGTCTTCCCGGTGTTCCGGGCATTGGTGAGAAGACTGGCGCTAAGCTGCTCACCCAGTTCGGTAGCCTCGATGCTCTTGAGGCCGCCGCTTATGATCCGGCTTCGGCAGTCCCCGCGCGCGCTCGTAACTCTATTCAGAGTTCTGCTGACTACCTAGCTGCTGCGAGGACGGTTGTTGCGGTCCGAACCGACGCGGACACTATCGACAGCACGGAGTCGGATGCGCTCCCGACGTCGCCTGCCGATGCCGAAGGCCTGGACGCGTTGGTTGCTGAACTCGGCATTGACGCTTCTATTGGCCGTTTGCGTACCGCGCTTCGCTGGTAGCGCGGCACTCCGGCAACACAGCCGCAACTCCCGGCGTTGAACTCCTTCAGTGAGTGTTCGACGCCGGGAGTCGCGTTTTAGCTGTGGGCCCTAGTTGGTGGGGCGAGAGACTTCGTAGGTGCCGCTGCTGTCTTTGACAGTGACGGTGACGTGTTTGTTCTCTCCGTTCACCTTCAGCGAGCAGGTGAAGGTGGCGCCGGCCTCTACTTTCTGGCCGTCCGGGCATTGGACATCCTTGACGTCTTTGATGCCGTAGCCTTCAGGCTCGGAGGCGGTAAGGATCTTCGTGACGCCGTCTTGGACGGCGGTCTGGTTGAGGTTCTTTCCGGCCCATCCGGGCACCACAAAGGCGGTGAGTGCGACGATCGCCGCGAGTGCGAGAAGGACGGCTGCGATAAGTCCGACCAGCTTGCTGCCTGACAGTTTCTTCTTGGTGGTCTGTTGTTCCGGTGCGAACGGATTCAGCGTTGGATCTGCGGCTGGCTGGCCGGGTTGACCGAACTGTTGCTGCCCAAACTGTTGCTGCCCGAACTGTTGCTGCCCGAACTGTTGCTGCCCGAACTGCTGCTGCGGGGGAAACTGCTGCTGAGCGCCGGGTGTCTGACCGTACGGAGATGGCTGACCGGGCTGTGACGACTGCCCGGGCGCGGCAAACTGCTGCTGCCCGTATTGGGGCTGTCCGTATTGTGGCTGCTGCCCGTACTGGGGCTGTCCATACTGGGGCTGCTGCCCGTATTGCGCTTGCTGGCCGTACTGCGCCTGTTGACCGTACTGCGCCTGTTGCGGGTCTAGTTGCTGCGTCGGTTGCGCCTGATTTGGTGTCGGCTGCGCAGGCGCGGTGTATTGCTCGGTGGGGCTAGCGGGAACGACCGGAGTGGTGGCACCGTCGGCCTGGCTAACATCGGGCCGCTGCACGACCGTCGTCTTTTCGCTATCGGCGGCAGGGGTCGCGGGACTGTTGTCCGGGGTACCCGTTTCTGTCGGCTGATCGTCGTTCGTCATTTCGCGCCTTCCTCTCAACAAATGCCCCGTAAGCGCTGGCTGGTGTCACGTTACCGCAGGGGTTCAGTCCAACTCGGATGCCACGACGCCGCGCCGCACACCCTTGATAGCTTTCCGTGCCGCGATTGCAAGGCTCGCATCAGGGTCCACGCTGCCGCGAATCTGCTCGAGGAGGTCGATGACTTGGCGATTCCATCGAACAAAATCACCTGGTGAGAGCATTTGTCCTCGTTCGGATGCTGCGAGCAGTGCTTCACGAAGCGACCTGCCCGACGCCCACGCGCCGATAGCGACACAGAAGCCGGTATCCGGTTCGCGCGTTTGAACGACTCCGTGACGTGTTTGGATGTCGTTGGTGCTTTCCCAGACGTGGACGGTTTCGGTGAGCGCGTCGCGCAGGGCCTTGTTACCTGGCATGGAATCGATTCCGCCGGTGTAGGAGTCGCGGCGCGACTCGTAGACCATCGACGACACGACGGCGGCAAGGTCGGGTGGCGACAGGTGATCCCAAATACCGGCTCGGATGCATTCGGCGACGAGGAGATCGCTCTCCGAGTAGATCCGACGCAAGACGGTCCCGGTTGGTGTGACGACGAGCTCGCCGTCGTCGTCTATCTCGAGATACGACAGTTCCGTAAGCACGCCGGTGATGGCGTCGAACTGGGTCTCCAGTGCGGCGGTCCGGGTGTCGACGGCTTGTTCCAGGCTGTTGATGTCACGCAGCAGGCGACTGCGACGTTCGGCCAATCGATGCAGGTCGTCGATTCCGGAAAGTTTATGAACCGGATGTTTGCGCAGTTTGTTGCGGAGTTCGATGAGCCGGGCGTTACTGGGGCTTTCCTGTTTGCGTTTGGTGTTGCGCCCGCGCGGGCGATCGATTCCGCTATTGCGCAGAATCGAGACCAGTTCCTGTCGGCCCCGAGCACTGCGTCGATTGGCGGATTTGGGAATCCGGACATGACCGATCACTTCGGGCGGGTTCACGAAGTCGCGTACGCCGACACGACCGACCCAGCCGTCCTCGCACAAGACCAGCGGCTTGGGATCAATGTCCATTTCCGCGCGTTCCAGAACCACGGCGAGCCCACGGTGGCGACCGGTATTCAGCCCGATGACGTTCCCGGGTTTCAGGGCCAGAAGGTCGTCGGAGACCGCTTCTGTGGATTCCATGCGCCGCATAAACTTGGCGGCCCGTTCCTGCCGTTTGATGTCCTCTCGCAGCGACATGTACTCGAGGAATGCTTCGGGCTCGAGACCCTTGCGTTGGGCCGAGTGGTCGAGTTCGGCGTCGACTTTCCGCAGGGACATCCGCGCGCGGTCGAGTTGGCGTGCTTGTCCGACCACCGACCGGTCGGTTTGGAACTGTGCAAACGACCGCCGCAGCAGGTCGCGCGAACCTTGTACGCCTAGTCGGTCAATGAGGTTCATCGCCATGTTGTATTCGGGCGTGAAGGAACTGCGGAGCGGGAAGGTTCGCGCGCCCGCCAGGCCCGCGACGCGGTCCGGCACCACTTCCGGCGTCCACACCACGACCGCGTGCCCTTCGACGTCAATTCCGCGGCGTCCGGCGCGGCCCGTCAGCTGGGTGTACTCCCCCGGTGTGAGGTCCACATGCGCTTCGCCGTTGTATTTCACTAGGCGTTCCAGGACCACGCTGCGAGCGGGCATATTGATGCCGAGGGCCAGCGTTTCGGTGGCGAACACCACCTTCACTAGGCCCTCTACGAAGAGTTCTTCCACGGCCTGTCGGAACATCGGTAACAGACCCGCGTGGTGGGCGGCGAATCCGCGTCGCAGTCCGGCCCGCCACTCCTCGACACCGAGGATGTCGGCGTCTCCGGGTGACATGGCGACAAGGTGTCGGTCGACGATTGTGTCGACCGCAGCTACTTGGTCCGGTTCCAATAAGTTCAGGTCCGAGCGCAGGCATTGCGCGAGCGCACCGTCACAGCCCTTGCGGGAAAAGATGAAAGTGATCGCTGGTAGCAGGCCGTTCTCGTCGAGCATCTTGATCAGTCGCGGACGCGACACTCCGGTACCGCCGCCTCGACGTCGTTCGCGGGCGACACGGTCTCGGTAGTTGCCGACGGCATCATTCGATAGCAGCCGGTTTTTGATGAATCGGGTTAGTTCGGGGTTGACCTGGGTGGGATGGCGGCGATCGAATAGTCCGAACGTCCGATTCCCCACTAGCATGTGTTGATGCAGCGGGACGGGGCGGTGTTCGTCGACGATGACAGTGGTGTCCCCGCGGACGGCGGTAATCCAGTCGCCGAACTCCTCGGCATTGCTGACCGTGGCCGACAGGCTGACAACCCGCACTGACGGGTCGAGCCCGAGGATGACCTCTTCCCACACGGCACCGCGGAACCGATCGGCAAGGAAGTGCACCTCATCCATCACCACGTGCGAGAGTCCGGCGAGCGCGGACGAATCCGCGTACAGCATGTTTCGAAGCACTTCGGTCGTCATCACGACGACGGGCGCTGATGAGTTGATCGCGTTATCGCCCGTCAGGAGGCCGACATTCTCAGAGCCGTGTACCTCGGCGAGATCATGGAACTTTTGATTGCTCAGTGCCTTGATCGGCGTCGTGTAGAAGCATTTGGTGCTGTGTGCGAGAGCCAGGTGCACGGCGAACTCGCCGACGATGGTCTTACCGGCCCCCGTTGGGGCGCAGACTAGAACGCCGTGTTCGGCCTCGAGGGCGGCACATGCCTGCTGCTGAAAGGGGTCGAGAGTAAACCCGATCCGGGTACTGAAGGCCGTGAGTTCCGGGCCGGATACGGAAAGTTCGTCGATGGTCATCAACTACAGGATGTCATCGAATGCGGTTGGAGTCGCGATAGATTGCCGGTCGCTGGTGGCGCCGATCGCTCCGGGGCGTGGAATCGGCGCGACAGCATCGATGGTTCCAGACGCCTTTGCGTCGGCACCGGATGCCAACGGGGAGGCTTGATCGTCCGGGACGTCCATCCAGTCCGGGTTCTTGTTTGCCTTGCGACGATCGTTAAGGCGTGCGATCTGAATCGACAGTTCCAACAAGATTGTCAACGCACCGGCTAGCGCGAGCATGGTGAACGGATCCTGGCCCGGCGTAACAATTGCGGCAAACACGAAGACCGCGAAGATCAGCCCTCGACGCCACTTCTTCAGTCGCTCATAGGTGAGCACGCCAACCAAGTTGAGCGCGATGATCAACAGCGGGAGTTCAAAACTGATGCCGAACAAAACCAGCAGGTGCAGCAGGAATTTGAAGTACAAGTCACCGGATAAGGCGGTGACCTGAACGTCGTTGCCGATTGTCAGGAGGAACCCGAACGCCTTCGAGACGATGAAGTAAGCCAGGATGGCACCGCCGACAAACAGCACGCTGGCCGCTGCGACAAATGAGAACCCGTAGCGGCGTTCGTTCTTTTTTAGACCCGGGGTGATGAACCGCCAGACCTGCATCAACCAGATCGGGCATGCCAGCACCACACCGGCGGTGAGACCAACCTGCAGTCGCAGCATGAATTGGTCGAACGGACCCGTCGCTAGAAGGCGGCATTCGCCGTCCGGGGTGAGGCTCGCCCGCGATGATGCGGGCAGATCGCAGTAGGGACCACGCAAAATCTCGCCGAGTGACTGGATTGGCCCAAAGCTGTGGCTATACCAAAAGAACCCGAAAATCGTCGTGACGGCGATTGCCAACATCGAGATGACGAGGCGGTTGCGGAGTTCGTACAGATGCTCGGCCAGCGGCATGGAGCCGTCGGGATTAACTTTGCTGCGCCGTCGGCGGGGGTCGATCTTGCCGAGCGTAAATTTGCCGCGTGAGCTGTTACTTGCCACTTACGTCGGTGAGCGGCTAAGCCGTCTTCTTGTCGGTCGGCTGCGTCTGATCGGCGACAGCCGGCTTCTCAGCGGCGGGCAACTCGCGAGGTGCCGTCGTGTCGGTTGCATCCGACGCGGCATCGTTCTTGCCGTCGCTGGCCATTTCCTGCATTTCCGACTTGAAGATGCGCAACGAGCGCCCCAAACCGCGTGCTGCCCCGGGAAGCTTGGCCGAACCAAACAGGAGGACCAGCACAATCAGCACGATCGCCCAGTGCCACGCTGACATCGCACCCATAACTGCACCCTTCGAAATCACCTAGGTTAAAAGAATAAGTTCTCGCCCGAGTCTACCCGGGATGAGCGCCGTCGGCGCGTTCAGCTTTGTCGAACCGGTTAACGGTACCGTTCACGTGCCGCGGATGCTGTCTCGACGACCACCGATCCAGCTGCGGTCGTATCGTCGAGGAGCCTGACCCGGCCACCGAATCCGAGGATAAAACGCGCGAGCCATTCGGGTGAGCCGTATCGAAGGGTCGCCGAAATGGGTGCCGTTGGCGCGGTGTCGAAGTCCTCGTCGGGTTCGGCATCGTAGTACTCCAGGAGCCAGAGCGCTTCCGGATCCACTTCAATGCGGGCCACGGGAAGTTCGCCGGTCAGCACATTGAAACCGATGGAGTCCTCGGATTCGATGGGCCGCACGGCGTGCGCGGGCGGCGATGACGGTTCGCCAGTGGACTCAGCGGTCTCGACGCGGTCGAACCGGAACATCCGGATGCCCTCGGATCGACGGCACCACGCTTCCAGGTAACTGTGGCCATCGACGGCGCGAATACGGATTGGGTCAATGGTGCGCTCGGTGACGTCGTCCCGGCTGGCGGTGTAATAGGTAATGCGAAGTGCCTCGCGAGCTTCGACGGCGGCACGAATTGCGCTATCGACCGGGCGCGAGGTCGCATCGCTGTCGGCTTTGGAACTAATGGCCCGATAGGTGGCACCCATCGCTTCTTCGATTTTGGCGATCGCGCTACGCACCGCACCCGTTTCGACGGCACCGCCGGACTCGGTCAGCATCGTTAACGCCATCAGTAGCACGTTGGCTTCCGGGCCCGTCAGTCGAAGCGGTCGATCCATTCCCGCAGTGAACGCCACGCTGACGTACCCATCCCAGAACTGAATGTCGATGAGGTGCTCGGGACCGTAACCGGGAAGTCCGCACACAAACAGTTGCTCGAGGTCGGCGGTAAGTTGTTTGGGCGTAACTCCCAGGTCTGCGGCGGCCGTCGAAAGTTTGATGCCCGGACGCGCCTGGAAGTACGGGACCATCGCCAACAGTCGCGACAGTCGTGTGGGCTTTGGTGCGGTGACGTTCAACGTTGGATCTCCATCAGCTGATCGAGGTCGGCGATGACATCGCGGCGCAATTCGTCCGGACTCAGCACGACGGCGTCGGGTCCGGCACCAAGAATCACCCGTCGCAGTCCGGACTGCGAAGAAATATTGATGGTGAGTACGTCGCCCTGCTCCCCCGTGCTGGCCAGCGTTTGCGGCGTCGCCGATGAGGCGATGCGGCGAAGTCCGTGCGCGCGGTTAGCCGCGACCCACACCTGTGCTGTCGATCCGGCATCGCCGGCGGCCCTTTCGACGGCCTCGGCAATGATGGACGAAATGCTGACGTTCGCTGGCACCTGAACGCTGCCCGCGTCGTCGAAGGCAGCAACGTCGGTAATCCGGGAGATTCGGAACGTACGGGTCGCGTCGCGATCCCGGTCACGACCAACTACGTACCAGCGGCCGCCGTTGGAACCGATTCCCCACGGTTCCACCGTTCGCTCGTGTTTGCCGCGAGAAGTGCGGTGAGTGAAGTGGACCGGGCGCGCGGCATCGATGGCCGATAGGAGCGCGGTGATGGTTCGTTCGTCGCCCAGTGAGCGTGATGCGCCGCCGTGGGCGACAGCGAGTTCATCATCGGGTGCGACTTCAATGCCGGCAGCCTGCAATTTTAAGACTGCAGTCTGGAAGACCGTGGCCACGGACGGCTCGTGCCACACGGCCGACGCTGCGGCAACTGCTGCCGCCTCGGCTCGGTCCAGGGTAATTTCGGGCAGCGCGTACTGCTCCGGATCGATCCGGTAGCCCTCTTCCCCAGTGGGATTCACGCCGGTCTCGAGCGGTATACCCATCTCGCGGAGTTCGGCCTTGTCGCGTTCGAGCATCCGTTTAAACGTGTCGCCCTGCTGGCCTGCATCGTTGTAGCCCTGGACATTCCGACGCAGATACTCGGCGCTGACAAAACCGCGCGCAGCCATCAAACAGACAACGAGATTGACGATCCGCTCGTTCTTCGTAGTCACGTAGTTACCTTAGGTGCTACATCGACGCGATTAGCCGTTCGACTCGCTCGTCGACGTTTCGGAACGGGTCTTTGCACAGCACGTTGCGCTGCGCTTGATCGTTGATCTTGAGGTGCACCCAGTCGACGGTGAAATCGCGCTTGGCCGCTTGGGCTGCGGTAATGAAGTCTCCGCGCAGTTTTGCGCGTGTGGTCTGCGGCGGTGTGCTGGTGGCTTCGTCGATCGCCTCATCGGTGGTAACGCGGGCGACCAACCCCTTGCGCGCGAGCACATCGAAGACGCCGCGTTCACGGCGAATGTCGTGGTAAGCGAGGTCGAGCTGGGCAATCTTCGGGTCGGTCAGGTCCATCGAGAAGCGGTCTTGGTACCGCTGCATCAACTTGCGTTTGATCACCCAGTCGATTTCGGTGTCGACCTGGCTGTAGTCGCCGGTTTCGGCAGCATCGAGGGTGCGGCCCCACAGGTCCACGACACGATCCATGGTGGCGTCAGGGGTCCGATTCTCGAGGTGCTTGACCGCCCGTGCGTGATACTCGCGTTGGATGGCCAACGCTGTCGCGGTCCGACCGCCCGCTAACCGGATCTCCCGGGTGCCGGTGGTGTCTTGGCTGATGTCGCGGATTGCGCGGATCGGATTGTCGAGCGCGAAGTCGTGGAAGGAGATGCCGGACTCCACCATCTCCAGCACCAGCAGTGCGGAACCGACCTTGAGCATTGTCGTCGTCTCGGACATGTTGGAGTCACCGACGATCACGTGCAGCCGACGGTACTTTTCGGCATCGGCATGCGGCTCGTCGCGGGTGTTGATGATCGGGCGCGAACGGGTGGTTGCCGACGAGACACCCTCCCAAATGTGTTCGGCACGCTGCGATAGGCAGAACTTGGCGTCGTTGCCGGACGTCAGGACTTTGCCTGCGCCGCAGATGAGTTGCCGGGTTACGAGGAACGGCAGCAGTACGTCGGAGACGCGCCCGAACTCGCCGACCCGACTGACCAGATAGTTCTCGTGGCACCCGTACGAATTGCCCGCCGAGTCGGTGTTGTTCTTGAACAGATAAATGTCCCCGCCGATGCCTTCGGCCACCAGTCTTTCTTCCGCGTCGATGAGCAGTTCCTCAAGGATGCGTTCGCCCGCGCGGTCGTGCATGACGAGTTGCTCCACCGAATCGCACTCGGCGGTCGCGTATTCGGGATGCGATCCCACATCGAGGTACAGGCGCGCACCGTTGGTGAGGAAGACGTTCGACGACCGTCCCCAGGCGACAACCCGGCGGAACAGATAGCGGGCCACCTCGTCGGGGCTGAGTCGGCGCTGGCCCTTAAACGTGCACGTGACGCCGTACTCGGTTTCGATGCCCATGATCCGTCGTTCCACGGCTCTTACTCCTGTTCGAGATAGCCGGTAACGTCGGCGTCGCGCAGTCGTTTGAACGCGCGGCGCGGGCGATTCCGGTCGAGAATGGCAACTTCGACGTCGTCGGCGGTCAAGTCGACGGCGGCCGGTTCCGCTTCGCCCCCATTAGTGGCCGAGACGGTGGCCACCGCTAGTGTGGCGGCGGCGCTCGATAGCGCGTGCACCGACAGTTTGATGGCGGCCGTCAATGACAGGTCCGGTTCGTAGGCTTCGGCCATCGCCGTGTTGATCGGCTCGGTGGCACCACCCATGACGATGTACGAGGTCTCGTCGACAATCGACCCGTCGTAGCCGATCCGGTACAGCTGCGACGGTCGGTCCTTTCCCGGTGGGGAAACTTCACCGACGCAAAGTTCGACCTCGAACGGTTTCGGTTGCTCGGTGAACACCGCACCCAGGGTGTTCGCGTAGGCACTCGCGAGGGACAGGCCTGTCACGTCGGCACGGTCGTAGCTGTAGCCGCGGAGGTCGGCCATTTGGATGCCAGCCTTGCGCAGGCTTTCGAACTCGTTGTACTTGCCGACGGCTGCGAAACCGATCCGGTCATAGATTTCGCTGACCTTGCGCAGCGTGTTCGACGGATTGTGCGCCACAAACAGCACTCCGTCCGCGTAGGTCATGGCAACCACGCTTCGGCCGCGAGCAATTCCCTTGCGCGCGAGTTCCGAACGGTCGCGCATGATCTGCTCTGCGCTGGCGTAATACGGGAAGGTCATGCCTTGGCCTCCGGCGTTTCGTTGCCCAACGAGTTTGCTTGCGCCTCGTCGCGACGTCGCGCGACGACCGCTTCGGCGGCCTCAGCGATTTCGGCTTCTGGAATCACGTCGGCCCCGTCGGCTCCGATCCGAACGGCCGTCGGGAAAATCCGGCGCACTAGATCGGGTCCCCCGGTCGCCGAGTCATCATCAGCGGCGTCGTACAGGGCTTCCACCACGGCGCTCAACGCTTCGCTGGCAGTGAAGTCCGCGCGGAACAGTTTTTTCAGTGAAGACCGCGCGAATACCGAACCTGAACCGATGGCTTCGTATCCGCCGACTTCTTCGTGCCGCGACCCAGCGACGTCGAACGAGAAGATTCGGCCGCGCGCGTCGTCGTTGGCTTCGGCGTCGAAGCCAACGAGAAGCGGGACCGCCGCGAGTCCCTGCATCGCCGCACCGAGATTGCTGCGGACCATGCTGGCCAAGCGCGAAGCCTTGCCATCCAGGGTCAGCGGGACGCCTTCAATTTTCTCGTAGTGCTCGAGTTCGACGGCGAACAGGCGAACCATCTCGATCGCGATGCCCGCGGTACCAGCGATCCCGGCGGCTGAGTAGTCGTCGGTGACGTAAACCTTCTGGACATCGCGCGTGGCGATGAGATTCCCCATGGTGGCTCGACGGTCACCAGCCAGAATGACGCCGCCCCGGTAACTGACGGCGACGATGGTCGTGCCGTGCGGAATTTGGTCCGCACTCATCCCATCACCGTTGGCGATCATGTTGTGCGGCAATCGCTCTGGGGCATGACGACGGAGATACTCGGCAAACGACGAGATGCTGCCAGTCCCTGCCTCGCCGGGCATGGGCGTCACTGGCCGCCCTTCTGAACGTAGGCCTTCACGAAGTCTTCGGCGTTCTCTTCCAGCACGTCGTCGATCTCGTCGAGCAGATCGTCGGTCTCGCCAGTGAGCTTTTCTCGACGCTCCTGGCCTGCGCCGCCACCGCCGATCGCGTCGTCGTCGTCTTTACCGCCGCCGCGCTTGGTCTGCTCTTGCGCCATGCTCGCCTCCTGAGAAGAGAATGTTGTGACTTCAACCCTACCGGTGGCCGTCGCTCACCGGTGGCGACGCGACCGTACTGGTGCCAATCCTGTTGCGCGATATCGCATTCAGCCAGGTGAGCGGCGAACGCTTCGGGAAACCGGGGACGCTTGACCTACATGCTGAGGCGTTCAACCAACTCGGCAGCCGTGGCCGCATCTTTGAGAAGGTCTTTCACATGCTCGGCGGTGCCACGTAAAGGTTCGTTCATCGGGATACGGATCAACGAATCTCGACCGAGATCAAAAATCACCGAGTCCCAGCTGGCCGCGGCGATTTCCGCACCGAATCGGCGAACCGCTTCACCGCGGAAGTAGGCGCGTGTGCTTTCCGGCGGGGTGTGTACGGCCCGCATCACCTGTTCTTCAGTGGTGAGGCGTTTCATGGAACCGCGCGCAACCAGCCGGTTGTAGAGGCCCTTGTCGAGTCGGACGTCGGAATACTGCAGGTCAATGAGGTGCAGTCGCGACGACGCCCATCCGAGCCCTTCGCGGGTACGGAAACCTTCCAGGAGTCGCAACTTGGCTGGCCAGTCAAGCAGTTCTGCGCATTCCATTGGGTCGCGTTCCAGCTTGTCGAGGACATCGGCCCAGGTGGCGAGGACGTGCGCAGCACGGGTGTCGTCGCTGTGGTTTTCGTCGTGGAACTTCTGCGCCCGATCCAGGTACTCGCGCTGCAGAGCGAGGCCGGTCATTTCGCGTCCATCCTGTAGTGCGACGGTCGCGCGCAGGGTCGGATCGTGACTGATCGTATGGACGGCTTCGACCGGCCAGGCCAGGGCGAGATCGTCGAGTTGAACGCCCGCTTCGATCAGATCCAAAACGAGTGCCGTGGTGCCGACCTTGAGATACGTGGCAGTTTCCGCCAGGTTGGCGTCGCCGATGATGACGTGCAGGCGCCGGTACTTGTCCGGATCGGCGTGCGGTTCATCGCGCGTATTGATAATGCCGCGCTTCAACGTGGTCTCGAGGCCGACCTCCACCTCGATGTAGTCGGCACGCTGTGACAGTTGATAGCCCGACTCTTCACCGCGCTGGCCGATGCCGACTCGTCCTGCACCGCAGATCACCTGACGCGAAGCGAAGAACGGCATGAGGCCGGTGACGATGGATTCGAACGGAGTATCGCGACGCATGAGGTAGTTCTCGTGCGTGCCGTACGACGCCCCTTTTCCGTCGATGTTGTTCTTGTACAGCTGCAGGCGCGGTGCACCGGGCACGCTGGCGACGTGACGGGCGGCTTCCTCCATCACTCGCTCGCCCGCCTTATCCCAGATCACCGCGTCGAGCGGATCGGTCACCTCGGGCGAGGAATACTCCGGGTGCGCGTGATCGACGTAGAGTCGCGCACCGTTCGTGAGGATCATGTTGGCCGCGCCAATCTCGTCGGCGTCGATGACCGGTGCTGGTCCCCCGCTGGCACCAAGGTCGTAGCCGCGGGCGTCGCGCATGGGCGACTCCACCTCGTAGTCCCAGCGCGTACGACGATCGCGCCGCGGCACATTGGCGGCAGCCGCGTACGCCAGTACCGCCTGGGTGGAGGTCAGGATCGGATTGGCCGAGGGGTCGCCGGGAGCGGAAATGCCGTACTCAACTTCGGTGCCGATGATGCGCTGCATGATTTCCAGCCTAGCCGCGGACCACAGCGCCGTTGGGCGCAGCGTCGGCAGCCGCTGGGATCAACGCTTGCGAAGCCGCAGTCGTGAGAACACGAATACGGTCAAGACCACCGCAATCAGGATCAACGCGCCATAGCTGATTAACGCGTGCGTCAGCGACGGTTCCCACATCGGATAAAGCATGCTGCCGCCAGCTTCGTCGATCTTGACCTGCGGAACCTGATCGGCGATCCATGGAATGTTCACGGCCTGCGCTCCGCTCGCATAGCCCCAATACGTGGGGAACAGCCAGGTCAGGGGCTTAACAAAGGCGGAGCTGATGGCGAAGAGGCCACCGGACAGTACCAACTGGACCATCACGACAATGACTAGCGGAGGCATGGTCTGCTCGGTCGACCGCACGGCAGCGGAGATCGCCAGACCCACCAGCACGCTGACGCAGGCCACCGCGGCGACCGCAATAAACAGCGAAACGGACGGCGGCAACAGCGGGTCTGGGGTGTCCGGCTTGTGGATGTCCTCGGCCTTTGGCATCGCCCGGAACGCGTAGGTGATGCCAACCATGATCGCTACCTGCACAATCGTCATGACCGCGAACACGAGCACCTTGGCCGTCAGGTAGGCGCCCGGCCGCAGACCAACCGCCCGTTCACGTTCAAAAATGCCACGTTCGCCGACCAGGTCTCGAACGGCCAGTGCTGTTCCCATGAACGCCGCGCCGATAATCAAGATCGTCAGAATCTGCAGTGCCTCGCCGGGATCCTTCGGCGGCACGTAGTTGTTCGTGGGTGGAGTCACGGCTCGACTAAAACCCTTGTCGCCGGGGATCACCAGGGTCAACAAACCCAGCACCACCGGCATCAGCAGCAGCACCACCAGATAACCCTTGTCTGCCCAGACAAGTCGCGCCTGCCGTCGTGCGACGGTGCTGGTCTGACGCAGTAGCCCCATCTTGGCCGGTGGCGTCTGGGCTCCACGCGGTGTCGGCTGAGGTGGTGGCGCTGAGTGTGGATGGCGTTGCCGGTATTGCGCCCACGCCTGATCGGGGTGCTCGGCCACGTAACCGAAGATTTCGGCCCAATCGCTGGTGCCCATCTCCGATGAAACATCGTCCGGTGAACCACAGAACGACGTCTTGCCGCCGGGAGCCAGGAGCAGCACCTGATCACACAGGTTCAAATAAGTGAGCGAATGCGTGACAACCAGGACCACGCGACCAGCGTCTGCCAGCCGGCGCAGGGTTTTCATAACTTGCTGGTCGAGCGCCGGGTCCAGACCCGAGGTCGGCTCGTCCAGGATCAGCAGCGACGGACCGGTCAAGAGCTCCATCGCGACCGATGCCCGTTTGCGCTGACCGCCCGAGAGTTTGTCGACACGAGTGTTGACGTGTTCGGTGAGCTGCAACTCCGACAGCACACCGTCGATCACCTGGTCCCGATCGGCAGTTGACAAGTCAGCTGGCAGTCGGAGTTCGGCCGCGTATCGGAGGGCTTGACGCAGTGTCAGCTTCTGATGCAAGACATCGTCCTGCGGGACCATGCCGATACGAGAACGGAGCGCATCGTATTCGCTGTGCACGCCGCGGCCTTCGAACGTAACCACGCCGACGGTTGGATTATTGAGGCCCGCCACGATCTTCGACACCGTCGACTTACCGGCACCCGACGGTCCGATGATCGCCGTCAGCGATCCCGGGGCCGCCGAGAACGAAATATCGTTGAGGAGGGCTTTACCGTCAATCGTCAATCCGACGCCGCTGACTTCTAGGCCGCCAGCAACCTGTGCCTGGGGTCGGCCACGGATCAGTTTGCCGTCGGTCAGTACAAAGTCCGAGTTGCCGATGGTGACGACGTCGTTCTCGGAGAGGCGATGCGACATCACGCGGCGACCATTGACGAAGGTGCCGTTAATGCTGCCCAAATCTTCGAGCAGCATGCCCTGAGGTGTGCTCGTCATTCGCGCGTGATGACGTGATGCCAAAACATCGCTGACCACGATGTCGTTGTCCGGCGTGCGACCGATGGTCTGCACACCCTTCAGGGAGATCGTTTCGCGGCCGCGAAGATGCCCCGGGACCTCATAAACGGCCGACGCATTCTGGTGCAGCGCCGCCAAGTGCGGAGCATCAGGCAGGGCACCGAAGCGGGGCGGCGCTTGTCGGAAACCACCCGGCGGCGACTGCGCCTGCAGCGGTGCCGTCATCGGACGAGCGGGCGGTCGTTGCTGTTGTTGTGGACCCGATTGCGGTGCACGCTGTGCCTGCGGGTGGGATTGGGGTGGGCGGGCTTGGGATTGCTGCGGCCCCGACGGCGCAGCGGGCGGTCGCGGGACCGGCCGTTGCGGTGCCGGCTGTTGAGCGGGGTTTGGGCGCGACGGCGGTGCCGATGCCGCATTCTTTGCGGGCACGATTGTGGGCGCAGCGGCCTGCTGTGGCGTCAATTCCAGGAGCGGTCCCGTTGACGCATCCCCGAGTCGAATCTGCATCGGACGGTCAACGCGCACTGACGACTGCTTGATCCCATTGACAAAGAAGCCGTTGGTGCTTCCGCGGTCAACAACACTCCAGCCATCAGACCACTCGAAGGCCAAGTGCACGCGGGAAACGAGTGGGTGGTTAACGACCACATCGTTTTCGGGTGTCCGACCAACGGTCGCGGGCGTGGAACGCAGGACTTGAGGCCTGGCCTGCGCGAGGCGTACCTGAAGCGGAGCGATTGTTGGAGTGTTCATCGCCGGTAACTCTATCGAGTCTGCCGCAGCTAGATCCTCTAACGGAATGACTTCGGCGCGCCGGTTCCGTCCGATTGGACGCAAGCCCAGCGCGCCGAAGTTGAGAAGTGATTCTCTGCGGCCCTATAGGTACTGGCCGGTGTTGGATTCGGTGTCGATGGCTCGGCTGGCACCGGCCGACTTTCCCGTCACCAGGGTCCGGATGTAAACGATCCGCTCCCCCTTCTTTCCCGAGATCCGAGCCCAGTCGTCCGGGTTCGTCGTATTCGGGAGGTCCTCGTTCTCCGAGAACTCGTCTTGGATCGAATCGAGCAGGTGCGCAATCCGCAATCCCGATTGACCGGTATCCAGGAACGCCTTGATCGCGTATTTCTTCGCGCGGTCGACGATGTTCTGAATCATCGCACCCGAGTTGAAGTCCTTGAAGTACATGATTTCCTTGTCACCATTGGCATAGGTGACTTCAAGGAACCGGTTCTCTTCAGACTCGACGTACATCCGCTCCACGACCCGCTGGATCATCCCGTCAACGCACTTTTGCGCGTCGCCATCAAACTCGGCGAGGTCATCGGCGTGCAACGGCAAATCAGCGGTCAGGTACTTGGAGAAAATATCGAGCGCAGCCTCAACGTCCGGGCGTTCAATCTTGATCTTCACGTCGAGACGTCCCGGACGCAGGATGGCGGGGTCGATCATGTCCTCGCGGTTCGAGGCACCAATCACGATCACATTTTCCAAGCCCTCGACACCATCGATCTCGCTCAGCAACTGCGGAACAACGGTCGTCTCGACATCGGATGACACCCCTGAGCCGCGGGTGCGGAAGATCGAATCCATCTCGTCGAAAAAGACGATCACGGGGGTGCCCTCAGACGCCTTCTCGCGAGCACGTTGGAAGATCAGCCGAATGTGCCGTTCGGTTTCGCCGACGAACTTGTTGAGCAGTTCGGGACCTTTGATGTTGAGGAAGTACGACTTAGCCTCGTGCGCGTCGTCACCCTTCACTTCGGCAATCTTTTGCGCGAGCGAGTTCGCGACGGCCTTGGCGATTAGGGTCTTACCGTTTCCGGGCGGACCGTACAGCAACACACCCTTGGGTGGCCGCAGCGAGTATTCGGCGAAAAGTTCCTTGTGGAGGAACGGCAATTCGACGGCGTCACGGATCTGCTCGATCTGTCGACGCAGTCCGCCGATGTCTTCGTAGTCGACATCCGGGACTTCTTCGAGGACCAGATCTTCCACCTCGGCCTTCGGGATTCGCTCAAGCGCGAATCCGGCCTTGGCGTCGATCATCAACGAATCCCCGATGCGGAGTTTGCGTTCGCTTTCGCCGCCCTCGTCTACGTGAACCAACGAATTGGCGAGCGAAACCACGCGTTCCTCATCGGTGTGCCCCATAACGAGGGCGCGCCGACCGTCGGCCAGAACCTCACGCAGTTGGACAATCTCGCCGACTTCGTCGTACTCGAGCGCTTCAACCACGGTAAGTGCCTCGTTGAGACGCAGCGACTGGCCGTGACGAAGCGTCTCACGTTCAATATTCGGCGAAAGGGTCAGACGCATCTTGCGGCCGGACGTAAAGACGTCGACGGTCGCATCATCGAAGATGTGCAGTAGGAGGCCGTAACCGCTGGGCGGTTGCGCGAGGTTATCAACTTCCTCGCGGAGCGCGAGCATCTGCACGCGGGCTTCCTTGAGCATCTCGGTCAGTTTGCTATTGCGAGCGGTCAGGCTTTCGACGCGCTCTTGCATGGACGAGAATTCGACGCTGCTACCGGGTGAACGATCTGACCCTGTTGATCGATTTGACTCGGACATCGTGCCTCCTTTTACCGGAATTAACTTCCACGCTACCCGCGGGTGGGACGCCTGGAGACGCGAAGCGTTTCGGTACCGTCGGCGAGTCGTCGGGCGGTGATCAAAAACGCGGTGTGACCCTGCATCCGATGCTCCGGCCGTACCGCCAATCCGACGGCGCTCCAATCGCGCACCAGCGATTCCCAGGCGCGGGGTTCGGTCCAGCATTGCTGCTCGCGCAACGCTTCGATGACCCGCGACAACTGGGTCACGGTTGCGACGTAAATAGTCAGGACGCCGCCGGGAACCAGCGTCTTAGAAGCGACGTCGAGGCACTCCCAGGGTGCCACCATGTCGAGAATGATCCGATCGAACTGCTCTTCCGGGTTGTGGTCGGCAAGGTCAGCGACCCGCAATGTCCAGTTTTCGGGCGAACCACCGAGGAATGTTTCCACGTTGCGGACGGCATGCTCGGCATGATCATCACGCACCTCGTACGACGTCACCGAACCGTTGACACCGACCGCGCGCAACAGCGACAACGTGAGGGCCCCGGACCCGGCACCGGCTTCGAGAACGCGAGCCCCCGGGAAGATATCTCCCTCGGACACGATCTGCGCGGAATCCTTTGGGTAGATCACCTGCGCGCCACGCGGCATCGACACCACGTAGTCCGTGAGAAGCGGTCGGAGCGCCAGATACTGGGTGCCGGAAACGGCCTTGACGATGGAGCCTTCGTGGGCGCCGATGAGGTCGTCGTGCAGGATGCCGCCGCGGTGCGTATGGAACTCTTTGCCCTCTTCCAGGACGACGGTGAACTTACGTCCCTTGGAGTCGGTGAGCTGGACGCGGTCGCCTACGGCGAAAGGGCCGGTTGTCGCCATCGTGGGGTGGTCCTCCTGATTGGATCGCCACTGTGCCTGCGCCGTGGCCTTGCTTGACTTGTACAGCAGCTCGGGGCGCCAAAGGTGACGCCCGAAATCTGCTCAAACAACCTTGTCATAGAGTGCCCACATGGACATTAGCGAGGTGCCCTACACCTGTTATTACGAACCGTTGCCCGTTCCCGAAGGCCAACCTTCCAGTACTGAAGCTGGCGCGGCTTACGAGTATTTCCAGCCGACGAAGGCGACCGCCAGCGTGTGGTCTGCAGATATGCAGCACGGTGCACCCCCGGCAGCGCTGATGATCCGGGCACTCGAGCGTGCAGTTCCCGATGACGGCCAGGAGTTCACCCGAGTCACCACCGAGATCCTCGGACCGATCGGCCTCGGCGTTAACCGTGTCAGCACCAGCATGCCGCGCCCGGGGCGGCGAATCTCGATGGTGCAGGCCGACCTTGAGGCACAGGGTCCCGACGGCTCGTTCCGCGTCGTCGCCCGAACGGTCGCTTGGCGGCTGCAGACCTCAGATACCGCGGCGGTGGTGAATGCACCTCACGATCGGTTGCCAGCCTCGCCTGATGACCTCCCCCAGATCATCGGCTTCCCGGAAGTGGACGACGCCGGCATTCCGGTCGCATGGGGCCGTATTGGCTTCATCGGGACCACGATCACGGCACGTCAACCGGGCCGCAATGGGAAAACCTCGGCCCTGTGGATCCGGGCCGCTATTCCGTTGGTTCTCGGCGAAGAGATGACGAACCTGGAAGCGATGTTCGCGGTCCTTGACGTTGCCAATGGGGTTGGTACCGCGCTGCAACCGAACGAGTGGTCGTGGATGAATATGGATACCACCGTGCACCTGACAGGCCAACCGACCTCCCCCTGGCTGGGGATTGACTCCGACCTGGTGATCGGTGCTCGCGGCTATGGTGCCAGCTTTGCTGACCTCTACGACGTCACTGGCTTCTTGGGGCGGTCGGCGCAGTCGGACATGATCGCAGCCCAGGGTTAATTGAATAGCCCAGGGTTAAATAGGGTCTTGAAACAGCGCAGGCCTACCTCGAATCGAGGTAGGCCTGCGCTGTTTGCTGAGGTTGGCGGCTAGAACCGGCAGGATCGGATGTCGGAGGCCAGGATGGCGCGTGCACCAATGTCAGACAGGTCGTCCATCAGCGCCTGGTGCGTCTTCCGCGGAACCATGGCGCGCACGGCGATCCAATTGGGATCGGCCATCGCCGAGATGGTGGGCGACTCCAAGCCGGGCGTCATGGTGACGGCGAGGTCGAGTTTGTCCTTCGGGCAGTCGTAATCGACCATCACGTACTGCTGACCAAACACGACACCCTGCACACGCTTGATGAACTGCCTCGCAGCCTTCGACGGGACTTCGTTCTCCGGGTTGCGGACCAGTACGGCCTCCGACTGGCACAGCGACTCACCAAACGCGGTGAGGTCGTGCAGACGCAGGGTGCGGCCCGACCCCACCACATCGGCGATCGCATCGGCGACGCCGAGGTGGATCGAGATTTCGACAGCGCCGTCGAGGCGAATAATCTCCGCGTCAATACCGCGCGCGGCAAGGTCCGCGCGCACCAGATTGGGGTACGACGTGGCGATTCGCTTGCCTGCGAGGTCCTCAATCTTCCACTCCTGACCCGACGGTGCCGCGTAGCGGAACGTCGACGAACCGAAGCCGAGCGCGACCTCCTCGATGACGTTGGAGCCGGAATCGGCGGCCAGGTCCCGGCCGGTGATCCCGAGGTCCAAGGTTCCCGCGCCGACATAGATCGCGACGTCCTTGGGGCGGAGGAAATAGAATTCGACGTCGTTTTCGACGTCGATCACGTTGAGGTCCTTGGGGTCGGAACGCTTGCGGTAGCCCGCCTCCGTCAGGATTGCGGAGGCGGCCTCAGACAGGGCGCCCTTGTTGGGGACTGCGACACGCAACATGGAAAGAAGCTCCTAGCGGAAGTTAATTTGCTCAGCGGGTGAGCTTGGTGAATCGGACTGACAGACGGTCGGTGCGCGTACTACAGGTAGCGGTAGATGTCGGCAGGCTTGAGGCCGCGTTTGATCATCATGACCTGCAGCCAGTACACGAGCTGCGAGATTTCTTCCGACAGCGACTCGTCCGACTCATGCTCGGCCGCCAGCCAAACTTCGCCGGCCTCCTCGATGATTTTCTTCCCGAGCGTATGGATTCCCGCATCCAGGGCGGCAACGGTACCGCTGCCTTCGGGGCGGGTCTGTGCCTTGTCTGCCAGCTCAGCGAAGAGTTCGTCGAAGGTTTTCACATCCTACATTTTTGCATGTCGGGACAATCCCCGCCCGTTCGGGATGGTTCAGCCCCGTAAACACACCTAGCGCGGTCAGCCGGACGAGCCTGCGGCCGCCAGATCGTCGAGGGTCAACCCGACCAAGGTGTCGCGGAAGGTGTAGGTCGGCTTCGGTGGGACGGGGATCGCCGACGGCACGATGATTGCGCGAACCCCTGCGGCGTAGGTGGCCGCAGCGCCGACGGGAGAATCCTCAACTGCCAGGCATTCCCGCGGTGACCGCCCAACCAGCTCGGCCGCCCGACGATAGATGTGGGGTTCCGGTTTTCCGGCTTCCACTTCGTCGCCGCAGACGGTCGCGACAAACCGGTCCCGACCCAAGGTTTCCAGCATCACATCTGCCAGGTCGCGAATGGTGTTGGTCACGAGAACCATCGGAATATCAGCGTCGGCAACGAGATCGAGAGCGGCCAAAGCACCGGGCCGCCACCGGAGGTCGGTGGCAAAGATTTCCAGTACTCGCTGAACCATCCAGGCTTCGTCGCCGTCGAAATCGCGGCCCGACTCGGGAATCAGTGCGGCGTCATACACCTTGGTCAAGGCGTCGACGGAACTGTTTCCCATCGTGGCGATCCGAAGTTCCGGCGTCAGCGTGATGCCGACCCGTTCGGCGAAGTCTTCCATCGCGAGTCCCCAGAGGGGTTCGGTGTCGAGGAGCGTTCCATCCATGTCCCACAGCACAGCCCGGGGAAGGGCGAGGTCATCGGTCACGACCCCACCCTATCCACGAACGCTGGCTTATGTCTGGGTGCCTACGTGTTGAAGTACTTGGCTTCCGGGTGGTGCAGCACAAAGGCATCTGTCGACTGTTCGGGATGTAGCTGCAACTCCTCGGACAGTTCGACGCCAATGCGGCCCGGCTCCAACAGGTCGATCATCTTGGCGCGGTCCTCAAGGTCCGGGCAGGCACCGTAGCCGAAGCTGTAGCGCGCACCGCGGTATTCCAGATCAAAGAAGCCCTGCGGCTGATCTGGGTCGTCATCGGCTGCTACCCCGCCACCGGAGAACGCCAACTCGCTCCGAACCCGCTGGTGCCAGTATTCGGCGAGGGCTTCGGTCAACTGGACACCGATGCCATGGACTTCGAGGTAGTCGCGGTACGCGTTCGCCGCGAATAGTTCGTTCGCGAAGTCCGCGATCGGCGTTCCCATAGTCACCAACTGGAACGGCATCACGTCGACATTTCCGTCGGCGATCGCCTGCTCCCGCGACTTGATGAAGTCGGCGATGCACAGGAAGCGCGACCGCTGCTGACGGGGGAAAGTGAAGCTGTGTCGGACCGGCGATGACGGATCCGGCGATTCCAACACGTGGACGGTATCGCCTTCGCTGACGGCCGGGAAGTACCCGTAGACGACGGCGGCGTGCGCCAGGATGCCTTCCGTCGACAGACGGTCGATCCATTCGCGCAGCCGAGGGCGGCCTTCCGTTTCGACGAGCTCGTCGTAGTCCGGCCCGGAGTCGCCGCGCGTACCGCGCAAACCCCATTGGCCCAGGAACAATGCCCGCTCGTCGACCATCTTGAGGTAGTCGCTGACCGGGATGCCCTTGACGATGCGTGTGCCCCAGAACGGTGGGGTCGGCACCTCGTTGTCTGTTGCTACATCCGAGCGGGCCGGCACGTCGACCGGGACCTCGGCAGCCTTGCGCTTGGCGGCGATGCGAGCAGAACGTTCCCGGCGCTCGCGGCGTTCGGCGACCTTCGCGGCGGCGGCCTTGGCTTCGTCACTGTCTGGGTCTGGGCCTTCGCCGCGCTTGATCGCCATAATTTCGTCCATCAGACTCAAGCCCTCGAAGGCGTCGCGAGCGTAGCGGACATCGCCTTCGTAAACATCGGCGAGGTCACCCTCGACGTACGTGCGGGTCAGGGCCGCACCACCGAGCAGAACCGGGTACTCGCTCTTGCCCTGAGCGTTGAGTTCTTCAAGGTTTTCCTTCATCACGACGGTCGACTTCACCAGCAGACCCGACATGCCGAGCACGTCGGCTCCGTGCTCTTCAGCGGCGGACAGGATGGTCGCGATGGGCTGCTTGATACCGATATTGACGACGTCGTAGCCGTTGTTGCTGAGGATGATGTCGACAAGGTTCTTGCCGATGTCGTGGACGTCGCCCTTCACGGTGGCGAGGACAATTTTGCCCTTACCCGCGTCGTCGGAGGCTTCCATGAACTGCTCGAGGTGCGCCACCGAGGCCTTCATCACTTCTGCCGACTGCAGCACGAACGGCAGCTGCATTTGGCCAGAGCCAAACAGCACGCCGACGGTCTTCATGCCCGAGAGCAATGTGTCGTTGATGATCGACAGCGGCGGTACGGTCTGACGGGCCTCGTCCAAGTCCTCAATGAGGCCATTGCGCTCACCGTCGACGATCCGACGCTCAAGCCGCTCAAACAGCGGCAGCGCGGCGAGTTCGGCGGCGCGGGTTTCGCGTGCCGATGCCGCGGACACGCCCTCGAAGAGCTCCATCAACTTCTGGAGCGGATCGTAGCCCTCCGACCGCCGGTTGTAGACGAGGTCGAGGGCGGTCTGCCGCTGCTCGTCGGGGATGCGGGCCATCGGCAGGATCTTCGACGCGTGCACGATTGCCGTATCGAGGCCAGCCTTGACGCACTCGTGCAGGAACACGGAGTTGAGCACTTGGCGGGCGGCTGGGTTGAGGCCGAACGAAATGTTCGAAATACCCAGCGTGAAGTGAATCGCCGGGTGCGCTTCCTTCAACCTGCGGATGGCGTCGATGGTTTCGATGCCATCGCGGCGGACTTCTTCTTGGCCGGTCGAGATGGGGAAGGTCAGGGCATCGATGATGATGTCCTCCTCTTCCAGACCCCAGTTTGTGGTGAGGTCGGCGATGAGGCGTTCGGCGATCGCGACCTTGTGATCGGCGGTGCGTGCCTGGCCCTGCTCGTCAATGGTCAGCGCGACGACGGCAGCGCCGTGTTCGACGACGTGCTCCATGATGCGGGTGAACCGTGAATTGGGCCCGTCGCCGTCTTCGTAGTTGACCGAGTTGACGGCACAGCGACCACCGAGGTGCTCCAAGCCAGCCTTGATGACGTCTGGTTCGGTGGAGTCGATCATGATCGGCAACGTCGAAGCGGTCGCGAAGCGCGAGGCCAGTTCGGTCATGTCGGCGGCACCGTCGCGACCCACGTAGTCAACGTTGAGGTCGAGCATGTGGGCACCGTCGCGAGTCTGGTCCTTCGCGATCTCATTGCACTTGTGGTAGTCGCCAGCAATCATCGCCTCGCGGAAAGCCTTCGAGCCATTCGAGTTCGTTCGCTCGGCGATCACCAGGAAGCTGGCGTCCTGGTCGAACGGGACGGCGGTGTACAGCGACGACGTCTCCGACTCGTGTTCCGGGGTGCGCACCGCAGGCGTGACCTGCTTGACGGCTTCGGCCACCTGGCGGATGTGTTCGGGTGTGCTGCCACAACAGCCACCGACAAACTGCAGCCCGTAATCGCGGACAAAGCCAGCCAGCGAAGTGGCCATCTCTTCCGGCGTCAACGGGTACTCGGCGCCGTTCTTACCCAAGACTGGTAGACCAGCGTTTGGCATCACGGACACGGGGATGCGGGCACGCTTGGACAGGTAACGAAGGTGCTCACTCATTTCCGTGGGACCGGTTGCGCAGTTGAGGCCGACCACGTCGACGCCGAGCGGTTCGATCGCTGCCAGTGCCGCGCCGATCTCCGAGCCAACGAGCATGGTGCCGGTGGTTTCGACGGTCACGTGCGTGATGATCGGCAGGTGTCGGCCGAACTGCTCCATGGCCCGGCGGGCCGCGATGACAGCGGCCTTCAACTGCAGGAGGTCCTGCGAGGTTTCGATGAGAATGCCGTCTGCCCCACCCTCCAACATGCCAAGGACACATTCGATGTAGGCGTCGCGGATGACCGCAAAAGTGGTGTGACCCAAGCTCGGCAGTTTGGTACCGGGACCCACCGAGCCGAGAACGAACCGGTCGGTGCCGTCGGCGGACTTGCCGAACTCATCGGCAACACCTCGAGCAATTGAGGTGCCCTTGAAGGCGAGTTCGCGGATGCGGTCGGCAATGTCGTAATCGCCGAGGTTGGAAATATTGCAGCCGAAAGTGTTGGTTTCGACGGCGTCGGCGCCAGCTTCGAAGTAGGCGCGGTGGATACCTGCGAGGACGTCGGGACGCGAGTCGTTCAGGATCTCGTTGCAACCCTCAAGGTTCTGGAAATCGTCGAGCGTCAAGTTGGCATCTTGGATCATCGTGCCCATCGCACCGTCGCCAATCAGCACTCGTTGCGACATCGCCTGCAGGAAGGTCGAGTCGTAGGTGTTAATTGAAGAAGATTGCGATGCCATGCCCACCAGGTTAGTTCGCGGCGAAATGCTCCTCGCCGTAGGCTCGATGGAATGAACGCCAATCCCGACGAAAATCCGGCTGAACAGCATAGTTCGGTAGGTCGGAAGCCTGTGCCGATTTTGCGCAGCCCGGTTTTAATCGCCGCCTTTGCCGGTTGGAACGACGGCGCGGATGCTGCGAGCACGGCCGTCGAGCATTTGGCGTTGGAATGGGATGCGTCGACGATTGAGGAAATTGACCCCGACGAGTTCTACGACTACCAATCCACCCGCCCGACGATTCGACAGAAAGGCGGCGTGACCCGGCGAATCGAATGGCCGGTAACGAGCATCTCGACATGCGTTGTGGAAGGTGCTGAACGCGATGTGGTGCTGGTGCTGGGCCCGGAGCCGAACTACCGGTGGCGGACCTACTGTGCGCGCATCGTTGACCTGGCGCAGTCGTTGAACGTGGAGACCGCGATTACCTTGGGCGCGCTCCTGGCCGATACTCCGCACACTCGACCGGTATCTGTTTCCGGGACAGCAGAATCCGCGGACGTGGCTAAGCGACTCGGGTTGTCTTCGAGCAAGTATGAGGGCCCGACCGGTATTACGGGTGTGCTGGCGGATGCGTTCGTGCAGGCGGGCATTCCATCGGTGTCGCTGTGGGCGGCCGTCCCCCACTACGTAGCGCACACCCCGAACCCGAAGGCCACGCTCGCGCTCCTCAACACGATCTCCTCGATCACCGGGCTTCCGATTCCGGTCGGGACGCTCCCCGCTCGCGCAGACGAATGGGAAAGCGCGATCAGCGAGATGACCTCGGACGACGAAGACATGGCAGCCTACGTTCACGAACTCGAGGAGGCCTCGGATGAAGACCTCAACGACGCCATGCTGCGCATCGACGGCGAGGAACTAGCTGCCGAGTTCGAGAAGTACCTGCGCCGCGGCGGCGACGGAACCTCATAGGCCTGCAAAACGGGCCTAACCGATACGCTCGATCTCCACGACCGGTGTGGTGACGCGCCAAGTTCGGACATCGGGTTCGTCGGCGGCGTGGACCCAGAATTGCGCGGGACCGCCCACTCGGCATTCCTTGACTCCGAGAAGCGGAATGTCCTGTGAATCCCGGCGCAACTCACTGACCTCCCAGCGATGGTCGTCTGAGCGTCCAACGCCGGGGGCGCGGAGCAGGGTCATTGCATCGAAATCGAGAAGGTACGTAGAGGTCTGCGTGATGACCGTCCAGACACCTTCATCGGTGTCGGCGGGGATCGCCTGAACTCGTGCCACGGGCGAAAGCTTAGCTGACAGGGGCAATGTCGACGCCGAGAAGGGCATCCACTGCGGCAATGATCACTTGTGGAGCCGTTGCCGACGAGCCAATACCCAAAATCGCATCCGCCGCCCACGCATCAACCGCAGCCAGCGCCTTCGGAGTGTCCAGGTCATCGGAGAGGTGCTGACGCAAACGCGCCACCGTATCGGCGGCATCGGGCCCGCTCGTGCTCTTCGCGGCACGGCGCCAAATGGCCAGCCGGCGCTCCCCCTCAACCAAGACCGGATCGGTCCACATGCGGTCGGCGCGATAGTGCTGTGAAAGGAGCCCCAACCGCACGGCATTTGGATCGACGCCAGCAGCACGAAGCTTCGACACCAGCACCAGGTTGCCAAGGCTTTTCGACATCTTTTCTCCGTCGAGGCCAATCATGCCGGTGTGCACGTAGTGGCGAGCGAACCGTCGCTCCCCTGTCAATGCCTCGGCGTGCGCCGCAGAGAACTCGTGATGCGGGAAGATCAGGTCGCTGCCGCCACCCTGGACGTCGAAAGCCATGCCCAACCGGTTGAGCGCGATAGCCGAACACTCAATGTGCCAACCGGGACGGCCCGGACCCATCGGTGAATCCCACGACGGTTCCCCATCGCGAGCTGCCCGCCACAGGAGCGCGTCGAGCTTGTTGCGCTTACCCGGGCGGTCGGGGTCGCCGCCGCGCTCAGCAAAAAACTTCGCCATGGTCTCGGCGTCGTAACCGGACTCGTATCCGAACTGGGTGGTGGCATCCACGCTGAAGTAGACATCGGGGAACTGCGCGTCGTCGACGACATATGCCGAGCCGTTGGCAAGGAGCTTGCCGACGGCTTCGACGACTTCGTCGATCGACTCCACAGCACCGATGTAGTCTCGCGGCGCCAAAACACGCAGTGCCGTCATGTCTTCGCGGAACAGGTCCGTTTCACGGGCCCCGAGATCACGCCAGTCGATGCCGTCACGAGTGGCGCGCTCGAACAGGGGGTCGTCGACATCGGTGATGTTCTGGACGTAGTGGACATCGTGCCCGTTGTCGCGGAAGACCCGATTGATCAGGTCAAAAGTCACGTAGGTTGCCGCGTGCCCGAGGTGGGTGGCGTCGTACGGGGTAATCCCGCAGACGTACATGGTCGCGACGTCGCCGGGACTCACCGGCTTCACGGCCTCATCGGACGTGTCGTAGAGACGGATCGGGACAGCTGGGCCCGGGACGGACGGAATCGAAGGCGACGGCCACGAATGCATGGACTCAACTGTAGGTGCCGCACCCGCCAGCGTGCCCGCCCGGGTTAGAACGGTGGCCAGGGAATCGCCCGATTCCCTGGCGGCAAGGGCATCACACCGTCGTCACCGAGCACCTTTGCCCGACGACTCAAGGCCGCGATCTCGTCGCCGGAGATCAACTCCGACAATCGTTGGTGGATTTCGCTGGTGTCGTCATCGAGTTCGCCGGCGAGGCGACGAAGGTCGGCTGCCTCGGCGGTGGGAACGCGTTGACCGGCCCACCCCCAAAGGATGGTTCGCAATTTGTTCTCGCGATGCAGGCAGATTCCGTGGTCGATGCCATAGAGGCGACCGTCATCGGCGGTCAGGATGTGACCGCCCTTCCGGTCGGCGTTGTTGAGGACGGCATCGAGCACCGCGAGACGCCGCAAGTCGTCGCTGTCCCGATGAACCAGCAGGACTTCGTCGCCGCGGTGGTCGTAGGCCGACAGGACGCCGCAATAGCCTGCAGGCACCGTGTTTCCAGGAACCACGTCAACGGTGTCGAGCGTCTCGTCGGAACTTTCGGGCTCGTGGATCCACCGCTGCACCATGCCGGGCCCGAGGTCGACATCGGCGGGCCCCTCGGGGCGCATCGCTGTTTCTGGGATTAGCTGCCAGCCGAGCGCTTCGCTGACCAGATACGATGCGACTTCCCTCCCGGCGAGAGTGCCCTCGGGGAAATCCCACAGCGGCTCTTCGCCCCTGATTGGCTTATAGACGCAACGCATGGTGGTGTCGCCGTCCGAGACGTCACAGGCCACCGTCAGGTTGCTGGCTGTACTGATGCGGCCCAATACCGTGAGTTCACCGCTGGTCAGCAGGTTGAGGATTGGGACGCTCAACGGTCCTGATCATTCGGATCGTCGGACTCGTCGTCGGGCACCTCGTCGTCGAGCATCCCGTCTTCCAGGTCGTCGTCGTCAACCATGAACGAGGCATCGAATCCGGGGACCAGTCGGCTCAGGCTGGCGAGCACTTCCGGGTCCACAAACTCCACCGACCGGCTGAACTCGGCATCGCGCTTGTACCCGTTGCTGCGCGCGCAGATATGACCCGACGGGTCGAGCGGCTGACTGCACAGCGGACACAGTGGACGTCCTGCGGCCACCACGCGCATGGTGCGCGCACTGAACTCTCGGGCCTCTTCGGCATTTAGGAACACTCGGACCGTATCGGGGCCCTCCTCCGTGTCGTCGAGGATCACCGACTCATCAAGCGGTTGCTCCGTTGCCGCAAGTAGTTCAACAACCACGGCCGCAGCATCGGCGTCCCATCCCAATCCCATTGAGCCAACACGAAATTCGACGTCAATCGGGCTCTCCAGCGGTGACAAATCGTCGACAGCTGTCGGTTCCGGAGGAATGTTGGTGCCGAAGCGGCGACGGACCTCGTCCAGGAGATAGCCGAGCCGATCAGCGAGGATGAGGACCTGTTGCTTTTCCAACTCGACGCTCATCAGTCGCGAATCCTGCGAAACTTGCAGGAAGAAGGTCCGATCGCCGGGCTGGCCGACGGTGCCGGCGACAAAGCGGCGGGGACTTCGAAATTCGTGGATCGTACGGGCCATAGTTCAACGGTACCTGCCGTCGTGGCCAGTCACTGCCCGGTCGAGCCGCCGACGGTCGCGCCCGACTGTTTCGTCGGACGCGGGAGGTTGAGGACGCCTCCGTTGTTGACCGTGTGGACATACGGTCGCGACGGCGAATACTGGATGACGCTGATCGAGCCCGGATCTACCACGATCCGTTGGAACTGGTCGAGATGCATCCCGAGGGCGTCGGCGAGCACCGACTTGATGACGTCGCCGTGCGAACATGCCAGCCACACGCCATTTCCGTCGGGTCCGCCGTGGATGCGATCAAGTGCCCGGATCGCCGTGGTGGCCCGACGCGACACGTCGAGTAAGCCCTCACCGCCCGGGAACACGGCCGCCGACGGTTGCTGTTGCACCACTTTCCAGAGCGGCTCTTTGAGGAGGTCGACGATCTTACGGTTGCTCCATTCGCCGTAGTCGACCTCTTCCAGGCCCGGTTCTGTGACACACGTGAGGTCCGGGCGCACTGCGACAAGGGGCTCGAGCGTTTCACCGCATCGCTGCAGCGGCGAACGCACGATCGCGGTCAGGTCTTCGACAACTGACTCAAGGCGCCGAGGAAGGTCTTCTGCCTGGTTTCGGCCTCGGTCATCGAGTCCGACACCCGGGGTACGACCTGCCAGCAAACCCGAAGTGTTGGCCGTCGAACGTCCGTGCCGGACCAGAATCACCGTCATAGAAGACAGGTTACTTCCCTGTCGCCCCCAGTTAGGAAGTGATGACGCCGGTCGACAGGAGGGCAATCACCAGTAGACCCAGGGCGATTCGGTAGCCAGCGAACCAGTCCATCGAGTGGTGCGAGACAAACTTGAGCAGCCAAGCGATCGAGATGTACCCGAGAACAAAGGCAATGATCGTGGCAACCAGGATCTGCGGCCCGCTGGCCGCCAGTCCCTCACCCGCCGGTTCGAAAACGTCCTTCAAGCTGAACAGCCCGGAAGCAAGGACAGCCGGAATGGCAATCAGGAACGAGAACCGGAAGGCTGCTTCTCGCTGCAACCCGACAAACAGACCGGCGCTCGCGGTGGCACCGGACCGAGACACTCCCGGAATCAATGCCAGACATTGGGCCGCACCCATGATGAGCGCGTCGCGCCCGGTGATCTTGTCGAGCGGTCGGGCCTGTGTCGCGTACTTCTCGGCGGCTACGAACACGAAGGAGAACAGGATCAGCATGATGGCAACCAGCCACAGGTTGCGGCCCATGGTCCGGATTTCGTCCTTGAAGACGAACCCGAGAACACCAATGGGGATGGTGGCGAGAATCACGTACCAACCAACGCGGTAGTCGAGACCGCGCTTGGTTTCATCACGCAATCCGGCGAACCAGGCCGCGATGATGCGGCCGATGTCTTTCGCGAAGTACAGGAGCACCGCGAGTTCGGTTCCCAGCTGCGTGACCGCGGTAAATGACGCTCCGGCGTCGGTACCAAACCAAATCTCGGAAATGATGCGCATATGCGCCGAGGACGAGATTGGTAGGAATTCAGTTAGCCCCTGGACTGCACCCAGCACTATCGCCTGCAGCCACGTCATCGTCTCCATCACGAGCGATGATGCTACCCATCGGCACGGTCACATATGACCATCGCGCAAGATGGTGTCATGCGCGCGCGAACCAGAATCTCCGCCCTAGTCGTGGCTGTGGCCACTGTCTCCGCCCTCACGGCCTGCAGTCAGTCCGACGAAGGCCCCAAAGAGAATGTGCCGACTGTCACTCCCGCAACGGCAGCTCAGTCTCCTGCCAGCCAGGAAGCGACCGCAGGCACGGTGACGCCTACGGTTCCCGCGAAATCAGTCGTCGTGGCCCACGCACCGGGATCACAGGTTGCGGTGCTGTCGAATGACGGCAAATCTATGCAAATCTTCAGTTCTCCCGGTGGTCCCTCGGCGCTGCCGCCGAAAGTCGTGCAGGTTCCCGGCCTCGTCGACTTGGTGGCCTCCGGTGAAGGTTTCGTTGGCGTCAGCCCCACCGGCGTAGTCCGCGTTAACACCGCGGGCGTGGTGACCGAGCAGCAGGCCAACCTCGCTGGTGCGTCGGCGGTCGCCGTGGACACCAAGAATCGAGTTCTCGTCGGGACCGACCGCGGGCACGTGCTCGTGCTCGACGAGGCAGGTAAACAACTCAAAGACATTGGCGGTTTCGTCCGCGTCGACAACATCACCGTCGCTCCGGCATCCGCGGGCGAACTGGCAGGTCAGGTGGTGGTCCTCGATCGCGCACAGTCCGCTGTCGCACCCGTCGATATCGACACCGGCGAACTGAAGGCGGCGCTGCGTGCTGGCGACGGTGCCACCGAGTCCACCGTTGATGATTACGGCCGCGTGCTCGTCTCGGGCACGCGTAACAACCAGGTCCTCGCGTTTTACGGGCAGCCCATCATGATGCGGTTGCGTGCGCCTGTCGCCGAGAGCCCGTATGCACTGGCCTTCGACAACCAGCGCAAGCTGCTCTGGGTATCCACGACCGCGAACAACGAAGTCACCGCTTACGACCTATCAACCGGTGAAGCCATCGAGAAGCACCGATTCGCCAGCGTCCCGCAGGTCACCTCGATCGACGTCGACCCGGCAAGCGGCAACCTGCTTCTGGTCTCCGGCCGCGACGGTGCGCTGCAGGTGGTCACGCCCGATAACGTGAAATAGCCTTCACCCTTACCCTCCAGATCCCTGACTTCGAGGTTGAACCCCATGCTGAGCATGCTGAACCGGTTCCTGTATCCGCCGTTGCTGAAACTGATGTTTCTGCTCAAGCCCGAGCAGATCCATCACCTCATGAGCGCCTTAATTTCCCGGTCCGGGACGTTCCCGGGCGTGCGGTCGTTGTTGGCAAGAATGTTTGCGGTTGACGACACGGTCCTACGCAACGAGGTGTTCGGCGTCGAGTTCCCTGCACCGATCGGCTTGGCTGCGGGCTTCGACAAGACGGCCTCGAGCGTTAATGCTTGGGGCCAGTTGGGTTTCGGGTTCGCCGAAGTCGGCACGATTACCGGTCAGTCGCAACCTGGTAACCCGGCTCCCCGACTGTTTCGGCTGCCCGCAGATCGCGCCCTGATCAATCGGATGGGATTCAACAATCCCGGTGCCGAAGCAGCCGCAGTGAAGTTGGCTCAACGACGACCCGGGCCGGTCCGGGTGCCGATCGCGGCGAACATCGGCAAAACGAAGGTCGTCCCCGTCGAGGATGCCGCCGACGACTACCGGCTCAGCGCCCGACTGCTGAGTCCGTTCGCGGACTTCGTAGTCGTGAACGTCAGTTCGCCCAACACCCCCGGGCTACGCGACCTACAGGCGGTCGATTCGCTGCGCCCGATCCTGGCGACGGTTCTTGAAGTGGTCGATAAACCAGTGCTCGTCAAGATTGCTCCCGACCTTTCCGACGAGGACGTCGATGCCGTCGCAGACTTGGCCCTGGAACTGGGTTTGGCCGGCATTGTCGCAACCAACACAACAATCCGTCGCGACGGCCTCGCCACGCCAAACGCCGAGGTGGAAGCAATGGGGGCCGGCGGCCTGTCCGGCCCACCGGTCGCCGACCGCTCCCTGGAGGTCCTGAAGCGACTCTATGCCCGCGTTGGCGGCAGGCTGTCGCTCATCAGCGTCGGCGGAATCGAGACCGTCGATCAGGCGTGGGAGCGGATTCGTGCCGGTGCTGACCTGCTGCAGGTGTACACCGGCTTTATTTACGGCGGCCCGGTGTGGCTGAAGGAACTCAATGTGGGGATCGCTGAGCGTGTCCGCGCGGCCGGGTTCTCCTCAATCGGTGAGGCCGTTGGCTCCGGCAATTAACTGGCCATAGCACTGGCCATAGCAAAAGCAAGCGTCCCCGTGAGGAATCTCGCGGGGACGCTTGCTTGCTGTGGAGGGCGCCTACTCGGACGGCTGCTCGTAGATGCCGGTTAGGACACCGCGGGCGATGGCGCGCGAGAACAGATTGAAACCGAGGAAGCCCGGGGTCGCCGACTCCGGAAGCTCGAGTGATTCCACATCGATGGCATGCACGGCGAACATGTAGCGGTGCGGTCCGTGTCCGGGCGGCGGCGCACAACCGATGTACTGCTTGATACTGCCGTCATTCGCGAGAGTCATCGCACCCGAAGGCAGATCGGGCGAACCCGGAGTCCCGGCACCGGTCGCCAGCGACGTCACCGACGCGGGAATGTCAGCCACGGCCCAATGCCAGAATCCCGAGGCCGTCGGAGCATCGGGATCGAAGCAGGTGACAACGAAACTCTTGGTCTCGGCCGGGAAGCCCGACCAACTCAGTTGCGGCGAAATATCCTCGCCACCCGCACCGAAGATTCCGGACACGTGCGGCATCGCTAACGTATGGCCTTCACTGAAGTCACTAGAGACAACCGTGATTTCCGGCAACGGAGGCAACTCCCCGTACGGGTCGTATTTGGTCACAATCGAATCCTCTCGATAATTCTCACTCGGCAATTCACGTCTGCGCAGCTCGTCAGCAGTGGTGAAGGAAGTGCTCGAAAACCTTGGTACCGAACAAAATCGACTCTACTGGTACCCGCTCGTCGACACCGTGGAACAGCGCGGCAAAGTCCAGTTCCGGCGGCAGTTGCAGCGGTGCGAAACCAAAGCAACGGATGCCCAACTTGGCGAAGGCCTTGGCATCCGTGCCGCCTGACAGCATGTAGGGCACGGCCCGTGCCGCATCGTCGTAGGCGAGCAAAGCATTGTTCATCGCGTCCACCAGGTCGCCGTCGAAACTGGTCTCGTACGCGTCCAGATGGGTGATCCACTCGCGCTTGACCTTTGGTCCGATGAGCTCGTCGATGGTCTTCTCGAACGCGGCCTGCCTACCCGGCAGCACACGGCAGTCGATCACCGCTTCCGCGTGTTGCGGGATCACGTTGGCTTTGTACCCGGCCTCGAGCATTGTCGGGTTGGCGGTATCCCGAAGGGTGGCACCGATGATTCGCGCAAGATTGCCGATCTTGAACAGTGCCGTTTCCAGGTCGGGGGTCTCTGGACTGAAGTCGAGTCCGGTCTCTTCCGATAGCGCCTTCAGGAACTCGCTGACCGATTCGGTCATCACGAGGGGAAACTGATGTGCCCCAATGCGTGCGACGGCCGAGGCGATCTCCGTGACGGCGTTTTCTGCCGCCAGAAACGAGCCGTGGCCCGCCTGGGCATCACAGGTCAGTTTCATCCACGACAGGCCCTTCTCGGCCGTCTCAATCAGGTACAGGCGACGAGCGGTGCCGTCGGGTCGATCCACGGTGAGTGAAAACCCGCCCACTTCGCCCACGGCCTCGGTGACACCCGCAAACAGGTCAGGCCGATGCTGCACGAGCCAATGTGAACCCCACGTGCCACCGGCTTCTTCGTCGGCGAGGAAGGCGAAAACAATGTCCCGTGGTGGGATGGTCCCGTCGCGCTTGAATTGGCGAGCAATGGCGAGCACCATGCCTGCCATGTCTTTCATGTCGACGGCACCGCGGCCCCAGATATAGCCGTCTTGAATGGCACCGGAGAATGGGTGAACACTCCAATCTTCCGCCTCAGCGGGCACCACATCGAGATGGACATGCACCAGCAGTGCACCGCGGTTGCGGTCTGCGCCGTCCAACCGAGCGAAGACGTTCCCGCGCCCAGCCATCCCTGACTCGACGTACTCGGTGGTGTACCCCACCTCCTCGAGTTGCGCTGCAACCCATTTGGCGCAGTCGGCCTCCCCTCTGGTGGTTTCCGGCCGTCCGGTGTTCGACGTGTCGAACTGGATGAGCCGACTAACCAAATCGACAACTTCTGCGGTCGCGCGTAAGCCTGTCACCTCTTCATTCCTAGGCGATTTGGGATACAGGGGCAACCTTGGTTATTGTTATGCGGCACCCAGCAAAGCCGGGTGCCTAACTGAACAACGAGTCCGAGTGGCGGAATGGCAGACGCGCTAGCTTGAGGTGCTAGTGTCCTATTAACGGACGTGGGGGTTCAAGTCCCCCCTCGGACACCTGTGATGAGCCGCGACATTGTTTACCCAATGTCGCGGCTCATTTGTTTTCTGACTTTTCCGTCTTCTGGGGTCGTCGACCGAGTGTCCGAAAGGTCGTTCCGAGTTACAGGCCCGTCGTTCCTGCGTGCCGCAAGATTGCAGGCGAGAAACGGATAGGGTCGAATCCGTGAATCCAGACGAACCGGAAGGTGCCCGCGAGCCGAGAGTTCCCGCTGGGGCGACCAATGCCGATTCAGACTTCCCGGGGGCACGCGTGCTGGTGGGCCTCGGGTTGGTCGCGCTGGCAGCGGGTGCCTTAACCGGTCTCGTTGGCGGGGCATTCCGATGGATGCTGAGTTGGACCGAAGACCGTCGGTCAACGCTCGTCGAGTGGTCCCATTCCAACGGGGCACTCGGCGTGATTGCGGTAATCGGTCTATCGGCCAGCTGCGCGATGATTGCGGTATGGATTGTGCAGCGGGTGCCGTCTGCGGGAGGCAGTGGCATTCAACAGGTCGAGGCCGTCCAGCAGGACGAGGATCGGGCGGCAAATTGGACAGTCGTTCCGGCTCGATTCGTCGGCGGCCTCCTGAGCATGGGCGCGGGCGGCATGGTGCTCGGACGCGAGGGGCCCACGGTGCATATGGGTGCCGCGATCGGTGCCGCCGCAGGGCGTCTTGTCCGGGCGAGCACGGACGAAGTCCGGGTTTTGCAAACGTCCATGGCCGGCGCCGGCCTGGCAGTAGCGTTCAACGCGCCGATCGGCGGCGCGCTATTCACCTTTGAGGAAGTCGCCAAGCAGATTCGGCTGCGTTATGCGGTCTGGACGTTGGCGGCGGTGGCGGCGGCGGTGGTCTGCAGCAGGTGGATCCTGGGCAACCAACCGGACTTTCGAGCCGGTGGCGTCGACAATCCGGCACCCGACCGCCTTTGGGTGTTCCTAGTGTTCGGAATCATCCTGGGCGGGATTGGGGTCCTCTACAGCCGCCTAGTGACGTGGTTCGTTGACGTCTTTCAACGAATGCCGGTCTCTCCGCTCGTGATCGCCGGGGGCGTCGGTGTTGTGATCGGCATTCTCGCGCTGGTGGTTCCGGAGTCAGTCGGCGGTGGTGACGTCGTCGCGCAGGGGCTGCTCGATAGCCAACGTCTGGCACTCTGGACCTTGATCGGCCTCTTAGCACTGCGAATGGTGACCGGTCCCCTGTCGTACGGCACCGGCGCCCCTGGCGGATTGTTCGCCCCGATGCTCGCGCTGGGAGCGCTCTGCGGAGTGATTGGCGGTCGTCTGGTGGAGCTAATCGATCAAACGTACGGCGCGAGCCTCACCCCCGCGCTGGTCATTGTTGGGATGAGCACGCTGTTCGCTTCCGTCGTGCGTGTGCCGCTCACGGCGATCGTGCTGGTCATCGAGATGACAGCCGTGACGACGCTAACGATTCCGATGATTCTCTCCGCGGTAACTGCGGTGGCGACGGCCTCGCTTGCCGGATCCAAACCGGTGTACGACTCGCTGCGCGAGCGGATGCTGCAGGGCTACGCGCTCAATGAGAGTCGACACGCGCAGCCCTGATCGCTATTCGTTAAGCCAGTTCGCTTGATTAGTTAATAGTCAAGCCTCTGGACTAGATGCTGCCGACCGACTGCTGGGTCCCGCGCCCAACTCCGCTGCCCCTTCTCGCATGATGCGTTGATTCCCGCTACACGTCGGACGTGTAGCGGGAAT
>NZ_JBARYI010000097.1:0-53993 GCF_049647785.1 Gordonia sp. (in: high G+C Gram-positive bacteria)
CACCACCGCCCGGTTTTCCGGGCGCGGCCGGACCGCCAGGTCCGGAGATTCTGGGGAGAGCAGGGGTGAGCGCGCAGCGCGAGGGGGGCGCAGCCCACCTGATGACGTCCGCCGAAGGCGGCGTGCAATCGTTTGACGGCGGCGGAGCCGACGTTAAACGATTGTGTTGCTTGCACCACCAAGGCGCTACGATGAATGGAGAAACGAAGTTTCGACGATGGTGGGAGGAGGAGGACGTGACGACTGCGAAGCAGGAGGAGCGGCCGACGACTGGGACGGCTGCGAAGCAGACGGCTAGGGCGGAGTCGCGAAGTCGCTTCGTCGGCTGCAAATTCGCGCCTAGCGAATTTGCAGCCGTGAAGCGGCGAGCAGAGGCCGCAGGCCTCTCGGTCTCGGCGTTGGTCCGCGGTGCGGCGCTCGACGCCGCACGGGAGGCGAGGCGCTCGGATCTCGGTGACGGGTTCACCGAGAGCGAGGCGCTGCGCGTGGTGGCCTACGCCGCCGAGCACGACCTCGATCCGACGAAGCTGGTGCGCGGTGCGGTCATGGATTTGATCGACCGGGCGTCCATGCCGACGCAGATCGCGCAGCAGTCGGGCCGCACGATGGAGCAGACGCGATCGCTGGCCCGTGCTCGGGTGGCGGTGACACGGATCGGGGTCAACCTGCGCCAGGTGCGGCAGACGGAAAAGAGGGGGACCGTGGCGATGGAGCCGCTGGTTTTCGATGGCTGGCGCTACGGCGAGGACGGTCCGGTGCCGGCGGTCGGTGTCGTCGAGGACGTGGTCGATTCCTTGGCGGCGATGACGACGGCACTGGCCGAGGAGTCGAGCCTTGATGACGCGGTGGAGGCTCTGGATTCCGCTGGCGAGGCGCTCAACGCATGGACGAGAACCTGCAACCGTGAGAAGGCCCTGTGCTACTGGGCCGGAACCGAGACGCCCGACGAGGTGCGCGACGAATTGGGCCGGCTCGACGAGGCGCTCGCGGTGTCCGAGCGCCTTCTGGGCGGCACGGTACGGGCGGGCGCATGAGCACGACGAACGTCCGCCGTCTGTCGCGGGGGCGGACGCATGGCGCGGTCTACTACGAGCTGTACGGCGCGAAGTGGACCAAGAAGCACAAGGAGAATCTGGCGGCCGGCACCGACCGCGTCGCGGCGATGAAATGCGACCTCGGCGACCCGTGGGAGTACGTCGCGTACGCGGAGCAGGTCGCCGAGGCGAAGGGGCGCAAGTGCGAGACCCATTCGCTGATCCAGTCCTTCGAAAAGTCGGAGTTCGACCCGAGCGACCCCGACGCGGTCCAACGGGTCAACGACGCCGGGTACGCGCTTGCAAAACGCCTGCATCCGGACTCCCTCGCCCTCGTCATCACGCACGTCGACGGCGCCGGCGGGCACCCGCACAACCACATCAAGATCGTCAACCACAACGAGCGAACCGGCCTGGCGTTGCGGCACGGCCACCTGCACCACCAGGTGCAGAAGGTGAACGACGAGTTGGCCCGCGAGTGGGACCTTCGTGTGATTGAGCCGACCTGGAAGACGAAGGTGCAGCAGCAGGTGCTCGACGGCGAAACTGTCACCGTTGAGCGCACCCGGGCGTCGTACTGGGAGGACAAGCGCTCGGCAAAGGGCGCGTTCGACCAGAAGCTCGGCGACCGCGTCGACGAGTGCATGCGTGGGGTCCTGGCCGACCCGGAGCTGACTCGCGAGAACGCCACCGAGAAGCTCACCGAAGCCCTCGGTCTTGAGGGCGTCGCGCTGGAGGCGAAGGTCTCGCGGATCAAGCCAAAGGCCGCCGAGGTCGAGCGTGCGCGCAGGGCCGGCGAACCGGAGCCGCAGGGCCACGACTCGATCGGCTGGACCTACAAGATGCTCGACGACACCGACGAGGACGCGAAGCCGCGGGTGCGCCGCCGGAAGGCCTCGACATTCTCTGACGACCTCACGGCGAAGGGGTGGGCCGAGCAGGTCGGCGTCGAGCTAGCCGAGCGCGAGGCCGTCGAGCTGGCCCGCGAAGCGGCGGCCGAGGAGTCGATCCCCGACTCGGTGTTCGCACCGCCGCGCACCCGCGGCAAGGCGGCGGCGAAGACCCCTGAGCGCCCCGCAGAGGCGACGGCGGCACCGGAGCCGGTGGTCGAGCCGGTGACCGTCGACGCGCGTGGAGAGGGGGCGCAGGAGGCCGTGCGCAAGCTCATGGCCGCAGCGGCTCAGGAGCCGGAGAAGCCTGAGCCGGAGCTGGAGAGCGTGCGCGACGATTCCTACTCGGTGGCGCGGGCCTTGGAGCACGAGAACGCGGCGGTGATGGAGGGGCTGCGAGAGCTTCGCGCGGGCCGCGAGATCAAGGACGCCAAGTCCGGGAAGATCCGTCCGATGACGGCCTGGGACCAGGCCCACGAGCGTGCGCAGGCGCGCTGGCGGGCCGACACGTCGCTCAACTCGGCCGCGGCGATGGCGGCGACGCTGGACGCCCGACTCGTCGACGGCACGACGCTGCGGGCGCGCGGCATGGTGGCGGCCAAGGCCAAGCACCCCAAGGGCGTGCCGACCGCGACGTGCGGCGAGGCCGCGGAGGCCGCCCGGGAGCGGCGGTCGAAGTTCAAGGGCAACGCCGCTCGGGTCGACGACCTGGAGAAAGAGCGCTTGTCGAAGTAGCTGACCGCATAAAGAAGAACCCCCTCACCCGAATCGGGTGAGGGGGTTCTGTGCTGCGTGGGTTGGTCAGTCGCGGACGACCGTTGCCTTGTAGAGCGTCAGGTCACCCGGCACCACGAAGTACGCGACGTCGTCGCGCTCGCCGGCTACCAACTCCGAGGCCTCCAGTTTCGTATAGCCGCCCTTGACCGTGATGGCCTCGGCCGGCAGTCGGTCGCCGCTAGTGACGCGGACGTACGCGAAGAGTCCGCCGGTCTTCCCGCCCTTGCTCGTGTGCGTGCCTCGCTCGGATTGCGGGAACGCGACCTCGGTCAGCAGTCGGAGGTCGGAAGAGGCGGTGACTGCGAAGCACTTCATGCGCGATGTGGGGACATCTGGGGACGGCGCGTCACACCACGTCAGCTCAAGGTTTCCCGACTCGTTGACGCGGGCGAGCGAGAGGCTCGTCGTGGTCGACGAACCGAAGTCACTGCCTGTCCATCCCAACTTGCGGGCAGTGCTCTCCAGATCGAGCACCTCGTCGATCCGCATGGCCGCGCTCGGGACGAATGACGCGTCGTCCGAGCGGTATTCGGCCGAGTAGACGGTCGCGGGCTTCTTCTGCTCCGTCGTCAGGGTCGACGTCGTGCCAGGCGTAGCGGCGTCGCGGCTGCTGTCGCTGTCGTCGTCGCCCCCACTGCACGCGACGGCAGAGATCACGACGATCAGCAGGACGCCGAGGAAGGCTGCGAGTGCAGCCAGGACACGCGGCCGCGCGAAGGCAGACGATTTGGCCTGCACAGGCGCGGGACGACCGGCCAGGGCCGCGAGGACCCGCTCGGTGATTGGTGGGGCCTGCGGGTCGCTGAGCTGGGCGTCGTAGCGCGCTCGACGCTGCGGATCTCCGAGGATGGATCGCGCGATGTCGAGCCGTTGGCGAGCGACAGGGTCGGCGGCAGCGTTGAGCTGACTGGTCAGCTGCGCGGCCAGTTCCGGCGACGGGACCCTGCGGTCGAGTCCGTGAATGGCGTAGAGGTCAAGGTCAGACATGGCTCTCCTTCGAGGTCGCGGGTGCGGTCAGCGGCGCGGCGTGAGGCTCGTGCGGCCCACGACGGCGCCGTTGATGGTCAGCCACAGTTCCTCGCCGACGTACTTACGGCCTGACTTGCGCAGCACGTACCGGTTGCCGCCATAGTCGAAGAACCCGCCGGTGCGGGTCTGGTGGATGCGAGCGTGCTTGGACGCGCCGATGATGGTGCCCCGAATGTCGAGCGTCAGTACGTTCCCACGGATGGTGACCGGGTAAGAGCCTCTGGCACCAGTGAGGGTTTTCGTCGTGGTCCAGGTGTACTTGCCTGACGAGACGCGGGCAGAGGCCTCGGGAGCGGTCGCGGTGGTGCCGGCCAGAGCAGCGACGGCGACGAACAGCGCGGTCAGAGCGGTGATGATGCGAGTTTTCATGGTGGTGGTTCCCAGGTGGTGGTGTCAGGTGGTGTGTGCGGGCACCCGTGCACGGGTGCGGACGTCGAGGGTGTCGACGTCGTGGGAGTGAGCGGTGGTGCGGAGTAGCCGGTTAGGGCTTGAGCGTCTCGGCGGCCCCGTCGGCCTCGGCGGCAGCGAGAATCGCGCTGGGCGTAGTGCTGTACGCCCTGGCCAACGACCACAAGCGATCCAAATTCATCGAGCCGCTGCCCGCTTCCAAGCGCATCAACGAATGCCTGGACAGGCCACTAGCCGCTGCCGCCTGCTGCTTGTTGAGACCCGCCGCGACCCGGGCTGCGCGAAGCGCTCGCCCCACGGCTTCACGACGCACGGGCCGCGCGAGTAACTCTCGCTGCGGGATATAGGCGTCGGGTGCGGGCACGGGCCCATCTTGTCATGTTCATGCGGTCCTCCCTGCTGTGCGAATCATGGTCGATCTGTCGCGTCCGACTTATGGTGCACTACTGCGACACAGGCATCGTCGCACAGCGCAAAAGAAAACGCGCCGCCCATCAGGACGACGCGTTCATTGGTACCAGGGGTTTGTGACAGAAAATAGGCGATGAGCTGGGCAGACCGCCCCCGCGGTGGCCTATCTATACGTCTAAGAGGGTAGCAGGTCGTGTCAAGAACTGAGACCTAGCTCACACCCCCTGCAAAGTCCTGTGTCGTATAGGTGAATGACCTGGGGGCCGGCTCGCGCAGCGGCCAGCCCCGGGGCGATCACGAGTCGCTGAACACGTAGACGCCGCCGTAGGGGCTGTCCTCGACCGTGTGGCCGTGCTTCAAATCAGCCGCGTACCGAGCGAGGTCGAAGTACGTCTTGGCCTCCTCCGGCCACGACTGCTGCTCGCCGACGCTCTCGACGTAGTCGCGCGCGTACTCCTCGAACGACTCCCACTCGCCCCGGTACCGGTCGGTGAACTGCTGAACGTCGGCATCCTCGGGGTCGATCATGTGCTCGGAGCGGGCGAGCGCACAGAACGCCGGCCACTGGGTCGGGCCGACCTCTTCGTACCGCTCGGCCCACCGTGCCGCGGTCACCGTGTCCATCTCGGCGTTGATCGGCCAGCATCCGTCCAGGTCGAAGACCCAGATCTCCTCGCAGCCCTCCTCTGCCCAGTCGACCCCGGAACCGCGGTGAACGTCGGCGACGGTGATGTCGGCTGCGCCAACGGCGTCGAACCAGGTTCCGACGAGCAGGCCGTCATTTCTGCATCGGAAGCAACCGACCCAGATTTGCGGACGGTCGGGTTCGGTGATGGCGACGTTCGGTTTCATGCCCATGGCAGTGCCCCTTCGATTGCTTCGGCATTGATGTTCTCGCCGGTGACGAGTCGATGCTGTTCGCAGGCGAAAGCGAGCTGCGATGGCTCCACGAGGTATGACCAGCACCTCGCCCCACCGGTCATGTCGGTGAGCAGGATGCGCGAGCCCTCAGCGATCTCGACGCCGATGTCGCCCAGCAACTCGCGGGCGATCGTAGCGGCCTGACCAGGCGTGTAGAGGTGATCCTCATCCGACCGAACAAGACCGTTGCACTCGTTGTACTGCGTCGCAGCGGCCTCGCGGGTGAGCCCTCGGGCTCCCGGCGACAGCCGGCCGGCGGCGATGTGGCGTTCGACCCACGGGTCGCAGATGGTCATGGTCATGGGCGGTCCCTCCCTCGGTGTGGTGTTCGAGGTGGCGGCCGTCGACGGCTCTGCCGGCGCTTACCCGTAGGAATCGACTTTCAGGCCGACGAGGTGCGCGAAAGGCTCTGGTGCACTGAGAATCTCGACCTCGTAGGCAGCGGGGGTGTTGGCGTACTCGGGTCCCTCGCCGGTGTGCTCCCAGAGGCAGTCGTAGCACCAGTCGTCGGCGTACTCGTCATCGCGGAGCGCAGGCACGGTGACGTCGTAGACGTGGGTGAAGGTCGCATCCGGGTACGAGTTCGTGACCAGGATCTTCACCGCGATCGTGTCCGTCGCGGCGCGGGCGAGCATGGCGGCCAGGACCGCGGCGGTGGCCGGCGTGAAGCTCAAGACTTCGCCGCTGTCGACCATGACGGAGACGATCGGCTCGGTGCCGGCGATCAGACCGTCGTCGGTGCGCGTGACGACGACGCGGGAACCGGACCGGGTAGCGGTCATCGTTGCTGGGGACGCATTGGGAGTGGACATGCGAGAAGCCTCCTCGAAGTGGGGTGTCGAGGAGGCTCTCGGCGTCGGCTATGCCGTCGCGGCTACCGGACCTCGGCCAGGTAGCGGTAAACCGTCTGCCGAGAGACGTCGAACTCCTTGGCCAGTGCGGTGATCCCCTCGCCCGCACCGCCGGCGTGGCGGCGAGAGATCTCCTGAGCCTGCTCCGGTGTGAGCGCGGCCTTGCGGCCTTTGTACTTGCCCGCTGCCTTGGCCTTGGCGATGCCCTCGGCCTGGCGCTCCCGGATGGTCGCCAGCTCGAACTCCGCGACAGCACCGAGCATCTGGAGCAGCAGCTTGGTCATCGGGTTGTCGTCGCCGGTGAACACCAGACCTTGCGTGGTGATCTCGACGCGCACGCCCTTGCCGTTCAGTTCGGCGATGATCTCCTGCAGGTCGGTGACGTTGCGGGCCAGGCGGTCGAGGGAGTGGACGAACACCGTGTCGCCCTTGCGGACGTACTTGATCAGCGCGTCGAGCTTGTCGCGGTCACGGGTCCTACCACTGGCCTTGTCGACGAAGATCTCGTCCAGCTCGACACCGTCGAGCTGGCGGACCTCGTTCTGATCGGCCGTGCTGACGCGCACGTAGCCGACGCGCTGGCCGGTCACTTCATCTCGGTGACGACAATATGGCGGTGCGGGCCGCGGGGCCGGATCGTCCTGCTGCGTTGGTCGTCGTGCTCGACGATGTGCAGCGGGACCGAGGGATCATGCTGGACGACGACGATGTCGCGATCGAATGCGATGGTTGCGTTCGGCATGGGGTGTCTCCTGTCGTCGTCCGCGTCCGTCGCGGCACTCGGTATCTGTCAATGCAAGTCTAAGGCATGTGTTGACACCTGTCAATAAATAGCGAGTACCCACCCTATTGAGACGCATTATGCAGCCTTGAGGGGTTGTCACTTTGGGAGTACCCCAGTAGATCGAATCTACGTTCGAGGAGGGAGGCCGATCGCCTCGCGGATGGCGTGATCAATCACCGGGAGCATTGCTCGGAACCGACGCGCCAAATCCTCGAGCGCCTCGTCGGTCCATTCCCCGGCCAGCTCGAACGAGGGGGTGCTACCCTTCTTGCCCTTGGCGCGCTTCAACGTCATTCGGCTCCGTCCGTACCCAGGAAACAGGCCGTGGACAATCGCGTTGCGATGGGGCAGCAACTTTCGCATCTCGTCGGCAATCGGCTGTAGTTCAGGGTCGCCGATCTTCTCGATAGCCTTGGCGAGGGTCTCGCCGCTGGCCCACCACGATGGATCGGGGCTATCGCGACCTGTGTGTAGGACGATCAGCTCGCCGATCTGGGCCTCCACCTCGGCGGCCTCCAGTACGACGTAACCGATGTGTGTTGCCAACGCTGCGGGGTACCCGGACTCACTCATGAGGCCGAGTATCTCAGCGCGCGTCTATTGGCGGACCTTCACCTGTCGGTCGGATGGACGGGTGTTGTGCGACTTCGCGACCTGGGCGGCCTGCCATCGGCCGGCCGCTCGGAGAGTGCCTCGCTGACCAACCGGCTTGCGGACGGACTGAAACGGCAAGACCCGCGCCTGCTGCGTGCAGCCAGCGCGGGTCGTCGCGGTGATGGTGCGGCTACACGCTCCGCCACGGCTGCGCCGAAAACGTGTCGATGGCCGCTTGCGGATCCGCGATCAAACGTTGCAGGCCGATGAGCTTGGCCGGGTACACGCTGGAGTCTGTGGAGAACCCGGCCTCGTCGAACCCGACGCTAAAGTCGTCCCGCAGCCGTGGCGGCAGCCGGTCAGACGCTTCTTGGAGAAGAGCACCGGCTTCGGACGCCAGGGGGGTCGCCGGTGGGTTGTAGCGGCGCAGCATCTGTTCGAGCGGGTCGTCGGTCTCGGGCAACACCACCGGTGGCCTGGCGGCCGCGGAGACCAGGCGGGCCGTGGCGGCGCGCAGCTCTGGATCGTCAGCATCGACTGCCAGCGGGATCGGGATGCTCTGGACGCTCCCGACCGCGCTGATCTCAACGGCGAGCGACACACTGGACTGGTCTTCGTGGACGTTGACGTAGCGGTACACCTCGACGCCCGGTGCGCACTCGTCCGATAGCTGGACATCGCCCATGAGGCTGCGCAGTTCCTTGTGGATGCCGGGCTCGATGACGCAATCGGGCCGGAGCCGAACGCGGTGGAGGTAGAACTGGCTTGCCGCGTCGCTCTGCCGGTTCATTCTGCGGAGCATGTTCTCGATGGCGGCCTCGTAGGTGCCGACATGGAGCGCTTTGGCTTTCTGATCTGCTGCCCAGCGCTCGACGGCCCCGGGACGTGAAGACTCCATGTGCTGCCTACACACGTCGGTGAGCTGCGCAGTCGGGTCGAAGTCCTTGTCGGGCCAGACAGCGTGGGTCGACGAGTGATACCAGTAGGTGTCTCGCACGGTGTCGTCGTCGTGAACCGGATCGTGCGGACGCACCCAGAAAGTCGGGTAGTGCTCGCTGGTGCCATCGGTTCCGCATTCCGGGCACGGCTCGTCACCGACGGCGACCTCCCACTCGTGGGAGCACGTTTGGCAGCGCATGTAGCGACGGCGCTCGAAGTCGATAGACCTCTCGATCATCGCTAGCGGTTACCCTTCGCCCGATTGTGGGTGATGCAGAGCATTTCGCAGTTGGCCAGAGTGGAAGCGCCGCCCTTGCTCCAGGCCGAGACGTGGTCGGCCTCCATCTCGGCGGCCTTGTAGATCCGCTTGGCGTTGTTGTTGTTGCCGCCAGCGGCACAGGTCGGGCAGTTCGAGGTGCCCGCGGTCTTCGCCGCCGTGGTCTGCTGGGCGTAGGCCTGCTTCTTGACGCTGGCCTCGAACAGCCGCACGTCGAGCAGCTGCGGATCGGCGTCGACCCCGGGCGCCAGCTCGGTCAGCACGTACTCGTAGACACCGCGGTCGTTCTTCACCGCGCCGTCGCCGCGCAGCGCGTCGATCCGCGCATCGACCTTGGCCGGGTCGAAGTGGTGATGGTGGTAAGCCTCGTAGAGGCGGCCCCACTCCAGGCCGCGCATTTCCTTGTCCGGCGAGCGGGTGAAGACCTGGTCGATCCACGCGATGACCTCGTCGAAGTAGGCCTGCAGCTGCTTGCAGCCGACGTCGTGGCGGTGGGCGGCCAGGTAGCCGTCGACATCGATGTCCTGGTCGTCGGAGATCCACCGGAGCGCGGTGGCCAGCACGTCCTGGCGCTTGGGGTCGCCCTTGACGTAGGACAGCCACTTCTGCATGTTCGCGTTGTTGGAGTTGGAGTAGACGGCCTTGGCCGCGGTCACGAACGGGCCCGAGTAGATGGCGTTGAGCAACTCCTGGGTGTTGAGCGGAACGCCGGCGATGTTGATGGTCTGGAACCACTGCTTGATCTCGGGCTCGGTGCCCTCGCACTCGTAGATGAGCAGGGTGTGCTCGGTGATCCGGTCCTGCAGCTCCTTGGGCAGCGAGCCGAACGTCTGCTCGCGCCCCTCCCACTGGATTGCGAACCGGCCTGTGACGAACCGTCCGAGCGAGGTGATGCGCTGCTGGCCGTCGAGCACTTCGAGCTGACCGCCGTCGGCGACGCTGAAGTAGATCAGGCCCAGCGGATAGCCCTTGAGCACCGAGTCGATGACGGCCACGTCCTTCTTGCCGTCGCCGTAGATGTAGTTGCGCTGGAACTCGGGCTGGATGGTGAGCTTGCCGTTCAGACCGTAGAGGCCCTTGCCTTCGAGCTCGTTGTAGTGGAAGCCCTCCAGGACCTTCTCGACGGAGAACTGGTGCAGCGTGGTCTCCATCAGGCACCTGCCTTGTGGCGGATCATGATGCGCTTGTAGGCGGTGCGGTAGTTGGGGTTGGTCAGACCGAGCCGTCGGTGCCCAGGGCTGTTGCCACCGGTGCCGCCCTGCTCGTAGTAGGTCTTGACGAACTCCTCGCCAAGCGTGTCGACGCCTAGTTGGCGTAGTCCTTCCATGTCGTCGCCGTGGGCCAGGATCTCGAACTGGTCGGGGTTGTACTTGTCCAGGAAGGTGATCGGCACGCCCATGATGCCGTCATAGTCGGCCGGGATGGCATCGACGAACGGGACCTCGATGGCCTCGGCGAAGTTGTAGTAGCGCTCGTAGCCGACGCCGCGGATCTCCTTGTGCTTGGAGAACTTGACGTTGTCGTCCATCGTCATGAGTTGCAGCGGTTCGTGGCGGCGGCCGTGGTCGATGTTGGTGAACCAACAGGAGTTGCCCAGCCGGGTGAAGTCGTAGTCATCGGTCGACGGGTAACCGGCCTTCTCGGCTTTGAGCCGGTCGGCCTCCTTGACCGGAGCACCCTTGGGCACGCCGAAGATCATGTCGGTGTTGTTGGCCGTGGCACCCTTCCACAGCTCGTTGCGCTGGATCAGCGGGAAGATCTCGACGTAGGTGGTGGCATTGCTGTTGCCCACCACCGAGTACTTCTTGCCAGCAGCGACGAGCCAGTTCACGAACTCGCGGAACAGGCTGAACGGCGGGTTCGTGATGACGATGTCGCTTTCATCCCGCAGCGCGGTGACCTCAGCGGAGCGGAAGTCACCGTCGCCGGCCAGGTACTCCCACTGCAGGTCGTCGATGTTGACGATGCCGTCGCCGTTGATGTCGCGGTCGAGCACGAACAGCTTGCCGTTGGCGCGGGTCTTAGCCTCGTCGAATTGCGGCGACTCGGTCTCGAACAGCGTCGGTTGGTAGGACGACAGGCCGGGGTTGCTGTCAGGGGCGAAAGATGTCGCGATCAACTTCCTCAGGCCGAAGTCATGGAAGTGCAGGGCGAAGAACTTGGCGAACTGCGACCACTCCGGGTCATCGCACGGCAGCAGGACGACCTTGTTGCGGAAGAGGTCTGGGTCGTAGTCGAGGTACGCATTCATCTCGCGCTCGATGTCGGCCCACTGGGTATAGAACTCGTCGTTCTTAGCCTTCTTCGCGGCGTTGAGACTGCCGGTCCGGTGCGACACGGGCGCGGTTGTGCTGGTCATGGTCTGATCGTATTAGAGGAATCAGACATGTTAGGTCACCGCCACTGGCCCACAGCGAGATTCACCCGGTCAGCGGTCTCGCTGGATCTCGTCGGCGACGACAGCGAGCATCTGCTCCAGCCGTGCAGCGACGGTCGGGTCAAGCTCGTCGACGGCGGCGACGGCCAGCTCAGCCTGCGCAAGCGCGTTGATCGCGTTGCCAATGGGCTGCGTTCGTTCGAACTCGGCGTCGATCTGCGCCTCGGTCATCGTCTCGTCGTCGTCCACACCCACCAGTAGATCGCGTGCAGAGGACGGCGCACAGCGAATCGAGAGAACAAGCACCCGCCCGCCACCGGCCGGCGGATGCTCATGTCTCAAGTCAGAGGAAGGTCGTCGTGCGCGTCGCTGCGTCGTAGCGCATGACATTGTGCACGCCGGTGTTCTCGACCCGCCCGTCGAGGTAAATGTGGCCAGCGTCGACGAATGGCTCCCAGCAGCGCATCCGGCCCTCCTTCGCGTGCAGCGGGCCGACGCCGGTGTGGCCGGCGACGATAACCTTGCCGACCGAGGTCGGGCCGAGCGACGGCGGAAACTTCTCGGTGAACGTCTCATCGATCGTCACCGCCTTCCACATCGGTCCGGCCTCCTCGTCGACACCAGCGTGGACGTAGAGGTGCGTGGCGGTCTCGTAGTACAGCGGCCGCTCCCGCAGCCAGGCGATCAGATCGTCATGACGGGCGCTGATCTCGCGCTTGAGGGTGGCGTTGACGGTGTCGATGGACCCGCCCGCCAGCTCGGCGACGGCCTGCTCGACGACCTGGGTCGGCAGGAACGACTTGATCGTGACCAGGCCGGTGTCGGCCAGCAGCCAGGCGGGGTCGTTGTCGTCGGCGCCGAGCCAATCGAGGAACCAGCGCTCGTGGTTGCCGGCGAGCGGGGTCACCTGGTCGGGGTGGGCGTCGCAGAGGGCCTTGACGGCGGCGAGCACACCGGCGCTGTCGGGACCGCGGTCGACGTAGTCTCCGAGCAACACGAGATGGGTCGACGGGTCGGAGAGATCGACCTTGGTCAGGGCGTCGCGCAGCTCGTCGAGGCAACCGTGGGTGTCGGGAATGGCGTAGGTGATGGTCACGGGCTCCCCCTCTATATATAAGGCTCGGTTTTACTTGCATATGCAAGTAATGAACCGGCCGGGGTGTTCACCGGCTCCGGTCAGCGCCTACTTCGTGGCGGTGGCTGACACTTCGGGCAGAAGTGGGAGCCCCGATTCATGAACTGCTCCCTCACGATGAGCGTTCCGCACCTCGGACATGGTCGGCCATGTCTGCCATATGAATGTAGATTCCTGTCGAAGTACCCGGACTGCCCATTCACGTTGACGTAGAGGTCGTCGAACGACGTGCCGCCGACGTTGATCGCCTCGGCCATCACGTCGGTGGCATGGTCGACGAGTTCGCCGAGTTTGGCCTTAGGAATCCCGCGTGTACGACGCCGCCCATGAAGGTGGGCACGCCAGAGGGATTCGTCGGCGTAAATGTTGCCGACGCCGGAAATCACCGTCTGATCCAGGATTGCACGCTTGATCTCGGTGTCGCGGCGTCGGAGAGCATCAATCGCTGCGGCGCGGTCGAAGGCTTCCTCGAACGGGTCGGGCGCGATGTGAGCGACGGACTCCGGGAGGCGACGACCTGCGCCCTCGACCAACTCGTCCAGGTGCCAGCCGCCGAAGGTCCGCTGGTCGACGAATCGGAGTTCGTGGTTACCGTCAAGTGTCGCGCGGATCCGCAGGTGCACGGGATCTTCACTCCCCTGCTCGGCGATGAGCATTTGCCCGCTCATCCCCAGATGCACAACCGTCGCCACCTCATCTGTGTCGTCGGAAGCCACCAGCCATAGGTATTTGCCGCGCCGTTCGACGGAGGTAAAACGCTTGCCGCGCAACCGGCTCGAGAGGTCAACAGCTCCGCCGATATGGCGGCGAACGGCGCGCGGGTGCAGCACCTCAACGTCGCCGATGGCCCGGCCGAGCACATGCGCAGCCAATCCGAGCCGAATGGTCTCGACTTCAGGAAGTTCCGGCACGGTCCCTACCGGGGTCGCTCGTTGAGCGTCTTCCACGCAAGCTCAGCGGCGTGCTGCTCGGCTTCCTTCTTGGTTCTGCCGACACCGTCACCGAGCTCGTCGCCTCCGACAACCGCGGTGGCCGTGAACTCCTTGTTGTGATCGGGACCGGTCGACGAAATCAGGTACTGCGGCTGACCGAGACTCCGCTCCGCCGACAGCTCTTGCAGCGACGTCTTCCAATCGAGCCCGGCACCGAGGCTCCCCGACCGCTCGATGATCGGTTCAAACAGATTCAGGATGACCTGCTGGGCAACCTCAATACCGTGATCAAGGAAAATCGCACCGAACAGTGACTCTAAGCCGTCCGCCAAGATCGAAGCCTTGTCGCGACCGCCGGTCAGCTCTTCACCGCGCCCCAAATAGAGATGCGCACCGAGACCGCCTTCGCCGAGGTCGCGGGCGACGTCGGCGAGGGCGTTCATGTTGACCACGCTGGCCCGAATCTTCGCCAACTCACCTTCTGGACGGTCGGGGAAGCCGAGGTACAGGCGTTCGGTGACCACGACACCGAGCACCGCGTCGCCCAGGAACTCCAGGCGCTCGTTGGTCGGCAAGCCGCCATTCTCGTACGCGTACGACCGGTGCGTCAGCGCCAGCGTCAACAACTCGTCGCTGATCGTGACGCCGAGAACGTCAGTGAGGAGCGTCGTATCGGGCCGCTTGCTCACTTCGAATCGCCCTCCGCACCGGGCTTGATCTTGTCGGCCAGCTTGGCCCACCGGGGATCAATCAGGTCGTGGTGATGATCGGGCTCAGCGTCGGCCAGCTTGATGCCACAGGTCTGGCACAGTCCCGGGCAGTCTTCCGTGCACAGTGGCGACAGCGGCAGATCTGTGGCGATCGCGTCGATCACGACCTGCTCCAGGTCGATTTCCTCATCGATGATTCGCTCGAGGTCTTCTTCTTCCGAAGCCGTCTTGTCGGTCTCACTGTTCGGATAGGCGAACAGTTCGGTAAGGAAAACAGTGATGTCGTCCTCGATCGGATCTAAGCACCGACTGCATTGTCCGACCGCGTGGCCACCAACGGTGCCGGTTACCAGAACGCCCTCGTTGACCGACTCCAACCGAAGGTCAAAGCTCACGTCGCCACCGGCGGGAATGCCGAGCATCTCGGCACCCAGACGCTCGGGCGTCTGGATCGTCCAAGCCTTCTCGATCATCGAGCCAGCACGACGGGGTACAGATCGGACGTCGATCACAAATCCAGAGTCAGTCACTTGGACAATCTTACTGCTTCACCCCGGTTGGAAACTAAAGCTCGCGCAGCTTAGCCCGCCATCTGAGTGGGACCGGACTGCTCGTCACCGTCGACACCGTGTGGGTACTCGACGTAGTCGTGCATCGCGGCACCGGTCCGCAACTGCTGTCGTCCGCGATGCACCGAGCGCAGCGTCCCGGTGAGGATGTCCTCGAAGTCTGCAAGCTTGTCGTCCACGTAGATGTCGCAATCCCCGCGCAGGCGATCAGACTCGGCGTGAGCGGCATCGACGATGCGCCCGGCTTCGGACTTGGCTGCCGCGACAACCTCCGACTCAGAGACCATCCGCTGCTGCTCAGCGATGCCATCGGCGACGGACTTGTGGTAGTTCGCGTTGCCCGCTTCAATGACGCGGGCCGCTTCTGCGCGAGCACGACCGGTGACTGCTTCATGTTCACGGGCAGCACTGTGCTCGAGACGTTGCGCCTCTTCGTTCGCGTCGCCCACGATGGTCTGCGCGTTGTTCGACGCTTCGTCCATCATTCGGTCCGCGCGTGCCTTTGCTTCGGACAAGATCCGGTCGGCTTCCGCGCGGGCGTGCGCGAGCATCGCTTCCGAGTCATTTTCGGCACCGGTGATCAATCGCTCGGAGTGGTCACGCGCGTTCGTCACCAACGTGTCACGCTCGTCGAGGACATCCTGGGCATCGTCGAGTTCGCCCGGCATGGCGTCGCGAAGGTCGTCGAGCAGTTCGAGGACGTCGCCGCGCGGAACGACGCATCCGGCGGTCATCGGCACGGTGCGGGCCTCTTCAACGATCGCGACCAATTCGTCGAGCGCTTCAAATACGCGGTACACGATTTCCCCAATCCGGCTCAGCCAACGGGTTCGGCGGCCATTGATAGTTCTGAGGCCATTGTGCCCAATGTTGCGGCTGTGACAGCGGAGGCTAGCCGGGCGTGTCGGAAGTTGCGCTGGTCACGCTCGCTAAGCGCGCAGAGTCTGTGACAGTCGATCAGTCAGCGCGGCATGAATATGGCTCGACAAGTATGGGGTTACATCGCCGCCGAGCTTGGCGACCTCTTTCACCAACGAGCTCGACACGTGCGCGTACTTCGGATCGGTGAGCATAAAGAAGGTCTCACATCCGGTGAGCTCCCGATTCATCTGCGCCATGGGCATCTCGTAGGCGAAGTCCGTTTCCGACCGCAACCCCTTCACCATGGTGTCGGCGCCTTCTTCCAGAAGCAGGTCGACGACCAGGCCGGTCCAGCTACGTACGGTCACGTTCGGCAGGCCAGCACAATCGTCTTCGATCAGCGAAATCCGTTCCTCGACCCCAAACATTCCCTGCTTGTTTGGATTCACCACCACCGCCACCACAACGCGCTCGAACCGTTGGGCGGCACGTTCGACGACAAAACGGTGACCGAGAGTGAAGGGATCGTACGAACCGGGGCAGACTGCGACGCTCATGTCTGGTGAATCTACGCGAGTATTCGCGCGGCCCCACTAAATGCGGTTGCCGACCCACACGGTCGTGTCGCCGTACTGCTTACTCGTCACCAATTCCAACCCGTCCGGCCACGCGACTTCCCGACTTCGGCGGCCACGCTCCACGACGATCCATCCCTCCGGAGCCAACGCTGCCGCAACATTGGCGACAATCCCGTCGACTTCGTCGTCGGACACCTCGTAGGGCGGATCGATGAAGACAAGGTCGAAAGGACCAGCCGGTGCACCCACAAAAGATTCCACGCTCCGGTTCACAATGCGTATGCGCGAGGCAGCCCCGCACACGGACACGTTGTCGCGAAGGATCCCAGCGGCGCGACGGTCGGCTTCAACGAGGACCGCCGAGGCGGCCCCGCGCGAGACAGCTTCGATGCCAAGCGCCCCGGTACCCGCAAACAGATCGAGGACCCGGAGGTCCGCCAAGTCCATGCGCGAACCAAGCATGGAGAACAGTGCTTCGCGCACGCGGTCGGAGGTGGGACGCGTGGTGTCGGCTGGAACGGCGAGCCGGCGGCCACGGAATTCACCGGCAATAATTCTGGTCATATTCCCAACCAGCGTAGTGCATGGCGCATGCGCTTTCAGGGCAGCACAGTCCCGGCGAAGCCAGTAGCGTGGTCGCATGCGAACTCGCACCACCGCCTGGACTCCCGCACCGGCGACGACCGCCGACCCGGATCCGAAACAGCGTGCGGAGCAGTTCGCCGAGATCATTGCAGGCCGAAGAATCGTGGCCCTGACCGGCGCCGGCCTGTCGACCCCGTCAGGTATCCCCGACTACCGGAGCCCAGACTCACCTTCGCGACGCCCCATGACGATCGATGCGTTCATGGCCTCCGCCGAGAGTCGCCGTCGCTACTGGGCGCGCAATCACGTCGGCTGGCGGTTCATGGACGCTGCCCTCCCAAATGCTGCGCACTTCGCTTTGCGGGATCTCCAGTCCGACGGGATCGCCGCTGGCGTCATCACTCAGAACGTCGACATGTTGCACATGAAGGCGGGATCATCGCCAGTTGTCGACCTGCATGGCTCGTACGGACGGGTCCGCTGCCTCAATTGCCAAACCCAAATGTCACGCCATCGCCTCGCCGACGAACTCGAAGCGGTTAATCCGGGCTATGCCGAACAGATGGCGTCTCGCGGTGCGATCGAGGTTGCCCCCGATGCCGATGCCGCGCTCGACGACATCGGTAACTTCGTGATGATCGACTGCCCCCACTGCGGCGGCATCTTGAAGCCCGACATCGTCTACTTCGGCGAGACGGTCCGCAAGGATGTCGTCGACGAAGCTTTTGCCCTGGTCGACGCTACCGACGCCCTGGTCGTCGCGGGGTCATCCCTCACCGTGATGTCGGGCTTGCGCTTTGTCCGACATGCTGCGACAACGGGCAAGCCGATCATCATCGTCAATCGCGGCAACACTCGCGGCGACGACCTCGCCACCTTAAAGATTGACCACCGCTGCGAAGTGGTCCTCTCGGCGGTAGCCGTGCTGTTAAGCCAGACATACGAGACGAACATCGCGAACAGCGCCGCGCTCGCCTAACGAGCCGCACTGTGACGCAAGTCTCACATTAGTGCTGTACTGGTCAAAGCCGGGGCTATTGCGGACCAGTTTTGGATCTACGGTGACTTTCATCTGATTGGTCGATAACCTCGTTCACGTCATGAAGCCAATTGATTTCCCGCAGGAAGATTTTTCCAAAACCGCAGTCGTCTTTCGGCGGCCGCAGGCCAGTGATGGACAACGAATATGGGAGATTGCCCGCGATTCACGAGTGCTCGATGTGAATTCACCATATTCCTATATTCTTTGGTCGCAAGAGTTCTCCGAGACGTCAATCGTCGCCGAAGTCGATGGTGTGCCGATTGGTTTTGTCACTGGATACCGTCGGCCCGCGGACCCAGCGTCGTTGATGGTGTGGCAGGTGGCGGTCGACGACGCCCATCGCGGCAAGCAGATCGCGAAGCGGATGCTCTGCGAGCTATTCCACCGCGGCACCCAGGCGGGCGTGACCGCCATCAACACCACGATCAGCCCAGATAACGAAGCATCACAACGACTGTTCGCAGGCGTTGCCCGGGCTCTTGGCCTAAATTTTTCACACCAGCCGTTCTTTGCGGCAGAGCTGTTCCCCAACGTCAGCGATGACGGCTTGCGCGAGTCTGCCTCGCACCAGCCTGAAGATCTGTATCTGCTGACTCCGGCCGACTAAAAAGCTGGTCGCCGGACATCTCACACAAGGAAATTCTCCTAAATATGAGCATCGAAACTACCCTGGACGATCGCACTTTTACCCAGCACGAATCTCAGGTCCGTTCCTACTGCCGCGACTGGCCAGCCGTATTCGATACGGCTGTCGGGTCCTGGCTTACCGACGTTGACGGTAATCGTTATCTCGACTTTTTCGCCGGTGCCGGAGCGTTAAATTACGGCCATAACGATCCTGTGCTGAAGAACGCTCTCGTCGAGTACATCGTGCGTGATGGAATTACTCACGGTCTCGATATGTCCACGTGCGCCAAAGGTGAATTCCTCGAAACTTTCGCCACCAAGATCCTTGCTCCGCGCGGACTTGACTACAAAATCCAGTTTCCCGGCCCTACCGGCACAAACGCCGTCGAATCTGCACTGAAGCTGGCACGTAAAGTTACCGGCCGCGAGGCAATCATCAACTTCACGAACGCCTTTCACGGAATGACGCTGGGTTCGCTCGCCGTCACCGGTAACGCCATGAAGCGCAACGGTGCTGGCGTCCCGTTGGTTCACACCACGCCGATGCCTTTCGACGGCTACTTCGACGGAAGCGTCGAAGACTTCGCGTGGTTTGAGCGCGTCCTTGACGATTCCGGTTCCGGCTTCAATCGGCCGGCCGCTGTGATTGTCGAAACCGTGCAAGGCGAGGGCGGCGTCAATGTGGCTCGTCCGGAATGGCTCCGAGGCCTCGCCGACCTCTGCAAGCGCAAAGAGATTCTCCTGATCGTCGACGACGTCCAGATGGGATGTGGCCGCACCGGCGACTTCTTCTCATTCGAAGAGGCCGGCATCGTTCCCGACATCGTGACACTGTCGAAGTCGATTGGCGGCTACGGGCTGCCGATGGCGCTGACTTTGATTCGTCCCGACCTCGACGTTTGGGAGCCGGGTGAGCACAACGGAACGTTCCGCGGCAACAATCCGTCGTTTGTGACGGCGACCGCGGCGATCAACAAGTACTGGTCCGACGACGCCCTGTCGGTGCAGGTCAAGGCGAAGGGCATCGAGATCGCCGAGAGCTTCGACGAGTTGTGCCAGCGTCACGAAGGTCTCTCGCATCGAGGTCGCGGCATGGTTCAGGGCCTGGTCTTCGAGAAGGCCGAACTGGCTGGCCGGGCCTGCGCGATTGCCTTCAGCAAGGGCCTGCTGGCCGAGACTTCCGGACCGAATTCCGAAGTCGTCAAGCTACTTCCGCCACTCACGACGACCAGTGAAGACTTGGCTCACGGGTTGGCGATCCTGAGCGAGTCAGTCGACCAAGCATTCAACGAACATTTCCAGGAGACAAGCGCGTGATTGTCCGTACCACTCAAGAAATTACTGGCACCGACCGAGAAGTCCGTGACCCCAAAGGCAACTGGGTCTCCAAGCGGATCGTGCTCGGCGGAGACGGAGTCGGTTTCTCATTCCATGAGACGACGATCGCAGCCGGTTCGGTCAATGAATTTCACTACGCCAACCACGTAGAAGCCGTTTGGCTCGTGGAAGGTCGTGGCAGCCTGCTCAATCGGGAGACCGGCGAAATTCATCAGCTCTCGGCTGGCAGCATGTACCTGTTGGACGGCCACGAACGCCACACCGTGGTGGTCGACGAGCAGATGCGCATGCTTTGCGTCTTCAATCCCCCGGTTGTCGGCACCGAAGTGCACGACGAAAACGGCGTCTACCCGCTCGTTGCGGTTCCCGTTTCCGCGGGCAGGCACCGCGCCTAAGCGCTGGCGCTGATCTGTTGCGTTAGGTGTCGCCAGATCGCGTTCGGTGTCGGCTGTTACCGACATCCAACGCGATCCAGCGACACCTAACGCTTCTTTTTGCCCAAGTTATGCTGGCACCAGGTCGTCAGCGTGAATAACCGGACGCTGCAGTTCTTGTGGCAGATCGGCCGTCGAGCGACCAATCATCTTCGCGACATCCTCCGCGTCGTACGACGTCACACCCCGGCCGCGGACGTTGCCGTCGCGGTCAACAATCTCGACGACATCACCGTCGGAGAAGTCGCCGGTCGCCGACACGATGCCAGCAGGCAGCAACGACCGTCGTCGTCCGCAAACCGCAGCGATAGCACCGTCGTCGAGCACTAGTTGGCCGTGGGATTCGGCAGCATGCCGGACCCAGAATTTTCGGGCGGACAGGCGCGTGGGCCGAGGGGCAAACACCGTACCCACTGATGCATCACCCAGTGCGGCGGCAGCCTCGGACGCGGCGGCGAGCAGCACCGGGACGCCAGAGTCCGCGGCGAGACGAGCGGCAGCCAACTTCGACGCCATGCCTCCGGTCCCGAGGGATCCGCCGGTCCCGGCAATCACGCCATCGAGATCTTCTGGACCGTCTACCTGCTCGATCAGTCGCGCGGGAGTACCGTCAGGACCCGGTTTACGCGGGTCGCCGTTGTAGAGGCCGTCGACGTCCGACAGCAAAATCAGCGCATCGGCATGCACCAGGTGTGAGACGAGCGCGGCAAGTCGATCATTGTCACCAAACCGGAGTTCGGTGGTCGCGACCGTATCGTTCTCGTTAATTACCGCTACTGCGTGTAATGCCCGCAATCGATCGAGGGTCCGCTGAGCGTTGGCGTGATGCGCTCGGTTTGAGATGTCGTCGGCGGTGAGCAGCACCTGGCCAACTACCCTGCCGTATCGAGCGAACGACGTCCCCCATGCGTGGGCCAGCGCCAACTGTCCCACACTCGCGGCGGCCTGCTTCGTCGCCAGGTCGCGGGGTCGCTTCTTAAGACCAAGTGGCGCAATACCCGCACCGACGGCACCCGACGACACGACCATCACATCTGATCCGGCCTTCATGCGAGCTTCGAGCGCGTCGACCAGCAAGTCGAGCCGCTTGAGATCAATACCGTTCTCGATGTCGGTCAGCGCCGACGAGCCAATCTTGACGACGATACTGCGCGCCGATCCGATGGTCTCCCGCATCGACTTCACGGCAGTATTGCCGTCGGCAACTGAAAGATCATTCGTCATCTTCGTCGAACTCTTCGTCTCCCCAGCCGAGTTCTGTGTCGCCAGTAGACTCGCGACGCAGCTTGCGGGCAATCTTGCGCTCCGCGGCGCCAACGCGGTCGTTGCGCTCCAGACGCACGTCGGTGCCGCGTCCGGTCAGCGGCACGTCAACCATATCTGCGCTCGGCTCCCAATCGAAGCTGATGGCCCCGATGGTCACCGAGGCACCGGGCTGTGCCCCGTGCTTGACGAGTGCAGCCTCTACGCCGAGCCGGTTCAGTCGGTCAGCGAGGTAACCGACCGCTTCGTCGTTCTCGAACGGCGTCTGGCGCACCCATCGTTCGGGTCGCTCGCCGCGGACGATAAAGCCGCCTTCAATGTCCGGGTTGCGGACAATGGTGAATTCGGTGCGATCGATGGCCTTTGGTCGCACGATCGGGCGGACGTCGACCGGTTTCTGCGCTTCAGCTTCGGCGCGGTACTTGCGGACCATCTCGGCGAGCGCGTACGTCAGCTCCGAGAGTCCCTTGTGAGCGACGGCCGAGATCCGGTAGACGGGCCAGCCGCGTTCGGCGATGTCGGGTTCGACGAGGTCAGCGAGTTCAGCGGCCTCGGGCACGTCGATCTTGTTGAGGATTACGATGCGCGGCCGATCGGCGAGATCGCCGAGCGAGTGGTCTTCGTCGAGCGCAGGCTTGTACGCCGCGAGCTCGGCTTCGAGTGCGTCGATGTCGGAGAGTGGATCGCGGCCCGGTTCCAAGGTGGCGCAGTCGACGACATGCGCCAACACGGCACACCGTTCCAGGTGGCGGAGAAAATCGAGTCCGAGGCCGCGCCCCTCGGAGGCTCCGGGAATGAGTCCGGGCACGTCGGCAACGGTGAATACTTCCGCGCCAGCGGTCACGACACCCAGGTTCGGGGCGAGCGTGGTAAACGGATAGTCGGCGATCTTGGGCTTGGCGGCGGACAGCACCGACACCAGCGAGGATTTTCCGGCCGAGGGGAATCCGACGAGACCGACGTCAGCGACAGACTTCAGTTCCAGGATCAGTTCTCGCTCGTCCCCCAGTTCACCGAGCAGCGCAAACCCAGGGGCCTTGCGGGCGCGCGAAGCCAGCGCGGCATTGCCGAGTCCTCCGCGACCACCCTTTGCTGCGACGAACTCGGTTCCCTCACCGACGAGGTCGGCAATCACTTCGCCGTCGGAATTGAACACGACTGTGCCCTCGGGCACCCGAAGGACGAGGTCTTGGCCGGTTGCACCGCTGCGGTTTCCACCCTGGCCGGGGGTGCCGTTGGTGGCGCGGGCATGGGGCCGGAAGTGGAAATCCAGGAGGGTGTGAACCTGCGGGTCAACGACGAGTCGCACGTCTCCGCCGCGACCGCCGTTACCTCCGTCAGGACCACCCAGTGGCTTGAACTTCTCTGAGTGCACGGAGCTACAACCGTGGCCGCCGTTGCCGGCCACCACGTCGATCTTCACGCGGTCGACGAAGCGTGACATATTCTCGCCTTCCTCGAAAGCACCGGCCGAAGGAGTCTCCGACTGGCGGATCCGGTGAGGCCGGATCTGGATATGCAGACAGGGCGGGTCAGGGTGTCTAGTGACCCTGCCCGCCCTGTCAGAAGAGCTTTAGTTCCCCGGATTCGCAGGTCAGACTGCGACTGGCTCCGGGACGATGTTCACGGTCTTGCGTCCGCGCTTCACGTCGAACTTAACCGCGCCAGCCTCGAGGGCGAACAGGGTGTCGTCCTTGCCGCGACCCACGCCGACGCCGGGGTGGAACTTGGTGCCGCGCTGACGGATCAAGATTTCGCCAGCATTGACGGTCTGGCCGCCGAAGCGCTTGACGCCGAGTCGTTGGGCATTTGAATCGCGACCGTTGCGCGAGCTCGATGCACCCTTCTTATGTGCCATCTGACTGTCCTCCTGAGAAGTTCGGGCTAAAAAGTTCTACTTGATACCGGTGACCTTGAGCACCGTCAGCTTCTGACGGTGGCCCTGGCGCTTGTGGTAGCCGGTCTTGTTCTTGAACTTGTGGATCCGAATCTTCGGGCCCTTGACGTGCTCGACGACCTCGCCGGTGACCGAGATAGCAGCCAGCTTGTCGGCGTCGGTGGTGATATTTGCACCATCGACGACCAGTGCCACCGGCAGCTGCACAGTGCTGCCGAGCTCGCCGTCAATCTTCTCGACCTTTACAGTGTCACCTTCGGCGACCTTGTACTGCTTACCGCCGGTCTTGACGATTGCGTACGTTGCCATCCCGCGTCCTCTTAACTCGTCTTCGGGCCGGAGTCCACAGGTCAGGCCTGCTCACCCGGCGTAATTGGTGTGTGTTGGTTCCGACCCTCGAGGGTCGGTAACCCCTTCCGCCGCTGCGCGCAGCAAGCTACGCGCCTGCGGAAGGCGACCTGCCAAGGCTACGGGATCGCGCCTGGTCAGGTCAAACTCAGCGCGCTCGATGCGCGCCGAGAAGCTTTCGTGAGACCAATGTCACCGACATTGGTCACTCGTTGGCGGGGGGCGGACCGGCCGCTCGACGTCCGCTCCGACGCCGTGGTGACCGTTTCACCTCCACGACCGGTTCACTGGCTTGTTTAGCGAAGGTCGTGACCGGGGTCTGTGAAACCACTGTCTCGACCGGCTCGGCTGCGGTGGTTGGTGCCGCTGCGCGGCGAACCGCACGACGACGCCGTGTCACGACCGCTCCGGTTGGTGCGTCCGCTACCGGCTTCGACTCCGCCACGTGCTTCGACTCCGCGGGGGGCTGGACCGCAGCAGGCTCCGAGACTGCCGTTGCGGGTGCCTCAACGGCAGAACCCTTGCGCTCGGAACGCACAGTGTCGCCACGGTCGGCTTCACCGCGCTGGCTGTCCCCGCGCTGCCTGTCACCACCGTTGCGTCCACGCGACCGGTTTCGGTTACGGCCGCCGCGCTGCTGCTCGCTGCGACCACCGTTGTCGGTGGTCTCCTCGCTGCTGGCCGTCTCGGTTGCCGACTCTGCACTGGCGTCGACGTTGGTGGTCGACTCGAGTTTGTCGTCCGAGTCGGCAGCGTGGCTGTGCGCCTCGTGTTCGTCGTGCGCCATGGCGCGGAACATCGGATGCTCGGCGGCCGGCTTGTGCGGCGCCTTCTGCTCGACGTGGCTCTCATCTGGCGACTGCGAATCGTCAGTCGAATGCGAGTCGGTTCCCGACTCTCCCCCGCGCCGACGCGAGCGACGCGACCGACGTGAGTTTGCATCGTTGTTGCCACCGCGGCTGCCGTCCTCGGCCGGACGAACTTCAACCGGGTTGGCGTGCACAATCACGCCGCGACCGGAGCACGTGGTGCATGTGGTCGAGAAGGCCTCGAGCAGACCGGTACCGAGACGCTTGCGCGTCATCTGGACCAGGCCCAGCGAAGTCACCTCCGACACCTGATGGCGTGTGCGGTCGCGAGCCAAAGCTTCGGTGAGTCGTCGTAGCACCAAGTCCCGGTTCGACTCCAAGACCATGTCGATGAAGTCGACGATGATCATGCCGCCGATGTCGCGCAGGCGCATCTGGCGAACGATCTCTTCGGCCGCTTCGAGGTTGTTCCGGGTAACGGTCTCTTCGAGGTTGCCGCCGGCACCGGTGAACTTGCCGGTGTTGACGTCGACGACGGTCATCGCTTCGGTGTGCTCGATAATCAGCGTGCCACCCGAAGGGAGCCACACCTTCCGGTCGAGTGCCTTGGCGAGTTGCTCGTCGATCCGGTGCACCGTGAACGAGTCAGGCGCATCGGCATGATCCTTTTGGAACTCTTGGAGTCGCTCAGCAAGGTCCGGGGCAACGTCGTTGACGTAGCCGGAGACCTGCGACCAGGCTCGGTCGCCTTCGACGACGAGCTTGCGGAAGTCTTCGTTGAAGATGTCGCGCACTACGCGGACCAGCAGGTCGGGCTCCTCGTAGAGAGCCTTGGTGGTGCCTGCGGCCTTTTCCTTGTGCTCGGCGGCCGCGGCTTCAATCCCCTGCCACTGAGCTTCCAGCCGCTCGATGTCGGCACCGAGTTCCTCGGCACTGACGCCCTCGGAGGCGGTGCGAATGATCACGCCAGCCTTCTCGGGAACGAGTTTGGCGAGAATCTGCTTGAGTCGTTTGCGCTCAGTGTCGGGCAGCTTACGGCTAATACCGGTCGACGTGCCGCCGGGCACGTACACCAGGTAGCGGCCAGCCAGCGAGATTTGGGTCGTCAGGCGTGCACCCTTGTGTCCGATCGGATCTTTACTGACCTGGACGAGGACCTGATCGCCGGGCTTGAGTGCCTGCTCAATCTTGCGCGAGCCACCGTCGAGGCCTGCGGCTTCCCAATTCACTTCGCCGGCGTAGAGGACGCCGTTGCGTCCGCGACCAATGTCGACGAAGGCGGCTTCCATGCCGGGCAGCACGTTCTGGACGCGGCCCAGATAGATGTTTCCGACCATCGACTGCGAAGTCTCGGTCGTGACGAAATGCTCCACCAGGACGCCGTCTTCGAGCACGGCAATCTGGGTGTAGTCCTCGGTGTGACCGGGATGTGCAGGGTCGGAGGTGATCGAACTGTTGGCGGCTCGCTCGCGCACCACCATGACTCGCTCAACGGATTCCCGTCGCGCCAGGAACTCTGACTCGGTCAGGATTGGCGGACGGCGACGGCCAGCGTCACGACCGTCGCGACGGCGCTGACGCTTGGCTTCCAGACGTGTGGAACCGGAGATGCCCTGCACTTCGTCGCGGACGCGCTTAGTGCGAGGCTCACGCTCGTGGACCACGGTGTTCGGTGGGTCATCGCTCGCGGAGATGTCTTCGGTGTCGCTGTCGCTGCCGCTGCGACGACGGCGGCGACGACGTCGACGCTTGCTCGACGGGCCGGAGGCATCATCGTCGGTGTCGCCAGCATCGGAGTCGCCACTGGCGGCACTCTCGTCGCCTTCGGCGGCGCCAGCGTCCGTTGCGTCGGCGTCCGTAGCAGTCTCGTTCGCTGTCTGGTTCGCGTTGTCGGCGGCTTTGTCGGTGTCGCCGGTCTCGTCTGCGGAGGCGTCAGCGTTATCGCTCGAGTCGCTGTCGGTGCTCGGCTCATCGCCGTTGTCGTCGCCCTCGGAACCCTGATCGCCACGTCCACGACCGCGGCCTCGGCGGCCACGTCGACGACGCCGCGAGCGGCTCTCGCCTTCGTCTGAACGCTGCTCTTGGTCGTCAGCCGATTCGGTGTCGCCCGATTCAGCCGGAACGTCTGCCTGCTCTGCGCTGGCATCTTCTGCGTCGACCTTGGCGGGTGTCTCCGCAGTCTCGGCATCGTCGCTGCTGGCCTCGGCGACCTTCGCTTTGCCTGCGGTCTTCTTTGCTGGGCGACGCTGGCGTCGCTGGGCCGGTGCTTGCTCGGTATCACCGTCGCTGGCATCGGACGGGGCGCTCTCGGGCTGGCTCGCCTCGGCTTCGGCAGTCCCTGCCTTGTCTGCCCCTGCTTTGTCTGACCCTGCCTTGTCTGACCCTGCCTTGCCGGATCCCGTCTTGGCTGGCCCTGTCTTAGCTGGTTCAGCGACCTCGCCCGCAGCGGCCGGGGTTTCGACGCTCGACGGAGCCTCAACCGCACTTGGCGGGAGGAATAGCGGTGCTGCGGACTCTTGACGAGGGGCAGCAACCGGTTGTGGGGTCTCAACAGCGGAGAACAGTGACGAACCGGCCTGCGCGGTATCGGCCGGAGCCGATGCAGGCTCGTCCTTAGGAGCCTCGGTAGCACCGCTGACGCGGCGTTCGACGGCCTCGGCATCCGATCGCGAGATCGACGACTGTGCGGTGCGTGCCGTCACGCCCATGTCTTGCAGGTGCTCAAGTACCTGTTTGCTGGTCAGTTCCAGCGCGCGCGCAAGTGCATGCACACGGAGTCGTAGGGGAAATTTCTCCGCTGACTGATCCGCCGAAGTGGCATCAGTCGGCGACCCGTTATCGGTCACGTGGTCTCCTCAAGACCCCCGGGCGCGTAGTCACTGTGAAAGCGAGACAACGCGGCCACGCGAGGGCCTTATTGCAATGTGTGCCGGCCGGATTGACCGGGTGTTATGTGGTCTTTGCGTCGTCAAGACGCCTTGCTCGACGCAGGCCTCGGGCCGCAGCCGGATCCCTGTGGGGATCTGACGGAACCGGGTACCTCTATCTGGCTGTGCGTCGATCGTCGACGCCAAAGCGTGGTGCCGACGACTAGGCAAGTATCCCACATCACGGGCCATAGCCCACACACGAGTGCCGAAATGCCTCTCGCGCGCCGCGTTGTCTGAGGTCGATCAGATGTTAGCGATCGTTAAAGCAGAGTTCAGAGGGTTTCTGAGATGTTGAGCTCGGGGAACCAGAGACCGATTTCACGAGCAGCGGACTCGGGCGAGTCGGAACCGTGAACGATATTGAACTGGGTTTCCAACGCAAAGTCGCCACGGATAGTGCCGGGCGTAGCCTTCTCGACCGGATCGGTGCCACCGGCAAGCTGACGGAATGCCGAAATCGCGCGCGGGCCTTCGACGACAGCCGCAACCAACGGTCCGGAAGTGATGAAGTCGAGGAGGGAACCGTAGAAGGGCCGCTCGGCATGCTCGGCATAGTGTTCGCTGGCCACCTCGGTGGTCACCGTGCGCAGTTCCAACGCCGCGAGTGTGAGGCCCTTACGCTCGATTCGGGCGAGTACTTCGCCGACCAGGCCGCGCTGGACGCCGTCGGGCTTGATGAGGACGAGAGTCTGTTCAGTCACGCACGACACTGTAGCGACCGTCGGTCACCGGTGCACTACTTGGGGCAGTACTGCTTTTCGATTGCGAAGAAGCCGTAGTTGAACAGTCCCCCACCATCGCCGCCACTGACGATGATCTGCAGGCAGGCGCCCGGCGTCTTGACCGCCGCGGTCAGCTGACGGTCGAGCTCTTTCGCCATGTACTTATTCGACTTGGCGTAGGCCCCCGGCACCGGGAGGTTGGCGATGACGTTGACGGCACCGCGTTGGTGCAACCACAGGGTCGCCGACCGTGTCGCCAAGTAGCCCAGCGCACCGGGCTGCACCGGCATGGGGAAACTCGCCTCGGCAGCGTCCGGGTCGGTCTCCGTCGCCTTGGGGGCATTTGACTTGGAGGGCTGCGCATTGGACTTGGAGGGCTGTGCGTGCGGCGCCTGCGACTGCGAAGCCGCGGGATCGTTCGGACGGGGATGCGTCGGGGAGTCTGCTGAAGCCACCGGTGCGGCAAGCACCACGACGGTCGCAACTGCCGCAGCGACCGTGGCGACGGAAACACTCAATCGACCCAAACTCGACAACACCTGTGCGTTCCTCCGCCTACTTCTGATTTCGAATGGGCTACCCGATCTGGCGTCCACGAACCCCCGCAAGTGCGCCGATCGGATGAAGTTCCCAAGGTTCCACCCACCGATCAGCGAGTGTAACCGAAAACACAGAATGGGTCACATCGTCACAGCTCAGAGTGGTTGTTGTCCGGGCAGTCGCCCCTGCTCGATCCGTTTCGCCACATCACGCTTGATGTAAGCGATGTACAGCCACACGCACAAAAACACCACGCCAACGACGGCGATCGACCAGTGTATGAGTCCGCCGGCAATCACAAACACCTGCATCACCAGGTTGATCTCTAGTGCGCGCGGCTTACCCTGTCGGCCCGAGAGCAGCAGCAAGATCAGCGTCACGATTCCGAGGTACAGGCCCGACGCCCAGGTCACGCCACCAGCGAGGCGGGCAACCACGGGGAAGGCCAGTGCCACCACGATCACTTCCAGGATCAAGGTGCCAGCCATCACGCCGCGGAAGCCCTTCCACGGGTCGGTTGCGGGCGCGGTGAACTGCTCTGTCATGACGGCTCCTTGCCGAACAGGGTGCGGGCTGCACCCGCGGTGACGACGGAACCGGTGACAACGACGCCCGCGCCGGAGACTGAACCCTGTTCGTCTTCTTCGGCCAGCGCGATCGCCGCATCGACGGCATCGGGTAGGAAAGGTTCCACGACGACGCGGTCTTCGCCGAATACGTCGTTCGCGATGTCGGCGAGCGCATCGGTATCGAGTGCGCGCGGCGATCCATTGTTGGTTAGGACGACGGTGTCGAGGACCGGCTCCAACGCCGTCAACAAGCCGCGCGCATCTTTGTCTCCGAGGACACCGATCACGCCGATGAGCCTGCGGAAATCAAATTCGGACACCAGAGCCTTGGCGAGCGCCTCGGCCCCATGCGGATTGTGCGCGGCATCGAGGAAGACCGTGGGGGCGCTGCGAACGCGCTCCAATCGGCCCGGGCTCTCGACCGTGGCGAATCCTTCGCGGACCGCGTCGACATCGAGCTGACGGTCGGCACCGGCACCGAAGAACGCCTCGACGGCGGCGAGCGCAAGTGCGGCGTTCTGGGCCTGATGTGCACCGTGGAGCGGTAGGAACACCTCGTCGTATACACCGCCCAGCCCCTGGATGCGCAACAGTTGTCCGCCAACGGCGGTCGCGGACTCGAGCACCGCGAATTCCGAATCCTGCCGCGCCACTATCGTTCCCGCCTCCACCGACGCTCGCATCAGGACGTCGGTTACTTCGGGGGTCTGCGGTGCAATGACGGTGATCGGATCCATCGGGATGATCGCATCCTCGGGGCCCGGCTTGATGATGCCCGCCTTCTCCGCTGCGATCGCGGCGAGGGTATCGCCCAGGTAGTCGGCGTGATCCATCGCAATCGGCGTGATGACGGCAACCTGCGAATTGATCACGTTGGTCGCATCCCATCGACCACCCATGCCGGTTTCGATGACCGCCACCTCAACGGGTGCCTCGGCGAAAGCCGCGTAAGCGATCGCGGTGAGCACCTCGAACTTACTCATCCGCGGGCCCCCATCGGCGGTCGACGAATCGTCAACCATCGTCACGTAAGGCTCGATGTCGCGGTAGGTGTCGATGTAGGTGCGCGGCGAAATCGGCGCACCGTCGATCCCAATGCGTTCGGTCACCATCTGCAGGTGGGGGCTGGTGACCCGACCGGTACGACGGTGAAATGCCCGCAGCAGTGAATCGATCATGCGGGTGACCGAGGTCTTGCCGTTGGTTCCCGCGACGTGAATCGTCGGGTAGGCGTGCTGTGGGTTCCCGAGCAGTTCCATCAACGCGCTAATGCGCGACAGGGACGGCTCGATCTTGGTCTCCGGCCACCGCGTATCGAGTTCGGTTTCCAGGGCCTGCAGCTCGGCGTAGTCGGCGGCCGCGTCCGGCGAATGGGTCACTGGGCACCCAGTTCGGCGAGCTTGGCGGTCAGTCGGGCGATATCTGCCTCAGCGAGAGCCTGTCGAGCCTTGATCTTGTCAACAACGTTGTCCGGTGCCTTCGACAGGAACTGCTCGTTGCCGAGCTTGGCGGTGGTCCCCGCCAACTCCTTCTCCGCGGCAGCAAGATCCTTCGCCGCACGCTTGCGTTCGGCCTCCAGGTCGACGGTGCCCGAGGTGTCGATCGCGACGGTCGCGGTACCGGTCGACAGTCGCACCTCGACGGTCGCGGTCGCCGAGAAGTCGTCTCCGGCGGCCTCCAACTTCGCGAGCGAGTCCAATTGCGGACGTAGATCGGCCAGGCCAGCCTCGTCGAGCCCCTCGACGGTGGCCGCGACCCGTTGACCGGGCTTGAGGCCCTGGTCGCTGCGGAAGCGTCGGACCTCGGTGATCAGCTTCTGCAGGTCGTCGATCCGCTGTGCGGCGTCGGTGTCGGAGCCAGTTCCGGTTCCCGTGGGCCACGCGGCGATAACCACCGACTCGCCGCCGGTCAGCGCCTTCCACAGGACTTCGGTGACAAATGGCATCACCGGGTGCAGGGCGCGGAGCAACTGGTCGAGCACATTGCCGAGCACCAGGGTCGTCGCCTCGGCGCGCGCGCCGCCTTCGGCAAACTGCACCTTTGCCAATTCCAAGTACCAGTCGCAGACCTCGTCCCACGCGAAGTGGAACAGCGCCTCGCACGACTTCGAAAACTCGTAACGTTCAAAGCCCGAGTCGACGTCGGCCAACACCTCGTTGAGGCGACCGATGATCCAACGATCAGCGATGGTGAGCGCGTCGGCGGCCGGCAAGTCGCCGACCTGCGCCCCGTTCATCATCGCGAACTTGGTGGCGTTAAACAGCTTGGTGGCGAAGTTGCGGGACGATTGCGCGTGTGATTCGCCGACCGAAATATCGCTGCCCGGGTTGGCGCCGCGGGCCAGGGTGAATCGCAGCGCATCGGCACCGAAGCGGTCAACCCAATCAAGCGGATCGATACCGTTGCCCTTCGACTTGCTCATCTTGCTGCCGTGCTCGTCGCGCACCAGTCCGTGCAGGAAGACGTCGGAGAACGGCACCTTCGCACCGCCGTCGGGTCGAGTGCCGAATCCCCCAAGGTCGAGCTTGCCGACATAGGTGCCGAACATCATCATGCGGGCCACCCAGAAGAACAGGATGTCGTAGCCCGTGACCAGGACCGACGTCGGATAGAACTTCGCCAGGTCGTCGGTCTGCTCGGGCCAGCCCATGGTCGAGAAGGGCCACAGACCCGACGAGAACCAGGTGTCCAGTACGTCGGGATCTTGTTCCCAGCCAGCCGGCGCCGTCTCGTCCGGGCCGAAGCATTCCACTTCGCCGTTCGGGCCATACCAAATCGGGATTCGGTGACCCCACCACAGCTGACGGGAAATCGTCCAGTCGTGCATGTTGTCGACCCAGTCGAACCAACGCGGCTCCTGGCTCTTCGGGTGAATCACCGTGTCACCGTCGCGAACGGCATCGCCCGCAGCCTTGGCGAGGGATTCAACATTGACCCACCACTGCATCGACAGTCGCGGCTCAATCGGTTCACCTGCGCGCTCGGAGTGTCCGACGCTGTGCACGTACGGACGGATCTCCTTCACGATGCGGCCCTGTTCGGCCAGTGCTTCGCGGACGGCAACGCGAGCGGCGAATCGGTCGAGACCATCGAACGTCGTTCCGGTGCCCTCGATCGTGGCAGTCCGGTCCATGATCGTGATCATCGGCAGATTGTGCCGTTGGCCGATCGCGAAGTCGTTGGGGTCGTGAGCCGGGGTGATCTTGACCGCGCCCGACCCAAACTCCGGGTCGACATAGTCGTCGGCAATCACCGGAATCTTGCGGTCGACGAACGGGTGGTCAAGCTCGACGCCGATGAGGTCTCGGTAGCGCTCGTCGTCGGGGTGGACGGCAATAGCCGTGTCACCCAGCATCGTCTCCATACGGGTCGTCGCAACGACGATATGCGGCTGGTCGTCGTCCATGGAGCCGTAGCGGAACGAGACGAGTTCGCCGTCGACGTCGGCGTACTTGACCTCGATATCGGAGATCGCTGTCTGCTGGGCTGGCGACCAGTTGACGAGTCGTTCGGCACGGTAGATGAGGCCGTCATCGAACATCTGCTTAAAGATGGTGTGGACGGCGCGCGAGAGTCCCTCATCCATCGTGAACCGGTCGCGGCTCCAGTCGACCCCGTCGCCGAGGCGGCGCATCTGTCCAGCGATGGTTCCGCCGGACTCAGCCTTCCACTTCCAGACGCGGTCAATAAACTCCTCGCGACCGAGCTCGTGCCTGCTGGTCCCCTCCGCCACGAGTTGCTTCTCGACAATGGTCTGCGTCGCGATGCCCGCATGGTCCATTCCAGGCAGCCACAGGACTTCGTAGCCCTGCATCCGCTTGCGGCGGGTCAGGGTGTCCATGAGGGTGTGGTCGAGTGCGTGCCCCATATGGAGGGAGCCCGTTACGTTGGGCGGCGGCAGCACAATCGAGTAGCCGGGCTTGTCGCTGGTGGCATCGGCCGTAAAGTATCCGGCGTCTACCCAGGTCTGGTACAGGTCCGATTCGTGGTCGGCCGGGTCCCACGACTTAGGGAGTGCATTGCTCTGCTCGGGGTTCGTCACCCCTTAATCTTAGGAAACTCTCGAGATGCGCAGGCGGTGCAGGTCCTCGGGAGCGTCCACATTGGCCAACCATTCCGGATCCGAAACACCAACACGCCTCGTGACCAGGGCTTCTAGCGCGGCGACCATTCTCAGTTCGCCGCCCTCGACAAGATCGGCAAGTTGGTCGACGACCCGCGTGCGGTAGATCGCGGCCATCGGATGGTCGCGCCCGGCATCGTAGGCAACCACCGCGTCGGACGATTCGGTGAGCCCACCAACCAGTTCGTCGATCAGTCCGGTATCGACCAGAGGCATGTCGGTGGCGCACACGAAGGCAGCGTCCGCACCCCGTTCGCGCGCAACAGTCAATGCGGCTACGAGTCCGCCGAGCGGGCCGCTCCCCGCCTTCTCCGTAGTGACCCACTCCAGATCGGTTTCCTCATTGAGGTCGACGTAGGCCTGAGATGTCAGGGGTGCGGCCACCAGGACCGGTTCGCAACGGGCGCTGATGGCCCAGGCGATCTTCGAAAGCATCGGTCCCCCATCCCATTCCAAGGCTGCTTTGTCTTGCCCCATTCGGCGAGAACGCCCGCCCGCGAGGATGATTCCGGCCAGTTTTACATCGCCCGTGCTAGTCATGAGCCCAGTGTGGCAAAGACTTCTGGTCGTGGGGTCAAATCGCTCGGACCGATCGGCAAGTTGCATCGGGTTTATCAGTGCCCACTGTTCGGGATTTCAGGCATCTCCCCTCCTACCCGTGCGATAGCACTGAAGGTGAGATGCATCCCATCGGTACGTCCTGTGCCCAACTGGCCCCAATTTGCGGAGGTTCGATGCCTATAAATTCGATGCCTACAAAGACGACAACGACGATAAGAAACCGACGCTGAGAAGGACCGGACCTCAACTTAAAGGGTGCCATCTCGATTGCGCCCGGCAGCGATCTCGCACCAATGGTTCCGATGCTCCAATCTGGAGACCCCGCCATGGCCCCGGCGCTGGCGTTCTATCCGGCAATTTTGCTTGGCGCCGAAGCTGCGGACCCGTCGTTTGTCGCCCAAGACTATGTGACGCCCCAGTCAACCCCGCTGCTCAAGGCGGCGCGCAGCGGTTGCCTTGCCTCCGTGGCACAGCAACTGGGCAACATTCCCCTCCAAGGCTCCTTGAACCCCAACGCGGATATGAACGACCTGGTGACCTACTTGAAGAAGCGGTCGGCGGCACCCCTTCAGTTGAAGGTTCCGACCGTGATTTTCCAGGGCAAAGCCGAAACCGTCGTTGTTGAACCCGCATATCCGGGTACCTGCTAAGTCCGCCCGTTCCGTCGAGCAAACAAAAGTCCCCGAGTGCCGCGTACGCGGTACTCGGGGACTGAACTCTGTTGCTACGCGGACTTCTCGCGAGGTCCGTCGTCTTCGGACCGCGGCACGATTGTCGGCAGAACATTGTCACGGACCGTCTCGCCGGTCACGACCACCTTGGCGACATCGTCGCGGCTGGGGATGTCGTACATGACGGGCAGGAGCACTTCCTCCATGATGGCGCGCAGACCGCGGGCACCGGTCCCCCGGTGGATGGCCTGATCGGCAACCGCCTCCAGCGCGTCTTGCGTGAACTCCAACTCGACGTCGTCCATGTCGAAAAGTCGCACGTACTGCTTGACGAGCGCATTCTTGGGTTCCGACAAGATCGAAACCAAGGCTTCCTTGTCGAGGTTCGCGACCGAGGCAATAACCGGTAGGCGGCCAATGAACTCGGGGATCAGACCGAACTTGATCAGATCCTCGGGCATCACCTCGGCGAAGTGATCAGCCGTATCAACCTTGTCCTTGCTGACCACGTCGTTGCCGAAACCGATGCCGCGCTTACCAATTCGCTCGTCTACGACCTTCTCCAAACCAGCGAAAGCCCCAGCGACGATGAACAGGACGTTCGTTGTATCGATCTGTAGGAATTCCTGGTGCGGGTGCTTGCGTCCGCCTTGCGGCGGCACACTCGCCTGCGTGCCTTCCAAGATCTTCAGCAGTGCCTGCTGCACGCCCTCGCCCGACACGTCGCGGGTAATCGACGGGTTCTCGCTCTTGCGGGCGATCTTGTCGACCTCATCGATGTAGATGATGCCGGTCTCAGCACGCTTAACGTCGTAGTCCGCTGCCTGGATCAGCTTCAACAGAATGTTCTCGACATCCTCACCGACATACCCGGCTTCAGTCAGCGCCGTCGCATCAGCGATGGCAAACGGAACGTTCAGCATCTTGGCGAGGGTCTGCGCCAGGTACGTCTTACCGCAACCGGTGGGCCCGAGCATCAAGATGTTCGACTTCGACAACTCGATGGACTCGCCACCCGGCGACCGCTTGTCGCTCTTCTTCTCACCCGCCTGGATGCGCTTGTAATGGTTGTAGACGGCGACGGCGAGTGTCTTCTTTGCCGAGTCCTGACCGACGACGTAGTTGTCGAGGAACTCCCGAATCTCAGCAGGCTTTGGCAGCTCGTCGAGCTTCACATCGCTGGTCTCGGCGAGTTCCTCTTCGATGATCTCGTTGCAGAGGTCGATGCACTCGTCACAGATGTACACACCTGGACCGGCGATGAGCTTCTTGACCTGTTTTTGGCTCTTACCGCAGAAAGAGCACTTCAGGAGGTCACCACCGTCTCCCATTCGCGCCATTTGGCCGCACCTACTTCCTATCTGCGATCTACCTTGACGGTACCCGCGCGCCTGGTCTTCGACGAGCCGAAATGCGGCAGTCGTTGGAGATTAGGTGGCCAACGCGGCGACAGCCGGTATTCCTCCGGCGTGTCGCACACGTTGGCCTGCGTCGCAGAGTTAGCTGCGGCCCGACTTCTTGCGGTATTCGAAGACCTCGTCGATGATCCCGTATTCCTTTGCCTGATCGGCAGTGAGGATGTTGTCGCGATCGGTGTCCTTGCGGATTTTTGCGGGATCCTGGCCGGTATGCCCGGCGAGGATCTCGTCGAGGCGCTTGCGGATGCGCTCAATCTCAGCGGCCTGGATTTCCAGATCCGAGACCTGCCCCTGGTAGGCACCGCCGGTACGCGGCTGGTGAATCAGGATGGTGGCGTTCGGGAGCGCCGCACGCTTGCCCGGGGTGCCGCCGGCCAGCAGGATCGCCGCGGCCGATGCTGCCTCACCCAGGCAGACAGTCACGACGTCGCAGTGGACGTACTGCATCGTGTCGTAGATGGCGAGCATGTCGGGAACGCTGCCGCCGGGTGAGTTGATGTACATGGTGATGTCGCGGTCCGGGTCCTGGCTTTCCAAGACCAGCAACTGCGCCATGACGTCGTTAGCAACGGTCTGGTCAATCGGGGTGCCGACGAACACGATGCGCTCTTCGAACAGCTTGGCGTACGGGTCGTACTGGCGCTGGCCGTTGGGGGTGTTCTCGATGAAGCTGGGGAGGATATAGCGGGCCTGAATGCTCTTCATTGCCAGGGCCGCATCCGAGATGCCCGCGCGAACGTCGGCGGGAAGCGAGTTAGTCATGAGGTCTCCGTAACCGGTGAGATGAGGTGATCGATGGACGCGGTCGCGGTCAGGCGCTCGCCGTGGTCACGACGTGGTCGACGAAGCCGTATTCCTTGGCCTCTTCAGCAGTGAACCAGTTGTCGCGGTCGGCGTCGGCTTCGATCTTCTCGAGCGGCTGGCCGGTGAATTCAGCGTTCAGACGGTTCATTTCGCGCTTCGTTGCCGCGAACTGCTCGGCCTGGATCGCAATGTCGGCGGCCGTACCACCGATGCCAGCGGACGGCTGGTGCATCATGATGCGGGCGTGAGGCAGCGCGTGACGCTTACCCTTGGCCCCTGCTGCGAGCAGGAACTGTCCCATCGAGGCGGCCATGCCCATGGCATAGGTCGCGACGTCGCACGGCGCAAGTTGCATCGTGTCGAAGATCGCCATGCCCGCGGTGACGCTGCCACCCGGCGAGTTGATGTAGAGGCTGATGTCCTTTGTGGGGTCCTCGGCTGCGAGCAGCAAAATCTGGGCGCACAGGCGGTTGGCGATATCGTCGTCCACCTGAGTTCCGAGGAAGATGATGCGCTCGCGCAGGAGACGCTCGAAAACCGAATCGGTCAGGTTCAGGCCGGAGACGCCCGAGCTCATCGAGGGCGTGTACAGATTGCTCACTGAGTTGTCCCTATCTTCTCTAGCGGTGCGATTCTCTTCATCGGCCGGTTGGCTGGTGCGACAGGCATCGTGATGCCTGTCCGACGAAGATGCTGTCACCGAGGTTAATCAATTTTCAGGCCGCAGATGTTCCGCCGACACCCCTTATTCGCTTACAGCGGAACAGTTGTCAGCCCCGTTGCAGGTCGGGTGTGACGCACGGGATTAGACGACGACAGCCGGGACGATTGCTCGTCCCGGCTGTGGCCCTCACTCCTTGCGGAGTAATAAAACTACGCGTCGTCGCCCTCGGCGTTGTCGTCGCTCTCGTCTGCGGCCGGGGCAAAGAAGGCCTTGGTGTCGATGGCTTCACCGTTGGTATCGGTGACCTTGACACCCGAGATCAGCTCGGCGAGCGCCTTGTTGCGACGCACGTCGGCGTACAGGGCACCGATCTGGTTGGCGTTCTGCAACTGTTGGATGAACTCCTGCGGTGCAACACCGTAACGCTGCGACTGCATGAGGATCTGGTTCATCAGCTCGTCCTGGCCCACCTCAACGCTCGAGGCATCGGCGAGGGCGTCAAGCAGCAGCTGGGTGCGGACCGACTTTTCCGCGTCGACGCGGCTTTCGGCGTTCCACTCGTCGCGGGTCTTGCCCTGCGCCTCGAGGAAGCGATCGACCTGTGCATCGTCGTGGCCGAGTGCGTGCACCAACTCGTGCTGCGTTGCTTCAATTTCCTGCTCCACAACAGCCTCGGGAAGCGGGAACTCGACGGTCTCGAGGAGCTGATCAACGACGGCGTCGCGGATCGAGCCGGCCTGCTCGTACTTCTTCGACTCTGCGACCTGTCCGCGGAGGTTCTCACGGAGTTCGTCGATGGTGTCGAACTCCGAAGCCAGCTGAGCGAAGTCATCGTCGAGTTCCGGCAGCTCGCGCACCTTCACCGAGTTCACCTTGGCGGTGATCTCGGCGTCCTTGCCTGCGAATTCGCCAGCGACGAGGGTCGAGGTGAAGGTGGCCGAATCGCCAGCCTTGACGCCTTCGAGTGCGGCGTCCAGGCCCTCGATCAGGGTGTCGGAGCCGACCTCGTGTGACAGGCCTTCGGTCTTGGCGTCCTCGACGTCCGCGCCGTCGACGGTGGCCGACAGGTCGAGGGACACGAAGTCGCCGTTGGTGACGCCACGTTCAACACCGGCGAGGGTGCCGAAGCGTGCGCGCAGGTTGTCGAGTTCGGTTTCCACGTCAGCGTCAGTGATCTCAAGCGGATCAACCTCAACGGCGATGCTGTCTGCGGCCGGGAGAGTGATCTCGGGGCGGACGTCGACCTCAGCGGTGAAGCGGACCGGGTCACCGTAGACCAACTCGGCAACGTCGATCTCGGGCTGGCTGATGGCCTTCAAGTCGGCTTCGGCAATGGCCTCGGAGTACTTGTTGGGCAGCGCGTCGTTGACGACCTGCTCGAGAACCGACTGGCGACCAACGCGAGCTTCGATGAGCTTGGCCGGTGCCTTACCCGGGCGGAAGCCGGGGATACGGATCTGCTGGGCAAGCGAGGCGTATGCGCGGTCAAAATCACCGGAGAGTTCCTCGAACGGAACCTCGACGTTCAACTTGACGCGGGTCGGGCTCAGCTGCTCGACGGTGCTCTTCACGGTGTTGGTACTCCTTAGTCGATCGTGCTGTCGTTTTCGTTGCTGCCAGTCGCGGCTTTAACTTCAAGCCACGCGCCGACGCGCTTTCGTCGGGCCGCGACGATTTCGTCGGGATGACAGGATTTGAACCTGCGACCCTCCGCTCCCAAAGCGGATGCGCTACCAAGCTGCGCCACATCCCGGTGGCCGTGAAAAAGTTCCGGCACGGCCAAATGGAGATAGTACGGCCTTGCCCCACGTTTCCGCGAACCCGGGCCCCTTCAGGGTGATTCCGGCACCGCATTTTGTGATTCCCGGCATCGCTCGGTAATGTTCTGCACGCGCTCAGCTCCGCTAGAAATTTGGGGCTGTAAACGCAACGCGGGTGTAGCTCAATGGTAGAGCCCTAGTCTTCCAAACTAGCTACGCGGGTTCGATTCCCGTCACCCGCTCCACCAGGTCGCGGCATCGTCGAAAGACGCTGCCGCGACTTTTGTTTGGAAAACTTTATTTGTTAGTCGGCAAGCTGCCTGGTGTAGTCGTGAGCGCCCGCCAAGACCACCGCGTGCACCGCACGGGCGACGGCAGAACCCCACTGCGATCGCGGGCCGGCGAACACTTCCGGCTCCCCCACCTCCGGCACCACGATCACCACGGCGTCCGACGCTGTGCCGGTGGCGGGATAGCCCGCCTCAAGGAGCGCCTGAGTTTTCGCTTCGGTCACCGTGATGACCGCATTGACAAGTGCCGCGTCGGTTAACGCGACCGGTACTTGCACTGTGATGTTGATGGTGCCCGGACGGTAGGGAGCTTTCGCTGGCTCGTCGGGCAAGACCATGGGCGCGAGTTCGGGATCCGGCACCTCCGCTGCCGCGGCAGCCCACGTGGGGACGCGCAAGCCAACTGTCGCTGATGCCGACACCCCGCTGTCAGTGGCCTGAAAGCTGTTGGCGACCGGGGCCGCGGTCAACATACCGACGCCGCGCCCACGCATTCCGTGCTGGTCAGCGAGTTCCCCAAGGTGCTCGACGGGGTCGGTCCGGGAGTAGTCGCCCGGCACCTGCGCGTTGATCACCCAGCCGATTGGGCCGATTCCACCACCCAGCATCGCTGAGGAAATACCGCGCCAACCTGGTCCGATCTCCCAGGTCGCGGTCGTCAATGCCCGCTCCGGTGCACTGTCGGCAGTGACGTCGCGGTGTAGTTGCAGTTCGATACTCATGGCAGGTTCCGAGGCTAATCGACTCCCGTCAGACGGCCGACAGCAGTTTCGCGCCGTCACCGCAATCACATAGGCCCCACCAGTCACATCGGGCAATCCGTGACGAACTCCACCTAGACCCAATTGTGCCGTTTTGACCTGCACTTTCACTTAGATTATTCACAGGTATCGGCCGTGTGCTATTGGCGAGTCGGCAACGGTTGTGTAACGATGATCCGGAGCGTCCACGGGGGTGGCGCCTTTTTCATGACCACAAACGAAGGTAGAGACCACGTGTTTTCCACCAAGTCCTCGAGCAACCGGGCAAGCCGGACCGCTCGAGTCATTGCTGTGGCGGCCAGTGCAGCAGCACTGGCGATGGGGGCCCCGGCAGTCGCTAACGCGGCACCAGTCACGGTCGTTCCCGGCCTCCCGCCGATCCAGCTCCCAGAGCTCCCCGAGGTCCCCGGCGTGCCTAACGCTCCGGCACCGAAGACCAAGGAGAAGCCAAAGCCCGAGACTACGACTCCGGAAGCTCCCGCCATCCCGGCCGAGCCGAACGTGAAGTCGCCGACCGGCTGGGTTGCGCTCGCAACTGATGGCGACCACCAGATCTACTGGTGGAAGGACCATAAGTTCGTCAAGCAGATGCCGATCTCGATGGGCACTGACAAGCACCCGACTCCCAATGGCGTGTACCACACCAAGGAGAAGTACCGCGACATGTACATGGATAGTTCCACGTACGGTGTCCCGATCGACTCGCCCGAGGGTTACCGCACCTACGTCGAGTACGCGACGCGTATGTCGTGGGACGGCATCTTCATCCACGCCGCTCCGTGGTCGGTCGCTCAGCAGGGTGTCTCGAACGCAAGCCACGGTTGCATCAACATCAGCACCGAGAACGGCAAGTGGGTTTACGACACCATCGGTTCGGGTACCCCGATTGTCGTCCGCGGCACCGTTGGCGGTCAGTACACCGGCGACTAGTCGCTGCTGACCCACACGATCTACCAAACCAGGCTCGTCCGAAATGATTTCGGACGAGCCTGGTTTTTTCGTGACTAAACCACCCGCTGGGGCACCCCCATCGTGGCCTGAAGTTGCAGCCAGTGCGCAAGGTCCTCGCAACCGGTCACCTCGGGGTCGGTGAGCGGGGCACGCCGATACGGCTCGCGGGAATACGAAACGTGCCGCCCGCCGATCGGGTTTCGAAGACGCCAGCGACCCATCGAAATCTCCGCTGGCAGGTAGCCGCGCACTTCTCGCACAGCCGTCCGGAGTCGTCGCAGATCGCGACGCCATTGCTGTGGCGAGAACTCCGTCGCCTCCGAGTTCTGCATCCGGTCGCCCATCGCTCGGGCTATCGCACCGGTGAGCCACTGCCGGAACTGTTGGAACGACAGTGAATCGGTGAGGTCGGCAATATCGCGGATCAGCGAATCGTCGCTCGCATTGCAGATCACATCCGACGGAGCACCCACCCAATACGCGGGCAACCCTTCGGGCAGGTTGGCACCCTCGCCAGCTACTCCCCACCCCGTACATCCGTCAATGACGCCGCGCGGCTGGTTGGGGTCGGCGACGAAGCCGACGGCGGCGACCGACCCCAGCAGGCGGTGGCTCGCCGGGTGCGCGACCAGCGTCCGAATTACTGCGGCCCCCTGCGAGTAGCCGATCATCATGACCGGCTTCGTGGCAGCCCGAATCTCGGCGGCAAGATTGGCCACGCCGACGTTGAGGCTGTCGACATAGCTGACGCCGTCGAACGACGGTGCCGGCCCGTAACTTGAGGGGTATCCAACCCATCGGGCATCGAAGCGGTCGTCGAGTCGCTCGGTCACCGCCGCGAGCATCCCTGTCACCTGCGTGCGGTCGTCACCCTCGAACGACTCACCTGTGCCCCCGACAACCAAAATCGTGAACTTTTGTCCTGCGTTCATGATGCAACTGTGCCCGTCGAACCTGGGAGGTTCCTTGGAGAGGCGGCAGCATCCACTAAGGGTTGGAACCTGAGGCTTGAGGGCTGGATGGGATCTCGTGCGTCACGATTGGCAGGACGGACACCAGAAGAGGTTTCGGCCTTCCATCACTTCGGTAAGGACCGGGGTACTGCACAGGCGGCAGGGCTCCCCTGCCCGCCGATACACGTACGTCCGAGGCCGATCGACCGCATAGGCTGGTGCGCCATTGTCGTCTTCCGGTCGCACAACGTGAATATGCCCGCGGCGCACGCCAATTGGCATGAGGTGCAGCAGGTCCGACCACATCTCGTCGAACTCTTCGCGAGTAATCGTGACCCCGGTCCGGTGGGGTTCAACGCCAGCCCGGAACAGCACTTCGGCACGATAGATATTGCCGACGCCCGCAAGCACCTTTTGGTCCATCAGGAGCGAACCAATGGCGCGTTTAGATTTCTTGATCGCCTGCCAGGCAACCTCGGGATCGGCGTCACCGCGCAGCGGGTCCGGCCCCAGCCGTCCGACGAGTCGTTCGAGATCCTCCGGGGTGTATATCTCGCAGGCATTGGGTCCGCGCAGATCGATCCCAATTTCGTCACCAATCAGGCGCATCCGAACCTGCCCGGTGGGCTCGGGCATCGGGAGCGACTCCTCACGGAACGCACCGTAGATCCCCAGGTGAATATGCACGATGCGGCGGGTCACCGCGGTGCCGCGTCCACGCTCCGAAGCACCGCCATTGTCGTACCGATGGATTAGGTGCTTACCCCAAGCTTCGGCACGACGAAACACCATCCCGTTGAGGAGTGCGGCCTCGTGCGCGAAGCGACCCTGCGGGCTTGAGACGTTGAGGCGCTGGCCACCAAGAAGTCGCTGCTGCCGACGAGCGAGTCGGTGCAGCGCATGCCCTTCGGGCACGGAAAATCAGGCGTCCGGCAGGGCCGGTGCCTCGCCGGTGCGCTCGTACTCGGCGAGGATGTCAATACGACGCTGGTGCCGCGCTTCGTCGGACCATGCGGTCGAAATGAAGGCGTCGACGATCGCCAAAGCCTCTTCCTTCGAATGCATGCGACCACCAATGCCAATCAGCTGGGCATTGTTGTGCTGGCGTGCCAGTTGGGCGGTTTCGACACTCCAGGCGAGGGCGCACCGTGCGCCGGGCACCTTGTTCGCGGCAATCTGCTCGCCGTTACCGCTGCCGCCGAGAACGATTCCGAGACTGCCCGGATCGGCGACGGTCCGCTGGGCGGCGGCAATGCAGAAGGCCGGGTAGTCGTCGAGGGCGTCGTACTCGTGAGCACCGCAGTCGACGACGTCGTGGCCGCCGGACGTGAGATGTTCAGCGATCTGGTTCTTGAGTTCAAAGCCTGCGTGGTCGGCACCAAGGTAAATGCGCATGCGGCCAGTGTAATGGGGCACCAGTAGATTGGTGGACGTGGATACCCACGGTCCAATTCCCTCAGTTCCCGGTGTCGACGATCCACGGATCATCGCACCTCCCGTTGATGTACCCGGGCCGGGTGCAGTTTGGCGGCCACCCGCGCTGTACGCGGGCGCACCCAGGCGACACCCGTGGGAGCTTCCGGTCCTCGCCGTTGGGATTCTCCTGGCGATCGCCACCTATGCGATCGTCGTCTGGCTGGTGATTCTGACGGGGATTTCGCAGTGGTACCTGTTCGCCCTCGCTCTCCCCTTGCTGGTCTTCGGTGCTCGCGGCCTGAATTACGCGCGGATGCGAGTCAGCGCGGTGCAACTCAGTCCGACGCAGTTCCCGGAGGGCTACCGCATGCTGGTGGAATCGGCGGCGCGGTACGGCCTCGAGTACGTGCCCGACGGGTACGTGATGAACGGCAACGGCGCTATCAACGCGTTCGCGTCGGGTCACGGCTTCCGGCGCTACGTGGTGATCTACTCGGACCTGTTTGAGGTTGGCGGTCGGGCACGCAGCCCGGAAGCGCTGGAGTTTGTTATCGGCCACGAGGTTGGCCACATTGCGGCTGGCCACGTGTCCTATTGGCGGCAGTTGTTGAGCACTGTCATCATGGCCATTCCGTTCCTTGGCCCGCTGCTCTCACGAGCCCAGGAATACACGGCCGACAACTACGGCTACTACACGCGGCCCGACGGTGGGCACGCCGCGATCGGCGTCATGTCGAGCGGCAAGTACCTGCTCAGTGCACTCGATTTCGATCAGTTTGCCGACCGTGCGACGCACGACAAAGGCTTCTTCGTGACACTGGCGAACGCCATGAGTTCGCACCCGGTGCTGACCTGGCGCGCCGCCGCTCTGCGCGACCGCACTCGTGCAGGGGCAATCCTCTTGCGTCCCCGGTCCTTCGTCCGCGGTTCAGGTAGCGGCAACGTGACACCGGTACCCACACCGCCATTGCCCGCGCAAGTGGTACCGGGTACGTTGCCGAACCAGTTGGAGCAGACCTCGCTCTACTAGGAATCGGATGGTTGGCGGCGGCGTCCACCGAGCATCACCGCAGGCACGACTACCAACGCGAGCACACCGGCGGCGATGGCGAGCGTGCCGTAGCCGACGGCGTTCATGACGAGCCCGGAGCCGACACCCGCGACCGCACCAATCACGTTGACCCACACGTCGATTGAGCCTTGCGTTTGGGCACGGCTGGCCGGATCGGTCCCTTCGACGACGAGCGCCGTACCTGCGATGAGGCCGAGGTTCCAGCCGAGCCCGAGTACTGACAGCGCAACGATTAACCAGAAGAGCCCCTGCGGTGGACTCACCATCGCCAGGAGTCCCGCCACCAACAGCGTCATGCCAGCGGCAATCGCGGTGACGCGCGCACCGACCCGGTCGACGAGTTGCCCGGTCACCAGCGACGGCAACCACATGGCGCCAATGTGGAATCCGATCACCAGCCCGATGGCACCCAGGCTGTGGTGGTTCTCGTTCATGTGGACGGGCGTCATGGTCATGACTGCCACCATGATCCCCTGCGTCACGATCATGACGAAGGCCCCGATAATGGCGGGCCGCCGCAGGTTTCGCCGAGTCCGGTCGACCGCTGTCGTGGCCTCGTCATCGGCAGACGACAGTCGTCGTGCCAGCAGGTACGGATCCGGTCGCAGCATGGCAAACAGGACACCACCGGCGATCAGATAGGCGGCGGCAGCGAGCACGAACGGACCGCTCAGTGCAGGTAACCCGACGGCCTCGGCGAGCTTGCCGGTCGGCTCAATGAGATTGGGACCTGCGACGGCACCGAGGGTGGTCGCGATCATGGCGATGCTGATTGCCCGACCGCGGTGGTCTTCGGCCGCTAAATCGGTACCGGCGTATCGCGCCTGAAGGTTGGTCGCCGAACCCGCGCCATAGACAAACAGCGAAGCGAACAGCAGGACCGGCGACGAGATTGCCGTTGCCACGACAACACCTACCGCGCCCACACCACCCGCGGTGAACCCAGCACCGAGCCCACCTCGTCGACCGATTCGGTTGGTCACGCGACCGATGAGGAACGCCGTGAGCGCCGATCCGAGCGTGAACATGGCGGTGGGCAAACCCGACAGCGAGTCTCCACCGAGCATGTCCGCGGCGATCAGTGCTCCCACCGCGATACCGGCAGCCAACCCAGCCCCGCCGAAGGCCTGACTGATAACGACCGTCCACAACGTCTTTCGTTGGACGGCGACAACCTCGGGTGCGGCCAGAGTGCTTGTCATACAGGCGAATTCAGATCTGTCGCGGACGTGAAACTACCGGCTAATCGAACTCGGGCTCTTCATTTCGCGAGCGCTTGAGTTCAAAGAAGTGCGGGTACGACGCCAGTGCGAGAGCACCGTCCCACACCCGACCGGCTTCCTCGCCACGCGGAATCCGCGACAACACCGGCCCAAAAAAGCCAATGTTGTTGACATGGATGGTCGGAGTTCCGACATCGTCACCGACCTTGTCCATCCCCTCGTGGTGACTCTTCCGAATCGCGACGTCGAACTCGGTGGAGTCGACGGCATCGGCCAGGTCAGCTTCGAGGCCGGCGGCCGCGAGCGCTGCGGGGATCACGTCAGCAAAGTCGCGGTTACCGTCCTTGTGGATCCGAGTCCCGAGTTCGGCATATAGGGGCGCAAGGACGGCGTCACCGTGGCGCGCCTGCGCTGCGGCCAGCACGCGGACAGGTCCCCACGCGGTCTTGAGCATCTCGCGGTAACTGTCCGGCACATCCTTGTTCTCATTCAGGACGGCCAGGCTCATGATGTGGAAGTTCACATCGATGTCTCGGACCTGAGCCGCTTCCAAAATCCAGCGGGAGGTGATCCAGCACCACGGGCACAGGGAATCGAACCAGAAGTCGACGCGATCAACGGAGGTTGCAGAGTCAGCCATGTCCCCATTCAACCACCGGCACTGCCGTCACCGCCGATGTTGCCCCTGCTATGCAAGCCTTCCGACGCAGTCGTCCTTCCGCCACTAGTGTTGGAGTCGTGAGTGCACCGAATCTGACACGCGAGGCCGCGCGGCAGCGCGCCGCCATCGTCTCCGTTGAGAACTATCGCATCGACCTCGATCTGACCAACGGCGCCGACGCGCCGGGGGTGGAGCGTTTCGCCTCGACTACCGTCGTGACGTTCACCGCCACCGAGGGCGAGTCCACCTTCATCGACCTAGTGGCCCCAAACCTGGTCTCGGCCAACCTCAATGGCGTCGACCTTGACGTCTCCGGGTTCGACGAAGCCGTCGGACTCTCCTTGGACAACCTCGCGGCGCACAACACCCTGGAAGTGGTTGCCGAATGCGCCTACTCCAATACCGGTGAAGGCCTTCACCGCTTTGTCGATCCCGCCGACGGTGCGGTGTACCTGTATTCGCAGTTTGAGACCGCCGACGCCAAGCGCATGTTCGCCTGCTTCGACCAACCCGACCTGAAGGCCACGTACACCGTCACCGTGACCGCGCCGTCTGACTGGCAGGTCATTTCCAACGGTGCCCGCGACAGCGAACCTGCCGCCGATGCCCCGGGAAATCCCGGCGCGCTGGTGCACCGCTTTGCCACCACCGAGTTGATGAGCACCTACTTGGTCGCACTAATTGCCGGACCGTACGCCGTTTGGCAAGACGAGTACGTCGACGAATACGGCACCATCCCGCTCGGCCTCTACTGTCGCGCCTCGCTCGGCGAATTCATGGATGCTGAGCGTCTCTTCACCGAAACCAAGCAGGGCTTTGGCTTCTACCACCGCGTATTCGGCGTGCCTTACGCGTTCGGCAAGTACGACCAGTTGTTCGTCCCGGAGTTCAACGCTGGTGCCATGGAAAACGCCGGTGCCGTGACTTTCCTCGAGGATTACGTCTTCCGTTCCCGCGTCACGCGCTACCTGTACGAGCGCCGCGCAGAAACGATCCTGCACGAGATGGCGCACATGTGGTTCGGCGACCTCGTGACCATGCAGTGGTGGGACGATCTATGGCTCAACGAGTCGTTCGCAACTTTCGCGTCGGTGCTGTCGCAGGTGGAGGCAACCGAATACACCAACGCGTGGACCACGTTCGCCAACGTTGAGAAATCCTGGGCGTACCGGCAGGACCAGTTGCCGTCGACTCACCCCATCGCCGCCGACATCCCCGATCTGGCTGCCGTCGAGGTCAATTTCGATGGCATTACCTATGCCAAGGGCGCCTCCGTCCTGAAACAACTCGTCGCCTACGTCGGCCTGGAACCGTTCTTGAAGGGGCTGCGAGAGTACTTCGCTGAGCATCGGTTCTCGAATGCCACCTTCGACGACCTCCTGGGGTCGTTGGAACGAGCCTCGGGCCGCGACTTGTCCGGGTGGGGAGCACAGTGGCTCAAGACCACCGGCATCAATGTGATGCGTCCCGAGTTCGAGGTCGACGCGGAGGGCCGCTTCACCTCGTTTGCAGTGCTGCAGGAGGGCGCATCACCCGGTGCTGGCGAAACCCGGGTACACCGGATGAAGGTCGGCGTCTACTCAGACGTCGACGGCCAACTGGTTCGCAGTCACGTTGTCGAACTCGACATTGAGGGCGAGCGCACCGAGGTCCCCGAACTGATCGGGATTTCGCGCGGTGCACTGGTACTGCTTAACGACGACGATCTCACCTACGCGTCGGTCCGCCTCGATCCGGAGTCCCTCGCGACGGCTACCTCACGCGTCGCCGACATCGCTGATCCGATGCCGCGCACGTTGATTTGGTCGGCCGCCTGGGAAATGACCCGCCAGGCGGAAATGTCCGCTCGCGACTTCGTCCGTCTCGTGAGCGCCGGTATCGGCGCTGAAACCGAGGTCGGCGTGGTGCAGCGCGTGCTGTTGCAGGCCGTCGCCGCGCTGGAGTCGTACGCAGACCCACGGTGGGCAAGGGACACCGGATGGCCGAAGTTCAGCGCCCGCCTCTTCGAGTTGGCGGGCGAAGCCGAAGCTGGCTCCGATCACCAGTTGGCGTTCGTCAACGCGCTCCTCGCGGGCGTCACCAACGACAACCAGCAGCCCCTCTTGCAAGCGCTGCTCGATGGAGATTCGCCCGCCGATCACGGGCTGACGGGCTTGGTGATCGACGACGAACTCCGGTGGAGGCTCGTTAAGGCACTCGCCGCGCACGGCACCATCGGGCTCGAGATAATTGACGCTGAGGCCGATCGCGACAACACGGCTGCGGGTGCCCGCCACGCCGAGGCCGCCCGTGCGGCACGACCGTCCGCAGAGGTCAAAGCCGCAGCTTGGGACCGTGCCTTCGACGACGACTCGATCGCCAATGTCACCGTGCGGTCCATCGTCGAGGGTCTGGTCCGGCCCGGCCAGGACCAATTGCTGGCACCGTTCACATCGCGCTACTTCGATTCGGTTGCGGCGCTGTGGGAACGCCGCACCAGCGAGGTGGCGCAGACCGTCGTCGTTGGCCTGTACCCATCGTGGGACGTCAGCGAAGAGGGCCTAGCCAAGGCCGATTTGTTCCTCGCCGACGATCATCCCCCAGCCTTGGCGCGCCTGGTGATCGAAGGGCGCGACGGCGTGGCCCGCGCCCTGCGTGCCCGCGCCTTGGACTCGTCAGGCCGGTAGCTTTCCCACTCACCGATCAAGCCGCGTTTGCCTCGTCCCAGCGACGAGGCGAACGCGGCTTCTCTGGGTGAACGTCCCGGCTTTACCCGTATCCGGGATGGTTCGTGCCGTCCTACCAGATATGACGGCGCCGCATATGCCTTTTATGCCAAGCTGCGATTATGGATACGATTCAAACGCTGCTTCAATCGCGCGCTGATTCCCCGGATATTGCCGTCCGATTCCGTGACGCCGACGACCAAATTGTCGAGTGGAGTTGGCAGGAGTTTGTGGCGCGGGCATCAGCCCACGCCGCTGCCGTGATTGCCGAACTCGACTCCGACCGCCCGGCGCACGTCGCGATTCTCTGCGATAACTCCCCCGAAATGCTGGTCTCGCTGGCTGCGGCCGGCCTCGGTGGGTACGTGCTCGTCGGCGTTAACATCACCCGGCGCGGCGAGGCACTCGCACACGACATCGAGCGCTCGGATGCCCAACTGGTGATGACCGACGCCGCCAACCGCACCCTGCTGGATGGCGTCGAACTGCCGAATGTCAGGGTCGTCGATCTTGAGTCGCAAGACTGGGCAAACAAGGTTGCGGCAGCCGGTGATCTCAAGCCATTGCGGACGCCAGAAATCCAAGACCCCTTCATGATGATCTTCACCTCGGGCACCAGCGGTGACCCGAAGGCAGTCTTGGTCTCGCACTTGATGATCGTCTATGCGGGCCAGAACCTGGTGGAACGATTCGGCCTCACCGCCGACGACGTGTTCTACGTCTCGATGCCGCTGTTCCACTCGAATGCCATCGCAGCCTGCTTCTCGCCGGCGCTCGCTGTTGGCGGCACCCTGGTGCCCGTTCGGTTCTCCGCCTCCCGATTCACTCGTGACCTCCGTGACTTCGGCATCACCTACATGAACTACGTCGGCAAGCCGCTCGCCTACGTGCTGGCAACATCGCCACAGCCGGACGATGCCGACAACGGTCTGCGCATCTGCTTCGGCAATGAGGCCTCCGACCGCGACATCGCCGAGTTCTCTCGCCGTTTCGGCACCACCGTCGTCGACGCCTTCGGCTCCACCGAGAACGCCGTCATCATTACCCGTGAGGCGGATACCCCGCTTGGCTCCATCGGCCGGGGTTTGCCCGGTGTCGCGGTCTACAACCCCGAGACCAACGTCGAATGTGCCGTCGCCGAGTTCGATGACACCGGCGCACTGACAAACGCCACCGAAGCGGTCGGCGAACTCGTCAACAGCACCGGCCCCGGCTTCTTCACCGGCTACTACAACAATCCCGAAGCCGATGCTGAGCGGATGCGGGGAGGCATGTTCTGGTCCGGTGACCTGGCATATGTGGACGCTGACGGCTGGATCTACCTCGCCGGCCGTACCGCCGACTGGATGCGCGTCGACGGTGAAAACCTGGCGGCTGGCCCGATCGAACGGATTTTGACCCGCCTCGATCAGCTCAGTCGGGTCGCCGTTTACGGTGTTCCCGACCCGAACGCGGTCGGGGATCAGGTCATGGCGGCGATGGTCCTGCGCGACGGTGCCACCCTCACCCCCGACGAGTTCGCCGAGTTTTTGGCTGCTCAGCCCGACCTGTCCATCAAGGCCTGGCCGCGGTATGTGCGGATCGCTGCCGAACTGCCTGCGACCGCGACGAACAAGATCATCAAGCGGACCCTGGCTGCCGAATCGACCACCGTCGGCAATGACCAGTTGTGGGAGCGCGGCGAACGCGATCGCACCTACACCCTCGTGTAGCGGCCGAACACAAAGTGGGCCCCGCCGAATCCGGCGGGGCCCACTTTAGTGGTAGATCAGGGGCGCTCGACGGCGGTCGCCATCACGCGCAGTGCCGACACCAGGCCGTCGATGAGGTCGTTCTGCTTGAACGACGACAGCGCGGCCGAAACACCGAGTTCAGCGACACGGTCGTTGACGCGTCCGGCAACGTCCGAGCCCGAAACGACAGCGACGTCTTTCGAGTTCGGCGACACTGCGATGAGTGCGCCGTGGGCGGGCTCTGGAGCCTGCGCCAGGATCTCGCGGGCACCGGCAACGGCGTTATCGCCAAGTTCACCGATGTAGACGGAGAACCGAACGTTGGCCACTTCGCTCGCCTGGCTCAACGCCTCGTCGAGCATGATGAGCTCGTGGCTGCTGAACGGCGGGGTGTCGAAGCCGTCGCCCGGAAACAGGGCCACCGAAACGCGACCGCTGTTGGTCACGACGGTCCCCAGGGGGAGGCTGTTCGCCGGGGCGACAGCAGTGTACTTCTGGGTCAGGTCACCACTTGCCACTTGCAGATCCTCCTTCGACATCGCCGGGCTCAAAGTGCCGGGCCAGAGCCATGGGCTCAATCTCGGTCGCACTGAACAGCGTCGGGCCGCTGACCCAAGGCTGGTCAAGCGTGTATTCGTTAATCTTCGGTCGCTTCAATCCATGCGAGAAAATCATGGAGACGACGCAGGCCGCGACTGCCAACAGGCACAGCACCACGACGGTCATTCCGACTGGGACAAGAAGCTGGTCCACACCCGACCCTTTCGACAAGCGCTCGACGCTAAGCGCACAGACCTGCCGATTGCAGATCATCTGCGTCCAATTTAACGCACCGGACTACCGCCTGTCGCCCGAGGGCCTACAGAGTGTCGTAGACGGCGAATCGCACCGATAGTGGACAATGGGACAAGTGAGCACGTTCTACGAGGAAATAGGCGGTCACGAAACCTTCCGCCGCATCACTGCCCGCTTCTACGAAGAGGTGGCAAACGATGAAATTCTGAAGCCGATGTACCCGGAAGAAGACCTGGGTCCGGCAGAGCGTCGTCTCCGCATGTTTTTGGAGCAGTACTGGGGCGGACCGCACACCTACAACGACGAACGCGGCCATCCGCGTCTACGGATGCGGCATGTGCCGTACACCATCGGCCCCATCCAGCGGGACGCATGGCTGCGATGCATGCACATCGCGATCGGATCCATCGAATCATCGATCATGGACGACGAGCACCGCAAGGCAATGACCGACTACATGAACATGGCGGCGCAGTCCTTGGTGAACTCCGAGTACTAGCACCGACAGGCACGGCACAGATCAGGCAAGAGTGGAACAGTGAGGGACGGCAAAACGGTGGATCAGCAGATGATGACCTACGGCACCGCGGACTACGGCACCCAGTGGTGGCGATCGGCGGTCATCTACCAGGTGTATCCGCGATCGTTTTCCGATCTCTCGGGCGACGGTGTCGGCGATCTCGCCGGCATCATCGACAAACTCGGCTACCTCGAACTGCTGGGCGTCGACGCAATCTGGATGTCGCCGATCATGCGGTCGCCGATGGCCGATCACGGCTACGACGTGTCCGATCCGCGCGCCATCGATCCGTTGTTCGGCGATTTGGCACTGTTCGACCAACTGATCCGTGAAGCCCATGACCGGGATATTCGCGTGACGATGGACTTGGTACCGAACCATACGAGCGACCAGCATCCGTGGTTCTCGGCTGCGTTGGGTGCTGCACCCGGCAGCCCGGAGCGGGCCCGCTACATTTTTGCCGATGGTCGCGGTGTCGACGGTGACGAACCACCCAACAACTGGACCAGCGTCTTCGGCGGCACGGCGTGGTCGCGAGTGACCGAAGCCGACGGGCGGCCCGGCCAGTGGTATCTGCATCTGTTTGCCCCGGAACAGCCCGACCTGAACTGGGACAACCCCGAAGTCCTCGCCGACCTGCAGACCACGATGCGGTTCTGGCTCGACCGCGGCATCGATGGCTTCCGGATCGATGTGGCACACGGGATGGCGAAACCGGCCGGACTTCCCGATATGACGGCGTCGTCGGAGATCCTGAAACACACCGACGATGATCCGCGTTTCAACGACGACGGTGTCCACGAAATCCACCGAGCCATCCGCGCGGTGATGGATGAATATCCAGGGACCTTTAACGTCGGCGAAATTTGGGTCCACTCAAACGAGGCCTTTGCCAAGTACGTGCGGCCCGACGAACTGCATTTGGGTTTCAACTTCCGCCTCGCGACTGTCGAATTCGACGCTGCCGAAATTCGGGAAGCGGTTACCGAATCGCTGGCCGCGACCGCTGCCGTCGGCGCCGTCCCGACCTGGACGTTGTCGAACCATGATGTGCCCCGCGAGGTGACCCGTTACCTGCCGACCGGTGCCGCCGCGGAGGGTTTGACGCCCGACGACTTGCTCGCCATTGGCACCGCCCGTGCCCGCGCGATGATCATGCTCGAGTTGGCACTACCCGGCACCGCATTTATCTACAACGGTGCCGAGCTTGGCCTGCCGAACGTGGACCTGCCCGACGAAGCCCTCGTCGACCCGGTGTGGGAAAGCTCGGGGCACACGGACCGTGGCCGCGACGGTTGCCGCGTACCAATGCCGTGGGAGGGCACCGAACCTCCGTTTGGCTTCACCAACGGCGAAAGCACTTGGCTCCCCATGCCTGCCGACTGGGCCAGCCTGACCGTGGAAGCCCAGCTCGAGGACATCTACTCGACCCTGTCGCTGTACCGACAGGCCCTGGAGTTGCGTTACGCGCGGCTGGAGTTTTCCGGCGACACCATCGAGTGGTACGGCGCCCCGGAGGGCTGCCTCGCTTTCCGTCGTTCCGGTGGCCTGATCTGCGCCCTTAACGCCTCGAACCACCCGGTCCCCCTGCCTCCCGGCCAAATCCTGCTCGTCAGCACCCCCCTCGAAGGTGGCCTACTGGTCCCGGGATCAGCCGCCTGGCTGGTGTAACCCCCGCCCTTCGGCGTTCCCGCATGATGCGTTGATTCCCGCACTACGTCTGACGTAGTG
>NZ_JBARYI010000098.1:0-47036 GCF_049647785.1 Gordonia sp. (in: high G+C Gram-positive bacteria)
TAGTGCGGGAATCGACGCATCATGCGGGAACGGGCAAGGGGGCGGGGTGCGTCAGGCGGAGAAGTCGACGATTGATGCGGCTTTGTCGAGGCATTCTTGCCACTCGGCGGAGGGGGAGGAGTCGATGGTGATGCCGCCGCCCACTCCCAAAGTGAGGTTGTTGCTGGGCGTGATGGCGACCGTGCGGATCGCGACATTCAAATCGAGGAGCCCGTCGGGCCCTGCCACTCCGATAGCGCCGCAGTAAACTCCGCGGGCGTCGCCTTCCCAATCCGCGAGCAGTTCCATCGCGCGAATCTTCGGCGTCCCGGTCACCGAAGCGGGCGGGAACGTCGCGTCGAGCAGCGCGTCATGTCCGACGTCCGCGTTGAGCTCGGCTGCCACCGTCGATACCAAATGCCACACGCCCGGTGCTCCCACAACGGTGAGCAGGTCCGGAACGGTCACCGACCCAATCCGGGCGACGCGGCCAAGATCGTTGCGGACCAGGTCGACGATCATCACATTCTCCGCGATGTCCTTCGACGACGCGCTCAAGACCGCCGGATCGGTCGCAGCTGGGACCGTGCCTTTGATTGGGGACGACGTGACATGGGTACCTCGTCGGTTCAGGAAGGACTCTGGGCTAAAACTGGCGATCGATCCCCACTCGCCGGACAACCAGGCTGATTTAGCGGGGGCCGTCGTCGCCGCGATATCGGCGAAGAAATCGAGGGCGTTTCCGGTCAGTTGGCCACGGAACTGTGTGCACACACACGCCTGGTACACCTCGCCGGCGCGAATCGCGTCCAAACAATGCTCGACGGCGTCAAGATGGGCGTCGCGGCTCGGCGTAGCCCAATCCGTTTGCCACGGCTCGGAGTGGGCCACAGTTTGCCGGGCCTGCCTTACCCAGTCCGGCTGCGGGGCACCGGTGACACTCCGCCACAACCATTCACCGTCCGACAGCAGCAGAACGCCATCCACCAGCCCGCCAACGACCTCCGGTAGCGGTGATTCGTCGACCCGCACCGGAAACGAGAGTGCACCGAACCAAAACCGGTCCGGGTTCGCCGGTGGCGCGCACCCGGCGACCAGTTCGATCGACGGCGCGATTACCGCGTCGACATCAGCCCAGTCGCCGATGAGTGCGGCTGGCCCAGGCAGCCCAAGTCGCCGCGTGTGCGCGTTGAGCGCGCGGACAACGTCGAGCGCTGAGGGGGCAAAGGCGCTACTCGATGAGCCCGGGGTAACTCCGCGGGCACTCGCGTCGGTGCTAGGCACCGTCTTCGGTGGGGACTTCTTGGCGCGGGAAGACGGGCGAGGGCTTCGGGAGCACCGCGCCCGACACCAGTCGGTCCGTGACCGCCGTGAACTGGCGGGCAGATGGATCGGCGTCCACCGCCAACAAATCCAACAGGGTCGACGTTGAGCCCGGCATCACCGGTTGCGCCAGCAGCGTCACGATCCGAACCACCTCGGCGCACACGTACAAGACGGTGCCGGTGCGGCCCAGATCGGTCTTCGCCAGCTTCCACGGCTCCTGCGACGACACATACCGGTTCGCCTCTGCCAAGACCGACCACAGTGCTTCGATGCCGAGGTGGATGGCCTGCTTGTCGAACTGCTCCCGCACCTTCGGCAGCAGTGCGTCGGCGGCGTCGAGCAATGCCCGATCCTCGGCGGTGAACTCGCCGGGCGTCGGGACCACCGACTCGAAGTACTTGCCGATCATGCTCAGCGTCCGCTGCGCCATGTTGCCGTACTCGTTGGCGAGGTCGGCATTGTTTCGGGAGACGATGGCCTCGGCCGAATACGAACCATCCTGCCCGTACGACACCTCGCGGAGGAAGAAGAAGCGGACCGCGTCGAGACCAAATTGCTCGACCAATTCGTTCGGGTCAACGACGTTGCCGACCGACTTGCTCATCTTTTCGCCGCGGTTGAACAGGAACCCGTGCGCGAAGACCCGCTTCGGGACCTCGATGCCAGCGCTCATCAGGAATGCAGGCCAGTACACGCAGTGGAACCGGATGATGTCTTTGCCAATGATGTGGAGGTCGGCGGGCCAGTACTTGGCGAGCGTCGCTTCGTCGTCGGGGAAACCAACGCCGGTCAGGTAATTGGTCAGGGCATCGACCCACACGTACATGACGTGATCGGGTGCGCCCGGAACCTTGACACCCCAATCGAACGTGGTGCGAGAAATCGACAGGTCGTTGAGGCCACCAGCCACAAAGCTGCGGACCTCATTGCGTCGGACATCGGGACCGATGAACTCGGGATGTTCGTCGAAGAGCGCCAGCAGTCGATCCTGGTAGTTCGACAGTCGGAAGAAGTACGTCTGCTCTTCCGTCCATGTCAGGACGTGCCCATTCTCGGTGGCGATGCGTTCGCCAGCTTCGTTGAGGCTGGTCTCGTCGGCGGCGTAGAAGGCCTCGTCGCGGACGTCGTACCAGCCGGCATACGAATCGAGGTAGATGTCGCCAGCCGCTTCCATCCGCTTCCAAATCTCCTCCGAAGCGCGGTGGTGATCGGTGTCGGTGGTGCGGATGAAGCGGCTCAGATCGGTGCCGAGCGTCTGGTGCAGAGTCTCGAAACGGTCGGAGTTCGTTTTCGCGAGTTCTGCCGTCGACACGCCTTCCTTCTCGGCGGTTTGCTGCATCTTCTGGCCGTGCTCGTCGGTACCAGACTGGAACCGGACGTCGAAACCATCCAACGACTTGAACCGCGCCAGCACGTCAGCCGAGATGAATTCGTAGGCGTGCCCGATGTGCGGGGCGCCGTTCGGGTACGCGATGGCGGTGGTGATGTAAAAGGGCGACGACGCGCCAAAAGACTCGCTCGGCATAATACGGTGATTGTACGGGCGAACCGTCAGCGCGCGGACCGCTGGTACGGCTCGCAGCCCGGAGGTGCCTGCGGAGGCGTCCGCTTTTCGACCTTCGGGATGTCCAAGGTGACCGGCGCATCGCTCAACACGAAGCGCTCACCGTGGTGCGCCAACTCGAGGGTCGGACCCGACAACAGTCGATACGTGGCCTTTTCTTGATCGACAGCGACCACGATCCGCGACTCTCGGACCACCATGCGGAACGACATGTACCCGAGTTGGGTTGGCAGGCGCGGGGCAAAGGTGATCTGCCCGTCGAAGTCGCGCATGCCGCCGAACCCGGCGACACAATCGGTCCAGGCACCGGCCAGCGCCGCGATGTGCAAACCCGACGACACATTGTTGTGAAGGTCGTGCAGGTCAGTGAACACGGACTCGCTGAGCAGGTCGTAGGCGAGATCGAGGTAGCCGACCTCGGCTGCCGTGACCGCCTCACAGCAGGCAGACAGTGACGAGTCGCGAACGGTGATGGGGTAGTAGTAGTCGAAGTTCGCCAACTTCTGCTCGGCCGAGAAGCGGTCGCCGAACAGGTACATCGCGAAGACGAGGTCGGCCTGCTTGACGACCTGCTTGCGGTACAGATCGAAGTACGGATAGTTCAACAGCAGGGGGTACCGGTCGCGGGATCGTTCAAAATCCCATTTGTCGAGGAGGGTGAACGCCTCGCATTGCTGGTGAACGCCGAGGGCGTCGTCGTAGGGAATTGTCATGTCGTCCGCGCACCTTGTCCAGTGGGCGGTCTCCTCGTCGGTGACGCCGAGCGCGGCGGAGACGGCTGGCTGCCGTGAGCATGAGGCGACCGCATCGCGGAAGGCCTGCTGCGCGGCCAGGTTCGTGAACACATTGTTGTTGACGATGGCCGTGTACTCGTCGGGGCCGGTAATGCCGTCAATTCGGAAGCGGCCAGCGGAATCGTGGTGCCCGAAGCCAGCAAAGAAGCGGGCGATCTCGACGAGAAGTTCGACGCCGCACTCCACTTCGAAGGCCTCGTCGCCGCTCGCCCGGATGTAGCGGGCCGTCGCGTTCGCGATGTCGGCGGACACGTGAATGCCCGCGGTGCCAGCGGGCCAGTAGCCTGAGCACTCGTCGCCATTGATCGAGCGCCACGGGAACATGGCACCGTCTTGGGCGAGTTCTGCTGCCCGTGCCTTCGCCTGATGCAGGGTGGCGTGACGCCACCGAAGTTCCTCGCCGGCCGCCGCGGGAACGGTGTAAGTGAGCATGGGCAGCACAAAGCTCTCGGTATCCCAGAAGGTGTGGCCGTCGTACCCGGGTCCGGTGAGCCCCTTGGCCGGGATTGCCCGCGACTGCCCGCGCGCACCGGCCTGCAAGACGTGGAACAGCGAGAAGCGCACGGCTTGCTGCATTTCGGGATCGCCGTCGAGTTCGATGTCGGCGTCGAGCCAGAACTCGTCGAGGTAATCGGCCTGCTCCTGCTTCAGCGCGTCCCAGCCGGTTTCCTTAGCCATGGCGAGCGCTGCGTCGACCTGCGACCGCAAAGCCGGTACCGAACGCCGCGCCGACCAGCCGTAACCCATGTACTTGGTCAGCACCAGTTTGGTGCCCTGCGGGACGGTCGCGGCGATGGTCAATCGGGCGAGGTCCCCGTCGGCGCGAATGGTGCAGTCCGCGGTTGACGGGAGTTCGACCTCGTGGTCCATTCCCGCGGCCACCGACAGCTCCGACCGCCGCGTGTGGTGAACCAGGACCGCGGAAAGGCCTTCGCAGTCGGCAAGGTCGGACACCAGCGGCTGCTCGAGGGCGGCCGCGAGGCGGGGGTCGTCCTTGGCGGAGGCACCGGAGATCGGCTCGTTCGCCAGCAGGTCCGATTGCAGGACCAGCTTCATGTCTTCGCCGATGGGTTCGACTTCGTAGCGGATGGCTGCGACGGCGCGTTTGGTGAAGGATACGAGCCGTTCCGAGCGGATGCGGACGGTGCGGCCGGTCGGTGATGTCCACAGGGTGTTGCGCCGAAGGGTGCCGGTCCGGAAATCAAGGACGCGCTCGTGTTCGACGGTGCGGCCGTACCGCAAGTCCATCGGCTCGTCTTCCACGAGGAGGCGGATGACCTTGCTGTCGGTCACGTTGACGACGGTCTGCCCGGATTCGGGGTAGCCGTAACCACTTTCGGCATACGGCAGGTCGCGTAGTTCGTAAAAACCGCTGAGGTAGGTACCCGGCAGATCGACGGGCTCGCCCTCTTCAAAGCTCCCGCGCAAACCAATATGCCCGTTGGAGAGCGCGAAGAGGGTTTCGGTGCGGCCGATCATGTCGATGTCGAGGCCGCGCCACCGCAACTGCCAGGGGCTCACGTCGAAGCCCTCAGCCGGATGCATGCCGTGGTGGGGCACGTTGACCGGGTCGGTGTGGCTCGACGTGTCGCCGTGCGTGGTGTGGGCCAATTCGCTGGTGGTCGGCTCGATCACAGGCAGTCCTTCGTTGACGGGAGCATGCTCGCGGATAGGACGTCAGTTGTCGGCAACAGCACTGTTGCCGGTCAACTAGTCATCGCCACTTAACGATTCAACGCCACTTAATAATTCATCAAGGTCGCCAACGACGATAGAGGCACCGGCGGCCCGCATGGCCGCAGACTGGCCGCCACCGACGCGATCAATTCCCACGACGTAACCGAAGTCACCGGCGGCACCCGCCTGAACCCCGGAAATCGCGTCTTCGAAGACTGCCGCGGCGGCGGGTGGAACGCCCATCAGTTCCGCGCCGCGAAGGTACGAATCGGGAGCTGGTTTCCCGGCGAGTTGCTCGTCGATAATCGTGTTGCCATCGACGCGCTGCTCGACGAACTCCGACAGCCCGGCCGCAGCCAGGACTTGCTCCCCATTGCGGGAACTGGTCACGACCGCGATGTGCAGACCGGCGTCCCGGGCAGCGTGCAGGTAGCGGACCGAACCGGGATAGGCGGTGACGCCGTCGCGTTCGAGTGCAGCGAGGAAGGCGTCATTCTTTCCGGTGGCGATCGCATTGGCCTGAGCATCGTCAAAGGCTTGGTTGCGCGATTTCAGGAACGACCGCACGCCGTCCATTCGGGGGCGCCCGTCGACGTAATCGAAGTAGTCCTGATCGGTGAACGGTCGCAGTTCATCGGTGCGGTCAGCGATGTCGCCGCCCGCGCGGTCGCGCAGGAAGGCGTCAAAAGCGTTGGCCCATGCGACGCGGTGAACGGAGGCGGTGTCGGTGAGGACGCCGTCAAGGTCGAAGAGGGCGACGGTGACGTCGCGTGGAAGTCCCAGCACCCTTTCGACGCTACCGCGCCGGGACGGTCAGCGCCGGATACCAGACATCAGTGAGGACGCGGACGGCAAGTTCGGCTGAACCGTCGATGGTGCCGAATGTGACCCAGCGGGTGAAGAAGCGCTCCAGTTGGGTCGCGAGGAGTTCCACCCGCAGGCGGGCTTCTTCGCGACGGTCGTCGGGCCACCGTGACAAGTATTGGGTCATCGAGTCGGGGAGGGTGGCGATGCCTTCGCGGGCGATTGACCGGAATTCCGGCTCCAAGGTGGTGGCTTCGTCCCACGCTTGAAAAAGTTCGCTGTACTCGCTGAACCAGTCGAGGGCGCGCATTATCCAAGCGGAGAACTCATCGCGCGAACCGGTCGCGAGAACCTGGTCGAGGTCTTGGTAGATGGTGACGGCGCTGGGGCCCACTTGCGAGTTGGCTTGGGCGAGCAGCGCATCGATCTTTGCCGGAAAGTGCAGGTAGAAGGTTGCCCGACTGCACCCGACGTCGCTGACGATGTCGTCAATCGTGACGGCCGCATAGCCGCGGTTCGCGAACTGTGTGCGGGCCGCTTCGAGGAGTTTTGCGCGCGTCGTCCGCTTTTGTTCTTCGCGCAGCGAGACGCGGGTAGACGACTTGGTTTGGCTCGGCGTGCTCACCTGTTCACTGTGGCGCACAGACTCTCACCTGACAAGCCCCAATGGCAGTGAGTGAATTGCATGCCGGTCACTTGACAGACTGTCAGCGAAGTCCAATTATGACTTCAGTCACAGAATGTGTGCGGCGGCGGGTGTCGTCGCACCAAAGTTATGGAGTTGATGGGCGATGACCTACGACGCGATCGTGAAGAACGGCCAATGGTTCGACGGCACCGGCGGGCCGTCGCTGGTGCGCAACCTGGGAATCCGTGATGGCCGGATTGCTGACGTCAGCACCAAAGACCTCGATGAGACCGGCTGCGACACCGTGATCGACGCCGAAGGTAAATGGGTCGTCCCCGGCTTCGTCGATATCCATACCCACTACGACGTCGAAGTCCTGCTGCGGCCGGGGCTGGAGGAGTCTGTTCGCCACGGTGTCACCTCGATCATCGTCGGCTCGTGCTCCCTATCGACCGTGCACGTGAACTCCTCGGACGCTGGCGATCTCTTTGGCCGCGTGGAGGCCATTCCGCGCAAGCATGTGGTCGCGGCCTTGGATGAGAAGAAGACGTGGTCGTCGGCCGAGGGTTATGTGCAGGCGCTTGAGGAGCTGCCGCTGGGCCCGAACGTCGCCGCTTTCATCGGCCATTCGGATATTCGCGCCGCCGAAATGGGCTTGGAGCGTGCTACCCGCAAGGATGTCCGACCGACCCCCGCCGAGTTGAGCGCGATCGAGAAGCACCTCGAGGACGCCCTCGATGCTGGCTTCGTTGGCATGTCGAGCCAACAGTTGCTGTTCGACAAACTCGACGGCGAAGTCTGCCGCTCGCGGACCCTGCCGTCGACGTACGCCAAGCCGAAGGAGCGCAGCCGTCTCAACACGATCCTGCGCAAGCGCGGTCGTGCCCTGCAGGGTGGACCCGATGTGGGGCGCCCGCAGAGCATGGTGGCGATGACCCTGTCCACCATCGGGTTGTTCCGCCCCAACCTGAAGGTCAGTTTGCTTTCGGCGGCCGACGTCAAAGCAATTCCCGGCATTGCCAAGCTTTTCCCACTGATGGCGCGCACCGTCAACGCGATGGGCGGTGACTTCCGCTGGCAGCACCTGCCGGTCCCGTTCGAGGTGTATTCGGACGGCATCGACCTCCCGGTCTTTGAAGAGTTCGGCTCCGGTGCCGCAGCCCTGGACCTCGCCAACCGTCTCGACGAACAGCACGCGCTGCTGACCGACGAGAACTACCGCCGCGCCTTCCGCAAGGATTACGACAAGAAGTATGGGCCGCGCGTGTGGCACCGCGACTTTTTCGACGCGGAGATCGTCGACTGCCCTGATGCGACCGTGGTTGGCAAAACCTTCGGTCAGGTCGGTGTTGATCGCGGCGGCGTCCACCCGGTCGATGCTTTCCTCGACCTGCTGGTGGAGCACGGTAAGAAGCTTCGGTGGCGGACGACGATCTCGAACCACCGCCCCGAGGTGCTGAACAAGTTTGCCTCCGACCCGGGGATTCAGCTCGGCTTTTCCGATGCCGGTGCCCACCTGCGGAACATGTCGTTCTACAACTTCGGTCTGCGCCTGCTGCGTCGCGTGAACGATGCGCAGAAGGCGGGCACGCCATTCATGACCGTCGAGCAGGCTGTCCATCGCCTCAGCGGTGAACTCGCCGACTGGTACGGCATCAACGCCGGCCATCTGCGCGTTGGTGATCGCGCCGACATTGTCGTTATTGATCCGGCCCACCTGGACGACAGCCTTGACGGTTACGCGGAGGCCCCGGTTCCCGAGTACGACGGGCTATCGCGCATGGTGAACCGCAACGACGCGACGGTGAACGCCGTCTTCGTCGGTGGCCGCCAAGTAGTTGATGCCGGTGAGCCGCTGCCGGTGCTCGGTACCGAACGCACCGGCGAGTTCCTCCGCGCTGGCGCATAACTCAAGAAGAAGCGTCCCGTCCGTACTTTGGGCCCAGTATTTGGGCCCAAAGTACGGACGAAACGTTTTTGAGTGGCCGACGAGGTGAGAGCGGGGTGCGATGTGCGCGGATCTGACGAGTCAGGCACCCTAGAGCGGTGACCGAATCGTCTGGGGAACTCTCCGCGAAGGAGATCCGTAAGCGTCAACGGCGGATGCCGCCGCCAGATCCCGAACCACTTCCGGGTCTGGTTGATGCGCATACCCACCTCGCTGCGTGCGGTGGTCGCACGGAGGAAGACGTCCGCGCGATTCTCGATCACGCGGAAGCCGTCGGTGTGCAGCAGGTTGTGACCGTCGCGGACGACATGGTCGATGCGCGCTGGGCGGTGGCCGCCGCACACTGGGACGAGCGGGCGTTCGCGGCCATCGGACTGCACCCCACGCACGCCGGTGACCTCACCGAGGACGCCCGCGCGGAACTCGAAGAAATGGCGGCGGACCCACGGGTTGTCGCCATCGGCGAGACCGGCCTCGACTTCTACTGGACGACGCGGTCGGAAGATTGCGCCGACCCAGCCGTGCAGCGGGACGCGTTTGCCTGGCATATCGATCTCGCCAAGCGGTCGGGCAAAGCCCTGATGATTCACAATCGGGACGCCGATCGCGATCTGCTGGATGTGCTCGCCGCCGAAGGCGCACCCGAGACGGTCGTGATGCACTGCTTCTCCGGCGACCGCGAGATTGCCCGGGAATGCATCAATCTCGGGTACGTGTTGAGCTTTGCCGGAACTGTGACATTTAACAACTCGGCTGAACTGCGTGAGGCAGCGCTCATCGTCCCCGACGGGCAGATTTTGGTGGAGACGGATGCGCCCTTCCTGACCCCGCATCCCTACCGTGGCCAGCCAAATCAGTCGTACTGCGTGCCTTATACGGCACGTGCGTTGGCGACGCTGCGCGGCGTGTCGGATGAACAGATGGCCCTCATCCTGGGGGCAAACGCGCGCCGCGTCTACTCGCTGCCGTTGCGGTAACAGCTACCAAACCGTTACCGTACCGTGATCCGTGCTGCCGTCGCGGATAGCTTTCTCTCAACCCGGCAGGAAAAAGAATTGTCTGTATTTACTCGCATTAACACGTCCACGTCCATGCGCGCCCGCACCGCTCTCGGTGCCGTCCTTGTCACCGTCGCGGCCGGTGCCGCCACCGGTGCCGCCATGCACAAAGAAGTGACTCTCGCGGTCGACGGACAAATCACCACCGTCAGCACCATGGCTTTCTCGGTGGACGGTGTGCTTCGCGATAACGGCATCACTCCTTCCCCCGGCGACAAAGTGAACGTTGCGCTCGATAGCACCCCGCAGGCCAACCAGACCATTGCGATCGACCGTCTGAAGAAGATTCAGCTCGTCGTCGACGGCAAGCCCGTCCACATCACCACCAACGCGTCGACCGTCGAGCAAGTGCTCGCCGAACGCGGTATGACGCAAAGCGCCGTCACACTGCCGCTCAACGACGTCCTCCCGGTCGCAGGCGCCGACCTTGACGTGACCCTGCCCAAGCCCGTCAAGCTCGATGACGGCGGCAAGCGGACCACTCCGACCGTCGCCGCGAAGACCGTCGGTGAACTCGTTGCGAAGGCTGGCGAACCGCTGTCGAAGACCGACGAGGTGTACCCGGCCGCCAACACTCCGGTCAGCAAAGACATGGCGATCCGCGTTGTGCGAATCAAGACCGAAGACAAGACCGTCACCGAGGCGGTGAAACCGCCGGAGAAGAAGACCGACGACCCGACTCTCATCAAGGGCCGCAAGGTTGTCGACAAGCCGGGCACACCCGGTAAGGCCGATGTGACTTACACGGTGAAGACCATCAACGGCAAGGTCGTCAAGAAGACCAAGGTCGGCGAAAAGATTCTCGTTGAGCCGCAGCCGGCCACCGTCCGCGTGGGCACCAAGCCGGGCGCGCCCTTCGTGCCTTACGGCGTTTGGGATCGTCTCGCCCAGTGTGAGTCGACCGGTAACTGGGCCATCAACTCCGGGAACGGCTACTACGGCGGCATCCAGTTCGACCAGAACACCTGGGACCGCTGGGGCGGCCAGGAATACGCACCGCGCGCCGACCTCGCCACCCGCGAAGAGCAGATTGCGATTGCCTCCAAGACTCAGGCCGCTCAAGGTTGGGGCGCATGGCCCTCGTGCACCTCGCAGCTCGGCATTCGCTGACCCGACGTGATTACCCATTCCCAGCGCTTCGGCGCTGGGAATCGGTGTCTGCCGCACCTATCAGTCACAATAGCTAGGTGAATACCGTCCCTGACTCGCCGCAGTCGCCCCGATTGCTCGGCCCGGTGGAGATTCGTGCGCTCGCCGCCGAACTCGACGTGCGTCCCACCAAGACGCTGGGACAAAACTTTGTGCACGACGCAAACACGGTCCGTCGCATCGTCACGGCCTCCGGCATCGGCGCCGACGACGTGGTGCTGGAAGTGGGTCCCGGGCTGGGTTCGCTGACGCTGGCGTTGCTCGCCGAGGCCGGCCGGGTGGTTGCCGTCGAAATTGATCCAAAGCTCGCCGCGCGCCTTCCCCAGACCATCGCCGAGTTCGCGCCCGCGCAGGCCGCCAACTTCGACATCGTCACCGCCGACGCCCTTACCGTGCGACCCGACGACCTTCCGCAGACGCCGACCGCACTGGTCGCGAACCTTCCGTACAACGTCGCGGTCCCGGTGCTGCTGCACTTGATGGCGCAGTTCCCGACCATCCGCGTGGCTTTGGTGATGGTGCAGGCGGAAGTCGCAGATCGCTTGGCCGCGACCCCCGGCGGTCGTATCTATGGTGTTCCCAGCGTTAAGGCACGCTTCTACGGCGACGTCGCCCGCGCAGGCTCCATCGGCAAGCATGTTTTCTGGCCCGAACCCAAGATCGAGTCCGGGCTGGTCCGCATCGACCGGCGCGACCGCTTCGGCACCGACAACGACCTCCGGGTGCGCACCTTCACCGCGATCGATGCCGCATTTGCGCAGCGCCGCAAGACGCTGCGTTCGGCGTTGTCGTCGTGGGCGGGCAGTGCTCCCCGGGCCGAGGAACTCCTGCGCGCCGCCGATATCGATCCGGGCCTGCGCGGCGAACGCTGCAACATCGACGATTTTGTGCGCCTCGCCGAGGCCGGTCGCGCCGCCGGTTTGGCCGCCGGAGCCGCCCGATGATGGGTGGCGCGACGGCTCGGGTGCCGGCAAAGATCAATCTCCACCTCGGGGTGGGACCACTCCGCGCCGACGGCTTCCACGAACTGTCGACGCTGTACTGCGCGCTCTCGCTCTACGACGACGTCAATGTTCGCTACGCCGACGAATTGTCGGTCACGGTGCGTGGTGAGGGACGCAAGCAGGTTCCCGCCGATGCCACGAATCTGGCGGCGCGCGCAGTCGTTGCGCTCGCCGAGCGCGCGGGTACCGATCCGCGGGTGGCGATCACCATAGACAAAGCCATCCCCGTTGCCGGTGGCATGGCCGGTGGATCGGCCGACGCCGCCGGGGCACTGATCGCTGCCGCACGACTGTGGCGTCGCGATATCTCCCGCAATGATCTCCTTGAGGTCGCCGCGGAACTCGGCTCCGATGTCCCGTTTTCGGTTGTCGGCGGGGTTGCGCTCGGTACCGGTCGCGGCGAGAAGCTACTGCCGGTGCTGCAGCGCGGCGAACTCCACTGGGTGCTTGCCGTGTCGGGGGTAGGCCTGTCGACACCGGCCGTGTACCGCGAAATCGATCGCCTCCGGGATCGGGCCCAAAATGATCCGAGCGCCGTCGATCAACTCGTCACGGCCGGGACGGCGAGCCCCGATGCCCTGATGCAGGCACTCACCTCGGGGGACGTCCACGCGGTCGCCGGACTCCTGCACAACGACCTACAGCCGGCGGCACTGTCGTTGCAGCCGATGCTGCGTCGCACCCTGCGCGCTGGAAAGGAGGCCGGTGCGCTGGCCGGGATCGTCTCCGGTTCGGGTCCCACCTGTGCTTTCCTGTGCGCCGATGCGGATGCCGCTGTTCGGGTCGCCGCTGAACTGTCCGGTTCCGGTGTCGCGAAGGCCGTCCGCACGGCGGTCGGACCGGTGCCCGGAGCACGGTTGATCCAACAGTCCTAGACTCAGCACCAGTACCAACCCGGCGGGGATGTACGTCCCGCTCGATCTCACTGAAATGGAAAATTCCTTGGCACCCCGCACTAACACCTCGCTGATTAACGCCGAACGCATCAGCAAGAGCTTCGGCATCAAGCCGCTGCTGGATGAGGTCAGCGTCGGTGTGCACGAGGGCGAGCGGATCGGGGTGGTCGGCCTCAACGGTGGCGGCAAGACGACTCTCCTGGAGATTCTGGCCGGGATCACCGAACCTGATTCAGGCCGCCTTTCCCAGGCCGGCGGCATTCACGTTGCGACCGTTACGCAGCGCGGCGATCTCGATCCAGAGATGACGGTTGCGGACGCGGTGATCGGTGTCGGTGTTCCCGAACACGAGTGGGCGCGCGATGCACGGATCCGGGGCATCCTCGGCGGAATCGGCGTCGACGGGTTCCTGGACCGCAAGGTCGGCGAACTGTCGGGCGGGCAGCGGCGTCGCACCGCGCTGGCTGCTGCGCTGGTGACCGATTCGGATCTGCTGATTCTCGACGAGCCCACAAACCACCTCGACATTGAAGGCGTCTACTGGTTGGCCGAGCATCTGGTGAATCGTCGTAGCGCCCTGATTGTGGTGACGCACGACCGCTGGTTCCTCGACACCGTCGCCACCCGCACGTGGGAGGTTCATTCGGGTCGCGTCGACGAGTACGAGGGTGGCTACAACGACTGGGTGTTTGCCCGGGCCGAGCGCGACCGTCAGGCCGATGCGGCCGAGGAACGTCGCCGCAATCTGGCGCGCAAGGAATTGGCGTGGCTGCGTCGCGGAGCACCAGCGCGGACGTCGAAGCCGAAGTATCGCATCGAGTCGGCCGAAAAGCTGATCGCCAACGTTCCGCCACCGCGGGACAAGGTTGAACTGTCGAGCTTCGCCAAGCGACGGCTCGGCAGGGTCGTCATCGAACTCGAAAATGCTCATCTGCAGACACCGACCTCGGACGGTAGCGAGGGCCGTGTTCTGCTGAAAGACACCACCTGGCGGCTGGCACCGGGCGAACGCGTTGGCCTGGTTGGCGTGAACGGGTCCGGTAAGACGACGCTGCTGCGCGCGCTTGCCGGGGAAGTGTCGGTGGCACCCGGCAAGCGGATCGAAGGTAAGACCGTGTCGATCGGTTGGTTGCGGCAGGAACTCGACGACCTCGATCCGACGATGCGCCTGCTCGACGCCGTCGAAGAAGTTGCCGGCACAGTGATGCTCGGCGACAAGGAAATCTCGGCAAGCCAGTTAGCCGAGCGACTCGGCTTCTCGCCTGCACGGCAGCGGACCCCGATTTCGGATCTGTCGGGTGGCGAGCGCCGTCGTCTGCAGTTCACGCGCGTCCTGATGGCGGAACCAAATGTGCTGCTCCTCGATGAGCCGACCAACGACCTCGACATTGACACCCTGCAGCAGGTGGAAGATCTCCTCGACTCGTGGGCGGGCACGCTGGTGGTGATCAGCCACGACCGCTACTTGATCGAGCGAGTCTGCGACAGCACGTGGGCGCTGTTCGGCGACGGCAAGTTGACGAACCTTCCGCGCGGCATTGACCAGTACCTGGAACGCCGCGCGGTGGACGAGGCAGCGCCGTCCGTGCCCCGGAAGTCGGCTAACTCCGCTCCGGCGGCACCGGCATCGTCGGGCTTGTCCGCGGCTGAACACCAGGCCGCACGTAAGGCTTTGAGCCGCGCCGAACGGCAGATCGCCAAACTCGATGAGCAGGAACGAAAGCTCCACGCCGACATGATCGACGCGGCTGTCGACCCCGACCGTCTCGCGAAGCTTGATGCGAAACTCCGCGACGTGGTGGCGGCGAAAGAGGCGGCGGAGACCGAATGGATGGAAGCCGCCGAGGTGCTTGACTCGTAGCGAGCAGCAATCGCTAGAGCGCGGCTAAGTGGCGCGGCGGCAATGCGATAGCGTGGGCCGCATGTCTTACATCCGCACCGAGATTCACAGTGGCGACGGGCGCGACGGCGTCGGGGAGATCATTCTCGATCGGCCCCGGGCGTTGAATGCTCTCGATCAAACGATGATCGACGACATGCACGCCATTTTGGAGCAGTGGGGCGACGACGACACCATTGAGACGGTGCTCGTCACCTCGGCGAGCGATCGGGCGTTCTGCGCGGGCGGCGACATCCGCGCTATCCGCGAACACGTGCTGGCTGGCGAAACTGCTGAGGTGACAAAGTATTTCAGTTCCGAATACCGACTCAATCAGCTGATTGCCGAGTACCCGAAGGCGTACATTTCGCTGATCGACGGTCCCGCCATGGGTGGCGGGTTGGGGATCAGTGTTCACGGTGAGGTGCGGATCGTCACCGAGAAGGCGACGATCGCGATGCCCGAGACGGCAATCGGGTTCATCCCAGATGTGGGGTCCACCTACTTTTTGCCGCGACTGCCGCAGGGAGTCGGCATGTGGCTCGGGCTGACAGGCTCGCGGATCGGTGGGATAGACGCGGTGGCGATCGGATTAGCGACGCACTTTGTGCCATCTGCCGAACTCGGCACCGTTGCGGACGGGATCCGCAAGGGTGCGCCGCTGAGGGAAGTGCTGGCCGACCACCGCGACCCGGTGTCGACGGATATGGAACTGAAGAAGATCGCCCAGTACTTCGACGACGACAATGCTGTCGCGATCGTCGGCGGACTGCGTGGCGCAGTGGGGGATGAGTGGGCCGCGCAGATGCTGGAGCAGTTGGCCTCGGCGTCGCCGACCAGTTTGGCTGTGACGGCGAATCTGATCGGCGAGGGTGCGGTGTCGTCGCTGGCCGAGTGCTTGGATCGTGAACTTGGTGCAGCAGAACGCATTACGGCTCACCACGACTTCGCTGAGGGCGTCCGAGCCGTGCTGGTCGACAAGGACCGCAATCCGTCGTTCTCGCCCGCCACCGTCGACGAAGTCGACCTCCAGGTCGCCGCAAGAATCGCTGGCCTGCGGTAGGTCCCGACCGGCGATCGCGGCTACTTCTTGATCAGAAAGGTGCCGCTCAATTTCGCGGCCGGTGGCGGTGGGCCAGCAGGCGGATCGTCGTAGGAGACATCGTCGCTGGGGTCTAGCGGGTTGGCTGTCTGGGCCAACGCATTCGGGCAATCGAACCGTCCGGCGGCGACGGCCGCATTGGCCGCCGTCACCGTCAAGGTGCACACATTGGACGTGAAGTAGGTACCGTCCAACGACACTCCGACCGTCGAAGTGATCGGTGAACCCGGCACGCGTGCTGAGGCACCGGGTGGCCACGGAAGCACACCGCCCGCGAGATCGACCGCAAGGAACTCCAGTAGTGCGCCCTCGCCGCGGTTACCGGTAAAGGTGAACAGCATGGCGTCGCCCGGGACATTGGGATTGGTGCTACCGGACTTGCTGAACTGAACGCACTGGGCCTTGCCGCCAACCGGCGCGATCGACACATTCATGGTGCCGCGGCCGTAGCGGAGGCCGTAGCCGCTGCGAGCGACCCGGCCAGCGTGTGCCGGCGCGATGCAGTCGGTGTCGGGCAGCTTCTTCGTCACCGTATTGACGCGCGGGGCGTTGGGCCGCGACCGGTCGTTCGACCCCTGGTCGGTCCCACAGGCCACCACACCGCTCGCGAGAACCGCGGCGGTCGCAGCAGGCACAACGATACGACCGAGTCGAATCATCGGAAGGCGGTTCATTAGTCGGCGGCAGCGACCAACGGTTCGAGGAACAGCTTGGGGTGTTCCTTCTCGATGTACTGCAGGCGCCACTTGTCGGAGAACAAGGCCAAAATGGCGCCGTCGCTGCGGGTAAAGACCTCGACGCCACGCTGCCGGTTCAACTCCGGGGCGCTGGCCTCATCGGTCCGACGGGCGATCGAATAGCCGAGCGGTTCGATGATGGTGTCGACATTAAATTCGGCCTTCATCCGGGCCGTCACGACCTCGAACTGCATGGGCCCGACGGCGGCCAGGACGGGCGTCGCTTCACCGCGGGCATCATTCCGCAAAACCTGGACCACGCCTTCGGCGTCCATCTGGTCGACAGCCTTGCGGAACTGCTTGTACTTGTCGGCGGTCGTGACGCGAAGCGTCGAGAAGAACTCCGGCGCAAACGACGGGATCGGCGGGTACTGCACCTTCGGGTCAGTGAAGAGCGTGTCCCCGGGGGCGAGGGCCATCGCGTTCACCAGGCCGACGACGTCGCCGGGGAATGCCAGGTCGACGGTCGAGCGATCGCGACCGAATACTGCCTGCGCATACTTGGTCGCAAACGGCTTGCCCGTCTGAGCGTGCGTGACGACCATGCCGCGCTCGAATTCGCCGGACACGATGCGCATATAAGCCAACCGGTCGCGGTGGCTGGAGTCCATGCCCGCCTGCACTTTGAAGACCACGGCGCTGAAGGGATCGGTGACCGTGCGTTCGGTGCCGTCGATCGAGTCACGTCCGCGCGGCGGCGGCGCAAACTCGACGAGCGCATCGAGGAGTTGGCGGACCCCGAAATTCAACATCGCGGAGGTGAAGATCATTGGCGAGGTCTGACCGGCCAGGAACATTTCCTGGTCGTGATCCTGGCCGAGAGCGCTGAGGAGTTCGCTCTCCTCGCTGGCCGCCATCCACACATCGCCTTCGCGGTCGAGTGCCTGCTCGGCAGTCATCAGGATTTCCGGGGCGATCTTGGCACCACCGGCGGTGCGTTCGAAGTGGATGTAGTCGCCCGTTCGACGGTCCAGGAGACCGCGGTAGTCACCGGCGATACCGACCGGTACATACAGCGGCGTCGGGATCAGGCCGATCCGCTCACTGATCTCGTCGATCAGTTCCAGCGGGGTTTGGCCGGGACGGTCCCACTTATTGACCACGGTGATGACCGGGATGCCGCGGTGGCGACAGACCTGGAACAGCTTCAACGTTTGCGGCTCTAAGCCCTTGGCGGCGTCGATCAGCATGACAGCTGCGTCAACGGCGGTCAGCACCCGATAGGTGTCCTCGGAGAAGTCCGAGTGCCCGGGGGTGTCGACGAGGTTGATGACATTGGGAATGTCCGAATCCGACGACTGCGGTTGGTAACTGAATTGCAGGGCGGTGGAACTGACCGAAATGCCACGCGCCTTTTCCATTTCCATCCAGTCGGACACCGTGGCACGACGGCTGCCTTTGCCGTGGACGGCACCGGCCTCGCTGATCATGTGCGCATGCAACGCCAGGGCCTCGGTCATCGTCGACTTACCGGCATCTGGATGAGAGATGATGGCAAATGTCCGACGGCGCTTCACTTCTCGGGCAATGGCCTCAGAACTCATGCGTCAACGCTAACTGTCTGCCGACGTCAGGCGCAAAAAGGGGGCCTATTCGAACGGGATTGGCGGCATGGTGACGACCTGCGCGGCGTAGCTCAGACCGGCACCGTAGCCGAGGAGCAGTGCCGTGTCGCCGGGTTTGGCGGCGCCGGTCGAAAGCAGATCCTCCATGGCGAGGGGGATCGACGCCGCCGAGGTGTTGCCGGTCTTCTCGATGTCGTTGGCAATCACCGTCGACTCGCCGAATTTGAGGCTGCGCGCAAGCAACTCATTGATGCGTGAGTTGGCCTGGTGCGGCACAAAGACGTCGATGTCGCTGGCGTCGACCTTTGCGATGTCGAGTGCACGCTGGGCGGCCTTGCCCATTTCGAAGGCTGCCCACCGGAACACCGCGGTGCCCTCTAGGCGCAGGTAGGGACGGTTCTCAATCTCGCCGCTATCCATGTAGGTGATCCAGTCGATGTCCTGGCGAATGGCGTTGTACTGGGTGCCGTCGCTGCCCCACACAACCGGCCCCAGACCCTGCTGCTCAGTCTTGCCAACGACGACAGCACCGGCACCGTCGCCGAAGATGAAGGCATTGGAGCGGTCTTGCATGTCGAGGGTCACCGACAGTTGCTCGGAACCGATCACGAGGACGTTGTTGGCGCTACCGCCGCGCACCATGTCGCCCGCCAAGCCCAAGGCGTAGCCGAAGCCTGCACAACCGACGGTGACGTCGAACGCGGGGACACCGTTGGCACCGAGTTCGGTGGCGATCTTGACCGCGCCAGCGGGGGTCAACAGCAAGTGGGTATTGGTGGCGAGGATAACGGCGTCGATGTCGGAACCGGAGAGCAGTGCGTTCGCGATCGCCTTGCGGCCCGCGTTGATGCCCATTTCGACGACCGTCTCGTCGCGGCGAGCGAAACGCCGACTCTTGATGCCGGTGCGGGTGTAAATCCACTCGTCGGATGAGTCAATGACCTTGCAGATCTCTTCGTTGGTGACGATCCGCTCGGGGCGATGCGCGCCGATGCCGAGCATCCCGATGGATGGGGTACCGACAGCAATAGGTAGTTCAGTCATCTCAGTCTCTCCAATGCTCGACGTATGACACAGCACACGCGTTCTATTCGACAGTCTCATGCAACTTCGGTTACTGGAAAGTAATCACGGTCGTTGTCGGAAAGATTCTTGTGCGCGGATGGTGGGGCGGGCCGCTATCGGTATGTCTGTGCAGACGCTCTGCCCGTTACGACTCACCGTGATCTGCACAATCTTGCCGTTCGGAACTCCCTCCGCAGCGGAAAAGCTGTTGACAGTCGTCGCGGCGGGTCACACGATGAGACGACAAAAATTTCATCAACAACCGCGAAGGGGCTTGCGGATGATTCATGCACGAGGGCTCGTGCAGACGTTCACGGCGGGCAAAGGCAAAAAGCAACGCGAAGTTCGGGCAGTCGACGGCGTCGACCTCGATATTGCTGAGGGAGAGGTAGTCGGCTTTCTTGGGCCAAACGGGGCAGGCAAGACCACTACGCTCCGCATGTTGACCACGCTCCTCAAGCCCACTGCAGGGACCGCAACCGTCAATGGCTTCGACGTCGTCAGCCAGTCGGTGCAGGTGCGGCGCAGCATTGGGTACGTATCGCAGACCGGTTCCACGTTTTCCCAAGCGTTGGCTGGCGACGAAGTTTCCGACCACGGCCAGCTTTACGGGATGACACGTCGGGAAGCGACCCGTCGCGGTCAAGAACTGTTTGAACAGCTTCAGCTGGACGGCCTGTGGGACCGGATGCCGAAGAATATGTCGGGTGGCCAGCGTCGCCGTCTCGACATTGCGATGGGCCTGATCCACGATCCGACCCTGGTATTCCTTGACGAGCCGACAACCGGGTTAGACCCGCAAGCGCGCGCCAACTTGTGGGAGCACATTGCCAAACTCCGGAGCGAGCGAGGGGCCACGGTCTTTCTGACGACGCACTACCTGGATGAGGCCGATGCGCTGTCGGATCGGATTCTCATCATCGACAACGGCACCATCGTCGCAGCCGATACGCCAGAGAATCTTAAGTCGCAGGTCTCTGGCGATCTCGTGCACTTGGAGTTTGGTTCCGCAGACCCTGCTGCACGGGCGGCCGAGAGTTTGCGGGCTGTCGGCGCCACCGAGATTGAGCTGCAGGGATTTGGTGTGCACGCCCGACTGCGTGGTTCGGGAAAGCTCGTCCCCGGTCTGCTTCGAAACCTGGAATCGACGGGCGACACCCTCGAATCGATCGAGATTATTCGGCCCACCCTCGACGACGTGTTCCTCACCATGACCGGACGCAGCCTGCGCGATGCGCAAACTGATTCCAGCGACGCTAACGAAGGGGACGGTTCCGATGCGGTTTCTGCGTGATTCGTTGATTGTTTTTCGACGACAGCTCCGGATGAATTTGCGAAACCCGGCATGGGTGCTGATCGGCATCATGCAGCCGGTGCTGTACCTGGTGCTGTTTGGCCCGCTATTGAAGCCGCTGGTGTCGCAGTTCCCCGACGCAGGCAACAACGCGTACACCTTCTTGGTTCCCGGTCTGCTGGTGCAGTTGGGGATGTTTGGGGCAATGTTCGCTGGCTTTGGGCTGATCGGGGAGTGGCGCGAAGGCGTCATCGAAGCCGAACGCGTGACCCCCGCCAGCCGGACGTCGTTGCTTGTTGGCCGCTTGCTGCGCGACCTGCTGCAGTTGCTGGTGCAGGCGTTGATCCTGGTTGGCCTGGGCTACGCGATGGGGATGCGCGCGCAGGTGATTGGCGTGGTGGTCGGCATTGCGATCACATTGCTGGTCGGTGGCGCCTGTGCGGCAGCGTCGAATGCCTTGGCGCTCACGACCAAGAGCGAAGACGTGATGGCGCCGGTGCTGAATATGCTCCTGATGCCAATCCTGCTGCTGTCGGGCATCTTGCTGCCGATGACCCTTGGCCCAGCATGGTTGACCCGGATCTCGGACTTCATGCCGTTTCGCTGGATCGTCGACGCGGTCCGTGGCTCATTTCTCGGCGAGGTCGCTTCCAGCACCGTGTTCTGGGGGCTGCTGACCGCGATCGTTCTCAGCGCTCTCGGAACCTGGTGGGGAACTAGCGTCTTCCGCAAGGAAAACGCCTAGCGTGCCGTAGCTAGTCGACGATTCCGGCCAAGTGCAGCGCCAATGGGCCAGCGTCGGAATCGTCGAGGTCGTCGAACGACGAGATCTTGGGTGCGGGCGGCAGCGTGGCCACGGTCCCGGCGTAGCTGAGACCCGCACCGAAGCCCAGGATGAGCGCCAGTTGGCCGCCCTTGGCTTTGCCGGTCGCCAACATTTCTTCGATGGCGAGTGGGATGGAGGCCGCAGAGGTGTTCGCGGTGTTTTCGATGTCGTTGGCCATCGGCAGGTCGTCGGGGAGGCCGAGGTTCTTCTTCATCAACTCGTTGATGCGAGCGTTGGCCTGGTGGGGCACGAAGACCTCAATGTCCTCCGGGCCGGCACCCGACTCGGTGAGCATGCGCTTCAAAGCCTTGGGTAGCGTGATCGCGGCCCATCGGAAGACGCGGGGCCCTTCCATGGTGATGATCAGCCGACCGACGGGATCGGTCTCGGGATCCTTGGTCTGGTACTCGACGGCGCGTGCCATGTATTCGACGGTGTCGTGGTTTTGCATGATGGCGTCGGCGTTCTCGCCGTCGCTTCCGGAGATCACCGGAGCAATCCCGTTCACGTCGCTCGGGCCCACGACAACCGCGCCCGCACCGTCACCAAAGATGAAGCCGGTGCTGCGGTCGGTGGGGTCGATGCCAACCGACATGGTTTCCACACCGATGACCACCACGTAGTTGGCCGTGCCCGCGCGGATCGCGTCGGTCGCGACACCGAGCGCGTAGCCGAAGCCACCGCAACCGGCGGCCACGTCGAACGCGGGGATGCCATTGATGCCAATGTCGGAGGCGATCATCGGCGCGCCGTGGGGCACGTTCCAGGGCCAACTGCTGGTCGCGAGAATCAGCATGTCGATCTTGTCGCGGTCGATGCCCGAGTTGATGATGGCGCGGTCGGCGGCAGCGGCAGAGATGCTGCGCATCGTTTCGTCTCCGCTGATCCAGCGGCGAGCCCGGATACCGCTGCGCTCAAAGATCCACTCGTCGGAGGAATCCATCACGCGGCACAGTTGGTCGTTAGTGATTAGCCGCTTGGGTCGGTAAGCGCCAATGCCGAGCATCGCTACGTTCGCATGCCCGGTGGGGGTGACCAGTGTCGCCAAGATGTCCATCCTTGAAGATCGTGCCGGTGCCGTCTCGCTCCGGGTACTCGCAGGTAATACTACTTCGCCCGAATCGAGGGGGTTTCGATCAGGCTAGGTGTACCGGCTCTGGTTCGGGTTTGCGCTCGCGCGCGCCGAGTGTCATGACGGCACCGAGGATCGACAGCGCGCTGGCACCGATGAACACCAGCCAGAACCCGCCAGCGGCGGCGACCAACCCGGCTCCGACCATGGGGCCGATGAGTTGTCCGAGGGCAGCGGACACATTGACGATGCCCAGGTCGCGCCCATGATCCTTCGCGTTGGGAAGGAGGTCGGTGGCGAACGCGAGGCCGACTGTCATGAACGCGCCGTAGCCGATGCCCATGAACGCCGCGGCGATCATCGTGACTTCATACGAGGTGTGGATGACGATCGCGATCCCGGCGAGTGACTGAATGAGGGCGGCGATCGCGGTCAGGGCGCGACGGTGACCGCTGCGGTCGGAGATCATCCCGAAGATGATGGAACTACCGACGACGAAGACCGTGTAGACGACGATCAGGAGCAGCAGATTGTTCTCGGCGTCGGCCTTGTCTTGGTTGAGGCCGTACAGCAGGAAGAACAGCAGCAGGGACGTGCCAAGCGCATTGCCGATATTGCCGACGAGGCGGCCAGCGAGCATCCAGCAAAAGTCACGGTCGCGCAATGACGCCCAGCGTCGGGTGTCGAGGAGTTCGGTTCCGGGAGAGGCCAGTTCGTTTTTGGGTGCTGGCGGGTCGGGGAGCGCGAGGGCAGCCCAAGTGCCGATGACCGCGACGAGTCCGGCCAGCACCAGATACCCGGGAAACACGTCGAGCCCCAGCGCCACCACGATGCCAACACCGAGCACGATGCCCAGGGCTTGCGAGGATCCGATTGACGCGGAGGCGGCACCGCGCTGGTCGGGGGCCAACTGGTCAGGAATCATCGCGGTGAATGCGGCCGAAGCCACGGCCACCGCCACCGATACGCCGATCCAGCACAGTGCGACCAGCCACGGCTTGTGCGCGAGGCCGGTCAGGACGAGGAAGACGACCATGGCCCAAACGCCGCCGAAGGCCCAGATGCGGCGGCGGCAACCGAGCCAACCGGGGAACCTACTGCCGTCGGTGCGGTCGGATGCGGCCCCGGCGAGCGGCCCGGCGATCACGGCGACGAGGCCACCGATTCCGAGGATCACACCGGAGACAACCACGCTGTGGATCCAGCGGTCACCGTCTTCGGAGGTTTGCGAATCCAACTGCAACGGAAGCAGTAGCTGCAGCGGGGTTAGCTGGGCCATCCAGATCACCAGCCACGCGAGCGTGAACAGCGTCATCCATCGACGGCCGATCGGGGCGGGCTTGTTCATGCGCGGCTCTCACCGTCTGATTCATCGCTGGCCGGACGGTTTGCGGCAATGACCCGCCGATACCAGTCGTACGAGGCCTTCGGTGTCCGCTCGGCGGTGTCGAAGTCGACGTGCGTCAGGCCGAACCGCTGCGTGTAGCCAGCGGCCCATTCCCAGTTATCGATCAACGTCCAGACCGTGTACTCCGCAACGGGGGCACCAGCTTCCATGGCATCACCGATGGCACGAATGTGGCCGTCCAAGTACGAGATTCGGTCGACGTCGTTGATCGGAGCACCGTCGAGATGGTCGGGTTCGGGGAACGACGCGCCGTTTTCGCTGATGACAAGCGGCGGGATTTCCCGATAGCGCTCGGTGAAGTCGACGAGCAGGTCGGTGAGTGTCGACGGCACGATCGGCCACTCCTCGCCGAAGCCAGTGGTCGGGGCACCCGGGGTCGGGACAATGTCGAAGGGGATTGGATTGCCTTCCCCGGTCGGAGCCTGCACGGTGGTCGGGTTGTAGAAGTTGATCGCGTAGAAGTCGGGTCGCTCGCTGATCAGCGCCATATCGCCGTCTTCCACCGGCATTTCGTACCCGTAGGCCGAAAGGTCGGGGTAGCTGCCGGTCAGGACGGGGTCGGCAAAGATCCGATTGTGCAAGATGTCGTAGGCGACAACGGCGGCCTGGTCTCCGGCGTCGCCGGCATTCAACGGGCGCACAAAAGTGTGGTTGTTGGCGACGCCGACGGCTTCGGCACCGGCCGCGCGCAGGACACGGCTCGCGAGGCCGTGAGCCAGGAGTTGGTGATGGGCGGTCGGCAGCGCGTCGAACAACAGGAATTGGCCCGGTGCCAGCGAGCCGATCGCATAGCCCTCAAGGGTGGTCATTGCCGGCTCGTTGATGGTGTACCAGCGCTTGACGCGGTCGGAGAGTCGGTCGGCCACCAGCTGCGTGTAGTCCGCGAGTCGGGCGGCCGTGTCGCGGTTTTGCCAGCCGCCAGCCTGGTGCAGGGGGATCGGCAGATCCCAATGGTAGAGCGTTGGGACGGGGTTGACGCCCGCCTCGAGGAGGTCGTCGACCAGGCGCGAGTAGTAGTCGAGCCCGGCGGTGTTGGCAGGCCCGGTGCCGTCGGGCTGCACGCGAGTCCAGGAAATTGAGAACCGGTAATTGTCGAGTCCGAGGCCTGCCGCGAGCGCGACGTCCTCGGCCCACCGGTGGTAGCTGTCAGCGCCTGGATAGGCGATGGAGCCGTCGATTACCTTGCCGGGTTCATCGGCCCACTCGTCCCAGATGCAGCGCCCACGACCGTCCTCGGTTCGGGCTCCCTCGATTTGGAAGGCGGCTGTCGCCGATGCCCACCGGATGGGGCGGGGAAGCTGGGGAAGATCGTGGGCCGCGGTCATGGGAAGGGGCTCCTTTGAAGCTGACGAGAGTGACACATTCGATCAATTGATCAAGACGGTGTCTTTCATCATGGCCGATCGCGACAGTCACGGGCAGATGCTCGCGCAAAATTGCCGTCGCGGCCTTCTCAATGCCCATGTAGCCGCGGCCACGAGTGGGCCGGGGGATCGCGTACGCGGCTGACGCCAGTTACCAGGCGTGAACGACGTTCTGCGCGGCTTGGAGGCCCTGCTTCACCAGGAGTTCAGTGGCGTCGACACCGTTGGTGATGAGTAGATCTACCTCGGATTTAGCAGCGCCGGGGAACGGTTTGAGAACATAGTCGGCCGGGTCTTGCCTGCCGGGCGGGCGGCCAATGCCGAGTCGTACGCGCAGGTAGTCGCGGGTACCGATGGTTTGCGAAATGGAACGCAGCCCGTTGTGGCCGCCTTCGCCACCGCCCGATTTCAGGCGCACCTGGCCGAAGTCGATATCGAGTTCGTCGTGCAGCACGATGAGTTCGTCGGGGGTGACGGAATAGTACGACGCCAGCGGGCCAATCTGGCGGCCGGTGACGTTCATGTAGGTCCGCGACTTGGCGACCATGACGGGCTCGCCGCCGATGCGGATGGTAGCCGTCAACGCACCGGAACGCTTATGCACGGAAAAGCTTTCGCCGTACGAGGAGACCAGGCTGTCGGCGACCATCGCGCCAACATTGTGCCTGGTCTTCTCGTAGGCGGGACCGGGGTTGCCCAGTCCGACAATCAGTTTCACTGATTCTTAAGCAGACAACATTGCCCGGCTGAATTACTCAGCAGCGGCTTCGTCAGCTTCTTCGCTCTCTTCATCGGTGGGCTCTGCCGAGGCAACCTGGGCCTCAACGGCGAGCAGCAGCGCCTCGGGGTCGGTGACGAGGGTGGAGCCCTCAGGCAGCTCGATCGAGCCTGCGGTGATGTTGGTGGGGGCTTCGAGGCCCTCGACCGAAATCACGATGTGCTCGGGGATGTTCATGGCGTCGGCCTCGATCTCGACAACGCTGGCTTCCTGAACCACCAGGGTGCCCGACTTCGAGGTGCCTTCGACGAGGATGTTGACCTCGACGACGACCTTTTCGCCGCGCTTGACGATGAGGAGGTCGACGTGCTCGATGTAGTTCGAGATCGGGTGGACGTCAACCTGCTTGGTGAGGGCCAGTTCCGTCGAGCCTTCGATGTCCAGTTCGATGACGGCGTTGATGCCGTGGTTACGCAGGATGGCGGAGAGCTCACGGTTGGGAAGCAACAGTGACTTGGCATCGGTGCCGTGGCCGTACAGAACGGCGGGGACCTGGCCAGCGGCGCGGGCGCGACGGCTGGCACCCTTGCCCTTCTCGGTGCGGACGGTGGTGGCGAGCTGCGGGGCGGTAGCCATGCGATTCTCCTTGGGTCGGATTCTTCGTGGTGGCGCCTCAACGTCTGCACACACGGTCGACCGAACTGGAGAACAGTTCGAAGGTTTCAAACCGCCGCGCCGATAACGGTGCTTGCGCACCCTCGCCGAGACAACAGGAGACAGAATACCATCGGTTCATGACCTCACAGAATCCGACGGAACTGGTCCTCGACTTCTTCACCGACCTGGCGCAACACCGCGTGGATGCGGCACTGACGCGAGTCGACGACGACATCGTCTACGTGAATGTTGGGTTGCCAACTGTGCGGGGCATGCGTCGATTCGACAAGGTGATGCGAGCTCTTAACCGCCCCGGTTTCGGATTCGACGCGCAGATCCTCGCCATCAGCTCCGACGACACCGGTGTGGTCCTGACAGAGCGTCTCGACGAACTGACTATTGGACCGCTGCGCATGCAGTTTTGGGTATGCGGGCGCAACGAGGTTCGCGAGGGGCAAATTGTGTTGTGGCGTGACTACTTTGACGTCTGGAACTGCACGCGCGGTTTTATCCGCGGAGTGGCGGCGATCGCGATCCCGGCGCTACGGAAACCCTTGCGGGATCCGTTGAGCGCTCGCGTCATGTTGCAGTTGTGACGGCTACAGAATCTCGGTGACCTTGTCGACGGGCCGAGCCAGCCGAGTGCCCTTTTCTGTCACGACGAACGGTCGTTCCACGAGAACCGGGTGCTCCACCATCGCATCGAGCAGTTGGTTGTCGGAGGCGTTGGCCAGGTCCAGTTCCTTGTAAAGCTTCTCGCGTTTGCGTGCGGCCTGCGCCGCAGTGATCCCCGCATCGGCGAACATCGTGGTGAGCTGGTCGCGGGTCCAGCCGACGTCGAGGTACTTCACGACTGTTGGTTCGACCCCCTCCTCGCGGAGTTTGGCGAGGGCATTCCGGGAAGTCGTACAGCGGGGGTTGTGATAGATCGTTGCGTCCACGCCTCCCAACGTACTGCCAAGGGTGTCGCTTGGCCCGTAGCATCGGAAAGAATGGCTGCCCAGCGGATTCAACAGGTGATTGTTGTCGTGTGCGCAGCCATCGGAGTCCTGGTCCTGGCCCTCGCAGGATCGGCATGGGTGGGCACCGGATCAGCGTGCGCGTGCAGTTGTCGGCCGATGCCGGCGGATGAACTCGTCGCGACGGTCGACGCCATCGTCGCCGGGACGCCGGTCAGTGTCGAGGAGCACCAGGACCGCCTCGTGTACGTCTTTGACGTCGGCCGGAGCTACAAGTTGCCAATGGCACAGCAAATCCGGATCTCGACGCCGCGCGGCGGCGGCTCGTGCGAGGCATCGTTCGCCATCGGCGAGCCCGCTCTGGTGCCGGTCAACAGTGACATCAGCGCTGCCGACGGTGACCTTTGGCGGACCCATCTCTGCCTGCAATCGTCGATGCGAGATCCCGCCGAAGTCCTGCAGCTGGCTGGGCCAGCACTGTCGCCGGTCAGTGTTGCCTCAACGAAGGACGGCAATGACTCCGCAAATGACGTCGGCCGCGCCTACGTGCTCACTCCCTGGGGAATGATCACGTTGGGCGCGGCCAGCGTCGTCGTGCTTGTTGGAGCAGGACTGTTACTTAGGCGTTTCCGTCGAACAGGTTCGTGACTGAACCGTTCTTGAAGACTTCCTGGATGGTCTGAGCCAGCAGCGGCGCAATCGACAGGACGGTGAGGTTGTGGAAACGCTTCTCCGGCGGGATCGGGAGGGTGTCGGTGGCGATGACTTCCTTCGCGCCGCTGTTCGCTAGACGCTCGGCCGCCGGATCGGAGAACACGCCGTGCGTCGTCGCGATGATGACGTCGCCCGCACCGGCCTCCTTCAGCACGGTGACGGCACCGGCGATGGTGCCGCCGGTGTCGATCATGTCGTCGATCAGGACGCAGGTCTTGCCCGCGACCTCACCGACCACGCGGTTCGACTTGATCTGGTTCGGCACGTCGGGGTCGCGGGTCTTGTGCACGAAGGCCATCGGGGCGCCGTCGAGGGCATCGGCCCACTTCTCGCCAACCTTGACACGACCGGCGTCGGGAGAGACGACGCAGATGTTGTCGGTGCCGTACTTGTTTCGGACATACTCGGCGAGCTGACCCTGCGCGTGCATGTGATCGACCGGGCCGTCGAAGAAGCCCTGGATCTGGTCGGTGTGCAGGTCGACCGTCACGATGCGGTCGGCGCCAGCAGTTTTGAACAGGTCGGCGATCAGGCGGGCCGAGATGGGTTCGCGTCCGCGGTGCTTCTTATCCTGACGGGCGTACGGGTAGAACGGAATGATCGCGGTGATGCGTTTGGCGGAGCCGCGCTTGAGGGCGTCGATCATGATGAGGGTCTCCATGACCCACTGGTTCATCGGGTACGGGCAGCTCTGCAAAACGAATGCGTCGCTACCGCGGACCGATTCCTCGAAGCGGACGAAGATCTCGCCGTTCGCGAAGTCGCGCGCCGTCTGCGGCGTGATAGGGATGCCTAGCTCGTCCGAGACGGCCTGAGCCAGCTCGGGGTGTGCCCGCCCGGCGAACAGCATGAGGTTCTTTTGGTTGTCGATCGTCCAACTCATGGTTGCTCGTTCTCTCCTTGGCGGTTTTCCGGTTGTCGGCGCTCGGCCTGGTTTTCGACCACGGGGGATACCTGCGGTCCTTTACTTATTCTGCTGGGCGGCGCGAGCAGCGTCGGCAGCAGGGGTATCGGGTCGCTTGTTGACGACCCAGTCGGGGATATTGCGTTGCGGTCCCGAAGAGACCGCGAGGGCACCCGAGGGGACGTCCTCTCGGAGCACGGTACCGGCACCGGTGTACACACCGTCGCCGATTGTGAGCGGCGCGACGAACATGTTGTCGCTGCCCGTGCGGCAGTGCGAGCCGATCACCGTCCGGTGTTTGTTGACGCCGTCGTAGTTCACGAAGACGCTCGATGCCCCGATGTTGGTGTGGTCGCCGATCTCGGCATCCCCGACATACGTCAGGTGTGGAACCTTGGTGCCCTCGCCGATGCGCGCATTTTTCGTTTCGACGAACGCGCCAATCTTGCCAGCCTCGCCGAGAACAGTCCCGGGGCGCAGGAACGCGAAGGGGCCGACGGTGGCGCCCGCAGCGATCTGTGCGCCGCTGCCATGGGTGCGGATCACCTGCGCACCTTCGCCGATGCTGACGTCGGTGAGGGTGGTGTCGGGGCCGATGAGGACGTCGTCGGCGACGGTCGTGGATCCGTGCAGTTGCGTGCCCGGCTCGATGCGCACGTCTTGGCCGAGTTGTACATCCACGTCGATCCAGGTGCTCGCCGGGTCGACGATGGTGACGCCAGCGAGCATGTGTCCGCGGACAATGCGTCGGTTGAGTTCGGCACCGAGCTCCGCCAGCTGTGCGCGGTCGTTGCAACCGGCAACGACGGCGGGGTCGGGGACGGTAAACGCCCGGACCGGGCGGCCTGCGGCGCGGGCGATTTCGACCAGGTCGGTCAGATAGAACTCGCCTTGGGCGTTGTCGGTTGACAGATTCGCGAGACCGTCGCGCAGGGTCTGTGCGGAGAACGCGTAAATGGCCGCGTTAACTTCGGTGATCGCGCGCTCGGCGTCGGAGGCGTCCTTGTGTTCCCGGATCGCGACGACGTCAGAGCCGGGGCCAGCCTCGCGGACGATGCGGCCGTAGCCGGTGGGGTCGTCGGCGACGAAGCTGGTCAACGTAATCGCGGCCGTTTCATCGCCGCCGTGATGCTCGGCCAACAAGGCCGACAAGGTGGCACCGTCAATCAGTGGCGCGTCGGCGACGGTGATGAGTACGGTGCCGTCGAAGTCCTCGGGCAGGCCGGTCATACCGGCGCGGGCGGCATCGCCGGTGCCGAGCGGGGACTCTTGGACGGCGATCGTGACGGGATGGCCGAGGCCGTCGGCGATGGTGTTGATGGCCGCTGTGACGCGTTCACGTTCGTGACTGACAACGGCGACCAGATGTTTGGGGGCCAAGTCGGCTGCGCCGTGCAGGGCATGTCCGACGAGGCTGCGGCCAGCCACTTCGTGCAGGATCTTCGGGGTTTTGGATTTCATCCGCGTCCCCGCGCCTGCAGCCAACACGATCACTGCAACATCGCTGTTCGGTGTGGCCGGCTGTCCGGTCATCGAAGTGCCTCCGCATCTGTGCCTTGCGAGCGTCTGCGTTCCACCACTGAGCTTGTCATCCCTGCTGGGTCACGCGGGGGAAATCCTACGCAGCCAACGGGCCCAGGTGGTATTCGACAGCGCTCGGAGTGGCATTCGCGACAGTTCTCCGGCGTGCGGCGCGATCAGGTCACCGGTAGTGAGGGTTGTTCATCATCGGGATCTCAATGCTGATTGGCAGGCGCAACTCCGACATGTAGAGCAAGACGAACTGTCGGAGAAATTCGTCGAACAGCCAGTACGCCTTCGGGGGCATCCCCGCTTGAAGCACGCCTTCGCGAACGGCCACGTACGGGCCCCAGGAAAGTTCGAGCATCGGCGACCAGACGGGCTCGCGCGGGATCTTCAGTCCGTCAGCGATCTGATCGCCCAGCATAAAACGGGTGAGGGCCCCCAGCACGCCCCGGCTCACGAGTGAGAGATCGAGGTTCTTGCCCAGGTCCAGCAGCAGGTGCGCCAGCTTGATCCCTTCCGGAGTTGGGGCGACGATCGGATCCAGAACCTGTTTGGCCTGCGACTCTGCAGCCTGCCAGTTGGCGGGAATGTACTCGTCCTTGATGCCGAGTGCGTGTGCCGTCAGTTGCCAGGAATGCAGGAAGCCTGTGGACTCCTTGCGGTCAACGGGCACACCCCACTTTTTGAATTGGCGCATCGCGCTGGTCGGGAGGCTGTGCCACGTCACCATCATGTCGGCCTGGCTGATCGGCAGCTTTTCCTCGGCACTGTGCTGCCAGTACGGCGAACGCGGGAGGAGGTTCCGGACGCCGGAGTGTGCCAGGCGGGTTTTGACGCAGGTCACGATGTGTTCGCCATCGGGAGCGAAGGCATTGGCGGTACCGATGTCGTAGCCGAGCTTGGCGGTCTTTGAGATCCGCTCCTTCATGGCGGCACCGCCGTACGAGTAGTACACGGCGCGGGCCTCCCTCGGGATCACGGTGCTGAGCATGCCGCTGACGAAGCCGTAGATGACGCCAAGATAGGTCCCGCGCTTCTCGTTAAAAGCGGCGGCGGCGGTCAACTTTCCGCTGTCGGCCCAGTCGGGTAGATCTTTAGCGCGGGTCAGGAAGTCGTGCAGGTCCGACGGAAGGCCCGCGGGAAGCGGCTGGCCGTTGTGGATCCAATGTTTGAGGAGTCTGTTTACCTTCGGTATTTCGCCGCGGCGCGCCAGGTCGGCGACGAGGTCGTCGCACTCGGGATCCCACACCCCATGCGGGTCCGCGCCTGCGCCAGCGCCCGGCACCGAGAGGGCAGGCGACCAAGTCCACGGTGTCGACGGCGCCACCGCCGCGATCACGCCCGCCGCGCCGAGCGTCGCTCCAGATTTCAGGATGGTCCGTCGAGTCGGTTGCTCCATGATGTTCTCCCAGCAGTTTCGGATGGTACAAACAATCTAAATCTGTAACATAGGCGCATCGTCGCGTCCCGTCAGGCGAATCGGCGATACCGTAAGACGACCGGTCGGGGGACCTGTTATCGAGGAGAGTGAGCTGCCTGTGGCGATCCCGCCCGCGGCAAGGCCGGAAGCGTCGCTGTTTGCCCGCGCAATGCGACAGGTCACCGAAGGTGGCCTTGAGCCTGTCGATGCCACCCGTGAAAAGCTGCTCGACGCAGCGTATGAGCAGTTCTGCGAGACCGGAGTCGCGCGCGCATCGATGGAGGAAGTTGCCCGCCGCGCGGGGACCGCACGAATCACCATCTACCGAAAGTTCGACACCAAAGACGCGCTGGTAGACGCCGTGATGCTGCGCGAGTTTCAGCGGTATTTCGGTGAATATCTACAGGGCATGGCGGCGGCCTCGACTGCGGCTGACAGGGTGGTGATGGCATTTGTGACATCGCTGCGCACAATCGGTGGCAACCGATTGATTCGCAAACTCCTGGAGACCGAGCCGGCGATGGTCCCCGGCGTTGTGGGGGGTGGCGATGGACGCACCCTGGCTGCAGTTCGCGACTTTGTGGCTCACCAAATTCTGCGGGAGCAGGGCGCGGGCAACATTCCGGCCAGGGTGCGCACAATTCCGGCCGCTGATCTGCTGGTTCGCATCGCCGGATCGTTCTTGACGACCCCCAGTGACCTTGTTGACTATGACGACGAAGCGGCCCTGACTGACTTCGCACGCGAGTTCTTGCTGCCGATCTTGGGTCTCAAGCGTTCCTGATCGCCAGACACTTCAGCCGCGCAAGTGTTTCATTTTCCCGATAGTCCCAGTTCAACCATGTGACACATACGTGTTCCATTAGTAACTGTCGCTACAGTCAGTGGCCCCATTCCGGGTTGAGGCAACTCGTTTACCTGCATAAATTGTGACGACTCTTGCACAAATTTCATTCTGTGTTACGTTTCACGCCAAGCTGTAACATTCACTTGGGAACGGGGCATCGATGGCATTTGAGCTGCCGCAGTCAAAGGGGCCAATGCGAGATCTGGCTGTTGAAGCTGGACACACACTCGGCTTTGCGCTGCAGTCCATCGGATCGCTGTTCGTCACCGTTGCGCGACTGCGCCTGTCAATTGCTGAGACGCTCAACCAGACGATCTTCATCGGACGCGTGAGCACCGGACCCTCGCTGCTGCTGATGATCCCGGTTGGTGTCTTCATCGCAGTCTCCGTGGGGGAGTTGGCCGGGCGCATCGGTGCCGGCGGCTACTCCGGTGCCGTGGTGGCGTTCATCATCGTTGGCCAGGCCTCGGCACTCGTCAGTGCGCTCATGATGGCGGGTGTCGCCGGATCAGCCATCTGCACCGATCTCGGGTCGCGCAAGATCCGCGAAGAGATCGACGCGATGGAGGTCATGGGTGTCAACGTGATCGAGCGCCTCGTGGCCCCGCGCATCGCGGCGGCGATCGTCGTCGCCCTCGTCCTGTGCTCGCTGATCACCGTGACCGGCGTCGGGGCCTGCTACCTCTACCACATCTACGTGCAGCATCTCCCCGCCGGCAGTTTCATGGCAACCTTTAGCCAGTACGGCCGGATGTCCGACTTTGTGATGGCGTTGATAAAGTCGGCACTTTTCGCTCTGCTGTCGACCATCGTCGCGTGCTTTAAAGGACTGCACGCTCGGGGCGGTCCCAGCGGAGTGGCCGATGCCGTCAATGAAGCAGTGGTGATCGCGTTTGCACTCGTCTTCGTGTTCAACACGGTTCTCTCGCAGTTGTACTCGGTGATCGTTCCCGCAGTGGGGGCCTACTGATGACCGGGAACGCCGGACTCTCGCTGCCATCACGCAGCGACGTCACCCTCCGGGTTCGCGAGCGCGGTGGGCGTTGGATCGACGGCATCGTCGACGGAACGGTCCGCTTCGGCGAGTATGTGACATTCGTTTGGCTCGCCATCGCTGCCGTGCCGTTCGCGTTGATCCATTACCGCAAGCACGTGATCCGACAGATCAGCGAAGTCACCTTCGGCACCAAGTCCTTGTTGTCGGGCGGCGGCACCATCGGCATCGTTCTCGCGATGTCGCTCGCCGCCGCGGCAATGCTCGGCCTGGAAACCTACCGAGGTCTGCAACTTGTCGGGATGACGTCGATGTCGGGCATGCTCGCCGCCATCGCCAACACCAGAGAGTTGGCACCCGTCGTCGTGGCGATCGCGCTGGCAGCCAAGGTCGGGACCGGCTTCACCGCGCAGATCGGTGCCATGCGGATCTCCGATGAGATCGCCGCCCTCGATGCGATGGCGATCCGCTCGGTGCCGTTCTTGGCGACCACGCGAATGATCGCGGCGATGGTCTGCGTACTCCCGATCTACATGGTGGGGCTACTCGCGAGCTACCTCGCGACCAGGCTCGTTGTCGTGTGGTTTCACGGAGAATCGTCGGGCACCTACGACTACTTCTTTCACCTCGCCCTCAGCCCCACCGACCTGCTCTATTCGGCGCTCAAAGCGATAGTCTTCGCCGCCATCGTCACGCTGGTCCACTGCTCGTACGGCTACTTCGCCAGCGGTGGCCCCGAAGGCGTGGGCCAGGCGGCCGGTCGCGCTTTGCGGACCTCGATCCTCGCTATCGGAATCTTCGACGTGATCCTCACCTTTGGCCTCTGGGGTTTGGTCCCCGAGATTCCCGGGATGGGGATGTAGGTGACCGTGATGCTGCCGGGACGCCCGGTATCGAAGTTTCGCTACGGCTTCAGAGCGTTCATCGCGGCACTCGCGATCGGCGTTTTCAGCCTCTCGATGATCGGCCGCAGCGCTGGCTGGTTCGCCACCGACTCCGATGTCTTTGTGGAGGTCCCAGTCGCCGTGGGTGTCATCACGGAAGGCGCGCCGGTCCGCTACCACGGAGTCAAGGTTGGCGAAATCGCCGCGATCAACCCGGGTAAGAAGTCCTCCCGCGTGACGCTCGCCCTCGCAGACTCGGCGATCGGACAGATCCCCCGGTCGGTGGTGGCGCGCGTCTTACCCCGCACCTTCTTCGGCGACATGTATGTCCAACTCGTGCCCGGGACCTCACCGGTGTACCTCACGGGGACCGAGCCGGAACCGCTGACCGGCGGAGACCAGGTCGCCATCGACGACGGCGCGGATGCGGTGAACCTGTACGACATCTTCACCAAGCTCTCGACGCTGATCGGCGAGGTGCAACCGCAGCAACTCACCGTCGCACTGACTGCCATCAGCGATGCCGTCGCCGGTCGCGGTGACGAACTCGGTCTGATGATCGACAACTGGTGGGCGGCGTCAAAGGAGATTGAAGCGTCCGTCAACGAGTTCATCGATGCGACGCCGAAGTTTCGGGCCGTCGTCGAAAGCCTCGAGCGCGCCACCCCCGCGGTCATCGAAACGATAGAATCAATCACCTCGATCTCACGGGGCATCGTCGATCACCAGGACTCCCTGAGCGCGTTCCTGACATCCGCGGCTGACTTTGTCTCCGCGACGGGCTCGTTCGTCGCGAAGCACCGCGCCTCGCTGATCACCGTGCTCGACGCCACCGGAACCATCGTGTCCACGGTCGCCGAGAACCCGACCGGCATCTCAAACACAATTGCCGAGGCCGAGAAGTTCGGAAAAGCCGGAGCCCTTCTGTTCTCCACCGGGCGATTCAACATCACGACCGTCGCGACGTTCTCGCAGCCGATGCCCTACACCGCAGCCGACTGCCCCGAATACGGAAACCTCCGCGGCGCGCAGTGCCACGGTCGAGGCGCGGAGTACGGCGTGGGTCCGGTGCGTAAACCGGGGCAGGGGCCTGGACGGGTCCTGAATCCACCGCGCCGCTCACCTTCCAACCGGCCCGACATCGTCGGCGGTCCCACCGAGGCCGCACCGCTGGGTGCGATCGAGAAATCGCTACGACCGTCGTCGAACCGGAAGACCGCGCCGGGCAACCCCAATCCGGCGACCACGCTGATGCTCGGACCCATGGTCCGTGGAACCGAGGTGAGGCTCCGATGACCACTCTGTCTTTCTCGACCATCGTGAAGTCGGCGCTGTTCATTCTTGTCGGTGCCATTGCTGCGCTGCTGGTGATCAATACCCTGCGTGTGCCGGTCGGCGGATCCGTCGACCGCTACACCCTCGTTTTCACCGACACCGAAGGCATCATCGAGGGCAACCCGGTCAAGATGTCCGGCGTTCGGATCGGTCGGGTCGAAGGCATTTCCCTCGACCCGCAAGCTGACGGTACCTCGCTCGCCCGGGTCGACGTCGCGGTCCAATCCGACCACCCGCTGCCCGAGCGCATGCACGCCGCCATCCGCTACGGCGACATGCTCGGGGCGCGATACATCGCCATCGAACCGTCGAATACTGCGCCACTCCGGGTCGGGAACACCGTCGCGGTGGCCGCGACCAGTCCGCCGGTCAACCTGACGGCTCTGATGAACGGCTTTCAACCGCTCTTCGCTTCGCTGGAACCCAAGCAGGTCAACGACCTCGCCCAGGGCTTCGTCGATACCTTCGCTGGCCGCACGAAATCGGTCGACCTCCTGCTGCGGCAGATCGCCTCGATGGGTGCGAACCTTTCGGCGAACAGCGCGGTATTCGGCCGTGTCGTGACCAACCTCAACACCTTGATGCTCAGTGCCGACGAGCGCACCGGGCAGCTCAACGAGCTGTTCGCCGGACTCGGTGCCCTCACCACGTCAATCGTCGGTGACCAAGGACAACTGACCGCACTGTTCGACACCGGCGATCGTGCCATCGCCGCGCTGGCGCAAATGATGACTTCGGCAGGCGACGACTTCACCGACGCCCTGACCGGTCTCAAAGACGTGACGGGGGCATGGATACCGAACACAGCCGGGTTCCAAACATTCCTCGAAAGGCTGCCGGTGATGGCGGACAAGATTAATCACGCCGGACGTTACGGCGGCTTCATGTCGCTGTACATGTGCAATTTCACGCTGAAAGCCGGTGGTTTGGAAGCCAATATCTTCGGCACGTCGCATTCAAAGATGTGCAGGTAGGGGAGAAGGCCGCGTGTTTCTAGTTCGCCTCATCGATATCTTTGTCGGGGTTCTGGAGTTCATCTTCAAACCCGGCCGCCGCAACAGCGGTGCCTCGCCCGCCGTTCTCGGCACCGCGGGAATCTTCGTCCTCGTGCTGCTGATGGTTGGGGCCATTGGCATCCCGCAATTGACCTACCGGTCGGGAACCTCGGAGTACACCGCCGAGCTCCCCAATGCTGGCGGTCTCACTACCGCCGACCCGGTGTTGGTTGCCGGTGTTCCGGCCGGGCGCATCGAGTCGATCGACCTCGCCGGTGACCGGGTGCGCGTCGGCTTCCGGCTCGACAATCACCAGCCCCTCGGCAACCAAACGCGCTCGGATGTCCGGCTGCGCACCGTCCTGGGCAAGCGGTACCTCGAGATCATTCCCGCCGGCAGCGGCAGCGTTGGCCCAAACAACACCATCCCGTTGAGTCGCGCCGGGAACTCCTACAGCCTCGACGACCTGTCGTCGGATGCAGTCACCACGTCGGACGAGATCAACCCGCAGGTGATGCGCAGCCTGATGACGACGATGCAAGACCTCGTGCCGAACGCCGATCGACTCACCGCTTCCATGACGGGAATTAGCGGGGCCGCTGTTGCGGTGACTGGCACCGGAAAGCAACTCGACCAGCTGCTGTCGACGGCCAAGGGACTTGCCGAGATCTCTGCCCAGCAGTCCGATTCCATCGCGAAGGCTTTCGGCAATGCCCAGTCGGTGGCTCAGATGCTGGTGATTCGGCGACACCTGCTCACCAGGCTGGCCGACAACTTGCGGCTGGTGCTGCGCCAGATGGCATCGACGTTCCCGCAGATTCCGATGGCCCAGCTGACGACGAACATCGTCGAGGTCACCGACACTCTCGCGAGCAACGCCGACCAAATCACCAAGATCCTCACCAACCTGCCGCCGTCGATGCGCACCATCACCGACTCCACCGGCAACGGCAACTGGGCCGACGTCACGTCGCCCTCAGCGATTCTCCCGGACAGCCTGCTGTGCGTCCTCGGAGTCATGAAGGGGTGCAGCTAGATGGCGTTTCGTCAGGTTCGAGAGGTTCGGCAACGCAAGCGATACGGCGGCCGCGTGATGCTGGTACTCGCGTTGATCGCCGCCCTGGTGGCCGGCCTTTGGTTCGCGTTCATCCGTCAGCCGGACGTCCGCACCGTCCGCGCCGAGTTCGCTTTCACCAACGGGCTGTACGAAGGCTCTAAGGTGACGGTCCTCGGGGTTCCGGTGGGGCGCATCGATTCCCTCACTCCCAAAGGCGACCGAGTGCTCGTCGACATGACCATCGACGGCGGGGTGAAGCTACCGGCCGAGGTGCAGGCGCTGATCCAGAATCCGTCGATCATCAGTGAGCGACACCTTGAGCTGGCACCCGCGTACACCGGTGGGCCGCAACTAGACGACGGCGCGACCATCCCGCTTAAGCGCACCCGCGCGCCGATCAGCTTTGACCAACTGCTCGGCAGCATGAGCACCATCACCGACATTTTGGGTCCAAGCGCTGGCGGTGACTCCGGTGCTCCGCCCGGCGGTGACCTCGGCACCCTGCTAAACCGGACCGCCGACTCGTGGGCCGGTGGTGGTCCGAAGTTTGCGCGGGCACTGTCCGAACTGTCCTCGGCGAGCGGGATCATCGGGGCGCGCAGCGGGGACGTCGAAGGGCTCATCGTCAGCCTCGATCAACTGATGAACACCTTCAAGGCCAAGCAGGTCTCTCTCGACGGCCTCGTGCGATCGATGGGGGCGCTGTCAGATCAGTGGAGCACCGCGAACCAAGATATCGCGACTCCCATCAACGACCTCAAGATTGTCTTCGACCAGATCAACCAGTTTGTCACCGAACACGGCGACGATGTCGGCACCGTCGCGAGCAACCTGGAAGAGCTCGGCAAAGTGCTGGCGGCCAACCGTTCGGGACTCGCCGAGTTTATGGATCTGGCGCCGCTGATGATGCAGAACCTTTCGAGCACCGTCGGACCCGACCGCCGCGGTCGTATCCGACTCAATGTCTCGACCACGCTGACGCAGTTCAAGACGTTGAAGCCGCTGTGCGACAAGTTCCCGATGCCAATCTGCACCGGCGCCGGACTCACCAATCCGATCTCGTTTCCGATTTCGATGTCCGACCCGCTCGGCATCGTTTCGACAATCACCGGGGCACTGCCGCAAGCGCCGAAGGAAGGTCCCCGATGAGAAACCGGAAGCATCGTCTCACCTCGAAGACCGCGGCTGTCGTGGTTGGCGTCTCGCTGACCGCGTCGCTCACCGGCTGTGCCTACGGGCTCCAAGATTTGCCGGTCGGCGGCGGCAGCGGAGGCATTGACGTGACCGCGGACTTCGCGGTGGCCGACGGCGTAGTGGCTGGCGCCGACGTTCGGACCGGCCAGCAGGTGATTGGTCGCGTCGTCGATATCGGCCTCACCGGCAGGGGAGCGAGGCTGACCCTCAAACTCGATCGGGATATCAACCTGCCAGCCAATGTGACCGCGGCACTCGAGGTGCCGTCGGCGCTCGGGACACCGTTCATCAGATTGGAGCCACCAGCGAATCCGAAGGGCGAGCTGACCGACGGCAGTCTGATCGGCGTCGACGACAGTTCCATCGGACCCCAGGTGGAGGGCACCCTCGCCGCACTCGGCACCGTCGTGACCGGCAGCGGGCTCGGACAGTTGCAGTCGATCATTAGCAGCCTCAACGAGGCCTTCGCCACCAGGTCCGACAAGGTTGGCGACCTCATCGACACCCTCAACCGATTGCTGTCGACGTCGTCGCCTTACACCCGCGACTTCAATCGGGCGATGCAGGCGGCGGCGCGGGTCAGCGAGGTCTTTGCCGCGAATCAGGGAAAGGTCACCGAGTTCCTCGACCAGACGCCGCGGGCGGTGGCGGTGCTTTCGGGTCAGCGCGATCGCATTGCCGCGTTGATGACCCAAACCTCAGGGCTGACGAAGAATCTGGCCGACATCACCCAAGGCAGGCAGCAGCAACTCAACCAACTGGTTCCTGACGCGAGCACGCTTGTCGGTGCTTTGGGGTCGTTTAACAAGGACGTCGGGCAGACGCTCACCCAGATGAACGCCTTCATGGCGAACTTCTCGTCGGCGGTCCGCGGCGATTATCTGACGTTCGACGGGGCGCTCGACGTGCCCGGCAGCATCGACAAAATTCTCACGGGCGGCATGCTCGCGTCCGGTCAGCCGCTCCCGACGCCCGGCGAGCTCGCCGACGTCCTGACCGGCGGCGCAGCCGGATCCGAAAAGCCTGCACCGCGAACCAAGCAGCCGACGAAGAAGGGCCGACGATGAGAAATCGCCTTCCCGTTGGAACTTTTCAGTTCCTGTTGTTTATCGCCGTCGCCGCACTCGTGATGCCGCTGGGGATCAACTTCGTTACGGGTACCGAGGGCTTCGGGTCCAAGCTGCGCCTGCACGCTTCGCTTCAGGATGCGTTCGGCCTCAGCGAGGGCACAGGCGTCACGCTGCGCGGCGTCGACGTCGGTTCGGTCACGTCGTCGAAGCTCTCAAGCGACGGTGGGTCGGCTGACATTGAGCTCACCCTCCGCAGCGGCACCGAGATCTCAAAGGACGCTTACGTCCAGGTGACGATGGGTTCGATGGCAGGTATTCAAAGCGTCGACATCGTGACCACCTCGGCGTCCGGTCCCTTCCTACACGACGGCGATCGCATCGCCGCACCCGCCGACAAGCAACCCATGCAAATGGACGCGATCATCGGCAAGGCTGCGACCTTGTTGGCGACCGTCCGCGACGGATCGATCGCGACCATCGGCACCGAACTCGCGACGGCATTCGCCGGCGACACCGACTCGATGGCCAAGCTGGTCGCCAACGGTTCGGCGCTGGCGGCGATGGTCCGCCGCAACGCGCCACTGATCTCCGGGCTTCTCGGGGATTGGGTCGATGTGCTCGACGCGATGTCCGACACCACCGCAAGCTTCGAAAAGGGCATGAAGTCCGCGGCGAGTTTCACCAGCCAACTCGACAGCGCGCAACCGGTGTTCGTCTACCTGCTCGATCATTCGCCGCAGGCACTCGATCGCGCGACCGCGCTATTCGACAAGTACCGCGGAACGTTTGGTGGCGTGCTCGCCAACCTGGTCGCGGTGGAGCCGATCATCGCCGACCGCAGCGACGCGCTTCGCACCGGCCTTAAGACCATCCCGCAGGGCCTGAAGGACCTGCGGTCCATCGTCAAGAACAACCGCGCCGACTTCACACTGCTCGGCACTCAGGGGCCGGTGTGCCTGTTCTACGACGAGCCGCGCCGCACCATCGGCGACCTGTCGCCGTCGCAGCCGAACTTGGCGCGCTACTGCCCGCCGGGGGACGGTCACGGCCAGCGCGGTGCGGTCAACGCTCCGCGGCCAAACGACCTCGGCACCCGCAACTGGAAGCAGCCTGGCGGCGTGGCGGGACCACCTGCGGTAAGCGATCCGTTGCTCATCCCAGACGGCGCGGAACTTCTCTTGATGTGGCAAGAACTGTTGGAAAGGACCCGAAATGGCAAGTAGCACGGTGCAAGAGCCCGAGCTTTCAGGCGGGGAGGTTGAAATCGGGGAGGTTGCGGACGCGCCGTCGAACGCGGCCAAGCGTGCGGCCCGCAAGACGGCTCCGCTGCGCGGCGGTCGTAGGCGGACGGGTGCGGCAAGGCGGTCGACGGCGGTACTGTCCCTGCTTCTGGTGGCGTTCGTGGCTGCGACGGCGTTCTTCGGCTACCACTATTTCGCCGACGCATCGGGAGCAAGTGATGGTGAGCGCACCCAGGTAACGGCCGTCGCTAACGACTACGCCACCAAGCTCGCGAGCTTCGACTACCGCGACCTCAATAAGAACCGCGAGGCCATCAAGGCCATGTCGACGCAGCAGTTTGCCGCGAAGTACGACGAGATGGTCAAGGCCCTCACTGAAATCGTCGCCAATGGACAGGGAGTGGCCACCGCGAAGGTATCGCATTCGGCCGTGCAGGCAATCGACGGCGACACCGCGACCGTCATTGCGTTCGTCGATCAGAAGGCGACCAACGTCGTCGCGCCGGAAGGCAAGGACCAGTCGTATCGCATGGTCCTTTCGCTCAAACGCGACGGTGACCGCTGGCTAGTCGACGATGTCCAAACCGTGTAACCCGACAGGAGAACCGAAAATGACCGTCGACCATGCGGCAGATGCCGCGCCCGATGCAAGCAAGCCAGACAACAGCAGGCCCGTCCCGGAGTGGACCAAGTACCACACGAAGTACCTGACCGATCTGGCCACGGTGACGCCGGAACTGCGCACCGAGCAGACGAGAATCAGGATCAGCACGCGTAAGCGGCGCGTGACCAGCCTGCGCAAGCCTGCGGTGGTGCAGGAGTCGCTCGACTTTTGGGGATTCGCTGGCGCGGCCGCGAACGTCGTGATGCAACTCGGTTGGCCCGAGGTGGGTTACGGGGTCATGGAGAGCAAGGTGGAGACCGGTGCGCTGATGGTTCACCCGTGGAAACGGGCGCGCACCACCACCCAGTACTTGGCGGTTGCCATTCTCGGCACCGACGAGGAGAAGGCTAAGTTTCGCGAGGCGGTGAACTCCGCGCATCGCCACGTGCGCGACGACGAACGCAGCCCGGTGAAATACAACGCCTTCAATCGCGAGCTGCAACTTTGGGTGGCCGCATGCCTGTACATCGGGATCGAAGATTCGCACCAACTGCTGCACGGCGTGATGAGCCCAGAGGAAGCTGATGGGTTCTACCAGTCGTGCAAGACGCTTGGTACCAGCCTGCAGGTGCCCGACGAGATGTGGCCGCCCACGCGAAATGACTTCGAGTTCTACTGGAATCGCGCCTGCCAGCGCGTCGTCATCGACGACACCACCTGCGATTTCCTCAACGACCTCGTCGACCTGCGAATGATCAGTCCGCTGCTTCGACTGCCGTTCTCAAATCTGCTGCGGTTCCTCACCATCGGGTTCTTGCCGCCGCTTTTTCACGCCCAGTTGGGTCTGGAATGGACCGACGACGACCGCCGCCGGTTCGAGCACCTCTTCACCTTCGTCTCGGTGGTTAACAAGTTCCTGCCGAAGTTCATTCGGTTCGGCGGTAGTCGCTGGCTACTGCGGGACCTGCAACACCGCATCAAGCACGACAAGGCAATGATCTGAGCGTGGATGGCAAGGTAGGGGGAAGGCGATCTCGGCCCACGCTTTCGGAAGTGCTCGACGATTCGGTGAGCACTTTGCTCTGGCCGTGCGCGGCGCTGATGCAGCTTGCCGACCCCGCAGTAGCGCAGACGGAGATCGACAGTGGTGGCTACGGCAACCGGGCTTCACACCGGTGGTCGCGCACCATGGAGTACATGCGGATGGTCGCCGCGTGCGACGACCAGGAGATTGCGGCGTTAGTCCGGGAAGTGAACCGGATTCACGCGAGTATTCGGGTTCCGGAGAAGGCATCGCCGGACACGCGGCGCAAGCCGTCGTTCGATCCGCGCTTCCAGCTCTGGGTGGCGGCAACCTGGTGCGTCAGCATGCTCGACATCTACCAGTTGCTGGTGTCGCCGATCGACGACGACGTTCTCGATGTTCTTGTCGCGGACTTCGCTCGCGTCGGGACCACTCTGCAGATGCGGCGGTCGGACTGGCCGACCAGTCATGGCGCGCTCCGACAGCTTATTGCGGAGGGGGAGGCGCGGTATCCGATCCCGCTGCCACGATCGGGTCCCGATGATCCACCGGAAACGGTGCGCGCTGGCGATGTGGGATTCCAGGTGTTCACCACCTACTCCCACAAGCGTCGAATGATTAAGCAGATGCCGAGGGTTCGTCTGCTTACCTGGGGCGTTGTCGGTCCGACAGTTAGGGCCGCGTATGGCGTCGAGTGGGATGACGACCGCCAGGCTCGGTTTGAACGAGAAGTCGCGTCGATGCGTCGGAAGACTGCACTACGTCCCGCAGCGTGGCGCCGTCGCGAGGGGCGAGCCCAACGTCGCCGCGCCGCGGAACGACTTTCGGCCTATGAGACGCTCTCTTACAGTGAGCAGAAGTCGCGGGAACGGCGCGCCTCCCGGACCGGTTGAGTGCTCTCCGCCTGCACTATGGCACAATCATTTCCGCAGTAATCCGCCGTGGTGTAATCGGCAACACTCCTGATTTTGGTTCAGGCATTTCAGGTTCGAGTCCTGGCGGCGGAGCACACTCTTTGCGCAGTTCAGCGCACTGCTTTCCCTATCCGCGTACTTCGTTGGTTCTCGCTCCGTCCCAGACGGAGCGAGAACCAACGAACTACGCGAACGCGGATCTCTACGCTTCGACAAAGACGGTCACGTCGGTCAGCGTGCCGCCCTCGAAGGTGCACATCGCAACCGCATGGTCGGTGCCGTCGGTGAGGCTGACGGTGACGTACTTGCCAGCGGCAATGAACTTCGACGCCGTCCAGCCCGCGAGTTTGCTGAGCAGCGAGTCAGCCGAATCTAGCTGTTGCGTCCCATAGGTCACGTTGACCGCAGAGAACTGAGCCAGGGCTGCGTTGTCGGAGCCGGTCACAGCGTCGAGGAACGCCGCTGCCTGCGCCTTGCCCTTGGTGCTGGCACTCTTGAAAGCGCGGGAGAAACCCATGGTGCCCGCGAGTCCCTGGTTCTTGAGCAGTCGCGTCGACAGCTTCAACGACGACGGCAGCGCCCACACACCCTTGCTGCCGAACTGCGCGACCATGGTTGGCAGCTCCCAATGCGCGAAGAGCCCGCTGACGTGCTCGTCGTCGGCCACCTCGTAACGCAAGTGCATGGGGACGGTGAGGATCACGCGATCGGTCATGCGGATCTCAAGTTCTAGGTCTCGCATTACGGTGTTGCCGCAGACGATGTCGTGCTCGGGATGGAAGATCACGTTGTTCGGGGCGATGAAGGTGTCATAGAACGCGCTGAGCTGTTCTGGACCTTGGTGGATCTCCGAGCCTACGGGGTCGTTGACGATGCCGTCGGCTGTGAATAGGCCCAGCCACTGGGCCTTGTCGTGCACGGCGACGGCCGCCGGTGATTCTTCGACGATCGACAGCATCTTCTGACGGTCCGACATGACTTCTCCTAGTGCCTGCGGGTGAGGAAGTCCCGCGACCTTGGATGCTATCGGGCGAAGTTCGGGCGGCGAGTGACTGCGGTCGCAATCGTCTCAACGAAGCCTTCAGCTGCCGAGCGAGCAGTTTTCGATTTGCGCCTCGCAGACCGCCACTGCGGACCGCCAGGTAGGTGAAACGGAGCTAGCCCCAGAGTGTTCGGGGTTCCGCCTGCGTATCGACCCACTCGATGTATCCGGTGCCGTGGACGGCCTCGCCGCGCAGAGTTCCGGAGTACGTGTACGCACCGACATACCCGCGTCCGTGACCAAACCGCCACGCGCTGTCGGGTTCGCCATCCAATGTCAGCACTTGGCCAGCCCCGTTTCGGGCCGTCCAGCGGAATCGGGCAGGCACCCGCATTCGACGCCCCCACTCGTCGACGAGATCTTCGCCAAACTCCGTCACTTCAAAGGTCGTATCGGCGAATACCGCCGTCTCCTCGCCGAGGATTCGCAAGTGCATCAAGAGGCACGCGGTACGACCGCGAGCGCTGACACACGTCAGCAGCACCTGGGTCCGTTCGTCGATTTCAATGATTTGGTAGGTAAAGAAGTCCGCGGGGAGCTTCCATCGGTCCGCGATCGGGGACCGAAACAGCCGCTGATGAGTCATCGCCCGCGCGTACTCGAATGTTCCCAACCCTTCGATCTGTGTGCTCCCGGAAGCGTCGCTGATCATTCCCTCGTACGGGGCGAGACGACTGAAGTGGTCGTAGATGGGGGTTCGGACAAAGTATGAGACCTGGTCGGTCAGGTTGACCGTGAGGTCGACGGCAAAGTGCGGGTAACGGCCGGTGATGCGCGCGGTATTGCCGTCAACGGCGATGGTCAGATCGTTGCCCCAACGTAGGAGGGAGCCGTCGTCGGCGAAATCGCAGTCGTCGTCGGTGGAGTAGGCCCGGTAGATGTACTGGTCCTCGTGTTCCGGCGAGCTGTGCGCCGTGGAACTGAGGACGGTGGTTGTTTGGCGTGCGTCCGGAGCTACGAGTTGGTCGTTGTCGAAGATCTCGGTTCCGGTCGCGCCGATCAGGGTCATGGTGTTCAGATAGCGGTAGGGGTCGGGCAGCTTAGGGAGGAAGATCCCGTAATGAATCATCGACCAACGGGACCCGAGGTTCGGCGTCATCGCCGGCTTACCTGAGTAGGGCGTGGCTGACGCCTTGATCCGGGAGTCGACCAGGGGTAGCGCCCCGTCGATCACAATGCGCGAAAGTGCCGTCGAAACGAACTGGCTCATGTTGCCTCCAACTGTGGACTGCCCGGCCAAGGAAGCGCGGCCGGATACAACCACAGTATCTGTAACTCGCAGTAACGTAAACATATGTGGAACCTCGTTTCCCGACCCGCAGAAGGATTTGGTGAATCAATAAAGGGAAAGTCCAACATGTTCCGTCACTGTGACAAATAGGTACAGGCGGGGGGATCGGTCGCTTCGTAGGAAATTTAGCGCCCTGACCTGGCGATTTGACCTTCTCTCCATCTGTGCGTAACTTATTTGAAGTCAGAGCGGCCCGGCCGCAAAGACAAACCCCCAACAAAACGTCACCGCGACAAACTCGCGGTGATTTTGCCTGGGGTCGACACCTTAATTCGAAACTGAAAATCAACGGAATCTCAACAGAAACCAACGATTTGCAGAACATCGAAGCCGGGTGTTAAGTTAGAAAGGTCGCGCCGGAGACGGAGCGCCAAACAAAAATTTCAGATGCTTGCTGGAGTTCGGCCTGGTTTTGTTGCTGGGTTGGTGCTGGTGGGTGTGTGTTCTTTGAGAACTCGATAGTGTGTTTTGGATTTTCTTATGCCACATAAGATGTATTTTTTGTG
>NZ_JBARYI010000099.1:0-20114 GCF_049647785.1 Gordonia sp. (in: high G+C Gram-positive bacteria)
ATTCCCGCACTATGTCGGACATAGTGCGGGAATCGACGCATCATGCGAGAACGGGAGGAGCGGAGCGACGAACCCGGGGTTAGGCGCGGGCGGCGAAGCGGGCGAGGGCGCGACGACGGCCCGCGACGATCAGGGTGTCGCTCGCGCGAATCACGTGATCAAGGCCGACGAAAGTGAACTCGTCGTCGCCGTGTTTCGCGGCAACAATCGTGACCTCGTGATCGGTGCGCACATTGCTATCCCGAAGGTTGACGCCAACGAGGTTCTGCGGCGCAGGGACCTTGGCCATCGCGAAGTGCTCGTCGAACTCCACATAGTCGAGCATGTGGCGGTCCATCACCAAGTGCGCGACGCGCTCACCCATCTCGTGTTCGGGAAGCACCACATGGTGGGCGCCAAGCCGCTCCAAGATCCGCGCATGCTGTCGAGACGTGGCCTTGACCCACACGTCGGTGCACCCGGCGTCGAGCAGAGCCGACGTTGTCAGGACACTGGCCTCCAGATAGGTGCCAATTCCGACGACGACGTGATCGAAGGTTTCCACACTGAGTTGCGCCAACGCACGCGCATCTGTGGAGTCAACCACCGCCGCGCTCGACAAATCGTCGGCATAGCGCTGGACAAGCGCAGGGTCGGAATCCATACCCAACACCTCGACGCCTTGCTTCACCAACTCGGCCGCCAAGGAAGCCCCAAACCGCCCCAGTCCAATCACAGCAACCCGCTGTTCGTCGCGGCGTGCGCCTTTTCTTGTCAACCGACTTCTCCTAACCAACGATCGGCCGCTCTTCTGGTCGTTCAAAACGTCGGACGCGCTCGCGCAGTGCCAGCGCTGACGCCAGCGTAATTGGCCCTAATCGACCAAGAAGCATCAATGCCACCAACAACAGTTGCCCCGATGCCGGGATGCTGGCAGTAATGCCCGTCGACAGTCCGACCGTCGCGAACGCGGAGACCGTTTCAACGAGGATCTGGTCGAGGCTAAAAGGCGTGAGGGCCTGCAGCAGCAAGGTCACCGACATGACGGCTCCGACGCCAAGCAGTGCGACGGTGACCGCCTGCCGTTGCACGTCGGGGGCAATCCGCCGCTTCATCGCGTGCACGCTGGGTTCACCGCGAATCTCGCTGAGAATCACGTAGCCGAGGATCGCGAAAGTCGTGACCTTGATGCCACCGGCGGTGCCGCCGCTGCCGCCACCGATAAACATGAGGATGTCGGTCACCAAGAGCGATCCCGGCGTCATGGCGCCAACGTCAATACTGTTGAAGCCTGCGGTCCTGGGTGAGAGTCCGGCGAACATTCCGCCGAGCAGTTTGTCCGAGATCGACAGCGGACCAAGGGTTCCCGCGTTGTTCCACTCCGACGCCGTGAGCACCACAATCCCGATGACGGCGAGGGCCGCGTACACGATGAGCGTCATCCGGACGTGCAGCGAAAACCACGGTCTGGTGGGTGCGGCGGAGGTCCGATCGGTCATCCTCAGTCGGGCACGACGCCAGGCCCGACGAAGTTCGTAGAGGACGGGGAAACCGAGACCGCCGATCACTAATCCGGCAGCGAGCGGCACGATAATCCACGGGTCACCGACGAAACCCATCACGTTGTCGCTGAAGAGCGCGAAACCGGCATTGTTGAACGCCGAAACGGCATGGAACACCCCGAGATACGCCGCACGACCGGGGCTGTCAGAGTAGCCAACCCAGAATCGGATCGCGAGCACCACGGCAATCACTGCCTCCACGACGAGGCTCGTGCCGATCACCCGCAAGATGACTTTGCGGCCGTCACCGAACTCGACGGACTTTGTTTCGACCTGCGCTGCCATCTGCATCCGCAACCCAACCTTGCGTACCACCAGCAAGCCGAGCAGGGTCGCCAGCGTCATTACGCCGAGACCGCCGATCTGAATCAGTAGCAGGATCACCACTTCGCCGAACGTTGACCAGTGTGTTGCCGTGTCGACCACGGTCAAGCCGGTCACGCAGGTCGCCGAGGTAGCGGTGAAAAGTGCCGCCACGAATTCGGTTCGGGTGCCGTCGGCCGAGGCGACCGGCAACGACAGCAGCACCGTCCCGACCAGGATGACGACGATGAATCCCATCGCGATGAGCCGTGGCGGTCGTAGCGCCGGACGGCGGCCTCTGGCTCGCAACATTCCTAGACACTACGACAGCTATTGTCGCTACATGCGATTCGGCGTTTGTCTTCTTCCCGACATGTCTTGGCCGACCGCGCGCCCCCTGTGGCAACGTGCGGAGGAGATGGGGTTCCACCACGCCTGGACCTACGACCACCTCGTGTGGGGCGGCCTCCCTAACTCGCGGTGGTTCTCGTGTATTCCGACGTTGACGGCGGCAGCATGTGCGACGTCGACGATCGCCCTTGGCACCTACGTGATTTCGCCGAACTTCCGGTCGCCGGTCGCGTTCTCGCGGGAGGTCCAGACGCTCGTCGACATTTCCAATGGCCGGCTGATTCTGGGGTTGGGGGTGGGCGGCAGTCCCGACGACCGGATTCTCGGTAGCCCGCAATTGTCTGCCGGGCAGCGCGTCGACCGGTTCCAGGAATTCACCACGTTGCTCGACCTCACGCTGCGTGCGGATCACGTCGACGCCGACGGCCCCTTTTTCGCCGCGAACGACATGCGCTTGGTCGGCGGCGAGGTCCGCTCACGCGTCCCATTTGTGTTGGCGGGCAACGGCCCTCGCTCTGTGCGGTTTGCCGCACGCCACGGCGACGGGTGGCTCACCATGGGCCCGCAAACCGATTCGCTCGACGAGTGGTTCGACGTGATCGGACGCAATCATGCGCTGCTGGCGGCGACTGCGGAGTCCGCTGGTCGCCCAATCCCGGACTCGTATCTGAACTTGAACTCCTCGCCCGTCAACCCGCTCGAGTCAGTCGGCCGGTACGACGACATGTGCGGCCGCGCTGAACAATTGGGCTTCACCGATGCGATCGTGCACTGGCCGCGCGACACCGAACCGTATCGGGGCGACGTCACCGTCTTGGATCAGATCGCCGAACGCCGGTGAGTACTCACTGATTCTCACGGCACGACGATGTTGAACGCCGGGTCGCCAGCCACAACCAAGCCCATGAGACGCGGCAACGTGGCGGTATCACCGGCCACGTCGATTCCCGGTGAGGTCGCATCGCCTGCCAGCCTCGCGAGCAGCCTCGCCTTGGTGGTGGTGACGGTGGCGTCAGCCGGTCCGTCCTTTTCAATCCGCACCCGATGCACCAGCACACCGTTGCGCAAGACCAGGCGATAAGTCTCGTCCAGTTCGGTGAACACCACGTCGATCGCGAGTCGTTCATCCCAGGCGCGGGGCCCGTCGATCGAGATGGCGATTGAGTCGAAGATCTGTGCGGGCGTCAACTGGGCCATCACCTCGGGGGAACTGGTAGCCGTCGGAGTTCCGAAGTTTCGGCCCCGCAGTTCCGTCGCGCCCGACAGGAAGAAGTTGCGCCAGGTGCCGTTCTCAATGCCGTACGCCATCTGGTCTAGCGCGTTCGCGTAGAGAGCTCGAGCAGCCTCGTGGTTGGCGTCGACAAAGACCGCGTGGTCGAGCAGCGTTGCCGCCCAACGATAGTCCCCGTCGTCGTACGCTTGCTGCGCCAAGTCGACGACGCGATCGAGTCCGCCCATCGCCGCCACGTAGCGCGTCGCCTCGTTCGCTGGCGTATGCGGCCACAGTCGGGCCGGGTTGCCGTCGAACCAACCCATGTACCGCTGGTAGATGGCCTTCACGTTGTGGCTGACCGAGCCGTAGTAGCCGCGGACGTACCAAGCATTCTCAAGTTCGGGCGGCAGTTGAATCTGCTCGGCGATCTCCGTCCCCGTGTAGCCAGCGTTGATCATCCGCACTGTCTGATCGTGCAGGTAGGCGTACATGTCCCGCTGCACGTTGAGGAACTCGGTGATGTTGTCACCTCCCCATGTGGGCCAATGGTGCGGGGAAAAGATGACGTCGGTGCGGTCGGCAAAAGTGTCGATGGCCTCGGTCAAGTAGCCAGCCCACGCGTGCGGGTCGCGGACCACTGCGCCGCGCAGGGTCAGCAGATTGTGCAGGGTGTGGCAGGCGTTCTCGGCGATGCAGAGTGCTTTGTATCGGGGGAAGTAGATGTGCATTTCGGCCGGAGCCTCGGTGCCCGGGGCCATCTGGAATTCCATCTCCACGCCGTCGACGGTCAGCGTCTGGCCGGTGGTGGTGATGTCGATGGTCGGAGGGATGAGCCCCGCCACGCCGAGTGAAGGAGATTGGCCGAGGCCGGCACCTACGTGCCCGGTCTCACCTGGCTCGAGGGCGGCACCGTACATGTAGCCAGCGCGCCGGGCCATTGCCGTTCCGGCATAAACGTTTTCGGCAATGGCGTGCTCCAGAAAGCCCTCCGGCGCAATGACCGGGACATCTCCCGCATCCACGGCGGCCTGATCCACCACACCGAGCACGCCACCGAAATGGTCGACGTGGCAGTGCGTGTAGATGACGGCCTTCACCGGACGGTCGCCGCGGTGCTCGCGGTACAGGTTCAACGCCGCTGCTGCCGGTTCACGCGTGGTGAGCGTGTCGAGAATGATGACGCCCTGGTCCCCCTCAATGAAGGTCATATTTGACAGGTCCAGACCGCGTACCTGGTACAGACCCGGAACTACCTCATACAGGCCCTGCATCGATGCCAGCCGCGATTGACGCCACAGGCTTGGATGAACGGTCTCCGGCGCGGCCTCCTTGTCGAGGAACGCGTAGGCGTCGATATTCCAAACAACTTTGCCGTCGGCGTTGCGCACCACGCCAGGTTCCAGCTTCGCAATCAGCCCGCGCGCGGCATCGTCGAAGTCCCGAGTGTCGTCGAACGGCATCGACTCGAGCGCACTCCGATGAGCAGCCTGGACGTATTCGCTTGCCTCAGGTTGGTTCATGTCTCACTCCTCTGGCCTGTGACAGTGTTACAGGGGACTTTTCACTATCTCCCCTTCACGGCAAACGTTTTTCGAACAATTCACGGACGCTTTTGGTAACCCGACTAGGCTGAGCAACAACCAATTCCGAAAGGCCGGACCATGTTTGACGCAAACGGGCTCGTGATTCTCGCCGTCGGCGCGTTCCTCTGTTTTTACGGGGTGCGGTCGGTGAATCTTGGCGTCATCGCCGCCGGCTTCGGGCTCGGGTGGATGATCACCAGCCTGTTCAATGCGAGCGCACTAACCATGTTGTTGTTCGGCCTCGTCGGTGCCGTCGTTTCGTGGGTGGTGTGCTCGCTGATTTTCCGGTCGGCGGCATTCGTCGTTGGCGGCCTAACCGGTGCCGTCGCGGGCGCTCGCCTCGCCGACCTGGTGCAACCCGGCCAAAGTTCGTGGGCGGCCAGTGCCATCATCATCGTCGCCATTGCCGTGGCCACCGCGTTTATCGCCGACAAGTACCGGGCCCGCGCCCTGCTGTGGCTCACCTCCATCGGCGGCGCCAGCATGATGTTGGTCGGCATCGGGCGGACGTTCGAAGCTCTCAACTGGATCGACAACCCCGATTCGACGCCAGCCACCATTACCTCCAACGCGATCTGGGTGGCTCTAGCCGTAGCCGGATGGATTCTGCAGCGACGCCTGTTTGCCGATCGTCTCGGCATCAAGCCACGCGAGCGCGCAGCGGCCTAGTATCAGAAACTGCGGGGATCAACCGCCAGCCTCAAGCACAGGAGCATTCCCATGCAGATCAGTGTCGTCTGGACCATCAACGCCCGCACCGCCTCCGTCGATCGAGCCATCGAAAATCTGGCGGAGATCGCCGAAGAAGGCTTCACCCGCGTGTGGTGCACACAGATGCCGAATGAGCCCGACGCCCTGACCATGCTGACCGTGGCAGGTTGGGAGGTGCCGGAGATCGAGTTCGGCACCAGCGTTCTCCCCATGCAGGTGCAGCACCCAATGCTGTTGGCCCAGCGCGCGTTAACCACCAACGCAGTGATCGGCCCGCGCCTGCATCTGGGGTTGGGCCTCAGTCACCAGGTGGTCACCGAGGGCATGTGGGGCGTCTCGTACAAAAAGCCCATCCAGCGCACCAACGAATACCTCGACGGCCTGCTCCCCCTACTGCGGGGCGAAAAGGTCAACAGCGGCGGTGACCTCATCACCACTCGCGGATCACTCACCATGGACGATATCGATGTCCCACCCGTCTATCTGGCAGCGCTCGGGCCAAAAATGCTGGGGATCGCAGGCAGCCGGACGTCGGGCACTGTCACCTGGATGACCGGCCCAAAGACGTTGCGCGACCACATTGTTCCGACGTTGCGGGCGGCGGCGGTCGGTGCTGGGCGCGCCGAGTCCGACGTTCGGACCGTCGCCATGCTGCCGGTTTCCGTGACCGACAACGTCGACGGTGCCCGCGCCGCCGCGGGCGAGCAATTCGCGATGTACGACAACTTGCCGTCGTACAAGGCGATGCTCGACCGCGAAGGCTTCACCGGTCCCGCCGACGCCGCCATCATCGGCGACGAGGCGACGGTGGCCGAGCAGATTCGTCAGCTTGGCGAGTTCGGTGTGGACGAGTTTGTCGGCATCCTCTTCGACCGCGACGCCGAGGTCCGCGCCCGCACGCGCGCACTGCTGCGCACCCTACATCCCTAACCAAGCCTCCCCTTACCTTGGTTAGGTAAGGCTACGTTATGCTTCACGGATGAAGTTGCCGATGAAGTCTCTGCTATCCCTTCTCGCCGGGCTGATGGTCGTAGTGTTTGCCGCTACCGCGTGCAGTCCGCCCGCCGAGGAAGAAGCCTCCGGCGGACCGATCCAGGTCAACACCGCGAACGGGCCGGTGACCATCGATGGAACACCAAAACGGATCGTCACCTTGGGTGCACAATGGATCGACACCGCCCTCGCGTTCGGCGTGAAGCCCGTCGCCTACCTCGACAACATTGCGATCCTCACCGGCAAGCCATCACCGTGGGTCGACAATCAACTCGACGGTTCGACGGCCCTCGACCCCGAGAACTTGGTCGCCGAAATCGCCAAGGCCGACCCGGACCTCATCTTGGCAGAGGGCTACATGCCGACGTCACAGCCGGAGAATTTCGAAAAGATCCGCAAGATCGCCCCGACCATCCCCGGCGTCACCGGCAAGCAAGTAGATCCGTGGCAAGACCTCGTCACTTTGATGGGCACCCTGGTGCGCCAACCCGAGAAGGCCACTGAGATCACCGACGGCGTGAACGCCAAGATCGCCAAGGTCAAGAAGGATCTCCCGGGACTCAAGGGCAAGACCTACGCGATGGCCTACCTGTACTCGTCCGACCAGATTCAGGTGATGGCCGATCCCAACGATGGTGCCGCCTACCTGTTCAACGAACTCGGCATGAAGGTGGCGCCGAAACTGCTCGCGCAGTTTGAGAAGACGAAGAACCCGCGGTTCCCGATCTCCACCGAGAACGTTCCGATGCTCGAGAGCAACCTCCTCATCGTCACCGCAACCACGCCCGCACTCTCGAAAGCGCTACCCAAACTGCCTGGCTACAGCGACTTGTCGGCGGTCAAGAGTGGTGCGGTCGCGCAACTGTCCGTCGCCGACATCAGCGGACTCAATCAACCGTCCGCGCTGGCGATTCCGTACTTGCTCGACGAGTTGGCACCGCAATTCGAGAGGGCGGCAAAATAATCCGCACCCGCTACTCGTGGACGCCGGGGGCCAACGCCATTCTGGGTGCCCCCGGCCACGCGACCATCCTCCCCGGCAAGCAGCAACTGACCGGCCTGGTACCGATGCAGGGCGGACTCCTGAAGGCACTCAACGCCGGGCCGGTTACGGTGGACGCTTCCGCACCCCCACCTGCGACTGAACTGCTTTCCCGATTGCTAACCTCCGGCGCCTTGCAACTGACGGTGATGCGCGACGACGTCGAACTGTATTCGTTGCGTCCCTTCCGGGCCGCGTCGTCACCTCAACCCGACGCCGGTCCCGGCACCGGCGTGCTGTCCCGGTTCACGATCCTGCGCCGCGATGGCGATGACTTCGTCGCCGAGAATCCGCTCTCTTGGTGCGATGTGGTGGTGCACGATCCGCGGGTCGCCGCCGCCATCTCCGGGCATGAGGCCAGCGCAGACTTTGCCTCCCACCTGTGGTCGGACCTGTTGTGGACCGGTCACGCGGTGGCCGACGCCCGTAGCGAATCCGACGAGTTCACCACGGCCTCATGGAGTCCGCACGAGCTGTGGTTCCATCGCCGGAGCACCGTTGGTGATCGCGGCACCAGCTGGGCGCACTTCGGCCCAACACGGTGGGCCGACGGTAAGTTCCCACCCATCCCGGCGGTACCCGAACTGTTCCCCGCCGCGGCGGTCGAACTGCCTTCTCCCGATCTTGACCGCCTCTCATTGTCGGATGTCCCGCTGAGCCAGGTAATGGAGTCGCGGGTGTCGACGCGTCATTTCGACGACGCCTCGCCGATCACCGCCACCGAACTGGGCGAGCTTCTCTACCGTTGCGCGCGCACGCGCGAAGTCCGGACCATTGAAAAGCCCGGGACCGCCCTCACCGAACTGCCCTCGCGTCCCTACCCTTCGGGCGGCTCGATCTATGAGCTCGAGGTGTATCCGGTGATCCGGAATGCCGACGGCATCCCGGCGGGGATGTACCACTACGACTCCATCGAGCATGCCTTGCGGTTGGTGGCCGATCGCGATGATCCCGCCGTACAACGACTCTTGGCCCCCGCCGCCCTGACGTTGGCCGACGGCGAACTGCCGCAAGTGATGCTGGTTCTCGCGGCCCGCGTCGGACGGATTATGTGGGCGTACGAGCAGATGCCGTTCGCCGTTATTTTGAAGCATGTCGGCGTACTCACCCAGTCGCTGTACCTGACCGCGACGGCAATGGGCCTCGGAGGTGTGGCACAGGGCTACGGCGACACCGCCGCCTTCGCCGCCGCCACCGGCCGGAACGAACTCACCGAATGCAATGTCGGAACGTTTGTGGTGGGTCGTCCGCGCCCTACCGCGTAAACACGTAAGTGTCGTTCACGAACCCGCTGGCAGAGCCGGAGAATGCGACGCCGGAAGCTGTTCGGCTCCCCAGCACCTGGTGCAGGAGCGTTCCCTTTTCGACGGTGAGCACACCGGTACCGGCCGCTGGCGTACCAATTCGCAGGTTCGAGTTGGTGGTGACGACATACTTACCGTCGGAGTTCTTAGCCCACAGCTGGTAGACGACACCGGGATTCGGGACATCGACCCCCGGGCGGCAGCAAGAACGGCGAGGTCTCGGCGCGCACCGCTGTGGGCGCGAGGTTGCCACTTGCTGACGCGCGCATCACGCGCGGTACCGCAGACGACTTACCCCGGTCGAGGCTGATGTCGGTCAGTTCGGTCGGGTATCCGGCGCCAGCTTTCAGCTCCGACAGCACGCGGCTGGTGTCGAGTTGCGACAGCATGAAGATGTTCTCGGTGACGATGTTCGGCAGTTGCCGCGACTGCGCCTTGCGCGGCGGCACAATCGACAACGCAGCCTCCGACAACTTGAATCGTCCGATGTTGCGGCCGTTGACCTTTGCCCCCGCGCATTGCGATGTCTCCACCAGCAGCGTCGGGCTGTCGGTTAGTCGGAATCCGCTGGGCAGGACCGCCTGCGCGCGAGCCTTCTGCGCTGGCGTCAGGGTAATCGTGAGCCCAAGATTCTCGCAGTGGTGCGAGGCGACGGTCGCGATCTTCTTCGCGGCTGGCGCGGCCTCGGCCACCGCCGCGCCGCTCGTCGAGATTGCTACGGCGGCAATAGCAGCGCCGATCGCCATGGTTGTGCGTCGCACTGCGTCCCCTGACCGATTGAAGATGTTTAACCGAGTTGGCCTGGCGAGATCGTATCCCGGGCGGGGTGCGGCGCTGCCACGGGGTTGACCGCCAACGTTGTCGACATCATGCCCGGAAAATCAGCTAAATGTAGGCAACGTTGTGGGCCGGCTACCCCTGGTTCAGGGCAACTGCGGCCTCGATCAGCGACGTGAACGCATCCGCGTCGAGGCGATCGTTTTCCTCGGTGTCGATAGCGCGGCGCACGCCCTTACCGCCGGTGTCGATGAACAGGCCTTGCGGGTCGGGCAGGGCCCCGCCCTTCGCGAACGTGACCTTGACCTTCGCCTTGTAGGTCTCGACCGTGCAGATCAGGCCGTCGAGTGAAAACGTCGGAACCCCATCGGGATTCGACGCCTTCTTCCACTTCGCTTCTTCGACGACGCCGGGCGCGGCCTGGTTGATCAGCGACCGGATTTCGTCGACGCGCGCCACGCGCCAATCAGTGCTCATGGGGTCATGCTAGTCGTCTGCCACCATCTTGTTCTGGCCTAGCGACGGCCGAGGGCCGAGACCGCCCGGGACCACAATTGCGACAGGCACGCGATGTCGGCTGGCGACAAGACCGTGGAGCAGTAGCGCCAGTTCGTGACCAACTGGGGGCCAGCCGGCGTTGCCCGCACCACCGCGACAATGTCGAGGGCGTAACGAAGGGGGAGGTCCGGTTCCGGATCGGTCGGCAGAAATTCGTTGAGTTCCAAATCCACCACCGGCCGCCACGGCTCGGGATCGTCGTTGGCGACACCGAGGTCAAAACGGCCGAGGTAGTTGAACTCGATCTGCGGTTCGATCCCGGCAACCAGGTCCGGGTCGTGCACGCCATAGCGGAGGAGCCCGTAGTCGAGACCCCGGTTGGGAATCGAATCCAGCTCCGCCGCAACCACTTCCAAAAGCTGGCGACCGGAGTCGGGTTCGGCCTCCAAGTGGTCCACTGTCACCGCTTTACCGGCGGCCAGTCGGACGGGGAAGACCGTGGTGAACCAGCCGAGTGTGCGCGAAGTATCAATCCCCGCTCCGACGGTCGCGTCCTCGCGACCATGCCCTTCAAGCGCGATCAACGCCCCAGCGGTCGCATCCTGACCGCGCTCAGCCCGCCACGACGCCAAGGTCGCGGCCACCGCCGTCAGCAAAAACTCCCGCATCCCCACCCGCTGGTCGATACCCGCCAGAATCTGCGCCGTCACGTCTACAGCGGTCAACACCGGAGCCGACCGCAACGACGCCCACGTGTCCCGGCCGATCGCGGTGACCCGCTCCCCAACTACCGGATCCTCGGCGGCAACCTGACTGCGCCAGTAGTCCCGTTGCGAACGGGCAGCGTCGGAGTCGACGCGGGCCAGCAGCGCGGTACTCCACGCCCGGTAGTCGGTGAACTCCGGCTGAATCTGCCATGCCGCACCACTCGCGATCGCGGCACCCGCCTCGGCGAAATCACCGAACAGGATCTGCCAGCTCACCGCATCAACGGCCAAGTGATGGACCGCGAACAACAGCAGGTCCTGCTCGTCACTCACGATTCGGACTGCGGCCAGCATGTTGCCGCGATCAGGGTCGACGGCGTCGTTGGCCTCCCGCGCGGCGACGGCCACCAGATCTCCAAGCGACTTATCGTGCTCCGGGCCAACGGCCCAGAAACGGCTTGCCGCGTCGACCACGCCAGGTTCCCGCGTCACCAGGACGCCGCCCTCGCGCGTCGACCGCAGCATGTCGTGACCGTCGATCACCGCCTGCAGCACCGAAACAACCTCGGTGTCGGCGACACCCGCCGGAAGGCGGAACAAAACTGTTTGGGTGAAGCGTCGCCAGTGGCCGCCCTCGTACATCCACTCCACCACCGGCAGCGCCGGGACGTCCCCGTACTCGCGGTCGGCGACGGCCCGGGCCAGCGTCTCACCTCGTCGTACGGCGGCAGCGAGGTCCCGAATGTTGGGAAACGCCATCACGTCTCGGGCCGCGATCTGGTCGCCTCCGGTCCGCAACGCGGTCACCAAGGCCATTGCGACAATGCTGTCCATCCCGAGATCAAAGAAGTCATCGTCGAGCGCGGGCCGGCTACCGAGCACCCCGGTAACCGCGGCGGCGACGCGTTCCTCCACGTCGTCGAACACCTCATCAGCAGTCCCGCCGCCAGCTAGCGCGGCCTTGGCCGACGCCGCGAGGACCCCGCTGTCGAGTTTGCCGTTCGCGTTAACCGGGAACATCTCGAGCACGACAACCCGCGTCGGAATCATGTGCGACGGCAGGCGCAGCGCCAACGCACCGCGCACCTCGCCCGCGTCGAGCCCGGAGCCCGCGACAAACCCCACGAGCGCTGCTCCGATCGGCCGGTCGACGACGATCACCGCCGCGTCACGGACACCGGACACGTGACGCAAGGCCGCCTCAACCTCGCCGACCTCAATCCGGTAGCCCCGAATCTTCACCTGGGCATCGCCACGTCCCACGAAGACAATGTCGCCAGCAGCGTTGCGGCGCACCAGATCTCCCGTCCGATACAGGCGGGCGCCGGGCACTTCGGGATCGGCCACAAACGTTGCCGCCGTGTGTCCGGGTCGGCCAATGTATCCGCGCGTCACCTGGCTGCCGGTCAGGTACAACTCCCCGATCACGCCGTCGGCGACGGGCCGCAACCGCGAGTCGAGGACACGCGCCGTCATGCGGTCGGTGGGCCCGGCGATCGTCGGGACGGGCGACGACGACACGCGCGCCACCATCGCTTCGACCGTCGTCTCCGTGGGTCCGTAGCAGTTGAAGACGGCCGTCCGCGGCAGGCTACCGAGCCGCTCCCACAGGGCGGGACCGATCGCTTCACCACCCAGGGCGAGGACGGTCAGCGTGGGATGTCCCGGTTCTCCGGACACGAGGCCTGCCGCATCGAGTTGACCAAACATCGACGGCGTGGTGTCGATCATGTCGATATCTCGGTCGCCAAGAGCGGCGACGAGCCGTGCCGCATCACGCGTTTCGGCTTCGGAGAAGAGATGAACTTCGTGGCCGTCGAGCAGCGCGGCAAGCGGCTGCCACGAGGCGTCGAAGGAGAAGGTCCACGCATGCGCCACCCGCAACGGCCGTTTCAGTTGCTCGCGGCCAACGTTGAGTACCCGGTCGCGGTGATCGCGCGCGTAGCTGGCGAGTGCGCCCTGAGTGCCGACGACTCCCTTCGGTTCGCCGGTGGAGCCGGAGGTGAATATCACGTAGGCGGCATCGGTCGGGGAAACCTGCGGCGGCGCGAAGGCATCCGATTGGCGCACAGTCCAATCGGTCAACACTGTGCGATCGTCGAAGGCCTCGTGCGGCCGGTCGGCCAGCACGACCGTCACGCCCGATTGGTCGAGGAGGTTGCGGATGCGGGTCTCGGGTTGGGCCACGTCGATCGGCACGTATGCCGCACCGGCAAGCATGGTCGCGAGAATGCCTGCGACGCTGCGCCCCGAGCGGACGGGCGCGAGCCCGACGACCGAACCGCGCCCCACCCCGGCGGCACGCAGATCCGTCGCGATGCTGGCCGCCCACTTGTGCAGGTCGCGGTACGTCCAGCGGCCGTCATCGGCGACCAGGGCAATCGCCTCGGGAGTGGCCCGCACTTGCTCGACAAACAGTCCGACCGCCGTCGTCCCAGCGGGGAGCGACGGACCACCGGCGGTTTTCGCCACCCACTCCTTCTCGTGTTCCAGCAGGACATCGAGGGTGGCTACCGGTTGGTCGGCAGCCGCAGGCAGCTGCTGCAGCACGGAGATGATCCGGTCGATGACCTGGCCGGGATCAATCGGGCCGAGGGCATCGTCGACCGACTCGGTCATGATCACCAGTTCGCCGTCAAGTTCGTAGGCAACCACCGTCAGCGGGTAGTGCGACAGCGATTCCATCGCCAGCGGCAAGAAGCGGGTGCCGTCGGCGGCGGTGACGGCGTCGGTGGCCGACCCGATGGGGGCGTTCTCGTAGACAAAGAGCGTGTCGAAGAGGTTGGCCGTTCCCGCTGCCCTGGCGATGTCGGCGAGCCCGAGGAAACCGCGATCGCGCATCTGCGCCGAGGTTCGCTGCGCAGCGACGCACGCCTCGAGAATCGTTGCCCGCGTTCCCAAGTCGATGCGGACCGGCACCGTGTTGATGAACAATCCCACCATGTCGGACGCGCCGGGCAGGCTCTGCGGTCGCCCAGAAATCGTGGTGCCGAAGACGACGTCGTCGCGGTCGCTGAGGTGCCCCAGCACCACCGACCACGCGAACTGGGTGACGGTGGCGGGCGTGAGTCCGTGCTTGCGTGCCCACCCCAGGATGCGGGCCGTCGCGTCGGCATCGACAGTGCGCCGCCGCCGCTGCGGTTCGGTGGCGGGGGTCCCGGGCGCGCCGATCAGGAGCGGCGGGCAATCACGCAGGTAGGTGGCCCACGCCTCAAGGGTGGTCGCGGAGTCCTGCTGCGCTAACCAGGCGATGTAGTTGCGGTAGGGCTTCACCGGCGGCATTGCGGCCGCGCTCCCGCCCGCACCGTAGATGGCGAGGAGTTCGCGGAAGAATAGCGCGACGGCCCACCCGTCCATCAGGATGTGGTGGGCGGTGACGATGAGCCGGTACCGATCAGTGGTCCCGTCTGGCCGAAGTAGGCCCGCCAGCACCACCCGCATCGCCGGCCCCTGGCGAAGGTCGAAGGGGCGGGTGCGTTCGGTGCGCGCGAGGTCGTCGAATGCTGTGGCGTCGATGGCGACTTCGCGCCATGGCACCACCACTTCCGTCGGCACAATCTGGACCGGATGCGGAACCCCTTGATCCCACAGGCTGACCCGCAGATTGGGATGCCGAGCCAAGATGGCCGCAACACTGGCCCGCAGGGTCTCCGCGTTGAGCGGCCCACTGATCTCGACCACAAACTGCATCGAGTAGACGTCGAGCCCGTCGCCCGCCATCTCCGACAGCGAGAACAATCCGGCTTGCAGCGGCGAGAGGGCGAGGACGTCGTCGATCCCGGTTGGTGCGGTCATTTCTGGGTCCCCCATGCTGAGCCGAGCGCCGACAGCATGTCGGCGGACAGTCCCGATGCCGACATTGGTGCCGCCTCCACCATTGGTTCCGGTTCTTCGACGACGGCCGCCGTCTGGGCGGCGTCGATGGCTTCGGCGAGTTCGGCAATGGAGTAGTAGTCGAAGATCTGTTGCGGGTCGAGCGCGATGCCCGATGCCGCGGCGCGCGCCGACCACTGGATCGAGATCACGCTGTCGCCACCGACCGCGAAGAAGTTGTCATCGCGTCCAATTCCCTTGACCGACAACAGTTCTTCGAGCATCGCGACCAGTGCGCGTTCGGTGGCGGTCTGCGTCCCACCGCCCGCGGTGTAAACCTCTGCGGCCGGCGTCGAGGCGGGAGCGGTGGCGTAATTGTCGATGACCACCGACCCCGGCGACAATGCGCGCAATGTCTCGGGCAAGGCAACGGCAGCGCCGGGCCCGTCGACGATCCAGGTCGCGACCGACGCGCAATGGGTCAGGCCCGCGTGCGGCAGGCCCGCCAAAGTCGACGGTCGGGCCTGGACCCGACGAGGCGAGCCCGCGGCGATCAGTTCGGCCAACGCGGCGGGGTCCTCAGCGTGGACGGACCGGTCGAGGGTCGCCGCAAGCGAGGGCCCAGCGATGTCGGCGAGGGGACGCTGCGGGTCGTCGGCGAGCGCCGTGCACAGCGACACAAATCGCTCGGCAATTCCGTGGGCGGTGTCCTCGTCGTACAGGTCGGCGCTGGCGACCAGGCGACCGGTCAGCGAACCGGAATCGGTGGTCGAGACGATGAGATTGAGGTCGAGATACGAGGTGTCCATCTCCATCGGGAGCAAGCGCATGCGGGTGCCGTCGACCAGCGGGATCGGCGCATCGCCTGCCCCGTCGCGGAAGTGAATCATGGTTTGGAACAGTGGATTTCGGGCTCGCGTGCGCCGGGGATTGAGGGCTTCGACGAGTCGCTCGATCGGCACGTCCTGATGGGCGAAGCCGTCGAGGACCGCGTCACGCGAGCGATGCAGCACCTCGCTCAGCGTCGGTGTGCCGGACAGATCGTTACGGAGCACCACCATGTTGGCGAGTAGTCCGACGATGCCTTCGGTTTCCGGCGTGCGCCCGGCCGCGGGAGTGCCGACTGCAATGTCGGGTCCAGCACCGAGCGAAGCGAGGGTGGCCGCCCAAAGTCCGTTGACTGCCATGAAATCGCTAACGCCGCTGGCGGCAAACACCGTCTTGAGAGTCCGATAACAAGCAGCCGGAACCGTGAAATCGACGAGGTGCCCGCGCTGGCTCAAGCCGTCCGGACGCGGGCGGTCGGCGGCCACCAGGATCTCGTCGGGCAGACCGTCCAGACGTTCGCGCCAGAAGTCGACCTGTTTGCGGCCAAATCGGGCGGCTTCACCGTCGGCCTCGAGACCAAACACCCGATGTTGCCACGCGACGACGTCGCTGTACTCGGCGCCCGAGGGTGGAGGCGGTGGCACCTGCCCTCGCAAGCGGAAGCGATAGGCGTCCGCCAGGTCGCCGAGGATCAACTGCGTGCTCGCGTGGTCGACCACCATGTGATGAATGGCCAAAACCAAGCGCACACCGTCGATCAGGGTGGCGCGGAGGAGTGGCGCCGACGCCAAATCGAATGCCGCCGTTGCTGATTCGTCAGTGCCATCAACGTCGAGAGGCACCTCAACCTGATCGGCGACGACGGCCGTCGGCAACCCGTCGACCTCCGCAAACGAGGTCCGCAGCGACGCATGCCTTGCCACCACGTCGCCGAGCGCCGACTGCAGGGCGTCGTGGTCGACGGGTCCATCAATTGCCAAGGTCAGCACGATGTTGTCGGCCGCGCTGCCGCCACTGAACCGGTGGTTGAACCACATCGCCAACTGCGAGAACGACAGCTGGGACCGCACCGACGGCTCACCGACCACCAGCGGTGGTCGTGCCGCGGTGGGCTCGCTGGCCCAGTCGGTACTCGCCCAATCGTCGCTCGCCCAATCGTCGTTCGCCCAATCATCCTGCGCACCATCGGCATCGAGGTCGACGCCCAGTTCGGCGCGAGCGCGTTCCACCAGGAGCGCGGCGAGGCCGGAGACAGTCGGATTCTCGAACGGATCGCGCACATCCACGTCCAGACCGAACTCCGACGACAGCGCCGTCACCAGGCGGGCCGCCAGCAGCGAATGGCCGCCGAGGTCGAAGAAGGAGTCGTGTGCACCAACCGCGCGATCGGCAAACAGTTCCGAGAACACCGCTGCCACACGGCGCTGCGTGCGCGTTTCCGGTTCCACAAACACCGCGTGCGTCAGGTCCGGGATGGGCAGCGCGTCGCGATCGAGCTTGCCGTGCACCGTGATTGGCACGTCGTCGATCACCACCACTGCATCCGGAACCATATGCGAGGGGACGCTTTTCGCGACAAGGTCACGCAGCGACTCGGGACTGCACACCGCGCCATCAGCGGCAATCACGTACGCGAGGAGACGATCGTCGACGACGGTCACCAACGCCCGCTGAACCACGTCATCGGCGGCGGCGAGGATTGCTTCAATCTCCCCCGGTTCGATGCGGAAACCGCGGACCTTCAGTTGATCGTCGGATCGGCCAACAAAGTGCAGTTCACCGACTTCATCACGACGTGCGAGATCGCCGGTGCGGTACAAACGCTCGCCCGCCCCGCAATCTTCCCGCCCAAACGGATTGGCAATAAACCGGCTGGCCGTGAGGCCGCTGCGGCGCAGGTAGCCGCGCGCCAACTGCCGCCCACCGAGATAGAGTTCGCCGACCATTCCGACCGGCACCGGCTGCAATCCCGCATCTAACAGGTGCGCGGTAACACCCGGGTTTGGCCGACCGATCGGCACCACTGCCCCACCGCGCGGTCCGTCGATTCGATGATGCGTTGCGGCCACCACCCCTTCGGTGGGCCCGTAGTTGTTGCTGAGGTTGGCGGTGAACGCCGTGGTGAAGGCATCGGCGACCTCACCGGGCAGTGCCTCGCCGCCAACCGGGACGGTGCGCAGCGTGGTCCACTGCTTAACTTCCGGAATCAACAACAGCGTCGACAACATGCTCGGCACCATGTGCATCACCGTTACCTGCTCACGAACCAGCAGCTCAGCGAGATACGGGATATCCGTGAGGGCCCCACGCTTACCGATCACTAGCGTCGCGCCCGCTGTCAGCGTCGCGAAAATCTCGAAGATCGAAGCATCGAAGCTGACCGACGAAGTCTGGAGCAAACGGTCATCGGGACCAACGATCCGCGCGCCGTCGAAGGCCCGTAAATGCTCGGCGATCGCGCGGTGCTCCACCGCCACACCCTTGGGAGTGCCCGTGGAACCCGAGGTGTAAATCAGGTAGGCAAGCGACGACGGTCGTGCCCGACCCGGGATCGCGAAACCATCGGTGGGTGCCGCACGGAGGCGCGCGACGTCGGCGGCATCGAGGGTCACCGCGGGGCGCGCATCCTCAAGTAGAAACTTGACGCGGTCGGCCGGATAGTCCGGATCCACCGGAACATACGCGGCACCCGCCTTTCCGACGGCCAATGCCGCGACCACAAAGTCGGCACTCGCCGCCATACGGAGTGCGACGACCGGGTCGCTTGTGCCATCGGCTTCCGCAATCGCCTCGGCGAGATGGCAGCTCAGATGATCTGCCGCAGCATCAAGTTCAGCGTAGGTGAGCGTGCGATCGTCGGTCACGATCGCCGGATGGTCGGGTCGGACGGCCGCGACGGCCTCAAACATTCCAACCAGGGTGTCCGGAACGTCGTCCATCGCAGGCCCCGTCGCAGTTGACAGAACGGCGTCGCGGGTGGCCGCATCGAGCAGTCGTGCATCACGGATCGGGGCGTCAGGCCGAGCCACCGCATTAGCCAGGAAGGTCGAATAGGCCGACAAGATGGCATGCGCATGTGCGTCGCCAAATCGGCTGGCCTGGTACTGAAGTTCAAGCACCGGCCGCGCCCCCAAGACGACCGCGAACTCCAGTGGCAGCTGCGCCTTCGGCGCGTGAAACTCGTCGAGGTGCGCTATCGCCACCCCTTCCAGGTCCAGACCCGCGAGGTCGTGCCGCAGGGAGAGACTCGTCGACACCAGCCCCGCCAAGCCGGCGCGGCGGTCGTCGGAGACTTCGGCAACCACCAGGTCGATCGGCGTACGGCACGCGTTAAGAGCCGCCGCCAGCGAATCACTAGCTGCGCCAACGAGTTCGGTGAAAGTTGACGACGCCGAGATAGGCCCGCGCAATAGGACCGTGTTGCCGAAATAGCCGATGAGATCGTCGGCACCGGCCGGTCGCACGGTAGTGGGGACAGCGAGCGCGGCGTCGCTCATCACGCCACCCCCGTAGGCACGATGCAGAAAGGCTCTGGTGGCCGCAATGAATACGGCGAACGGCGTGGTGTTGAGCGACCGTGCGAGGTCGGTGACGGCGGCTTCCAGCGACGCATCGAGCGGGAGGTGGACGCGTCCACTGCCTGCTTCCAAGCGAGCGGGCGGCAAGTCGAGCATCTCGGGTGCGGGCCGCAGGATGCTGTGCCAATACGCCAGATCCGCCGCCATCTGCTGCTCGGAAGGATCCGGGATGTCGGCATACGCCCGACGTGGCACGTCGACCGCTTCGCCACGGTAGGCGCGGGCCAGATCGCGGAACAGGACTGCCCAACTGTCGTCGTCCCACGCGATGTGGTGAACGGTCAAAAGGAGGACGTAACGGTCGGAGGCGAGGGTCGCGAGGGTGACTCGCAGCGGCGCCTCCTCGGCGAGCCGGAAAGGCGTCCGGGCTTCCCGCGCGGCAAGCACTTGCACTCGTCGTTGCGCCGCGGTGTCGCTGAGGTCGGAGAGATCGATTTGGGTCCAGGCAATTTCGTCGCCGATGCGATGCTCCATCACTGGCTCGCCCGCATCGTCGGCGAGATATCGCGCGCGCAGTGGCTCGTGTTGCGCCACTACGCTGCGGAAAGCCGTCCGGAACCTGGTCTCGTCGAGCACCCCGTGGAGACCGAACGCCACCGAAACGTTGAGCGAGGTGTCGGCGGCGTCGCGGTGACCGACGAACCACAGGCGGCGCGCCGCAAGTGGCAGGTTGGTGCGATCGCGGTGGGCCCGCGGCGGATCGTCGTTTGCCGATGCGTCGTCTGACTGATGCGCCAGCCCGCTGGCCTCCAACCGCTTGCGAAGGAGCTCTCGTCGCCGTCCAGCCAGATCAACCGTCATTCATCTATCTTAGCGTAGCCTTACCTAACCCCCGCACCCGGACCCTTCTCGCATGATGCGTCGATTCCCGC
>NZ_JBARYI010000100.1:0-43698 GCF_049647785.1 Gordonia sp. (in: high G+C Gram-positive bacteria)
CTGACATAGTGCGGGAATCGACGCATCATGCGAGAACGGCAGGAGCGGAGCGACTAGCCGTCCAAGGCACCCATGGCCATGGCGGACAGGAGGGTACGGAGGCGATCGAGAGGGAAGGCCGGAAGGCGCGGCGACGAGTTCAGCAGACCGAACATGGCATGCGTCCGCACTCGTGCTTCAACAGCCTCAAGTTCGACGCCGCGGTCGGCCGCCCGCTGCACCAACACATCTACCCACAGTTCAACGTAGCTGCGCTGCAGTCGACGCACCTGGTGGCGGGCATCGTCCGACAGCGACCACAGGTCCCGATCTTGAATGCTAATGAGGTCGGGGCGGGTCACGAGCACATCAATATGGAAGCCGATCAATCGCTGAAGCACCTCGGTCGGGGTGCCACCCTCTTCGACGGCGAGCTGACCGCCGTCGCGGAGTCGTTGGCTGACGTCGACCAGGATGGTGTCGAGCAATTCGGACTTCGATTCAAAATGCCGGTACATGGCTGGGCCGCTAATCCCAACGGCGGCACCGATATCTTCCAACCGCACGCCCGCGTAGCCCCGCTGCGCCATCTGCTGCGCGGCAGCCGCCAAAATCTCTACGCGGCGAGCCGCCTTCGCCTGCTCACGTCTGGTGGCTGGACGCGGCGACGGGGCGATTTCGGAAGTCATGTCGTCGCCAGTTTATCGCCCGACGCGAACACGACCCGCCCGATCCGGCCGCGGACCGGACGCCACCCACTCATCGACTGCCGTCACGACCTCGTCAAGGGTATTGACAACCTGGTCGACGATGCCCAGCTCGGACAGTTCCGGCACCCAAATGTGTTGGGCGCGTGCCATCTCAGGGGCATGGTCGGTATCGCCGTGCATGATGATGCTGGCACCCTCCGGCGGTAACGGAGAAAGCCAGGCATCGGCCGCCCCAATCACGCGGTCGGCCGGGAACATCGCCAGCGCAGCACCACCGGTCCCCTGCCCGAGCAGAATCGACACCGTCGGAACCGGTGCCGACAGCAGCTCCGAGGTCGACGCCGCGATCTGCCGCGCGAGACCCGATTCTTCCGCAGCCTGCGAAAGCTCCCCACCGCTGGTATCGACGACGGTCACCAGCGGCAATCGCCACCGGGCAGCCAAGGCGATGGCTCGGCGCGCGATCCGCAGGTCGTCGGCCCCGATGGGCTCGCCCGCAGCCTGAATCGCCCGGTCCTGTCCGACCAGGATGGTCGGCCTACCACCAAACCGGACAATCGATACTCGCACCGGACCGGGACCGGCGATGGGCACGGCGCCGAGGTGTTCTTCAAGTTCGACGAGGCCGGGCCGGCCATCACGACGAGTCGCCACCACCGCCGACCACGCGTCGTCGACCGGCCTGGCCAGGAGGCTGTGCGACCGTTCGGCCGGAACACTATCGGGCGCCGGGTCGAGTGCGCCGATCACCCGCGCGAGCCGATACCCGAGTTCCTCCGCGGCGAAGACATCGTCGAGCAGTCGGTGGCTGAGCAGGTTCTCGGCGGTCTGGACACCCGCGGGGAACGACTCCCCGTAGATCCCCTCGTACACCTTGGGTCCGAGAAAACCGGTGAGCGCCCCGGGCTGCGCCCAAGTAATGTCCCCGAGGGAGCCCCACGATGCGAATACCCCGCCAGTGGTCGGATGGCGCAGGTAAACGATGTACGGCAGCCCCGCGTCGCGGTGGTCGTTCACGGCGGCGGTGATTGCCGCCATCTGCAGGAATGCGGGTGTCCCCTCTTGCATTCGCGTGCCGCCGGAAGCTGGCAGCGCAACCAGCGGCAGCGATTGCGCCGTCGCTCGGCCGATAGCCTCGACAATGCGGGCCCCCGCCACTGTGCCGATGGAACCACCCGCGATTGCAAATTCGCTGACCACGAGCACCACTGCATGCCCAGCGACAGTGGCGCGTCCGGTGACGACCGACTCCGGTTCGTCGGGCGGCGTCCACAACTGAAACGAACCAGGGTCGACGACGGCGTCGATCAACGTCGAAGCATCAGGCCTATCGGTACGCATACGCCCGATGATGCCCGATCCCGGCCGGGTTCGTTAGTCGTCGCTGGTGTAAACCACCTTGGTCCGCAGCAGCGCGTCCTGCAGTGACAGACGTCGCGGCGACAGCGCCACCCAGAACAAGCCGAATGGAAACATCAAGTATGCGGCCGCGCGCAACAGGATCTGAACAAAATGCAGTCGTCGACCGCTGATCCGCACTACGCGAAGCCCCATCAGCACGTTCCCGATGGTGCGTCCCGTTATGGACCAGCAGACCACGAGGTAAACAAACGAGCTGGCGAAAAACGTCGTTGTGGTGAACCACCAGCTCACCTCCGGAAAGCTGAACCTGGTGCCCTTGATGGAGAACAGAATGAATGCGGTAATCAGGTACCCGATGCCGAGGGCCGCGATAATCACGAAGCAGTCGATGACAGCGGCGATGACCCTGGTGACAATTCCGGCGACCCGCCGATCACCCTTCATGGTTTGGCTTCCGCCTCAACACTCGATCGACGAAGCCATCCACGGCATCGTCGGCTCGCTCGCTACCGCTCCGGACGTCGGAGATCATTTCTGTCGTGACTGTTGAGCTGGCGTCGCGGACGATTGACGACAGGTCGACGCCCTCAATGACCCGATTACCCACGACCACCAGATCGACGCGTTCGAGAACGCCGTCAATGTCGATGGTTCCGACCACCTTGTTCAGATCCACACCCGCGATAAGGCCGTTCAGATCTAGTTTCTGCACCACGGGGTTCAGATCGAGGGATTCGAGCAACGGGTTGAGGTCGATGCCCTCGAGGATCTTCTGCAAGTCGAGGGTTGCCAGCAGCGCATTCAGGTCGAGTCGCTCGACGACCGCCTGCAGATCCACTTCCTTCAACACTCGATTGAGGTCGACAGCAGACACAAGCACTTCGGTCAGGTCGATCTCCACGGTGAGGAACTCAATCGCCTCAGACAGCACGCCGCGAATCACCGCCCGCGGTATGCCGAGCACGCGAGTTACCGCACCCGAAACCAATCCTGTTATCACCGATCAATTATGCCTCACAGCAAAAACCCCGGGGTGGCAATGCCGCCCCGGGGTTTAGCTTGTGTCTGGCCGCGAGTGCCAGCAGATTCGATCTACAGTGCCGCGAAGAGCTCGCGAGCCAACGCTGCGGTCTCGGACGGCGTCTTGCCGACCTTGACACCGGCTGCCTCGAGGGCTTCCTTCTTGGCCTGCGCCGTACCGGAACTGCCCGACACGATGGCGCCAGCGTGGCCCATGGTCTTGCCTTCCGGAGCGGTGAAGCCAGCCACGTAGCCGACGACCGGCTTGGTGACGTTGGCCTTGATGTAGTCGGCCGCGCGCTCTTCAGCGTCGCCACCGATCTCACCGATCATGACGATCAGCTTGGTCTCCGGGTCGTTCTCGAAGGCCTCGATGGCGTCGATGTGAGTGGTACCGATGACCGGGTCGCCGCCGATGCCGATGGCAGTCGAGAAACCGAGGTCACGCAGTTCGTACATCATCTGGTAGGTCAGGGTGCCCGACTTCGACACGAGGCCGATCGGTCCCTTGTCGGTGATGTTGTTCGGCGTGATGCCGACCAGTGCCTCACCGGGGGTGATGATGCCGGGGCAGTTCGGCCCGATGATGCGGGTCTTGGCGCCCTTCTCCACGTTGTAGGCCCAGGCGTAAGCCGAGTCCTGCACCGGGATACCCTCGGTGATGACCACGAGCAGCGGGATCTCCGCGTCGATGGCCTCAATGATGGCGTCCTTCGAGAAGGCTGGCGGAACGAAGGCGATCGAGGTGTCAGCCCCGGTCTTCTCCATTGCCTCGGCAACCGAAGCAAAGACGGGCAGCTCAACCGCATTGCCGTCAGCGTCGACGTGCGAGACCGTGGTTCCGGCCTTGCGGGCGTTGACGCCACCGACGACATTGGTGCCGGCCTTCAGCATCAGCGCGGTGTGCTTGGTGCCTTCGCCGCCGGTGATGCCCTGGACGATGACTTTGTTGTTCTTGTTCAGGTAGATCGACATGAGTCTTGTGGTCTCCTACTTGTTCGCCAGCTCGGCGGCCTTGTCGGCACCGGCATCCATGGTTTCAGCCACGGTCACCAGCGGATGGTTGGCCTCAGCCAGGATCTTGCGACCCTCCTCGACCTTGTTGCCGTCGAGGCGAACCACCAGCGGCTTGCTTGCGGTGTCGCCCAGCTTGGCGAGCGCGCCGATGATGCCGTTGGCAACAGCGTCACAGGCGGTGATGCCACCGAAGACGTTCACGAAGACGCTCTTGACCTGTGCGTCACCCAAGATGACGTCGAGGCCAGCGGCCATGACGTCGGCCGATGCGCCGCCGCCAATGTCCAGGAAGTTCGCCGGCTTCACGCCACCGTGGTTTTCGCCTGCGTAGGCAACAACGTCGAGGGTCGACATGACCAGACCTGCACCGTTGCCGATGACACCAACTTCGCCGTCGAGCTTGACGTAGTTGAGGTCGTTCTCCTTGGCCTTGAGCTCAAGCGGATCAGTCGCATCGATGTCAGCGAACTCAGCGTGGTCGGCCTGACGGAACTCTGCGTTCTCGTCGAGGGTGACCTTGCCGTCGAGTGCGAGGATCTGATCGTCCGGGGTGCGGACGAGCGGGTTGACCTCAACCAGCAGGGCATCTTCGGCGACGAAGACTTCCCACAGCTTCTGGATCGTCACGGCTGCCGCGTCGAGGACCTCAGCGGGCAGGTGACCCTGCTCGGCGATTTCGCGGGCGAATGCCAGGTCGACGCCCTTGACGGCGTCAACGGCGATGCGGGCCAAGCGGTCAGGCTTGGTTGCCGCGACCTCTTCGATCTCCATGCCACCTTCGACCGAGCACATGGCCAGGTAGGTGCGGTTGGCGCGATCGAGCAGGAACGAGATGTAGTACTCCTCGGCGATGTCGCTGGCTTCGGCGACAAGGAGTCGCTTAACGACGTGGCCCTTGATATCGAGCCCGAGGATGTTTTCAGCGTGCGTCTGTGCGTCATCAGGGGTTGCGGCGTACTTGACGCCACCCGCCTTGCCGCGGCCGCCGACCTTGACCTGCGCCTTGATCATCACAGGCTTGCCGATTTCCTCGGCAATAGCCCGCGCATCGGCGGCAGTGTCAGTGACCCGACCCGGTGTGGTGGGTACCCCATGCTTGGCGAACAGTTCCTTCGCCTGGTATTCGAAGAGATCCATTCAGCTCACCATCTGAAGTAATTTAATTGCCCGCTTCGGTGTAGCGCGGACCATAGGCAACCCTAGTGCCCCCACCGTGTCGTATTCACACGCGGCCCCCTCCTTGTGCGACATCTCACCCGCTACTGGCGAGTAACCCCGTGTGCACGTTAAATAAGGCCAAATCATCACGAGATCCGGGACGTCACAAAACCAACCGGTGGACTTCAAGCCAACCTTTGGTTACCGTCATTGAGGTTGGTAACGACTAGGTCACGACGAGCGACCCGCCCGCCGATGAATGCAGGACTAGATTTTTGAGGTGAACAACTTGGCAACACGGAGCCTTCTCGACCGTGACGGCACAGCAGCCCGCCAGGACCACACTCCCTCTCCGTCCGATTTGTCCACCTCTACCGACACTCCTTCGACGCGCGATTTCCCGCAGCTGTCGAAGAATCTGCGCATCGGACTCGGCAGCACTGCCGGCCCCCTCGGCAACGACAACGTCAGCACCACCGAAATTCTGCTTCCTCGCGAGACTGCAGTCGACGTGGCACCCCGCCCGGCCGGCGCACCTGCGCCTGAGCGCAATAAGCCGAAGCACCGCCTGGCGGCACCATCGTCTGCCCTCCGCGCCCGCACCGCATTGTTTGCGATTGCCGCTGGCGCTACCGCCATTGCCGTGACCGGTTCCGGTTCGAGCGATCAGGCCAGCCCCATCGCCGAAGCACCGGCCGACCCCGCTCCCGCCGACGCGCTCGGCATCGCGAACGCCAGCAACGTCACCAACGACGACGGCCCCGTCGGCGTGGTTGCCGCCTCGGCTGAGTCGGACATGAACACCTACAAGACTCAGCTCAAGCAGGGCGCTGCCCTTGCCAAGGCTCAGGCTGCCGCAATCGCCGCCAAGCAGAAGCCGCTGATCTCGAGTCCACTGCCCCTCGGCAGCTACCAGCTCACGTCCGCCTTCGCTCCCCGCTGGGGTTCGTTCCACGGCGGAATCGACATGGCGGCACCGCTGGGTACCCCCATTCACGCCGCCACCGACGGTGTCGTTGTCGACGCGGGACCAGCCTCCGGCTACGGCAACTGGATTCAGATCAAGGCTGCCGACGGCACCATCACCATGTACGGCCACATGGCATCGTCGGGCGTACTCGTTCACAAGGGACAGACGGTCACAGCGGGCGACACCATCGGCATGGTCGGCTCCGAAGGCTTCTCCACCGGCCCGCACCTGCACTTCGAGCGCTGGATCCCCAAGGGCGGATCCATGGTCAAGGTCGATCCTGCCGTGTGGCTTGCGAAGATGGGCATTCGCCTCTCCGCCCTCACCGGATAGGTCCCTTCGCTCTACCGCCTTTTCGCCAGAGCGCCTTTTCGCTCTAGGTCCACGGCTTCCGCCAAACTACAGCTTTTCGCCAGGTAGTCCGCCGGTTGTCATCAAAGTGACTCGACCAACCTTGCCGCCGAAGTCGAACGTGATCCGTTCGGTGACTCCGCTGCCTTCTTTCGCGACTGCCTTCCCCATCCCGTACTGCGGGTGGTTCATCCGGTCACCAACTTCGTAGTTGACCATCTTGTTGCGACCCCGCGTCGGATCGGACGAGTACGACGACCGCCCGCGGAAGCCCGAACCCAAACCGGACTCGGTACTGCTGCCGCCCGTCGTCGAACCGAAGCCGAAACTGCCGCCGCGGGAGCCGAACTCACGCATACCGCGCTTCGGTTCGACCCGACGCCAGTCGAGAAGGTGCGCCGGGATTTCCTCCAGGAATCGGGATACGGGATTCGACACCGGCTGCCCCCACGAGGCGCGCGACAGGGCTCGCGTCAAATACAGCTTTAGCCGGGCACGGGTGATGCCGACGTAAGCCAGACGACGCTCCTCGCTTAGTTCGGCCGGGTCGCCGAGGGCACGCATGTGCGGGAAGTGTCCGTCTTCCCAGCCGGTCACAAAGACCACCGGGAACTCCAGGCCCTTCGCCGTGTGCAGGGTCATCATTGTGACGACGCCTTCACCTTCGTCGGGTACTTGATCGGCATCGGCAACCAACGCGACCTTTTCCAAGAATGCAGCGAGGGACCCCGGCTCAGGTTCACCGTCGCCGACCACGTCGCCGGGCTCCACCTGATCGTCGAGATCGGTTTCTTCTTCGGCGCTCTGAGCCGCCTCGACGCTGAAGTCACGGGCGACGGCGATCAGTTCGTTGAGGTTGTCCATGCGCGCGGCATCTTGCGGGTCGTTGGAGGCTTCCAACTCCTCGCGGTAGCCGCTGCGGTCGACGATCGCGTCCACGAGGTCACCGACATCGGCGCCTTCGGTCGTGGCGTCGGCAATGGCCTCGTCCGCATCCCCGCCGACGGCACCGAATGCCATCAGGAAATCGCTGCGCAGGCCCTCGATCATGTTCACAAATCCGGTGATCTGTTTAACGGCCCGCGTATTCAAGAGGGCGACGCGGTTCTCGGTGGCGTCGATGAGCGCTTGATAGAAAGTGATTCCGAGGTTCTCGGCGTGCACGGCCACGACGGCTTCCGCGCGATCGCCGATACCTCGGCGCGGCGTGTTCAGGATGCGTCGCAAGCTAACGGCGTCGTCGGGGTTGGCGACTACGCGCAGGTAGGCGACGATGTCGCGGACCTCCTTGCGCTCGTAAAACTTGGTTCCGCCGACCACCTTGTAGGGGATGCCGTGCCGAACAAAGACTTCCTCAAGCGGGCGTGACCCGGTATTGGTGCGATAGAAGACGGCAATGTCGGCGTAGGTATGCGTCGATGAGCCGCCGATCGAGTAGTCGACGAGTTCTTCAATCTCTTTAGCAATGAACGCGGCTTCGTCGCGATCGGAGTCGGCGACGTAGCCGACGATTGGGTCGCCGGTGCCCGAGTCGGTCCACAGTTTCTTCTCGCGCCTGTTGCCGTTGCGGGAAATCACCGCGTTGGCCGCCGACAGGATGGTTTGCGTCGATCGGTAGTTCTGCTCCAGCAGGATGGTTTCGGCGTTCGGATAGTCGACCTCGAACTGCTCGATGTTGCGGATGGTGGCACCACGGAAGGCGTAGATCGACTGGTCGGCATCGCCAACCACGCACAGTTCCGACGGTTCGACGTCAGATTCGGTGTTGACGTCGGCACCGACCAGTTCCCGGACCAGCACATATTGGGCGTGGTTGGTGTCCTGGTATTCGTCGATCAGCACATGGCGGAAGCGGCGCCGATAGTATTCGGCAACTGCCGGATGCCGTTGCAGCAGGGAGACGGTCTCTCCGATCAAGTCGTCAAAGTCGAAGGCATTGGCCGACGCGAGGCGGCGCTGGTATTCGGCGTAGATCTGGGCGATGATGCCCGCTGCCGCCCCCTCACCTTCGGCCGATGCTTCGGCCGCGGCGTCGTCGGGGCCTTTGAGTTCGTTTTTGAAGTTGGAGATCTGGGTGCCGACGCCGCGCGGGCTGAACTTCTTTGGGTCGAGATCGAGATCGCGCACCACCATGCCGAGCAGCCGACGGGAGTCGTCGGCGTCGTAGATGGAGAAGTTGGAGTTCCGATTGCCAAGCAGGGCTGACTGCGCGCGCAAGATCCGCACGCAGGTGGAGTGGAACGTCGAGACCCACATGTATGCCGCGCGCGGCCCGACGAGGTCGATGACGCGCTCCCGCATCTCGGCGGCGGCCTTGTTCGTGAAGGTAATCGCAAGGATCTGACCTGGGGTGACACCGCGTTCAGCGAGCAGGAACGCAATCCGGCGGGTCAGGACAGCCGTCTTACCTGACCCTGCACCTGCGACGATCAGCAACGGCGCACCCGTGTGCAAGACCGCAGCCCGCTGCTGCGGATTGAGTCCGTCGAGAAGTTCACGTCCTCGGACGCTCAGAGTGGATTCGTCGAGGGCGGCAAGTGAAGAGTTCATGGCCTATTCAGATTACCTGCGACCTCCGACAGATCCGGTCTCCGGTTACGGTGCGTACTCCGCCATCACCGCTTCGCCGACTCGCCCCTCTCCGGTGTGCAGTCGCAGCCCGGGAGTGACCGGCCGGACGCGCAACTTGAGTCCACTGCCATCGATTTGGACATACACCGGATGCAGGCCCTGCTTCACCGGGACCCGCACCGCCTTGCCACCGCCCAAAGCCAATTCGACGATCCCGTCCTGGTTGGCGCAGTAACTGAATCCGACGGTCCAACGCCAGACAATCAGCGGTCCACTCAGCGACAACGCCGTGGGTCCATCAATGCTGGGTTTGGCGCAGCTACCCCGGCTGGCGTCGAAGGTTCGCTGCGGCGTCACCGCACCTGCCACCAACTGCCCGCGCGGGTTGAGCACTTTCAGTTCGTCGGTGACAGTCCCGAACTCCGGACGCTGGTCGAGCCGACCGAAGACGTGACTAATCATGTTGTTTGGGAACGCGACCGGCAGCAACACTTCGATCGGCAGCGGTTGGTCGAACATCGTCTTGCCATCCATCTGGGCGAGGGATTCGCGGGCCGTCGCGATGTAGTCACCGGTGGGGTCGTCACGCCACGACTGCCCAAACGACATGGTTGAGACCATCGCCGACACCGCAAACAGCACGCATGCGGCCGTCGCAATCCCCGCGGGACGACGATCAACAGCCGCCGGGGCCGCGACATGTGCGCCACCCTTGCGCGGGGCCGCAGCGATCAGCGCCAAAGCAATTGCCAGCACCAGCGCAGTGTCGGGCAGGTAGCGCATGGTCTGCGCGAGTTCGAGGGCCGTGTTATCGCTCGACCGATTCCACATCACCGGGACCTGCGCGAGAACCGCGTAGCCGAGTGCAAACACCCAGATCGCTGGCGCGCCCCGCCGATTCCTGGAGGTCAGGACGACCACCGCGACCAGCACCGCCCAGCCCGCGACAATCATCCAAATGCTGGGGAAACCCATGGGCGGCGACGGCGTCCATCGGTCCCACACCCACGGTCCACCGACCAGCGACGGAATGATCGCTTCATTGATGCTGCGCCATACCAGTTTCGCCGTCTGCGCCAGCGAGTGTTCGCCGGCGGTGGCCGTGGAAGTGGCAAAGAACAACACGATCCACGCAATGAACATGGTGGCAAGAACCAGCCACAGGGTCCGGGCCCGCAAGAAGGCCTGGGTGAGCGGCGAGTTTCGGTAGTCGTCGTCATCGGCGCGCGGATCTCGCGTCGATCGCATCACCAGCACTGCCACCACGACCGCGACCGGCAGGATGAACAGAGACTTCTCAAAGAACAGCAACCCGACGGCGAACGCCACGGCAGCACCAATCGTGAGACGTCGACTCCGCTCGGCATCCGGTCGATCGCGCACCAAAACCACCACGTTGGCAACCACGACAGCCATCGCCGCCTGCATCGGCAGCGTATTCAGGCCCGCCGCCCACCACACGTACGCGCTCACCGTCATTGGCGCGAAGAGATAGAACGTCAGCGCCACCAGGCTCCAACCGCGGGCGCGCGGGGCGATGATCGAGATCATCCGCCACACCGCCAGCGACGCGATCGCCTGCAATACCACCAGCGTCACGGCGGGTAGCCACCATTGGACCGGTGCGAGGACCGTCGTCAGGCCAGCCAGGAGGAATGCACCCGGCATGAAATGACCGTCGTGGCTGTACCCCAGGAAGTCCCAGGACAGGATCGGATTTGATGTTGCGCGACCGATCAGAATGAGGTCGTCCCAGTAGAAGTTGCCCCAAATCACCAGGACAGCGCGCACTACCAGTTGTGCGGCGATCAGTCCGAGCGCAATGGCCCCGACCCGTCTGGCAGTGATTGTGTCGGTCGTCATCCCCGCATTGTTCACCACTCGCCGTCCACCCCGCGAACCCCGCGTGGCAAAATTGGCTCTGTGAGTGGCAACGATGAGCAGCAGCGCGAGACCAACCCGGCAGATAACACGACGTCCGACGCGGAACTGTTTGCCCTCGACCTCGACGCCCTAAATCTGTCGTCCGATGTGAGCCTGCTCCCCGACGACATTGACGAATTGCGTCCCGAAATCGATCGGATGGACGCGATCATCTTGGCCGCCATTGAGCGTCGCAGCGCCGTGTCGAAGAAGATCGGCGCGCATCGCATGGCAACGGGCGGCCCGCGTCTGGTGCACAGCCGCGAAATGAAGGTTCTGGACCGCTTCTCTGCCCTCGGCACCGAAGGCCACACCCTGGCCATGCTGCTGCTGCGCCTAGGCCGCGGCCCCCTCGGCCGCTAGCCCCGCCTTTCCCGCAGAATTTTCCGCAGAACGGTTCGGTTCCTGTGCCCCTACGACCGTCGGCCGCGCTGCTCGCGGTACCAGCGCACGAGGGCGTCGGTTGATGAGTCGGGCATGGTGGCGGGCGGTTCGGGGTCGCTGATGGCTCCGACGAGTTCGTTGGCCTGTTTCTTACCCAATTCGACGCCCCACTGATCGAAGGGGTTAATTCCCCAGACCATCGCCTTCACGAACGTCTCGTGCTCGTACAGCGCGATCAGTTGCCCGAGGACCGACGGCGTGAGTTGCGGTGCGAGGATCGACGTCGACGGGCGGTTGCCCGGCATCACCTTGTGCGGCACCAACTTTGGCGGCACCCCCTCGGCGGCGATGTCGTCGGCCGTCTTGCCGAACGCGAGGACGTCGGTTTGGGCGAAGAAGTTGCTCATGAGAATGTCGTGCATGCTGCGACCATCAGCGGCAGGCAGGTCTTCGAGCGGCTTCGCGAACCCGATGAAATCGGCGGGAATCAGCCAGGTGCCCTGGTGCAGCAGTTGAAAGAAGGCGTGCTGACCATTGGTGCCGGGCTCACCCCAATAGATCGATCCGGTCGGCGTCGTCACATGATGGCCTGATGTGGTGACGGACTTCCCGTTCGACTCCATCGTCAACTGCTGCAGGTAGGCGGGGAATCGCGCGAGGTCGTTCGAGTAAGGCATCACGGCCTGCGACTGCGCATCCCAAAAGTTGGAGTACCAAAGGCCAATCATGCCCATCAGTGCCGGTGCGTTCTTTTCCAGCGGCGCGGTGCGGAAATGTTCGTCGATGGCGTGGAAGCCAGCGAGGAAGTCGGCGAAGTGATCGCGACCGATCGCAATCATCAACGACAGTCCGATTGCCGAGTCGATCGAGTAGCGACCGCCAACCCAGTTCCAGAAGCCGAACATATTGTCGGTGTCGATGCCGAACTTCTCGACCTCGTCAGTATTCGTGCTCACTGCGACGAAGTGTTTGGCGACGATGTCGGAATCGCCGGTCGCGCCGAGTTCACGCAACAGCCACCGCTTGGCGGCGGTGGCATTGGTGATGGTTTCCAGGGTGGTGAAGGTTTTTGACGACACGACGAACAGCGTGGTTTCCGCGTTGAGGCCGTTGAGGACCGACATCACGTCGGACGGATCGCTGTTGGACACGAAGTGTCCGGTAATTTCCGGATGGCGATAGAAGCGGAGGGCGTCGTACGCCATTTCGGGGCCGAGGTCGCTGCCACCGATCCCGATGTTGACGACGTCGGTGATGCGCTTGCCGGTGTGCCCGGTCCATTCACCGTTGCGGACGCGGTCGGTGAAATCCCCCATGGCGTCGAGAACGGCGTGGACGTCGTCGACCACATTGTGCCCATCGACGAGCAACTCTGCGCCGCGGGGCAGTCGCAGGGCGATGTGCAGCGCCGCCCGGTCCTCGGACGTGTTGAGGTGGGCTCCGGCGAACATTTCGTCGCGCTTTTCTTCGACGCCGGCTTCGCGCGCCAACGCCGAAAGGAGTTCGACCGTCTCGTGGGTGATCAGGTTCTTCGAAAAGTCCAGGTGGACGTCGCCGGCGTCGACCACCATTTCGCGGCCTCGGTCGGGCTCCATGACAAACAGCTCGCGCAGGTGCAGGGAGTACACGTGCTGCTGGTGGGCGGCCAACGCGTGCCAGGAGACGGTAGAGGTGATGTCGGTGTCATCGCCCCCGTCGAGTCGTCCTCGGAGATTGGTCATCATTGGTTCCACATTATGCGTTTCGTTTAGGCCTTGCCGACAGGTGGCTAGATCAACTTGGAAGACAGGGCGTCCGGCAGGAATTTCAGACCCCACGAAATAGGAGTCCAAGGCCAGGATGGGACGGCGGCACGTGTGCGTTCGGCTTCAATGGCCGCGACCATCGCCTTCACTCCGGTATCGGTGTCAGTCATCATTGATGTTTTGACGCCGCGGTTGATATCGGTCTCGATGTAGCCCGGCAGAAGCACGGTCACCTTGATTGGGGTGCGAGCCATTTCGGCCTGCAGTCCCTGCCCGAGCGCGGACAGCCCGGCTTTCGACGCCGAGTAGGCCGCTTGCGCTTTCGGCATCCCGCGGACCGCGCTCATCGAACTGACAAGCACCAGGTGCCCGGCGTTCTGTTTGCGGAAGATGCTCATGGCTGCCTCGATCTGAGCGAGGGCACCGACGAGGTTGGTTTCGATCGTTTCGATATTGGCGGCGGCGTGACCGGTTCCGATGGGCGCACCCTTGCCGAGTCCCGCGTTGACGATGACACGATCGAGTCCGCCGAGTTCGTCGGCGAGCGCGTCGAATACGACGGGCACTGACTCAACGTTGGTGACGTCGAGCTTGGATATCGCGACTTGCTTTGCCTGCGAACGTAATTCGCCCGCAAGTTCGTCGAGACGATCGAGTCGGCGGGCGGCCAGTCCCAGACTGCGGCCGCGCGCGGCAAATTCGCGCGCCATGCCTTCGCCGAGACCCGAACTTGCTCCGGTGATGATGATCTTCTCGCGCAACATGGCCCGAATGTACCGGTTTCTGTGACATTGCCGCGTGGGGCCATCCCGGTCAACGGGTCGGGTTTCAAGAGCATCTCGGATCCGGCCAGGCCTTGCGGAGCCGCAGGCCTGATGAAACCATTACCACTCTAGCCACATTAGTAACTTGAGTCACTTTGATACCAGGAGAGTTGCATGCGCTTTCCCGCACGCTCGCTCACACTCGCGCTGGCCGCGGTCACACTCGCTGCAGTAGGCCTCACCGTTGTCCCTCTCGCCGGAACCGCAGGTACCGCCGACGCTGCCCCGTGCGGCAGCAACGCCAACGGCTCGAGCCTGCCCTTCCTCGACACCGGATCCATCGGCGGTTCCATCGGCGGTTCCATCGGCGGATCTATTAGCGGCGTCACCGGGACGCAGGGCCCGGCCCCCTATTTCAATAACGGCGTGACTCGAATCATCGATTGGGTAACCGGCCCCAAAAGCAAGAACGACACCTTCGACCGATTCGGCATCTCCGGCACGGACCTCGGCGTGGCGTGGGACAACGGTTCGGGCCAGACGCTCCTCGCCTTCGGCGACACCTTTGGCGATTGCAGCGTCGCCGGTAAGCAGTGGCGCCACAATGTGCTGCTGCGCACCAACGACAACGACCTCCACGACGGCCTGTCCGTCCCCTACGGCATCCCGGGCGACATCAACTCCGGCGCGTCGGTGACTGCCGCCGCACCGCGCTACGCCACCCAGATGATCGGTGCCATCGGGTGGAGTGGCATCGAAGTCACGACCATCCCGACCTCGGCCATCTCCATCGCAGGCAAGCAATACCTCAACTACATGTCGGTGCGATCGTGGGGCGACTCCGGCGTCTGGGCGACCAACTTTTCGGCAACCGCCGTATCCAGCGACAACGGTCAAACTTGGACCACCCCGCTCGATACGATCCGCGTGAACGCTGGCGTCACCGTGCCGTTGCCAGTCGGGTGGCCGTCGGCGCAGGCCAACGACGCCAAGTTCCAGCAAGCGGCCTATGTGGCAGGCCAGCGCGACGAGGCCGGATGGATCTTTCAATACGGCACCCCCAACGGCCGCTACGGGGCGCTCTATCTGTCGCGAGTTCGCCCGGCCGACATCCTCGACCTCACCAAGTTCGAGTACTGGACTGGCTCGGGTTGGTCCCCGACCATCGACGGCATCACCTCCAGCAAAGCGCGCGTAGTCGGCGCGCCCGTCAGCGAACTCTCCGTCGCATGGAGTCCGTACCTGAACAAGTACGTCATGCTCGACACCGGAACTCTCGGCGTGCACTTCCGCACGGCCGAGCATCCCCAAGGCCCGTGGAGTCTGCCGCGGATCCTGGTGCCGAGTACCCACGGTCTTTACGGCCCGATGATGCTGCCGCAGTCTCCGGCGTTGAAGGGCACCGGACCCGAGTTGTACTTCAACGGCAGTCGCTGGGCTGAGTACAACGTCGTACTCGTGGAAACGAAACTCCGCAGATGAGGCATCGAGTCCGGATCGTGATGCAAGTGGCTGTGTCCTGCCAGCCCGACTGATAGCAAGGAAGACAATGCACTACCAGTAGAGAAGATTGAGATCTATGCGCCGAGTTCTACCTGCCCTTGCCGCCTGCGTCGTCGTCGCTTCGACCCTGACCGCCGTTTCCGGCGTCGGTGCCGCCGACGCTCGGTCTTGCAGCAACAGCGGTACGGGCGTCAACATCCCGGTCATTAATAAGTTCCTTCCGCGCGGTGGCTCCGCGACCGGACCGCAAAAGGCGATGCCCGCCTTCAACAACGGCCGCACGCAAACAGTGTCGTGGGTCACCGGCCCGCTCAGTCCCAACAAGACGTACAAGCGCTTTGGCATTTCCGGTACCGACGTCGGCGTCGCATGGGACAACGGCCGCGGCCAAACTCTGATGGCCTTCGGCGACACGTTCGGCAACTGCCTGACCAGTGACCAGCAGTGGCGACACAATGCCCTGCTGAGGTCCAGCGACGGCAACCTGTCCGACGGTGTGCGCCTGGACGGCCGCGGTTTCGTCGGCGAGATGTTTGGAGCTGTCGGCTTCGACGGCATCGAGAAAACCACCATCCCGACCGCAGGCATCTCCATCGGCGGCAAGCAGTACGTGAACTTCATGTCGGTACGTTCGTGGGGCCCGGCCAGCACGTGGTTCACCAACTACTCGGCGACCGCGGTTTCCAATGACAACGGTCGTAGCTGGCGCACCCCCCAGGGCACGATTCGCCCCAACCTCGGCATCAACGGCGACGCCAAGTTCCAGCAGGGCGCCTACGTCAAGGGGGTCGGCCCGGACGCTGGCTGGGTCTACCAGTACGGCACTCCCAACGGCCGCTTCGGCGCGGCACACATTGCCCGCTTCCGGCCCAACGACATCCTGAATCTTGGTGCTTACCAATACTGGAACGGTCGCGGTTGGACTCCGTCCCCCGACTCGGCCCGCCCCATTGTGCGCGGACCCGTCACCGAACTGTCGGTCGCGTGGAGCCCTTACCTAAACCGGTACGTGATGCTCGACAGCCCGCGCGGAGTTCTCCTACGCACTGCGGCGCACCCGCAGGGCCCGTGGAGTCCCGCGCGGCGCATCGCGCCGTCGAGCTTGGAACTGTATGCACCGATGATGCTGCCCAACTCGCCAGCACTGCGCGGTAGCGGCCCGGAACTGTATTTCAACGCGAGCCGCTGGGACGACTACAACGTCCTGCTGGTCCGCACCAAGGTGCGCAAGTAGCTACTTCAGCAGGCGCGACATCCGACGGTCGGCCAGGATCTTCCCACCGGTTTGACAGGTGGGACAGTACTGGAACGAGCGGTCCGCGAATGACACCTCACGGACCGTGTCACCGCACACCGGACACGGCATGCCGGTCCGCGCGTGCACGCGCAGGCCGGTGCGCTTCTCCGACTTCAGGTTCCCGACGCCCTGACCTTCCAAACGTTCGACGGCGTCGAGAAGCACCGTTCGTGTCGCCGTATAAAGCGCTTCCACCTGCGCGGCGTCGAGCTTGCTGGCGGTCGCGAAGGGCGAGAGTTGTGCGGTGTGCAGGATTTCGTCGGAGTAGGCGTTGCCGACGCCGGCGATGACGCGCTGGTCGGTGAGCAGATTCTTGATCCTTGCGTTGCGGCCAGCCAGGATCTGCGCGAACTGTTCCTTCGACAGTGCCAGCACATCTGGCCCGAGGGTGGCAATACGTTCCACATCGGCGGTATCGCGCACGACCCACGCGGCCAGTCGCTTCTGTGTTCCCGCCTCGGTCACATCGAACCCCTCACCCGGGAGGCCGCAGTGCACACGAAGCGCGATCGGCCCCTTTCCACCGGGTTTGGGCGGCGCCTGGGACAGCGCTTCACTCCATCGCACCCAGCCCGCGCGCGAAAGGTGCACCACCAAATCGATCTCCTCATCCGGCGAGCCATCGGGGCCCGGCACTGTTCGGATAACGAGGTATTTGGCGATCCGGTCGACGCTCGACACGGTTCGACCAGCCAGCGCCGAGTACGGCGGATCTGCGGTCTTCAGTACGGACAGCGAGGCAATATCGACGCGCCGAATCGGCAGTCCAGCGATACGTGAATCGAGGAACGTCGCAATGGCGGTCACTTCGGGAAGTTCCGGCATGAACCCAGTGTGCGCCACGCCCCGGCAATCTGTGGACGGTCGGCGCGGCCGGTGTGTTCTAGTTAGAGGATGCGTCACTCTCCGCCTGCGATGTCCGACACTCAACTCGCCGCGGCGATTGCCGAGGGGGCTGGCGAGATCTTGAACGGCGTCCGACATGAGGGGCTACTCGCTGGCGAGCAACTCGGCGACGTGGGCGATGCGATGGCGCAGGCCTGGATTTCCCAAGTGCTGCGGAGGCACCGTCGACGCGACGCGGTCCTGTCGGAGGAGGCCGAGGACGTCGGCGATCGCTCCACCGCAGAACGGGTGTGGATCATCGATCCCCTCGATGGGACAAGCGAATACTCAATGGGCACGTCCGATTGGGCGGTCCACGTTGCGCTCACCATCAACGGCGCACCCGTCGCGTCCGCGGTGTCCCTCCCCGCCAAAGGGCAGGTGTTCCGCAGTGACGAAGTCCCAGCGGTCGATGGTCCCCTGTCGGGCCGAATCGCGGTGTCACGCTACGGGCACTCGTACCATTCGGCGGCGGTCTGCGAACGTGTGGGACTGAACCCGGTTCGTATCGGTTCGGCCGGCGCCAAAGCCATGGCGGTCGTGCGCGGCGATGTGGACGCCTACGTCCATTCCGGCGGCCAGTACGAGTGGGACAATTGCGCGCCGGTCGGCGTCGCTTTGGCCGCGGGCCTGCATTGCAGTCGGCTCAATGGTCGCCCCATCGTTTACAACAATCCGCAACCGTACATGCCCGACTTCGTCATCTGCCGACAGGAAATCGCCGACGCGGTCTTAGATGCCGTCGCCCACCCATGGTGACTCTCGATCGCTAGGCGATTTGCGTTGGGACACGCCGCAGCGCGCGGCATGTCCCAACGCAAATCGAAACCTGGGCTAGCGGCGAACCCTCTTCAGTCCGTGCTTGCGTGCAGTGAGGTCCAGAACCAACTGACGCGGGGCGATTCGAGCGAGGCTGAACACCAGCGGTGCACTGTTGCCACGCGCGTAGAGCGGTTTGGGATTCGACGCGAGGGCCGCTTCCAGAATTTTCTCGGCCATCTTCTCCGGCGCGATGCCCTTACTTTCGTTGCGTCTGGTGGCCGCGGCGACCGTTTCGTACTCGTCGCGATACACCGAATCATCGCCGATGTGAATGGTGCGGTGATCGCCGATTCCGGTGGCGATCGTGCCGGGTTCTACGGTGGTGACGCGGATTCCGTACGGCGCGACCTCGCGGCGCAGCGCCATCGCGTACCCCTTGAGGGCCGACTTGGTCGCCGAGTAGTTGGTTCGGAAGGCGACGGGAAAACTCGAGAGCATCGACCCGACCATCACGACGGTGCCGGTGCGGCGGCGGCGCATGCCGGGAAGCACGGCCTTCGTCAACGCAATCGGCCCGAAAACATTCACTCGAAAGAGGTGCTCGACGGCCTCCATCGGGGTGTCTTCAAATGCGCCAGCAGCGCTTTCACCTGCATTGTTAATCAGGATGTCGATGTCGCCGACGGTTTGGGCGCACGCGGTAGCCGTGGCGTAATCGGCGTTGTCGAGGCGCACGTAGGTGACACCGGGGATTGGGTTCTTTACCGTCTCAGGGTTCCGACTGGTCCCGTATACCTTGTGTCCGAGGGCGATGAACTGCCGTGCGACGGCCTCGCCAATTCCCGAGCTTGCTCCGGTGACCAGCACAGTCAGCTGTCCGGTAGTCGATTTGGTCATGACAATAAGGTAGTCGGCGAGCTCGGAGATGGTCGCTTGGCCGGGGTCAAAAGACGCGAGAGGTTGACCTGAGCAAGGTGTAGGCGGGGCTTCACGTAGACTCTTTCCGTCGGCAACACAATCCCCACCGTGCCCGCCGACCGTGACTGGCCGATGCGGCGAGAAGTTCAATCTGCCCGCATCACCACCGGTCTCCGCTCTCGTAGCTCAGGGGATAGAGCACCGCTCTCCTAAAGCGGGTGTCGCAGGTTCGAATCCTGCCGGGAGCACTCATATCGCCGCAGTCGGCGGTAATCACTTTCTCGACACGCCCGACGCAACCGTCAGTAAACGCGCATCCGGCGCACCAATTAAGTGGATTCCACCGCGAGATCAATAACTAATACCTACGACACTCAGCCCTACAGTCCAATTTCGCTCATCCCTTTTTGCCTTAAACATAAGGCAACATATGCCCGACCATGACTTATGGTAAAAATGGCATGTCAGCCAGGCAAAACCCCGAACCGTGCCGTTTTGTGGCTTACAGTCAAAACCGAAGCAAATGCTTCGCATTTCGGACTAGGAGGATCTAGCGATGAAGACGCGTTTAAGCGCCCTCACCTTAGGACTCGCAGTAGCGGTCGGCTCCGCACTGCTGGTTCCCGCCACCGCACTTGCCGCACCTGTTGACGACGCCACGACAGCGATTAACCAGCTGTCGTCGCAGATCGAATCAGGTGCTGTCGATCGCGGCTTTAACGACGCCGGACTCGGGGCTAAAAAGGGATCGGTCACCGAAAGCGGCGACGGCTTCAAGCAGGTTTTTGCGGGCGGCACCATTTTCTGGTCCGAAAAGACTGGCGCAAAGGTCCTTTACGGCGCCATCGACGAGCGTTACACGCAGCAAAATAATGGCCCGGCCGACATCGGCTTCCCCGACACCAACGAAGCCGACAGCACCGTGGGCGACCCCAGCCGCGTCGCCGAATTTGCCGGTACGGGCGACCCCAAGATCTTCTGGACCCCGACTGACGGCGCATGGTTGGTTCGCGGACCGATGAGTGCGGCAAGCACCGAACTCGGCAAGACCCTCGGAGTTCCGACCGCCGAGATGAAGGTCGACGGAACCAACCTGACCCAGAGCTTCGCCAACGGCGACCTGACCTTCGACCTGAAGACCGGCAAGTGGAGCTCGATGCCCGCATCACTCGCCGCATCGCTCAGCGGACTGAAGCTCCCGAACTGGGGTGCTGACTTCGGCCTGCCCGGCGTTGAACTGCCCAAGGTGAGCCTTCCGTCGGTCGACGTGACCGCCCCCAGCGTCAGCATCGATGCTCCGACGGTCAACGTCGACACCCCGAATGTGAACGCTGACAACGGCGGCATCTCGCCTTGGTGGTGGCTGCTGCTCCTCCTGCTGCCGCTACTGTTCCTGCTCGCATGGACGCGTCGCCGGAAGTCGTACGACTACAAGGCCGTCAAACCCGCAACCGGCCCAGGTTTCCCGGAAGTCACGCCTGAGCGCACCAAGCGGCTCGCTGGCTTGGCCGATGGAACCGAATCGAGTGCAGCCGGTTCGATCGCCAAGTCCGCAGCTGCCGCGACCGCTGCGGCAACCCCCGTTCGTCCGGGTGCCCGAGTCCCGGCCGAAGGTGGCGCCGTGCCACTGCCAATCGGCGCAACGCGTCCGCTCGCGGCCGACCCGATGCGCGCACCTGAGGGCTACCCCATCAAGGCCGTCAACGAAACCGGGCTCTTCTACGTGCCCGGCGAGGTCCTGTACGACGTCGTGAAACCTGACCTGTGGTTCGCGACTGTTCCGACTGCTATCTCCGGTGGATTCCGCCCCATCGAAGACTAACGATCCACGATTGGGGTCACCCCTTCGCCTTCGATGCCGCTAATTGTCGACATCTACACGCGATCGGGTGGCCCCTTTTGTGATGCTCGACGCCGATGGTTTGGCCGAACATCAAGACTTGGGCCGACTACTGGCCGTAGATCTCGTTGAACTTCACCAACGACTTCGCGATGTCGCCCTTGACTGCGGCGATCGCCGCCTTGCCCGCCGGGCCGATCAGTGGCAGACCGCCAAGGTCGACGTTGAACGTGATTTTGGAGTCGTCGCCGATGGGCGTAATCACGAGGTCAAGTTTGGCCTTCACGCCACCTTTGCCGTTGCCCTTGAGCATCACCTGCTTGGGCCGGTCAAACTTCTCAATCTCCCACGCAAAACGCACTCGAATACCCTTGGCGACGATCACCGAGGAAATCTTGGTGCCCTTCTTCAGATCGTCGGCCGGTGGGAGTGGACTGCGCCATCCGTCGTGCAGCACCAACCACTCGGAGTACCGCGAGAGGTCCGCGACGCACGCAAAGGTATCGTCCGGGGAGAGCGCAACATGAATGGATTCGCTGGTCTTCGCCATGACTGAATACCCTAACCGCAACTCACCGTCACAGGTAGATTTGGATGGAAATTCTCGGCTCGACGAGCCGCCAGTCCTGGCTGCCGCGCGCGGAATCCTCGGCAGAACCCTGGTGGGCCACGGGGTGTCCGTGCAGGTCACGGAAGTTGAAGCGTATAACGGACCCGACGACCCCGCCTCACACGCCTATAAGCGGACCCCGCGGTCGGAGATCATGTACGGGCCGCCGTTCCGGCTCTACGTGTATCAGATCCACACGCATTTCTGCGCAAATATCGTCACCAGCGAGGAAGGCCAGGGATCTGCCGTGCTGTTGCGTGCGGGACGGATCGTCGACGGTATTGAACTCGCCAGAGAACGACGGGGCAACGTCGCCGACGATCTGTTGGCCCGAGGACCGGGCAATCTGACACGCGCCTTGGGAATTACGAAAGCCGATCTCGCGACCGACCTCTTAACCGAGAACGGCGTTCATCTATCACCGCAACGCCCGAACGAGCCCATTGAAATCAAAAACGGACCGCGCGTCGGTATCCGCCTCGCCGCAGATTGGCCGTGGCGATTTTGGATAGCTGACGCGCAGTCCGTTTCGGCATACCGACGGCATGCCAAAGCAAAACTGACTTAACGCATTGAGATCAGGTTGCTCGCTACTATTCGGCGGCTGGCGCTTCACCATCAGCGCCAACAGCCTTGCGGGCCGCGTCCTGCGCCTGGTCGACCTTGTCTGCGAACTTTCCGCCGGTGACCTTATCGATCATGTCGCCACCCTTCTCGATGAGATCCGGGTTCGACTTCAGCGCGTCTTTTGCCTTGTTAACAATTCCATCCATGTCCATGCAGGTAATACTACGATGTCCGCGCCAAGATTCGGCTCAAAACTCGCGTAGAAACCTCAATTGCAATACAGCCGACAATGGCACAAACTGCGGCGATCGTCATCATGTGTCCGTTAGACGAATCCAGGTGGAACAACCGCTGACTAAACGGGACCGTAAAGATGAGCACGTACATGCCGACCGACACCGCGAGAAGCACAATCTTCCACCAGTTGTACGGTCGCGCCACCACCGCCAGCACGTACAGGGCGATGGAAATCATCGTGACGAGAGCTGCTGTTGCGGCCTGTGTTTGAACTGCCCCCAAAGTTTGGCTGGCGTTAGCGACCGTCGCGACACCGTCGCCCGGGTTCGTCGCTAAATGCCCCACGTAACTCCCCAGCATCCCCGAATAGTCCCGGTTCACCAGCAAGAAGCACACAAACGTTGCCAGCCCCACGATGATGCCGTTCGGGACCGCTTGGGTCAGCACTCGGCGAACAAAACCCCGCTTGGCACGCTCGTTGTTCGGGGCCAGCGACAAGACGAATGCTGGCACACCGATCGTGAACCATGCCGAAATGGTGACGTGAATCGGCTGGAACGGGTAGCTAATGGCAGCCCAACCCATCAGCTTGGCCAGGAGCCCGGCACCGCCGATGAGCAGCGCCAGCAGGACCGCGTACACGGTCTTGGTGAGGAACAGGTTCGAGACCCGCTCAATGTTCCCGATGACGCGACGACCCTCACCGACGACGTACGGGAGGGTGGCGAATTTGTTATCGAGCAGCACAATCTGCGCCACCGAACGCGCCGCCGACGAACCCGAACCCATGGCGACGCCAATGTCGGCATCTTTGAGCGCCAGGACATCGTTGACACCGTCGCCGGTCATCGCGACAGTGTGTTCCTTGGCCTGCAACGCCTTCACCATGGATCGCTTCTGATCGGGCAGCACGCGACCGAATGCGTCCGCGTCAGCGATCACCGCCGCCAGCGAGTCGCCGTCCGTGGGCAGTTCGCGGGCGTCGACGGCCGTATCTGCGGAACCGAGCCCCAACGATGCGCCAACAGCACCAACCGAACGAGCGTTGTCGCCCGAAATAATCTTGACGGCCACATGCTGCGATTCGAAGTACTCGATGGTGTCGCGGGCGTCGGAGCGAACACGCTGTTCGAGCACGATCAGCGCGGTGGGCACGAGGGTGCCCGGGATCTTTGACGCACCGCTGGGCACCGTGTCGACCGGGACGTCAGTTGTTGCGACCAGCAGTATGCGTAGCCCTGTGGATCCCAGGTCGGAGGCCAGTTTCGCGGTCTCCGATTCCGGGTCCAACAGCACGTCGGGCGCACCGATCAGCCAGTTACCCTGAGAGGCCTGCTGCGCGTCGATAAACGACATGCCCGAGAACTTGTTGGCCGAGCTAAACGGCAGGATCGACGACGTCGTCCAGGCGGGGGCGTCAGGAAACGCTTCTTGAACCGCTTCGATGCTGGCGTTTGGGTGCGGGTCGTTGGCGGCGATCGCCGAGAGGGCTGCTTCGACCGCAGCCTGCTCGACGTCGTCACACACCAGGCGCACCTCGGCGCAGCGCATGCCGTTCTCGGTGAGCGTGCCGGTCTTGTCGGTGCAGACGATATCGACGCGAGCCAAACCTTCAATCGCGGGCAACTCATTCACCAGGCATTGGCGTCTGCCGAGCCGGACCACGCCGACAGCAAAGGCGATCGACGTCATCAGCACGAGGCCCTCGGGGACCATCGGCACCAGCGCCGCGACCATGCCGAGCAGCGCCGAGCGCAGCCCATTCTGGCTAATGAAGAGTTGGTTGACGATCGTCAAGATGCCTGCGGGAATCAGCAGCCACGTAATGACCTTCAGGATCTGGTCGATACCCGACCGCAGTTCCGACGACACCAGGGTGAAGGTGGAGGCCTCTGCGGCCAACTTGTTCGCGTACGAGTCCGGTCCCACCTTGGTGGCGCGATAGGCGCCTGAGCCCGAGACGACAAAACTGCCCGACATGATCTCGTCACCGCAGGCCTTATCGACGGCATCGGCTTCACCGGTCAGGAGCGACTCGTCGATGTCGAGGGCCTCGGACTCGATTGCCTCGCCGTCGACAACAACTTGATCGCCGGGGCCCAATTCGATGATGTCGCCCAGGACCACCTCTTCGGCAGCCATCGCGGTGACAACGCCGTCGCGCCGGACCATCGGCTTGGCCTGTCCGACAATCGCCAGTCGGTCGAGGGTCCGCTTGGCGCGGACTTCCTGAATGATGCCGATGCCGCTGTTCGCGATGATCAGCAGCCCGAAGAGCCCATTAATAAACGAACCGGTCGATGCGACGATGACGAAGAGCACGCCCAGAATCGCGTTGATCCGGGTGAAGACATTGGCTTTCACGATGTCGAGGACAGTGCGCCCCGACTTGCTATCGGCGACGTTGGTGCGGCCCGCCGCGACCTGCTCGGCGACTTGAGCTGCCGTCAGTCCGGGGTCTCGCTCGGTTGTCGTCGGCGTGGTCATGCGCATCGCTCCCACCATGTCGCGTCGAAAAAGGCTGTGCCGGTGCGGTTTTCCGCGACCAACGTGGCTCCGGGCCGTGGCGCACATACGTCGAAGCCGAGCCGCTGGGCTTCGGTTGTCAGCCGAACCATCGGATCAGCCCACGAGTGGCGCGCCAAGTTGAAAGTACCCCAGTGGATTGGCAGCAGAATGCCTGGTCCGGGCGCGCCGTTGAGCATTTGGTGGATTGCCACGGCCTCTTCCGGAGTCAAATGGATATCGGGCCAGCTCGGGTCGTAGGCACCGATAGCAATCAGGGTGACATCGAAGGGCCCAAAATCCCGGCCGGTCTGCACATACGACTGCGTCATCCCCGTATCTCCGGAGAAAAAGAACCGGTGGTGTGGACCGATCACCGACCAGCTGACCCACTGGGTCAGATTCCGGGCGACGCTGCGCCCGGAAAAGTGCCGTGCCGGTGCGGCATGAAAGCGAATGGTTGTCCCGCGGACCGTGAGATCGACCTGCTCGTACCAATCGGCCTGCCGAATGCGGTCGGGCGCAACCCCCCACGCCTGCAAGTGCGCACCCACCCCGATCGGGACAACGAAGATCGCTTCCGGTTGTGCTCGAGCAATCGCGATCACTGTCGGAGTGTCGAGATGGTCGTAGTGGTCGTGGCTGATGAGGACGACGTCGAGGTGTGGCAGTTCAGCGGCGGTCAACGGTGCACGGTGCAGGCGTTTCGGTCCGATGAATTGCGACGGCGAACACCGCTGGGACAGTACCGGGTCCGTGACCATCCGGACGCCGTCGAGGTCGACGACGGCACTCGCATGCCCCAGCCACGTGACAGACATGCCGTCCGGAGTTGCCGGAAACGTCGGGCGCAGTACCGGAATTGGGGCGTTCGGTTTGCCTGGGTGTCGCAGCATGTCCATCGCGATTCCCATGTCGGGCCCCTCGATGTCGGGGGCCGGATCCAGGTTCGCGAAGACACCGTCGCGGGCGAAGTCCGACGATGCGGTCATCGGCGCGATTTGCTCACGATTTGCACCGAGAGCCCGCATCGGAGGCAAGATCCGTGCCTTCTTTGCCAATTTCACCTGTAATGCCGATGCACTCGCCGCAGCCGCGTTTCCCAGAGACCTCACGCTTGTCTAGCGTAATCGGTAACGGGTAATTCGGGTCTTCCGAAACGCTCGCATTTAAAAGGAGTGCTGCGCAATGACTACCGGCTTGCCCTACGTCACGGACCCGGAAGCGTACTGGGGCGGAATCAACGACGCGGTCGCGCGCGCCGGGCTCGACTCCCCGGTTATCGCCCTCGATCTTGGCGCCTTAGAACACAACATCGCCGACCTTCGCCGCCGTGCCGGTGGCGTCCCGATCCGCGTAGCCAGCAAATCGCTGCGCGTGCGCTCGGTCATCGACGACATCTTGGGCCGTGACGGTTTCGCTGGCGTCCTCGCCTACGACGTCGCCGAAGCTCACTGGCTGGCCGTCGAGTCGGGCATCACCGATGTGCTCCTCGGCTATCCGTCGGTGAAGCGTGGCGCGCTCGCCGAGTTGTTCGCCGACGAAACCGCCTGCGAACGAGTCACCCTGCTCGTTGACGACGTGGCACAACTCGACATCGTCGACTCCGTGCTGCCGCCGGAAAAGCGTCCGACCGTTCGGATCGCCATCGACCTCGACGCCTCTCTGCGCGCCGTCGCTGGCCACATTCACGTTGGCGTGCGTCGCTCCCCCATTCACAGCGTCGAGCAGGCACGAAGGCTTGCGCGAGCTATCGACTCACGCAAGGGTTTCCGCCTCGTCGGTGCGATGTCGTACGAGGCGCAGGTCGCCGGCGTCGGCAACGAAGTCGCTGGCAAGGCCCTGATGAATACCGCCGTGCAAGCGATGCAGGCCGTGTCGATGCGCGAACTCCGCCACCGGCGCGCGAAGGCGATTGCCGCCATGCGCGAGGTCGCCGATCTTGAGTTCGTCAACGGCGGCGGCACCGGTTCGCTCGAAGAGACGGCGAAAGACGCCGCCATCACCGACATCGCTGCGGGCAGCGGCTTCTTCGGCGGCCACCTGTTCGATACTTACAAACATTTCCAGCCCGCGCCCGCACTGTCGTTCGGGCTGGACGTGCTGCGTCGACCCGACCACGAAATCGTGACGTGCGCTGGCGGCGGCTGGATCGCTTCCGGGCCTCCCGGCCCCGACCGTCTCCCCAAGCCCGTGTGGCCCGCCGACCTGCAATTTGTCGGCACCGAGGCCGCAGGCGAAGTGCAAACGCCGTTGCAGGGTAAGGCTGCAGCGTCGCTGTCTGTGGGCGATAGAGTTTGGTTCCGGCACACCAAATCGGGTGAAGTATGCGAGCGTTCCGCGTCAGTCGCGCTCATTGAGCGCAGTGCTGACGGCGAGGCAAAGGTCGTCGACGTGGTCCCGACCTACCGTGGAGAAGGGAAGTGTTTCTTGTGAGCAATGCAGCGTCAGGAACGTGGAGCAACTGGGGCAATACCGCTAGCTGCACCCCCAACCGGTTGATCGTCCCGCAGAACGTTGATGAGTTGGCCGCAGATGTCGCCGCAGCTGCTGAGCGCGGCGATGTCGTCAAACCCGTCGGCGCAGGCCACAGTTTCTCGGAGATCGCCATCGCTCCCGGCATCCAGGTCTCGATGGCCGGGTTCAAGGGTGTACGCAGTTTTGACCCCGAAACCAAGCGGATCACGCTGGGTGCCGGAACCAACCTGCACCAAATCCCCGGCATCCTGGACCCGCTGGGCCTCGCGATGATCAACCTCGGTGACGTTGACCGGCAGACCGTTTCGGGCGCGACGTCGACCGGCACCCACGGCACCGGCGGCCAGTTTGGCGGCATCTCGACGCAGATCCGCGGGGTCACCCTCGTCGACGGCACAGGCAAGGTCCGCACCATTGGCGAGAACGATCCCGAGCTTAAGGCCGCCGCCCTCGGTCTCGGTGCTCTCGGCATCCTCACCGAAATCACCTTGCAGGTGACCGACGCGTACGCCATCGAAGCGATCGAAGCCCCCGGCGACGCCGATGAGACGATTGACAATTTCCTTGAGAATGTCGCCAACGTCGACCACTACGAGTTCTACTGGTTCCCGCACACCACCTGCACGCTTACCAAGACCAACACACGTCTACCTGCGAGCACGCCAGCGAGCGGGCCGGGCAAGGTCCGCCGCTACATCGATGATGAACTCCTGTCGAACGACTTGCTGCGAGTCCTGTGCACCATCGGCTCCAAGGCTCCGGCACTGGTTCCGGCGATCAGCCAGCTCACCGGGCGCGGACTGTCGGCCCGCCGCTACGTCGACCGGTCGGACAAGATCTTTATCTCCGACCGCGACGTCCGTTTCCGCGAAATGGAGTACGCGGTGCCGCTGGAGGCGGTCCCGGACGCTTTGCGCGAGGTGCGGTCGATGATCAATCGCCGCAAGTACAAGGTCAGCTTCCCGATTGAGGTGCGCGCCGCCGCTGCCGATGACCTCATGCTGTCGACAGCACACGGTCGTGCCAGCGGATATATCGCCGTGCACCGCTACCACCGCGACGACGTGGCGGATTCCCACGCGTACTTCCGTGACGTCGAAGACATCATGATGGCGCATGGCGGTCGTCCGCACTGGGGCAAGATGCACAACCGCGACGCCGCCTACTTCGAGTCCGTCTACCCGAAGTTCAACGACTTCCTCGCCATCCGCGACAAGTTCGACCCCAACCGCACCTTCGCCAACCCCTACCTAACCCAAACCCTCGGCAAATAGCCCCACGCCCGCCATCCCTGACGGCCTATTTCGCTCCGCTCAATTCCGCTTTTCTGTCACGATTCGACCAGGCCGTCACCGATCACCGCGATCGGTGACGGTCTGGTCGAATGGGGCCACGGTTTTGTGACAGAAAGGTTCAGATTCGGGGCCCGCAGAACCGCCTGAGAGGGCCCGAGACGTTATCTCGCGGGAAATCTACGACGTGACAGCGTGCGAACCCTACGACGGCGGAGCGAGGACCGGGGTCCCAGTCAACGGCTGCTCGTCCAGCTGTTTGCGGATGCTGACAAGGGCGTTCTTCCCCGTCCATGTCGCGTCGGTGGAACAGACCGCAATGAACTCGTCCTCCAGCTTTCGTGCAGAGTCGACGACCTTCCGTGCGGCCGCATCGTTACCGTTGTCGATCGCCGCCTTCATCTCTGGCGTTAGGCGGTTGATCTGCACTGCAAGGTCTTTCGCACGACGCTGGTCGGGATCGGCGTCGTCGACCATCTTCACGTAAGTGTCGAATGGGATGATCGGCCCATCCGCGGACGGTGCCGAAGGTAGCTGCCAGCGCACGGCCTGTCGGGTGAACTCAGCGATTGATGGCCCGAGGACATCGCACGCCTCACCGAGCGTCTTCACCTGTGGACCTGCGGAAGCGTCGTCGGACCCGCAGCCCGAAAGCAGTGTCACGGATGCGAGGGCAACTCCTACCCAGGCTCTTCTACGCACGACGTTCCTCTCGGTACAGGCAAAGACTTACAAAGGTTACCGAGGTGCCGCTGCACGTCTAATTTGCGCCCCAAAAAATCTGCACTTTTCTGACGCAAAACGTCGTCGCGAAGCGACCAGACCGTCACCGATCGCAGTGATCGGTGACGGTCTGGTCGAATCGTGACAGAAAAGGGGCGGTTGAGCGGAGCGAAAAATACCGGTCGGGCGGCTAGCGGCCGGTGAAGACGGGGGCGCGCTTTTCGGTGCGGGCAACACGGCCCTCTTGGAGGTCATCGCTCATCCAGGCCGCGACTTGGGCGGCCGTGCGGTCTTCTGGGGCTTCGTCGCGGGCACCGTCACCGGTCAAAACCATCTTGTAGTGGCGGAGAGTGAGCGGAGCGTAGGTGGCGATCTCCGAAGCCCAATGCTGGGCGTCAGTAAGGTCACCGAGACGATTCGCGAAACCAACACTCAGCGCCTTATCGGCCGACAGCGGCTCACAACCCAAGAACATGCCTCGGGCATGACCGTCACCAGCCAGCGAAACGAGCCGACGAATCGTCCACTCGTCAACCGCCACCCCAATCTTCGCCGCCGGAATCCCGACAACCGAACCGGGCACCATCACCCGGAGGTCGGCGGCCATCGCCAACTGCAGACCGGCACCCAGCGCCGGACCGTTAATCGCGGCAATCACCGGGACAGGCGTCGCCTCAATCTGCGCGACGAGAGCAACCAACTTGGTAATGAACGCTTGGTCGTAGACGGGTCCGGAAAGGTCCGCGCCAGCGCTGAACACTGCACCGCGACCGGTCAGCACAATCGCTCGGGCACCGCCCTCAACCGCCTCGGTAAAAGCCGACGACAGGTCAGCGACCATCGCTTCGTCAAGGGCATTTCGCTTCTCTTCGCGGGCCAGCTCGATCGTTACAACCTGTCCGATGGCATTGCTCACAATCATGCGCAAATGCTATCGACCCATTCGGACATTCACCCGACCGGGGTCGCACCGCCTCAGCTAGATCGCCTTCACAATCCCCCGGCCGGTCGCTTCACCTGCAAGAATGCTGCTCAAGGCCGCAGGCAAGTCGTCGAGGCTCGTCTCGTAGATGAGCTTGTCTAGGTGGGCGGGCCGAAGGTCGGATTCGAGACGCCGCCACAAGCCGCGACGCACATCGGTGCTCGCCATCACCGAATCAATGCCTTCCAGCGTCACGCCGCGCAAGATAAACGGCATCACTGTCGTTTCCAGCCCAGCACCACCGGTAAGCCCGCTCGCAGCGACCGTCCCGCCGTACTGCGTCGTGGCCAAAACATACGCCAAGGTACGACCACCGACGCAATCAATGGCCGCCGCCCAACGTTGCTTGTCGAGCGGACGGATTTTCGCATCCGGATCCTCGGGGAGACGGCCGATCACCGACGATGCCCCGAGGCTCGTCAGAAGTTCGACGGCGTCGGCTTTGCCCGACGACGCAATCACTTCAAAACCGCGCTTCGCCAGCAGGTCAACGCTCACCGTGCCGACGCCACCGCTGGCACCGGTCACCAGCACCGGCCCATCGGACGGCTGCACTCCCCGATTCAGGAGAGCCTGAACGCTCATCGCCGCAGTGAAGCCCGCGGTACCGATCGCGGCAGCTTCGCGGGTGCTCAATGCATCCAGTTTCATCGTCCAATCACTGGAAACCCGTGCGTACTCGGCATACCCGCCATGCTGGGCGGTGCCGATCGCATGCCCATGAGCGACCACCCGATCACCCGGGGAAAACAGGTTCGACGACGACTCGGTAACCACGCCAGCGACGTCGATCCCCGGAATGATCGGATAGGTGCGAACCACACCGCCGCGCGGCGTCACCGCAAGCGCATCCTTGTAGTTGATCGACGAATATTCCACGCGTACCGTGACGTCCCCTTCGGGAAGGAACGACTCGTCGACGTCTTCCCGCGCCAGGGTGATAACCCCGTCGTTTTCGCGGGCAACCATCGCGGTGAATGTCATTGGCAATCTCCTCGCTCGTATTTGAATCCCCTACCCGAGATCATCTGGGCAAATTCGGCCATTTTTGGCCAAATTGGGGATTCAACTACGAAGCTCACCCAAACCAAAGAGCCGCGTCGCAGATGCGACGCGGCTCTTCAAGAACAATCATTTAGACGCCAAGCAGGTCGATCACGAAGATCAAGGTCTTGCCCGACAGTCGGTGGCCAGCACCGGCCGGACCGTAGGCCAGCTCCGGCGGCACGACCAGCCGACGACGACCGCCGACCTTCATGCCGGGGATGCCCTCTTGCCATCCGGGGATGAGCGCTTCCAGCGGGAAGCGGGCCGACTGGCCGCGGTCCCACGACGAGTCGAACTCTTCGCCGGACTCAAACTCAACGCCAACGTAGTGCACGTCAACGGTGCCGCCGCGCTGCGCCTCGGGGCCCTCGCCAACCACCAGGTCGGTGATCTCCAAGCTGCTCGGTGCCGGGCCTTCGGGAAAATCAACTTCAGGCTTGCTCATGATTTAACGGTCCCCCATCTGGATGAAATCGCGCTCGGTGTAGCCGGTGTACAGCTGACGCGGGCGGCCAATCTTGGTGGTCGGGTCGTTGTGCATTTCACGCCAGTGCGCAATCCAACCGGGCAGGCGTCCGAGAGCGAACAGCACTGTGAACATGCGGGTCGGGAAGCCCATGGCCCGGTAGATGACGCCGGTGTAGAAGTCGACGTTCGGGTACAGGCGACGCTCGACGAAGTAGTCGTCGTTGAGGGCAACCTCTTCGAGGCCCTTGGCGATGTCGAGGAGTTCGTCGCTGACACCCAGGGATTCCAGGATCTGGTCGGCGGTCTTCTTGACGATCGCAGCACGCGGGTCGTAGTTCTTGTAGACGCGGTGCCCGAAGCCCATGAGCTTGACGCCGTCTTCCTTGTTCTTCACCTTGGTCATGAAGGCCTTGGTGTCGCCGCCGGAAGCGCGGATGTCGTCGAGCATTTCGAGCACGGCCTGGTTGGCGCCGCCGTGCAGCGGGCCCCACAGTGCGTTGATGCCGCCCGAGATGGACGTGAAGAGGTTGGCCTGCGACGATCCGACGAGGCGGACGGTCGACGTGGAGCAGTTCTGCTCGTGGTCGGCGTGCAGGATGAACAGCATGTCGAGGGCCTTGGCGACCTCGGGGTTCACCTCGTAAGGCTCGGCCGGGAAGCCGAATGTCATGCGGAGGAAGTTCTCGACCAGGCTCAACGAGTTGTCCGGGTACAGGAACGGCTGGCCCTGCGACTTCTTGTAGGCGTAGGCCGCGATGGTCGGCAGCTTCGCGAGGAGTCGGATGGTTGCCAGTTCGACCTGCTCGGGATCCTTGGGATCGAGCGAGTCCTGGTAGTAGGCGCTGAGCGCGTTGACGGCGCTCGAAACGACGGGCATCGGGTGCGCGTTGCGCGGGAAGCCGTCGAAGAAACGCTTCAGGTCCTCGTGCAGGAGGGTGTGACGCTGGATGCGGTTGGTGAATTCATCCAGCTGCGTCGGAGTTGGGAGCTCACCGTAAATCAGCAGGTAGCTGACCTCGATGAAGGTCGAGCCCTCGGCGAGCTGCTCGATCGGGTAGCCGCGGTAACGCAAGATGCCTGCGTCGCCGTCGATGTACGTGATCGACGACTTGGTGGCTGCCGTGTTGACGAAGCCTCCGTCGAACGTCGTCATACCTGTATCAGCCAGGAACTTCCCCAGCTCAACCGAGTCACTACCCTCGGTGGCCTTAAGGATGGGCAGGTCAATTTCGCCACCGGGATAGGTGAACTTACCTGTCGCCTGGTTGGTCACGTCCTTATCAACGGACACACAAACCCCTTATAACTCGCGGGTGAGCAGTTGCTGGGTAACAACCTAGTCGTGGTTCGACTCGGACGCCGCACGTGGGTCCCATGTTCAGCGCCGCGACATTTGTCGCGTGCTCAGCTTACTCATAAGTGGGTACCGTGTTGGAATGCGAGAGCTCCGTGCGGGCGGCGATGCGATCGTCTTGGACTTTCATGGCGTCGCGTTCAGCGAATCCGAGACCACCTCGGTGGCACATGAACTTCGTTCGGCAGTGCTTCGCGGGCGGCTCGCACCGTGCGATGTGGTGTCGTCCGCACAGGCGATCCTGATCGAGGCGCGGCCGGGTTCTGGACTCGACGAGCTCGGCGTACGACGGGTCGTTCGCCGGGCGCGGCGAGCCTTCGCCGCAAGCCATCGCGAACCGGAGACCGCCACCGATGTGGGGGCCGATGCCGTCATCCCAACGGTGTACGACGGGGCCGATCTCGCCGAGGCCGCCGAGCTCGTCGGAGTGAGTCCCAATCACCTCGCCCAAGCACATGCCCGGATCATCTGGAGGGCCCAATTCCTGGGCTTTGCACCGGGTTTCGCATATTTGGTTCCCCACCCGGCGAGCCCCCTCCGCGACGTCAAACTCCTCGCGCAGATCGCTCGACGTCCTCAATCTCGACCATCCGTGCCCGCCGGTTCGGTGGCCGTCGCGGCCGGATACGGCGCCATCTATCCGCGCGAAGGGCCCGGCGGTTGGTACCTGTTGGGTCACACCGATGCGCCGCTTTGGGAACCCAGCCGACGAGAGCCGGCGATGCTCGCCGCGGGGATGCTGGTGCGGTTTGTCGCCGTCGATTCGGCAGCGACACACGGACCGTCGGCCATGCAAAATCACGTCGATTCTGGCGACCCAAAAATGACCGACGCAGACCACCGAGCGATCTCGGTCACACCGGCGTCTTTGTCCGTTTTAAGCCCCGGATTGTTGGCCACAATTCAAGACTTTGGGCGCCCCGGGCTCGCCGATATGGGGGTCGCACGGTCGGGGGCAGCCGACCTTCCGGCCCTTGCGTTGGCGAACCGATTGGTCGGCAATCCAGAGGATGCCGCAGGAATCGAAATCACCCTCGGCGGATGGTCGGCGCGGACACAGCGGGCGGTCGTACTGGCAGTGACCGGTCCGGCGGTAGACGTCTTCGTCGACGACGTCCCGGTCGGTAGCCACGCAACCATCGAGGTTCCCGCCGAGGCGGTGGTGCGGGTGGGCACTCCGTCGCGCGGTGCACGCAACTATGTGGCTATCCGCGGGGGAATTCTGGCACCGCAGGAACTTGGTTCTGCGTCGACCGACTTGCTCTCGCACCTTGGCCCCCGACCGCTCCGCGCAGGCGACGAGATTCGGCTGCGTTCCGACGAACTCGATTGGCCAACAACGCAACTCGCCCCCGTTGGCAGCAGCCCACGGGTCGTCGAACTAGTTGCCGAAGTGGGACCGCGCGATGCGCGACTAATCGACGTCGACGTGCTGAGTGAAGGCCACTGGCAGGTGACGCCCGCGAGCAATCGGGTGGGGGTGCGCCTCGATCGCGTCGGGGATGCCCCACTTCCGGAGCATCGGGACCTCCCGGGCATGCTGTCGGAGGGCGTGCCGCTCGGCGGCATTCAGATTCCGCCTAGTGGGCAGCCGGTGATCTTCCTGGCCGACCATCCGGTGACCGGCGGATACCCGGTGGTCGCCGTGCTGACGACCGAATCCCTGTGGCTGGCTGCGCAATTGGTGGCGGGCGATGAAGTCCGACTAATCCTTCGATAGCGCGGCGATTGACAGGACTGAGACGCATCGATAGGTTCGTCTCATGACGCAGGTTGAGGCTGGTTCCCCGTCGACCGAATCCCTTGCCCCGCCGGGCCCCGACTCGGTGACGTGGCGCTACTTCGGCGACTGGCGCGGCATCCTGATGGGCCTGTGGTCGGGGTCCATGCAAAACATGCATCCCAAACTGGCCGCAGGCGTGTGGGACCACTCCGACTTCTTCGGCGAACGATGGGAACGACTCAACCGATCGCTGTACCCAATCAGCGGCGTCGTGTTCGACCGCACGCCCGAAACCGGTCGCACGGTCCGCGACTATCACCGCACCATCAAGGGGACGATGGACAACGGCGAGCGCTATCACGCGCTCGACCCGGACGTCTTCTATTGGGCGCACGCCACGTTTTGGTACGGCAATATCCGCTGCGCCGAGGCCTTCGGACCGCCGATCTCCGAGGCCGACAAGCGTCGCCTCTTCGACGAGTCGCGCGGTTGGTACGCACAGTACGGCGTCAGCATGCGGCCCTGTCCGGACACGTACGAGGACTTCCTTGAGTATTGGGACCACATGTGCCGGTACGTGCTGCGCGACCATCAGGCCGTCCGCACCGTCCTCGACATCACCACCTTGCCAAAGCCGCCGTGGATGCCGGGGATTGTCCCGAACTGGCTGTGGCGCATCCAGATTCAGCAGATTCAACGCTTCTACATGTGGGTTACGACCGGCCTCTACGACGAGCCGATCCGCGAAATGATGGGCCTGAAGTGGTCCGATGCCGATCAGCGCCGGTTCCGATTGTTTGGCCGCTTCGTCCACACGACGATGAGCCTGGTGCCCAAGAGGTACCGTCGCCACCCCCGAGCCCGCGATGCCGATGATCGCTTGACCGGCCGCGTCGCCCCCGACGCCCCACTCCTGGAAACACCTGCCCGCAACCTGCCGTCGGGTGCCGAGCGCGACAACCCGATCCATTACTGCCCCGTGCATGCCAAACGTCGCGCGAATCTGCCGTGGAACACCAACGAGGTCAACGACTAAAAGTAAAAGGGTGGACCGGCAACGCGATCGCCGGTAGAAATGACCGCCATGCCCGAAATGATTGCACCCAAGGTCCTGAACTACGCCTCCAGCCTTGAAGAAAAGACGCTGGCCCAGGCACGTCAGACCGCATCAATGCCTTTCGTGCACTCGCATATCGCATTGATGCCCGACGCCCACCATGGGTTGGGGTCGGCGGTCGGCACCGTGATCCCAACGTTGAACGCGGTGATCCCCGCAGCCGTTGGCGTCGACATCGGCTGCGGCATGATCGCCGTCGAAACGCACCTGACCGCGTCCGACATCGCTGGCCTCGATCTGGCGGCGCTGCGTGATTCGGTGGAATCGGCGATCCCACTGTCGCCCGGCGTCTACAACTCGGGGACCGGCCGCTACGACTTCACTCAGGCCCGCCTCGACGAGCTGACGGAACTGGCCGAGCGCACCGGCGTCGACCTGAGTCACTCGCCGACGTGGCAGCGGCAGCTGGGGTCCCTGGGCGGCGGCAACCACTTTATTGAGTTGTGCCTCGACGAACGCGACCACGTGTGGCTGTTTCTGCACTCTGGGTCTCGCGGGGTTGGCAACAAGATCGCGAAGAAGCACATCAAGATCGCCGAACGCCTCTGCAAGCAGTGGTGGATTGAGCTGCCGACGCCCGAGCTTGCATACCTGCCGCAGGGCACGCCCGAGTTCAGCGCCTACCTCGCCGACCTGAAGTGGGCGCAGAAGTTTGCGCTCGAGAACCGTGGCGAAATGATGGACCGCTTTGTGCGCGCCGTCGAACATTGGACGGGCGCCGACCGCGACAGCATCGAGACCGACCGCGTGAACTGCCACCACAACTACACGGTGCAGGAAAAGCACCACGGCAAGACGGTGTGGCTCACCCGAAAGGGTGCGATCCATGCCGGCGACGGTGTCCGGGGCGTCATCCCGGGTTCCATGGGCACACGGTCGTATGTGGTGCGAGGTAAAGGAAGCAAGGCCGGATTGGATTCGGCGCCGCACGGTGCCGGACGCCGGTTCTCGCGGACCGAAGCCAGGCGCCGCTTCACCGCCGACGACCTCGCCGCCCGCATGGTCGGCATCGAATACCGGCACAGCGAAGCATGGGTCGACGAGATCCCCGACGCCTACAAGGACATCGACCAGGTGATGGAAGACGCCCGCGACCTCGTCGACGTCGAACACACCCTTCGCCAGATCCTGAACGTTAAGGGCACGTAGCAGGGGCTTTGTGCCCCGGGATTTTCCCCTTTTCTGTCACATCCACGGGTCCGGCGTCCGCCAGACCGTCACCGAACGCATCGTTTGGTGACGGTCTGGTCGAATCGTGACAGAAAAGGGGAAAGACGGAGCGGAGCGACGGCGCGTACGTAAGGTCAAGCGGAGTCTGGGCCGTCCAACTGACTACCGTCCACCTGCCCCGAAACAAGGAGCCTTCCTATGCCTGCGCCGCTGGTTCACCGTTCCGTCGAGGTTGGCGACATCACCATGCGCGTCACCGAGCAGGGCGAAGGTACGCCGATTGTGTTGTGCCACGGCTTCCCTGGCCTTGCCTACAGTTGGCGGCACCAGTTGACGGCGTTGTCGGACGCCGGTTTTCGGGTCATCGCACCCGACATGCGCGCGGCTACGGCGGCACCGACGCCCCAACTGACGTTGCCGCCTACGACCGCACGCACACTGTCGCCGATCTCACCGGGCTGCTCGATGCCCTCGGGATCGACGATGCCGTGTTCGGCGGCCATGACTTTGGGGCCCACCTGACCTGGGATCTCCCTGCGCTCGCACCCGACCGCGTGCGGGCCCTCATCCAATTGAGCGTGCCCCGCATGCCGCGGCAAAAGATCCGACCGACCGACGGTTTCGCCTACATGGCGTCCAAGCACTTCGTGCACTTCCACTACTTCCAGGAGTACGGCGTCGCCGACCGCGAGTTGGACGCTGCGCCCCGCGAGTTTCTCGGCAAGATTTTTCACGCGCTGTCGGGCGACGGGAACTACCTCGATTGCTGGAAGTTCCCGACCGAAGGCAACGGCTACCTCGACGTTCTCCCCGATCCGCCCGCACTCCCCTGGCCGTGGCTGACGCAGGAATCGTTCGACCATTACGTCGACGAATTCACCCGCACCGGCTTCACCGGCGGCCTCAACTGGTACCGCGCCGAAGACCTCGTCTGGGAGCAGATGGCCGAACTCCACGACCAACCCGTCACCGTCCCGACCCTGTTCATCGCTGGCGCAGAAGACCCGGTGCTGACCATGATGGGCAGCAAAGCTCTGGATCTCACGGCGCAGATGACGCCCGGACTGCGGCGGTCGTTGATCGTTCCCGGTGCCGGTCATTTTGTGCAGATGGAAGCTGCCGAGCAGGTCAACGACGCCATGATCGAGTTTCTGAACGACCTTTAAGTGGCGTCGGTTTCTTTCAACGACGTCCGGTAGCGCCAGAACACCGGGACTGCGAAGGCCGCGACCACCGTGAGCACTACTACCAGGATGCCGCCGCCAGCGAAGGTCACGGCGGTGCCGACCATCGCGGCCGACGCACCGTGGGTCACGTCGGCGATGCGCGGTCCGCCAGCCACGACCACGATGAAGACACCCTGTAGGCGGCCGCGGACGTCGTCGTTGGCGGCCGACTGCAGCATCGTCTGACGGAACGCAGCCGACGCCATGTCGGCGGCACCACCGATCATCAAAGCGACGATCACAATCGGCAAGATCGGCAGCATGGTGCCGTGGGCAAAGATCAGGACACCGCCAGCGACGACGATCGACAGTCCCCAAATGATGATGCAGATGATGACGGCCATACCCTGCCGTCGCACATGCGACACCCATCCCGACAGCACGCCTCCGACCACCGCGCCGAGCGGGATCGCAATAAAGAGGAGCGCGAAGGCGAGGCCGCCGTCGGTGGGGCCGCCGAAACTTTCATGCGCGATCTGCGGGAACAGGGCGCGCGGCATGCCGAAGATCATGGCGATGAGGTCGACGACGAACGACATCAGGAGCACTTTGTGGCCCTTGAGGTAGACAAGGCCGTCGATCACTGATTTGAAGCCGGCCGTCGGTTTGTCCATACCGGGCGTGTGTTCGGGAGGCAGCGGTGGCAGCGTGACGACGGCCCACAGCGTCGCGAACAGGAACACGGCGTCGGCCGCGTACAGCATCGAGAACCCGATGAACGGGATCAGCGCCCCGCCCACCAGCGGCCCGGCGATGGCTCCGGCCTGCATCACCGTCATGTTGAGGGAGTTCGCGGCGGGGAGCTGTTCCATCGAAATGATGCGCGGCAGCACGGCGGTCCGCGTCGGCTGGTTGACCGCAAAGAAGCCTTGCTGAACAGCAAAGATCATCAGCAGCAGCCACACATTATTGAGGTCGGCCGCCGCTTGCGCCCAGAAGGCCGCCGACGTGACGATGAGACCGATCGTGGTGACGATGAGGATGCGGCGACGGTCGTAGGTGTCGGCGAGGGCCCCGCCCCACAGGCCAAAAACGACGAGCGGCACGAGCCCGAAGATGCCCGCCAGGCCGACGTAGGCGGAGCTGCCGGTGATGGCGTACAGCTGCGCGGGCACGGCTACCACCGTCAGCTGCGCGCCGATGACCGTAATGATGTTGGCGGTCCAGAGCCGCCGGAAGTAGATATTTTGCAGCGGTCGCGTGTCGGCGAATATCCGCTTGGCCATTAGGGCTGGAGCCGCTCGAGGCGCCATCCGTCAGCGGTCCGGACGGCCCGCGCCCGATTGTGCAGGCGGTTGGCACGGCCCTGCCAGAATTCGACGATTTCTGGTTCGAGCCGATAGCCGCCCCAGGCTTCGGGAACCGGGATGAGTTCGTCGTCGCCGAATCGCTCGGCGGCAGCGCGGGCCGCTTCCTCGAGTTCAGCTCGCGACCCGATGGGCTGCGACTGTGCCGACGCGTACCCGGACAGTTGGGATCCGCGCGGTCGCGAATCCCAATAGCGTTGGGTCTCTTCGGGATCCACTTTGACGACGGGCCCACGGAAGTGGACCTGGCGTTCCATCGCGATCCAGGGGAAGGTCACGGACGCATACGGGTTGGCGGCCAACGCCAGCCCCTTTTGGGATTCGTAGCCGGTAAAGAAGACGATCCCCGCGTCACTGACGCCTTTGCACAGCACGGTCCGCGTTGCTGGGTGTCCGTCTGCGTCGACCGTCCCGATCACCATCGCGTTCGGTTCGGGAATCCGCGTGGCCACCGCCTCTGCCAGCCAGGCGTCGAACAGTTCGCGCCATGGCGGTTCCCCGGTCAGCCACGTCGGATCCAGATTCGCCGCGACCCCGTCGGCCCCCGCGGCGTCATCGCCTGCCTGATATCCGACGCGCATCCCAGGCAGATCCACTAGCTTTCTCACGCTGTCGATACTAGTGCCCCGTACCTCGATTGACTGAGCCGCGGAGTCCGCGATGTACCTTGTTGAGGTGTTCAGCGACCACCGCCGCCTGCGCGCAGCAGTTGCGTTTGAGCGGCGGACTGCCGTGACTGACTGGCGTCCTCGCAAAATTGCGGTCGTGCCCCTGAGTAGCGACGCACCGGTGGCACTTATTGCCGCGGTGATCGCGCGCGTTTGGACGACTGTGAAGCGACAAGAAGTCGCAGTGTTTGATCCTTCTGCAACAGGCCAAAGCGCGAGGTCACTGCGAGCGGGCTCCGATGTCGGACGGCTCTTAGATTTGATGGACGTCGACTCTGCGACGGTGCCGCGCAAGGAGATCGACGACTACTTGAGTTTTCCTGCCGATGGCCCCATCGCGCTACTAGCCCTAGGCATAGGCGACCCATCCCTGGCACAGTTCGAAGTCCAATTGACGTGCGACGTTCTGGCGCGACGGTTCCGCTCGACGATCACCGTGATAGATCCGACGGTCGCCGATGACCTCATGCAGCCAGCGCTTCGGAAGGTCACTCACGTCGTTGGGGTATCTCCGGATACCGTGCCGCCGGGCTGGTTGTGGACAGGCCAGCACCCACTCTCACGTTTCCGCGACGCTGGTCGGCTGACCGTAGTCACGCTTGGCGCACACGATGAGAGAGATACCGTGCAATTTCCGAATGTCGTCGACCTCACGCCTGCGCTTGCCGATATGAACCTCACAAGGGATGCCTGGTCTTGGTCGCCGCCACCTGATTACAGATTGCTGGGTCCGGCCGGTTCGATCGCGATGCTCCGGTTGGCGCAGACCTTGTTCACCGACCATCTTGAGAGCTGAGGACCTAGCACCATGAGTGTTCCGTCAATCACAGCACCGGCTGGGGTCCCTGCGCCATCGGGCAATACCACCGTTCCGGACTACAGCTCGACGCCGATCGAAACGCTCGGCGGAACGAATGTTCAGACTGGCGATGTGGCAGCCCCGGCGTCGACTCTGCCAACCGGCTATATCCAGAAGCTCGAGGTGGAGCGCGACGGCGTCGGAGAGTGCACCGTCGATGACCCCGACGGAGACGGTTCCCCGGGGGTCGCACTGGCCGATAGTCCGGAGGTTCCCGTTGCAGAGCAGGTAGGCGTTGGCGGCGCGGTCCTGACGGAAGCTGCCGGGCAGGAGCCCGGTCACACTTGGGAGACGACATTCAATGGCGGCAAGGTCGTCAATGTCATCCCCGAAGGCAATGGCGATCAGACCGTTGATCAGGTCTTTTATGACGCGGCGGGCAATGTCGTGTCCCGTCAGCGGGTGGTCTCCAACGGGGAGGGCGGATTCCAACGCTGGAGTAGCGATTCCGACGGACAGTCGGGCTACCAGTCCCAACTTGAGCCTGGTGCGGTGGTGACGGGGGCCAACTGGTCGCCCGGCGCTGACCCGGCCAATGACGGGGCGGCTTCGGCTTTTGTTCAGCGGTGGGACGGCCGCGAGACAGTGACCAGCAGCTATGGTCCGACCGGTGAAACAGTCACGGTGTCGCAGAAGATCGGATCGAACTGGGAGCATTCGAGCACGGCACCCGACGGAAGTGTGACCCTGGTCAAAACAGATTCCTCGGGCGCTTCCTCGGTGACGGGAAAGATCGACGCTCGCGGGTCCGGATGGCTCATTAATGACGCGGGCCAGAAGGTGACGACCTACAAGGATCCGGCTGGCTCACCTGTCTATATGTCAACCAACCCGGAAACAGGGTCTCGCACCTTCACTTACATCGACGCCAAGACTGGGCTACAACAAAGTCAGATCACTGATAAATCCGGCAAGGTCATCGGGCGAATCAACTATGGCAAAGATGGCAAAATCACCTCCGGTCGCCTGAATGAAGACGGCGTCCTCACAAAATGGAATAACGGCACAGTCACTCAACGAATTGGCGGTTCCGACGGGACTTGGATCGAGATCAGCACTTCGCCCGACGGTAACCGGACTGCGAAAACCTCCGACGGGCGGACCGCAACTGCCAAGCCGGGTGAGGATCTCAACGCCGCGCTGAATCCGCCAGACACCCGCTTAGGGATCCGGAAATTGTGGGACGGTGCGTGGGACTCAGGAAAAGGCACGGTGAACGGCCTAAAGTCAATGGTCGGCGTAGGGCCAGACGGTACATTCGACACTTGGAAGGGTCTCGGCGAAGGCCTTCTAAAAACTGGGATTATGACCAGTGGTGCCATCTTCTATTACAACGAGTACAAGCAAGCCACCGACCCCGACTTCGTCCGCACCGACACAATCGGAGACCACTACGCGTGGGTCACCGAAGCCCTCGTCGGAGTTGACTTCCGAGACTTCGCTGGGGAAGACCCATGGGGAACGAGCGGAAAACTCATCCTTGGCGTCGGCCTCGCCATCATACCGGTCAAGGGATTGTCTGCACTCAAAGGACGCCCCCGGAAGATCAGTACCGGTGCCCCGAGCCCTAAAGCACCGATCCCGTCAACGACGATGCCTAAAACTCACCAACCCGGAACGACCCTGAGCACGCCGGCAGTCCCCAGACAAGCACCGCGGCCAACAATCCCCGAACGACCCATCACGCCACACCCGGCACCCGACCTCCCACCCCCAAAGACCACCCCCAAGGCAAACCCCACCAACCCCGCCCCCGACCTCGCACCAACGGCCCCAACACCGCCAACTCCTAAACCCAAACCACTCCCCGAGACCCCACACCCACCAAGCCTTCCCCCGAAGGCCCCCAACCCAACTCGCCCAGCACCCCCCACTGGACCGAGCAAGGCTCCGAACGCACCCGCGCCCGGAACCAAACCGCGGACCCAACTCCAAGAAGTCCATCTAGACTCCGGGACAAAGGGAGCCTGGAAAAAGGAACTAAACAAACCCCAGCCAAATACCCGCTACATCGTGAACCGCGGCCGGTTCATCTACGAGACCGACGCGCTCGCCCGAGTAGTCCGAGCCACCGGAAAAATCGACCAGCTAATCACGGCCGCACGCAACACGTACCAACAAAGAATTGCCGGCGGAAAGTTCCGACTCCCCACCGACGACGGCGGCCACCTATTCGCCACCATGTTCGGCGGCCCCGGCGAAGCCA
>NZ_JBARYI010000101.1:0-41979 GCF_049647785.1 Gordonia sp. (in: high G+C Gram-positive bacteria)
ACGCCGAGCAGGTGCGCGGCCACGGCGGCGTCCAGCTCCTCGCTCCGGGAGGCGTGCAGAGCATCGCGCACGACGCTCCGCACCCAGGTGCTCGGAGCCAGCCCGAGCCGCTCCGCACGAGTGCGCAGCGCCCCGAGCGTGGCCTCATCGAAGCGCGTATCAAGCCGCCCGCCGCCCCCACGACGACGCTTCGCGCCGCCGTGACTCTGGCGCACAGCCTCCGCATCAGCCCGACCGGTTTTCACCTGGGAGTCGGCCTGCTGCTCCACCTGTACGCCAGAGTGGCAAGCAGTAGGCCTGTCGGACACATCGCTGACGCTCGTGTCCTCCAGCCCTGCTTGCGAGGGGGCTCCGCCCCCTTCGATCCCCTGGAAGAGCGGGTGCTGATCGGCGCTCATGCCGCACCTCCGATCAGCGCCAGCGGCACGTCCGGGCTGCGCACCGCGAGCCCGCTCAGCAGTTCGACAACCGCGCTCTCGGCGTCGTGCTCCGCGGAGGTCTCCGGACCGTAGGTGAGCTCGCGCGACGGAGCCACCTGCTGGTGGTACGAGTTGCCGTTGACGCCCGGCGTGTGCGCGGCCGCCGGAAGGCTGCACTGATGCCACTCGTAGGGCTCGATCTTCCCGATGTGCTGCACGAGGTAGCGGTTGATATCGTCGGCGCGGAACACCTTCACGACCGATGCCAGGCGACGGATGAACTGGTCCAGCGCCTCGTCCACGTTGCCCTTCTGGCGGGCGTAGAAGAAGAACTCGACCGGCTCGATGGTGGCCGTGATGACGATCAGTCGCGGAGCCACCTCGCCCTTGTTCTTGTAACGCGCCTTCGCCGGGGAGGCGTTGTACGGATCGAGCAGCAACAGCCAGTCGTTCGCATCCATCGCCGAAGCCCGCAGATCGTCGAGCAGCAGAACCTCCTCCCCGCGCCAGTCATCGAGCGGGTTGCCCGTCGCGGCCCGGTAGACCTGCCACCGCTCGCCGTTCGCGTTCGCCGCGTCAATCGCCGCCATGATGAAGTCCGTTGCGAACCGCGTCTTGCCGATCCCGGCATCCCCGTGGACGAACACCACATGCGTTGAGAAATCACCGGCGCGGAGCTTCGCTGCCGCCCGATACGCGCGGCGCTGACCATAGGCCGACAGTGCGTCGTCGATCTCCCGCTGATGCCGCGAGTAGATGTCGAACAGGCCATCGGTGAGCATGATCTGATCGCGCGTGATCTCGCCCTGGAGCACCCGCTCGCGCATGTCCTCGAAGTTCTCGGCGACGACCTTCTTCTTCACGTGGGCGCGGCCCTTGAGCCACGTCTCCCGGCGCAGGGCGTCGATGCCGAGGTAGTCCGGCCCGCGCACCGTGGCGACCTCCGAAGGGGCGTACTGGTGCTTGTCCGCGTACTTCACGTGCGTCAGGTACGACAGCATGTTGTCGAAGGCGTAGCGTCCGCGACCGGGCTTCTCGACGTACTGCGGCTCGACGCCGATGCCGAACGCGAGCCGATCCAGCGGCGCGCTCTTCGAACGACTGGCGAACTTGATCACCGCGTGCAGGTGATCCGGCTTCGGCTCGACCACGAGTGCCTTCTCCGTGTCGCTCCAGACCTCGCGCTCGTCCTTGTCGTGCACGATGCCGTAGGCCTCGACGACTTCGCAGCCGACCGCCTCGAGCCGCTGCACGATGTAGGTGAGGATCGGCCCGGCCCCCTGCTGGAGCAGCGCGGCCCCGTTCGCATCCTCGGCAGCCCAGGTCCAGTACGACGGATCGAGGTACTGCGTGAGTCCGATGCTCGTGGGGTTGTTCTCCTGCTTAGCCACGGCGACCACCGCCCGCGACATCGTAAGGAGCGTGCGGCGCCTTAAATGACCCCCTATTGACCCCCAAATGAGACCCCAAATGATCCCGCGAGGTCACGCGGCGGTGCGAGGGCGGAACCGGCTCCTGACCAGGCATGTTGGTGCATGGCGCGGCAATCGACAAGCCCTTGCCGCGCCCGTAGGAACGAATGAAGCTCCCGAAACTCTTGGAGTGCGGAACACGGCTTCCGGCGGTCATCACGACGACGGGCAGCCCGCCTCCGGCGGGTGCCGGGGCAGGCCCTCCGGGCGGGGTCAGGTCGGCGGACACGAGGGCGCTGGTGCAGTCGGTGGTGCTCATCGGGCACCGCCCTTGCGGTAGCGCTTGATGACGGCCTGATGCGTGACGCCGAGGGCATCGCCGATCCTCGCCCAGGTCACCCCATCGGCGCGGGCGTCGGCGACGGCGATCTCGACGGCTTCTTCCAGCACGGAGCGGAGCACGCCGAGGTCGTAGAGATGCGCTTCCGCGTCGGCGAGAGTGGGATCGCCCAGACGCCAGCGGAAGCCGTTCACGTGGTCGAAGGCAGCGGAGTTGGCGCTCATCAGCGACCACCACCCATCACGGCGGCGACGGCGGCGCGCTGGCGCGGGGTCAGCGGCGTGCTGGTCAGGCGCTCACCGGCACGACGACCGGCGGCGAGGGCAACGGCGATGACGGGATCGAGCCCATCAGCTTGCGAAACGGGGATCAGGTCCTGGTCGAGCCCAGGACGGTCCAGCGCGGAGGCGCGGGGAGCGTCGATAACGACAGACATCGGAAGTCCTCAAACATGAGTGTGCTTCCGGTTCCCCGCCACGGTAGTTGGGCTGTTTGACCGGCTACTCATCCGGGAGTAGAACCCGCGCTTCTAAGTCGCGGCCCCGGTGGGATCTTCTTGTCTGCAACCATTCTCCCATGACTCGACTCACCAGTCCACTGACGAGTCGACTCGCGTGTCAGTCGCGACGCGGCTCTATTCGAATGAGGTCGGGGTCGAACTTCACGTGACCCGGCGCGATGGGTTCGATGGTCACCGTTACCAGCTCGTCCACGAGCATCCGGCGGCGGTCCATGTCCAAGGCCTTCCACTTCGACTCGACGACCTCCCGGCGCTCCATGGTGCCGAGCGACTCGTCCACGTCCCCCAGCAGCTTCGCCGCCACCGACACCGAGCGGTCGAGTATCTCCGCGTCGATCTGGTCGATGCGGGCCTTTCCGCCCCTGATCGCCTCCGTGATCTCCAGGACGGGCTGGCGCACGTCCAGCAGCAGCGGGCTCAGCTCCTTGACGCGCTCGACCAGAGCGTTCCGCTCGGTCAGCAGCGCCTCGCGGTCCGGCCCGTCGTCCTCCTGCGGCATCACGAGGTCGTGCACGTCCACCGACGACAGGCGGGTGAGCACCGCCTCGGTGACCATCGCATCGACGGGCTCGCGCTGGCGGGTGAGGTGGAACTGCTCGCCGCAGCGGTACGTCGGCTGCTTGCGGCTGTTGGTCCCCGAGACGAGCGTCGCGCCGCACTTCCCGCACAGGCCAATCGTGGACAGGAGGTACTTCGGCTGGTTGCCCTGCCTCGCCGACCTCCGCACGTTGTCCTCCAGCTTTGCCACCGCGGCCCGCCACGTCTGCTCGCCAACGATGGGCGGGAACGCGTCGCCCTGCACCGGGTACAGCTCGCCCGAGGCGTAGTGCTTGATGTAGCCAGCGTAGAGCGGGTTCGCCAGCAGGTACCGCACGGCATCGACGGAGAACGCCGACCCGCGCGCGGTCAGATGACCGGCGCTGTTCAGGTCCTCGCGGATGCGACGGATCGACAGCGACGGCTCGCCGAGGAACGCATCGAAGGCCCGCCGTACGGCGTCGGCCTCCGCCTCGATCAGCTCACCCTCCCTCGTCCAGCCGAACGCCTTCCAGGAGGACGCCGGGATGCCCTCGGCGCGGCGGCGCTCGTTCGACCTGATCTGACGCTCCGCCTTGCGGCGCGCCTCGAACCGCGCGAGAGCGGCGAGCATCGTCGCCCGGAACTCGCCGTCCGCCGTCGAGAGGTCGATCTCGCCGTCCACGGTGACGACGCGCAGGCCGAGGTCGATCAGCGTGTTCAGGTCCTTCGTGCTGCGCAGGAGGCGGTCCATGTCCACGGCGACGACCATCGAGAACCTGCCCGCGCGGGCGTCGTCCAGCATCTCGGCCCACCGGGTGCCAGCGCGGCGCTTCTTCGTCGCCGACACAGCGTTGTCGTCGTAGACCTCGACGACCTCCCAGTCCTTGGCCTCGGCGAGAGCCCTGATCTTCCGCAACTGGGTCTCGACCGTCCACCGGTCGCCCTTGCGATCCATCGAGGCGCGGACGTACGCGGCGACCTCGTTCGTCTTCCTCAGCGATACCAGTTCAACCATGCAACCAAGCTTACGTGAACGAGTGTTGCAACCGCGATATAAGCTAGCGCATGTCGATCACCCCGGTGCCGATCTCGATGCGAGAAGTCTTCGCGCCAATCGCGGATAGCAGCGGGAATGGCGACGCTAGTTGTTGTGCGAAGTGATGCACCCGAAAGTACGCGCCGTCGGCGCCCAGTTCTTCTGCGGCGACCGCCAGATCGATCGATTGCAAGAGCGCATCCGACGCTGAATTCACTTGGGAGCCAGGCGCATCAGACCAATGACCAAAGGATAGAAAGCCAATCTTCTTCATAGTCAGTCCAGCCCCCTTCGCTCCTGAAGTATTCCGCCGGTCACGAGTGCCTGCCCAAATGCTTGAGCATTTCATCGGCGACGACCGCCGGCTTCTCGGCATGCAAGAAGTGCCCGCATCCGGGCAAAAGCACGGCGTCGATCTGCGGATGCAGCTGATTCATTGCCGTATGGAACGCCGCGCTCATGCACCCGTCGTTCTCGCCCGCGAGTGACAAAGTCGGCACCTGCACCGGATAGTCGGCTTGCGCTAGGCGCATGAACTCACGCGTATAGGCACGGTTCGGGGTAAAGATCGATCGGTAGTAACGGGTCGTAGCCCAGCCACGTTCTTTGTCGACGAAAACTTCCCGCGTGGGCGCGAAGTCCGCGTCAGTGAAATCCCAAGTCGGCGACCATCGTCGCCATAGCCACCGCACAAACGCCGCATCGTTGCGGGCGAGGAGTCGCGGAGACAGGCCCGACTGCATCACCAACATGTACGACGACATCACCAGTTGACGCGGCACTGCCCGCAGGATGGCAGCGCTCATCGCTCGCCCACCCATCGGCGGCACGGCGAGCAAACTGACCGATCGCCAACGCTCGGGCGACTTCTTGACCGCGATAGTCGCCGCGACCGAACCCCAGTCGTGCCCGATCAAGTGCACCGGTTCTCCACCAGCCCACTCCTGCCAGGCGATGAGATCGCTGGCCACGGTCGGAATGTCGTAGCGAGCGTTGGGATTCACAGACTCAGCGGTGTAGCCCCGGAGCCACGGAACCACCACGCGATAGCCGCCAGCGACAAGCCTCGGCACGACGGCGTCCCAACTGTGCGGGGTGTCGGGAAAGCCGTGCACGAGCAGCGCGACCGGTGCTGCGGAGTCGCCGTAGACCCCTGCCCGCAAGATCAGGCCATCGCGTTCGAGGACCGCTTCGCTAACCGGACTGCCGTTGTTTTTCGCGGGACTACTCATCAAGGGCTCTCCACTCTCGGAATCTCACGGGCCTCACCCCACCCTAGGCAGTCGACGAAGGGGCGGACTGAAGTTCGCGGCCAGGCATCGCAGCTTTCCAATTTGCCAGCGCGGGATAATCGATACATGACCGATCCTGCTGCACCGTCGCATCCTGAATTCCGGACCGCCGTGGAGGTCGCCGACTTCCGCCGAAACATCGACGCCGTCCAGGCCAAGATTGATGCTGCGGCGCGTAAGGCTGGACGTGACCCGGCAGAGGTACGACTGCTGCCCGTCAGCAAGACGGTCCCGGAAGAACGGATCGTCAACGCCATTGCTGCGGGGTGTCATCAGTTGGGTGAGAACAAGGTTCAAGAAGCCAAGCGTAAGCACGGCAACCTCGCCGACCTCGACGTGTCGTGGTCGGTGATCGGCCACCTGCAGACCAACAAGGCCAAGGATGTCGCTGCTTTTGCCGACGAGTTCCAGGCCCTCGATAGTCTCCGCGTGGCCGAGGCGCTCGACCGTCGACTGCAGGCCGCCGGCCGCAGCATCGACGTCTACGTGCAGGTCAACACGTCTGATGAGGACAGCAAGTACGGTCTTGAGCCCAGCGAAGTGCGTGCACTGCTGGCCCAGCTGCCGAACTATTCATCGCTTCGCGTGCGCGGCCTCATGACATTGGCGCTCTTCTCCGACGACGTCGACCGCGTCCGCCCCTGCTTCCAACAACTCCGTACGCTGCGCGACCAGATCCGCGATGAGACTCCCGACCTGATTGGTGACGGCGGCCTGTCGATGGGCATGTCTGGCGACTACGAACTCGCCATCGAAGAGGGCTCCACCTGTGTCCGCGTGGGACAGGCCATCTTTGGTGCGCGAGCGACGCCGGACAGCATGTACTGGCCGGGTTAGAGCCAGATTGCGGACTTGGTGCGCACCTTCACAATGCTGGCGGTCGTGGCCACGCAAACCGCAGAACTGTGTGACCGCAGGTGGACGTCGATCGGATCACGCGGACCAATACGGTCCGAAACCGCGAGAAACTCACCCGCACCGCCCGTTGAGCGACGGCGTTAGATCACCCGCTCCAACCGTCCCGCACTCTCCCCCAATTCCAGCACTTCGTTGAACCCGTCGACGATGCAGTCGGCAAACAACTCGGATTCGGTGATGGCGGCGGCGTCGAAGTTGAGACCGAGGCAGGCCGTTTCGTTGTGGGTGATCATTGTCGCCATTACCGCGCAGCCCGGCAGCGGACCGAACGGGTACATGCGTTCCACCTTGGCACCGGCAACAAAGGTTTCCCACGGGATACCGGGCACGTTGCTGGCCTGCAGGTCGTTCTGCGAGGTAGTCGCGCTGAACTGGGTGAGAACCGGTCCCGGGATCCACGCAAGTACCGGGCCGATGGTGTTGAAAATGTCGACGGCCGGTTCTGATCGAGCCGCGCGAACCTGCTCGCGGATCGTCAGGACCCGCTCAAACGGATCGCGGATTCCCGTCGGACCTGACAGTCGTCCGACGGCGATCCGGTTGCCGCCCTCCGGGTCGTCGGGTTGGCGCACCGAAATGGGGATGGCGACCGGGATCGCTTCAACGGGTTGCCCCATCCGCTCGTGATACAGCCGGAACCCACCAATAAGCCCACCCAAGTAGACGTCGTTCACCGAAGCACCAGAGGCTTTACTGGCCGCGCGGATCGCGTCGAATGGCACTTCGAAGGCACTGAACCGCCACGAAACACTCCGCCCCGCCAGCAACGGCGACCCGGGCGGGCTGATCATTCCGGCAACCCGCGGAACCGAACGACCGTAGCGAAGTACCCTGCTCAACGCCTTCTTCGGATCGGTAAGCGCCTTGACGCCATCGAACGCCATGCCCGCGAGTCGAGGAATCCGCGCAATCTCTTCTTCTACCTGACGCGTCAGCACCCCCAGTGCCGACAGATCTTTCACCGGCGGGGCCGGTGGCTGCGGCTTACCCGGAATCGGATCCCGACTCTTGGAATGCAGCTGCGCCAGCACCAAAATGGCACCCATTCCATCGGTGAGCGCGTGGTGCGCCTTCAAGAAATACGCCGTTTTGCCATTGGCCAGACCATCAATGAGATAGCCCTCCCACGGCGGTCGTGCCGGATCGAGCGGAGTCATCGCGAGCTGCTCACACAGGGTAAACACCTCCCGCATCGAGCCGTCGCCAGCAACACGCACCCGGCGCACGTGATAGTGCAGGTCGAAGTCTGGATCCACCTGCCAGCTCGGTGTACCCGTACGCAACGGAGATTCGACGACCCGCTGCCGGAACCGCGGGGCCATCCGACTCCCCCAGTCGTGGGCCGCGATCAACCGGTTCCAATCGGGTTCGGTGTCGTACACCTCAAGCACACAGATCGTCGACCGCAGCCGCCGGTCGGAGTCACCGCGCCACATCACGGTGTCGACGGGACTCATTTCCAAGTCGCTGCCCCAGGCCAGCGGTTGATCCGCATCATTCTCATTCGTCACGAGCCGACTCCTGCCATTCAAAGATCCCCATCGTTCGCGTCATCTGACCGTCGGCGAAGGCAGTGACCGGCCAACTCTCCAGGGCCACAAGAAACTGCTGCCGCACTTGTTCGGCGTACTCTCCGGCACGTTCGGGCACCCACTCCGACGTGTCGATCGGGGGTAGGACCCGAACTTCGACGGTGCCCGGCTTCACCAATTGCGCACCGCGCCACATCAACTCGCCCACATTGCGGAGAACTACCGGAACGACGGGCACCCCGGCGGCCATCGCGATGTGGAAGGGCCCCTTCTTGAAAGTCCCAATCCGCGGCGTCGACGACCTCGTTCCCTCCGGTGCCACAACCAACGAATAGCCTTCCTCGTTGATCTTGCGGACAACGGGTCCAAGCTGTTCAATCGCGCGGTCGGAATTGCCGCGATCAATAAAGACCAGGCCGCCAGCATCGAGGATCTGACCCAACACCGGGAGCTGGCCGATTTCCTTCTTCGCCACCCCCGTCGCATGGTCGCGAATCAAATGAATAAGTACCGGGAGGTCAAGCTTGGATTGGTGATTGAAGACGAAAACGCACGGCCTTGCCGAGGTCAGGTACTCTTTCCCGTCAAGAACGGCCACGTCGATCCCGGCGAGCGATAGTCCCGCATCAACACCCGACGAGATCGCGTCCTGCATGGTCATCGTGTTGTCGTCACTCCACAGTGACCGCGCAAAGCCGGACGCTGCGCCACCCAAGAAGCTGCCGTACATGGCACTCGTGCGGACGATCATTCCGAGCTTGTTGTACGACGGATTGGTCATGTCGAGAATCGGCCAACCGCGCGACTCGGCGACAGCCCGCAGGCCGCGTTGCGGAGACACCGCCGCGGGGTTACCCACGGACTCCAAGTACGGGACGTCTTCATTGCCATCGCTATAGGCAAACGACCCCGCCAAGTCCATATCGTGCTCGGCCGCCAACCGTCGGACTGCGGCTGCCTTGCCCGGTCCCCACAGCGGACGCCCCAAGGTGCGGCCGGTAACGATCCCGTCAATCACTTCCACATCGGTCGCCAAGGCGTGATCGGCGTCGATCTCCTTCGCGATCGGCTCAATCTGAAAACGCGTGGCCGACGAGGCGATCACGATCCGGTGCCCACGAGCCCGATGGGCACGCAGGATCTGCCACATTTGGGGCCGCAATTTCGCAGCGGTGTCTTGCTTGAACAGTTGCTCGCCCATGGCCAGCAGTTCCACATAGGTCTTGCCTGCGAACGCTGGCCGGGTCGCTTCGAGCACCTCCGCATAGTCCTGCTCGGACTCGCACCCGCGCAGACCGATCATCAGCCCGTCCAGCAGCTCACCGGCCGTGAATTCCAGACTCTTTAGCCTGGCCCGAAGAATAGCCGTGGCCGAGAATCCCTCCAGCAACGTGCCGTCGTAGTCGAAAAACGCACCGATCTGTTTACCTTCGGGTGCCGATCTAATCTGCTGCAGTCGGTCGGTCAACGCGCCCATTACTTGCCGTCCCCCACTTGTGTGTCCATCTGATGGGCCGCAACCTGTTCGGCTTCAATAGCCGCCAGACGAATCAAGCGAGAACGCAGTTGCTGCACCTCGCCCAACCATCGCTGACGGTTCAGCGTCACCTGATCGGAAGAGTCCCCGTGAACCGCGCCGCGATTGTCGGCCAACTGGTAGGCAGCGTCGTAAAGCTCCCTCGATACCGAGTCCTTACTTTGGATCACGCCCTGCATCGACAGTTGTTTGCCCAAGCCAAGGCATTCGGTCAGCACGACGTCCTTATCCGGATTGTCGGACTCCGTGGAGACAAGGCACTGCGCGACAACGAGTTGAGCGTCGAAGAACGCTTGCAAAGTGCGGCGAGCCAGCAGCATCCCGGCACTCGAAAGAAGTGTCTGGTGAACCCATTCTTGGGTGTACTTCGTGGTACGCCAGTCGGGCGCAATCAGGTCTAACTCCCCACCCAAGCGATGAAGGAACTCAACCTTGGCGGGGAAAAAGAACTCAAACTTCAGCAGGTCACGGATGCGCAATGCTTCCTGTTGGGCCGGGCCCAGCAAGCCGTCGCCCTCCGAGGCAACCGCATCGGGGGCCGGAGCCCCTTGCACCACATCACCGTCGGAGATCGCCAGCATCCCAAGTTCAACGATCGCCCGATCCACGAAATGATGAATCGCCCCATTGCGGTAGTAGGCCGCGACCGCATGGTTGTCGGGGGCGATGGTCCACACCTGGTCCGGACCACCGTCGAAGGTCTCCAGCACGCCGGCATCGGTGAGTTCCCGCAAAGTTGTCAGCAAACCGGCACCGCGGCAAAGTGCCGGATCAGGTCCAGGGAGTTCCCGGGCCGCGATATACGTGAGCAGCGGCGCCAAAATAACTTCCACCTCGTGCGCCGTGTACGCGCGATCCTCAGCACCCAACAGCGCAAAACTCGCGAGCGAGGTGGCCGAAATCGGCGTCGCCGCATTGATCTCATCCATCACCTGGAAGGCGACTTTGTCGAGCCGCGAACGGCCGTCACCCGCTTTCGCCAGCGCCTCACGCAGCGAGAACGGCGCACCAAAGCGCACGCGCGCCTCTCCGCGGTATTCGCGCTGGCCCCGGGCGTATCCGAGCAGCCATTTCAGGTCCTCGGGCGTCTTGGTTCCGCTCGCCGACTCCCGCGCCATCGTCGTGATTTCGGGGAGTTGGTCGTACACGATAGACGTCGGTACCACCATCACATCGGCACCGTCGAGCGCCTCCACCGCATCGGCGACGTACGCCAGCAAACCCAGCATCGGCGGTCGCAGCTTTCCCGTGCGGCTGCGCCCGCCCTCGATATACCACTCGAGGTTGAATCGCTTGTCGACGATAAACGCCAAATACGCGCGCATCGCATACTTATAGACAGGATCGGAACCGAACTTCCGGCGAATAAAGATGGTGCCCGCACGTCGGGCAATTGGCCCCATCGGCCAGAAGGCCAGGTTCTCCCCGCCGAGCACCAAGTTGGGGGGAAAGTCGTGCTGATGCAACACGCTGGCCAGGATCAAGGAATCGACATACGACCGGTGTGACGGCAAAAAGACCAGGGAGCTGGACTTGTTGAGGGCCCGCAACTCGCCGAGGGTGTCGAGGTCGACGGATACCGACCATGCGCGCTCATACAGGCCACTGAAAGTGGAGGTAAAAATATCGCGCATCAACCGGCTCTGCGTGGCGACAAATGAACCCAGCTTGTCCGTCGCCTCCTGCAACACCGACGATGTGGTGCGGCCCAACTCCCCCGCCAATTGGGCGGCACCTGCTTGGAATCCGGCGGACGAGGTAATCTGCTCGGCCACCAAGCGCGGCACCTTGTATCGCGTACCCACCAACTCCAGTTCCGCGCGCTCAGCGGCAATGGACGCTTGCAACCCGACGAACGCCGACAACGTGGTGCCACTGGCCTGGCGCTCGCGATGCTGCACGCGAAGGTCGGCGACGGTAGCGGGTTCGCCTTCCACAACACGAACCCGGTCGGGCCCCAGCTTCCGAATCGCCGCCTGCCGAAACGCCGGTGGTCGACGGGGATTCGACAAAGCGATGACGTCGGCTAACGCGACCTTGCGCTCGCCGCGACGGACGGGTGGCAACCACACCACGCGCGCCGGAATCAGCAGCGTATCGGCATCAGTATCGTCGAAGTCGACCTCGTCGAGCGTGCGAATACTGACTCCGGGGTGGTGTTTAGCCGACCATTCGGAGAGAATCTCGTGCTCGATCGCGGTCCGCACATCGGCCAGGACAATCTCTCCCACCAATTCCACCCTCTAACGCGCTCGTCGTGCCTCACTGGTCCTCCGACCACCAGCACCAATTGTGGCCGACCCAGCACGCGCGGGTATCAGATTGGGGGTTATTGATCGGCCCGCGGTGCAGGCATCGGCGTACCCGAGTCCTGGCCTCGACCATTCGCCAACGTCTGCGCCACCGCAAAGGTGATCGCCAAGACCGCGATCACGGCCGCAATGACCGCCACCCACGTCGACTCGTCGGTGGTGAAATCGAGCATCCACGCGGTACCAACACCGGCCGCAATCGCCACGACGGCGCCGGGAATCAAAGCAATTGCTGTGGTCTGCAAGGTCTTTCGAACCTCGGCGACACCCGACAGGCGCAGCACCAGCCAAATCGCGGTGAGCGCCAACACATAGGCGAGAATCCCGCATGCGGCATAAATCGCGAGGACCCCGACCGTTCCCGGGTACCGGGATGACCCAAACGCGACTGCCACCGCAATTCCAACGCCAAGTCCCGAACCGGCGAGGCCTGCCAGCACCACCCGCGTTACCTTGTTGTTTAACGGTCCGGCCATCGTAAAGCCGAGGATGCGCAAGACCGCACCGGTCACAGCACCACCGAGCAGGCCGATCAGCGCAGTCTCGACCCAGGGGTTCATCCCCGACGCATCCGCCGAACCGGCGACGAAGCTCGCATTGACATACGACGTCCCCCAGTCCGATCGAGACGTCAGCGCCGAGGCCAACAGCGTTAGCCAACCTCCGAAAACCGCGAACCCCAAGATCTGCTTCATACCGTCTCCCCGCAGTCGCCCCACATTGCCGTCCAGCATAGGCAGCCGATTCCAGGACGCAGCACCCAAAACCGCGGCGGTGCCCACACCGCTGCAGTAGCGTCCGGCCAATGACCAGTCCCGTGCGCGTGTCCCGCCGCGTCACCGCAGGCTTTGCCGCAGGCAGCGTCGGTACCGGTGGATTCGGGGTGCTCCCCGGCCTGGTCCTCGCCTACTACCTCACCGACACCCTCGGCGTCGCCGCGCTGCTCGCGTCGTTCGTCGTCGTGATCCCAAAGCTGGTCGACGTCATCGTCAACCCCATAATCGGGGCCCGCAGCGACCGTCAATCTCGACGCAGCGGTAGTCGTACCGGATTGATGTGGATCGGCACCACAGCGCTGCTGCCCGCGTTTATCCTCATCTTCTCCGCCCCGGCCAACGCGTCGCCCTGGGTGGGAGCGGCGTGGGTGCTGGTCTTCTTCACCATTGCCGCTGTCGCCTACGCATGCTTCCAGGTCCCGTATATCGCCATTCCCACCGACTTGACAGCCGACTACCACGAACGGACCCGGCTGATCGGTACCCGGATCGCCGTACTGGCATTGACCATCCTGATCATCGGCGCCGGAGCCCCCGCGCTGCGCGACGCCTTCGGCGGTGGCCCCCTCGGCTACGCGGTTATGGCAACTGCCGCCGCCCTCATCATTGCGGCCGGCATGGCCGTCGCCACCCACATCGCGGGGACCGCCGCCCGTCATGCTCCCCTCGCCATCCACGACGACGAAGAACCTGGCAGTCACCGCGACGCCTTCGACGCCTTCCGTCAACAACGGCGGTACCGCATCCTGCTATCGGTGTATGTGATTCAAGCGCTGGCCACGGCCGTGATGCTGGCAGGCGCGCAATACGTGGCAACGTACGTCCTCGACAACAAGGGTGCGCTGACACCGCTGTTCATCGCGTTGGTGGCTCCGGCGCTAATCGTGACTCCCGTGTGGGTGCGGATCGGGAAAGCGGGCAAGACCCGCGGCCTCGTGCTCGCGTCGACCCTGTTTGGTGCCGCTGCGCTGGGGCTGTCGTTCGCGATGGTGACGCCGGGGGCCTGGATCTTCGGGGCCGTCGCCGTGGCAGGCATCGGCTATGCGGGCATGCAGACCTTCCCGCTCGCGATGCTTCCCGATCTGATTGATGAACGGAGTACCGCCCACGGCCGTGATCAAGGCGGCGCCATGTCGGGACTGTGGACGGCCGGCGAAACCCTCGGCCTGGCGTTGGGCCCGGGCTGCTACCTGCTAGTCCTCGCGGCCACGGGATTCGTTTCGTCATCCGGCGAGAGCGTTGCGCAGTCATCGCTGGCGACTGCCGGAATCGCCGGCGGCTTCTCACTGTTACCGGCAGCCTTGGTTGCCCTCAGCATCATCCTTCTCCGCGGTTACAACAAAGAGGTCCCTGCATGACGCCTTCCACCCCAAGTTCGCCAACGTCATTGCGCGGCAACGCTGCTGGCGTCCTCTCCACACTCGCCGACCTGCGCGCCACCGATTCACCGACACACGGCGGTGAAATCCTGTCGTACGTTTATGACTCCGGAATCGCCGAACTCGACGCCCTCGTCGCCAATGCAGCTGAACTCGTCCGGCCCGTCAACGGACTGGATCCGACGGTGTTTGGATCGGTCGCCGCTTTGGAACGCGACCTCATCGCGTTCACCCGGACGGTCTTCGGCGACCCCACCGCCGTCGGCTCCGTCACCTCTGGCGGCACTGAGAGTTGCATTCTGGCGGTCAAAGCGGCACGCGATCACGCCGGGGTGCATCCCGGGACCGGCAGCATCGTTCTCCCGTCGACAGCGCACGCCGCCTTCGATAAGGCGGCCCGACTTCTCGGGGCCACCCCAATTCGTGTCCCGGTGGACCCGTCGAAATCTCAGGTCACGGCCGCCGCGATGGCTGCCGCGCTGCGCGACGACACGTTCCTCATTGTGGCGTCGGCCCCCGATTACCCGACCGGCGGCCTCGACCCGATCGGCGAACTGGGGGCGCTCGCACTCATGCACGACCTTCCGCTGCATGTCGATGCATGCCTCGGCGGATTTGTCCTCCCGTGGTGGCCAGAACCGTTACCGGAGTGGGATCTTCGCGTCCCGGGCGTCACCAGTCTCTCCGCCGACTTCCACAAGTACGGGTACGCACCGAAAGGCGCGTCGATCATCCTGCACACCGATCGCGATCGACACCGTGCAGGCTACTTCGCCACCACCGATTGGCCCGGCTATCCGATCGTGAATCCCACGCTCCTTGGATCCCGGACCGCCTCCGGCCTCGCCGCGGCATGGGCCATCACCCAATACCTGGGTCATGAGGGCTTCCGCGACCTCGTCGCCGATATCTATCGTGCGACCGGCCCCCTGCGCGCCGTCGTCGAAGAAATCGACGGATTGCGCCTGGTCGGCAGTCCTATCGGTCCGGTGTTTGCCGTCGCGGCCGACCTGGAATCAGCATCGCCCGTCGACCCGCACCGATGGGCCGGGGCCGTCGCAGAGGCGGGTTTCACGTTGCAGGCTCAGCCGCGATTTACCCAAACCGATGGCACCGACCTGCCCTCCAGCACTCACCTCACCGTGACCCCGGTGACCGCGGCGGTCGTAGATCGGCTGGTCGAGACTATGCGGACGGCAGCCGATGCGGTGCGCGGAATGCCGGCGGCTGATCCACCCGCGGCCCTCGCCGACCTCGCCGGAGCTCTCAACGATGGCGTGCTCAGCGTCGATGACGCCCTAGCGATCGGTTCGGAAGCAACCGAGCAGGTACTGATCGGCGCGGGGATTGATCCCCGTGTCGCGCCCGGCGACGCCTCCGATTCGTTGGATATGGCGGCGGTTGTCGCCGCGATCGAGACCTTGCCGCGGCCGGTAACTGCAAAGATGCTCACCGAGTTCCTCGCCGCGTTCACCAACCCCGGCTAGCGCCGTCGCGCTTTTCTGTCGCGATTCAACCAAACCATCACCGAGCAAGGCATTCGGTGACGGTTTGGCAGACGCACGGACCTCAAATGTGGCAGAAAAGGAGGAGGCGGCGACTCGTGGTTAGAGCGAACGCGAAATGACTTCCTTCATGATTTCGTTTGTGCCGCCGTAAATCAGCTGGACGCGGTTGTCGGCCCACAGGCGAGCGATCGGGTATTCGTTCATGTAGCCGTAGCCGCCGAAAAGTTGCAGACAGGTGTCGGCCACTTGCATCGCCCGGTCGGTGGTCCACCATTTGGCCATGGCGACGGTGGGGATATCGAGTTCGCCGCGCAGGTGCTTCTCAATGCAGTCGTCAAGGAAGACCCGCGCAATATGCGTCTCAGTTGCTACCTCGGCGAGCTTGAACTTGGTGTTCTGGAAGCCGAACACCGGCTTACCGAACGCGGTGCGTTCCTTCGTGTACGCCAGGGTCTTCTCCAAGGCCACTTCCATGCCTGCTACTGCGGCAACAGCAATGATCAGTCGCTCCTGCGGAAGCTGGGTCATCAACTGGATGAAGCCGAGACCCTCTTGGTCACCCAACAGATTCGACTGCGGAACGCGGACACCGGTGAAGTTCAGTTCGGCCGTGTCCTGACCGCGCATACCGACCTTGTCGAGGATTCGGCCCCGACTAAACCCTTCGCGCTCTGTCTCCACAAGGATCAGCGAGATTCCCTTGGCGCCTGCGGTGCTGTCCGTCTTCGCGACGACGATCACCAGGTCCGCTTGACCACCGTTGGTGATGAAGGTCTTTGAACCGTCGATGAGGTAGTCGTCGCCCTCCTTGACAGCCTTGGTCTTCACGTTCTGGAGGTCGCTGCCGGTGCCCGGTTCCGTCATCGCGATAGCGCCAACAACTTCACCCGATGCCAGCTTCGGCAACCAGTGCTTCTTCTGTTCCTCGGATCCGTAGGCGAGGATGTAGTGCGCGATGATCCCGTTGTGCAGACTCGAACCCCACGAGGAATCGACGACGCGTGCCTGCTCCTCAATCAGAACCGCCTCGTGGGCGAACGTGCCGCCGCCACCGCCGTACTCCTCCGGGATCGACATGCACAGCAGGCCAACCTCGCCAGCCTTGTTCCAGAGTTCACGGTCGACGTGATGCTGCTCGATGAAACGCTCGGTATTGGGCGCGATTTCCTTCTCGCAGAATGCGCGGGCCATTTCGCGCAGTGCAGTCAGGTCTTCTGTCTCCCACGAAGGACGTGCCATGAGTCGGTTACCTATCTTGCTAGCGTCTCGCCACCGGGTGGCTATACAGACGTATTGGATTCGATTTCGTCCGCTAGCTTAACAGTGCCCGTTGGCACCTTCGACGGAGCGCCAACCCAGTGCCCTCCGGACCGGCCACACAAGACGAAAGGCGCCCGGAACCATGAGGTTCCAGGCGTCTTTCTTAAGCTCTTCAGTGCAGGTCAGGCATTACCCTTCGACCATGTCGACCACGGAATATTCCAGTCTCCGAGGCCATCGGTGCCAGAAAGTTCTGGGCCGACAGTGTTCGTGACCGTGACAGGATCGCCTCGCAGCGTATTGCGAACCACCCAGAGAGCGTCGTCGGGGCTCAAGTTAAGGCAGCCGTGGCTGGTGTTCGTGCTGCCCTGCGCCCACACCGACCACGGTGCCGAGTGCAGGTAGATGCCGCTGTACGACATTTGCGTTGCGTAGTCGACGGGGGTGCGGTAGCCGTCGGCCGAATTGATCGGCACACCGTACGTCGAGGAATCCATGATGATGTGGTCAAGGCGGTCACCGATGATGTAGACACCGTTATCGGTGGGTGCGGCATCCTTGCCCATCGAGGTCGGCATACTGCGGATGACCTTGCCGTCACGCTTGACGACAACCATCTTGGTGTTGTCGTCGGCGAAGAGTTCCAACTGGCGTCCCACGGTGAACGACGACGAGACATTCTCGTCACCGAACAGGCCGTCGCCGAGGTCAATGCCGAAGGTATTGACCTTCACGCTGACCTTGGTTCCCGGCTTCCAGTAGTTCTCGGGGCGCCAGCGAACTTCAGTGTCGCTGATCCAGTAGAAGGCACCCTTGACACTCGGGTTCGCGGTGATCTTGATGGCGTTCTGTGCCGCCTTGCGGTCCGGGATCGACTCGTCAAAGCGAACGCCGACCGTCTGCGCAACGCCGACCGTCTCACCCGCGGGCGGGCTGATGTAAGCGTGCGTGACGTTGTTCGGCTCGCGAGTCACGAAGCTGCTCTTGGTGACGGTCTTGCCGCCGACGCCAATCGCGTCAGCAGTGACCGTGTACTTCTTGCCGTATCCAAAAGGCTGCGTGCTGGTCCACTTGGTGCCGTCTTCGCTGAACTCACCCTTGATCGGCGAGCCATCAGCGGTCGGAATGGTGACCGCACTAATGGTGCCTTCGGTGGCGGTCACAACGATCGGCTCACCCGGCTGCACACCAACCGCACCCTTGGTCAGCGGCTTGCCCGCTTCGTCGGTGACCGCAATAGCCGGCTTGATCATGTCGCTGAACTCGCCGCTAGCGTTGACCTCGGTGGCATAACTGCTGCACGACGACAGCATCAGAACTGCTACCAAGAACGAGAAAAGGGCCGCGACCTTAGCTCCCAGCCGACGGTCACGATTCCGACGAAAACGCATTGTGCTCCCAGCGAATAACTCGGGGTCCGCGAAAACGGCCCCTGCTCCGGATGCCCACTATACGAGAGGTATGGGGCTTGCTCCACATCCACCCATGCCGAGGACTGCATACTTCATTCAACCGTCTGACGCGGCATCGTCCGTCGGTGTGTACTTCGCCGACAAAAGCCCACGCGATCGCAGCTAGGCAGCCGTTTCGGCCATGTCCGGTTGCGTGTCCCCAGCACTCCGACGACCGCCGCGCGGTTTGTCACCGTCATGCTCAGGTTGAGCAACCGCTGACTCGCTAATTTCGGCAAATCCAGGGCGGGCTTTACCAGCGAACGACCGGAACCACGACAGGACCGCACCCACGCGATTGCGGAACCCGACCAGATAGAAGAGGTGAACGCCGAGCCACGTCAGCCAGCCGACGAAGCCGGTCAGCTTGACACCCATCGGCGCGTCGACCACTGCATTGTGGCGATTGACGACGGCCATGCTGCCCTTGTCGATGTAGGCGAATCTCGTCCCCCGCACCGTTGCGCCGCGAATCATGTCCGCGGCGTGGCGCCCCTGCTGCATGGCTACCGGACTCTGCCCCGGCAGGTTGTTCAGGCTCGTCATATCGCCGATGGCGAAGATGTCGGCCCGACCGCCAACCGTCAGATCGGGGTTGATGAGAAGGCGACCCGCGCGGTCGGTGTCGCAACCGGTTGCGTCGGCGATCACCTGGGCCAGCGGTGTCGCTTTGACGCCGGCCGACCACACGATGGTCCTAGAGCGGAGTGTGCGCTCAGTGCCATCTGCGGCGCGAACCGTCACGTTTTCACCGTCGATGTCAGTTACGAAGGTCTCGGTCAGGACATCAATTCCGGTGCCCTCCAGCGTCTTCCGAGCGAAGTCCGAGAGCTTTCCGCCATAGACGGGCAGCAGGTTGCCCGCACCTTCAACGAGGTGCACGGTCGCCGGCGCTTCGGTGAAGTACCGCAATCCCAGTTCCCGGATTTGGCCGGCGATCTCAACACCGGTTGCGCCGCCACCGACAACAACAAACGTGTGCGCGGCTTCGTCGTTCGCTGGCGCCGCAAAGCAGTCCTTCAAGTGCGCACGGAGCGCTACCGCGTCGTCGAGCGTCTTGAGCGAGAAGGTCTTGTCGGCCCATTCGTCGTGACCGAAGTAGCCCTGCGCGGCACCGGCGGCGACGATTAGGTACTGATATCCGATCTGCTCATCGCCATCGGTGGTCGTATAGGTGAGGATTTTGGCCTTGGCGTCGACGGCGGTGACAAGCCCTTCGATGACGCTGATCGACTCCTTGTTTTCCAGGACTTCGGCGATCGGCGGGGCAATCTCGTCTGTGGTCAGCACGCCGGTGGCGACCTGGTACAGCAACGGCTGGAATAGGTGTTCTCGAGTGGCCGAGATCAGGACCGTTTCGACGTTCGACTTCGCGAGCTGCTTCGCGGCGGCGAGCCCACCGAATCCCGAGCCAACCACCACAACCTGTGTGTGACGCATGTGTCTGCGATCCCTCCACCCGCACCCGTAGATACGGTCATCTCCGTTGATGTTCTTGGTGATTACTCTGGCAAATGACTGGATCTCTACTCAACCGCGTCAACCACCGGTTTGGATATGTCATTGATCTGTTTTGTTCATATAATGCTGGAATGGAGTTCCGTCAGCTCGAATATCTCGCCGCCGTCGCCGAAACCGGCGGCTTCTCCAAGGCCGCGACGCGCTGCTTCGTCTCACAGTCGGCGATCAGTCATCAAATAGCCTCGCTCGAACGCGAACTTGGCACCGAACTGTTCGATCGGTCCACCCGGCACGTCGAACTGACCGAGGCTGGCAAAGTACTCCTCCCCCGGGCTCGCGAACTCCTGACTTTGCGAGATGACGCGATTGCTGCCGTCCTCCCGCGACCGAACCAAGTCCGTATAGCCGCCAACATGTCCTTCGCCGGGGCGGCCCTGGCTGCGGTGTCCTCGATTCACGACCGCCATCCCGATGCCGAAGTCGACTTCCTCATCAAACCCTTCAATCAGCGCATCGCAGCCGTCGTATCGGGAGACGCCGACCTGGCGTTGGTGCGCGGCAAACTCCCCGTCGACAATCCCGACGCGAGTCAGCTGTACTTGGACCCCCTCTGGATTGAGCAACCGGTCGTGGCTTTTAGCCCACGTCACCCACTCGCCAAACTAGGTCGGCCACCATCGCCCACCGAACTTGCCGAGTACCCCTTACTACTTCCACCCGTCGACAAGCAGGTCCTCTTGCACCGCCTAACCGAACGGGTCTTCACCAAGGCTGGCGTTACCGGAACGCTCGGCCCCGAGATCCGCGACGGCCACCCGGTCTCATTCGACCTCGTCAATCAACCCGAGTCCTGGACAATCCTCTACGACGACCTCAAGCAGCCCGGAATCATGTGCCGGCACAATCCGGCCTTCACCCTGACGGTATCGGCAGCGCTGCGCAGCGACGCTGCCCCCAACCCCCTCGTCGCGGACCTGCTCACCGAATTGTCTGGCGGCTACCGACGTTCGTGACCAGTCATCGCCCGACAATCGCAAATCGCGCAGCGAAACTGTGTCCGATCCAAACAAATATGCGGCAGGATGGCGCGTGTGGGGATTGGCCCCACCGGGTCCACACGGGCTCTTGAGAGAAGGGCGAAACTATGTTGCCACTCGGATTCTTGGGTTGGATCATTATCGGCGGACTTGCGGGCTGGGCCGGCAGCAAGATCATGGGCACCGACGAGCAGCAGGGCATCCTGATGAATATCGTCGTCGGTGTTCTCGGCGGCCTCGTCGGCGGCATGATCTTGGGCTTGCTCTTGGACGTCAATTCCGGAGGCTGGATCTTTAGCTTCGTCACGTGCTTGCTAGGCGCAATCCTGCTCCTCTGGATTTACAAGGCAGTCAAGGGCCGTACCACCTAGGCCAATCTCCGGCGCACGCAATCATGCGTTCTGGGAACTCCCAGATTGTTGACATCAAGCGCTCCAGCGACGAAAAATCCCCTCCCGAATTATCGGGAGGGGATTTCTCTTGTGCGCCATCAGGGACTCGAACCCCGAACCCGCTGATTAAGAGTCAGCTGCTCTGCCAATTGAGCTAATGGCGCCTGGCCTTGCTGCATGCCGCGGCGACGTGGTCGCTGCGGCCTTGCGGGGAAAACATTAACACCAAGTTGACCGAGATGAAAAATCGGCTGGTCGCAGGCGCTTTTGCTGGTCCCGCTAAGCAGACAGGCGTCCGTCAGCGGAAGATCTTGCGAACCACCACCAGCGCGACGAGTACGCCAACTCCCACCAAGCTGTACTTCACCGGCGGCGTACTAACGAGAGCGACAGCCTTGACCTTGGCGTCGTCGGCCAACCGCTGCGGGTTTGCCCGATCAACCAGCTGATCAAGCGTTCCCGCCAGCTCTTCGCGAGCCTTCGCGATTTCCTGCTCGATGCGATCGGTTTCATTAGCCACTGCAAGTCCTCCGTCTTCGTCCAGCCTGTCCACAGGCGGTCACTTACGTGCGTGCGGCACCGCTAAAGCACCGGACACAACACAACGGTCTGAGCCTACAGAGTCGCGACGGGTTCCGAATCCGATAGCCTGGCCATATGTCTGCAGATGGACGACTTTCGGTCGGAGACAAGGCCCCCTCATTCACCCTTCCCGATGCATCGGGCAATCCCGTGTCGCTCGCTGACTATGCGGGCCGCAAGGTGATCGTGTACTTCTACCCCGCCGCGATGACGCCCGGCTGCACCAAGCAGGCGTGCGACTTCCGCGACAACCTCGCCGAACTCAACGGGCAAGGCATCGATGTCATCGGCATCTCCCCCGATAAGCCCGCCAAGCTGACCAAGTTTGTCGAGCGCGACGAACTGACCTTTCCGCTCCTTTCCGACCCGGACAAGGAAGTCCTCACCGCGTGGGGAGCGTTCGGCGAAAAGAAGCTGTACGGGAAGATCGTTAACGGCGTCATCCGGTCGACGTTCCTGGTGAACGAGGACGGCACCATCGGTGCCGCGCAATACAACGTGCGCGCCACCGGTCACGTGGCCAAGCTGCGCCGCGACTTGTCGATCTGACCCGGTAGATACCTCACCCGCACATGACCGATACCAATTCGGCCGAGCCACTCGTTCCGCGCAAGCGTCCCACGCAGGAACGCAGTCGGCGAACCTTCGACTCGATTTTGAACGCGGCACGCGAGGTGCTGATCGACGTCGGATTTGAATCGCTGACGTGCGAGCAGATCGCGACGCGCGCCGAATTGCCCATCGGCACGATCTATCAGTACTTCGCCAACAAGTACGTCGTCGTGTGCGAATTGGATCGGCAGGATTCCAGCACGGTTCGCGATGAGTTAACGGCGTTCGCGTCGGAGATTCCGTCGCTCGAATGGCCGCAGTTGCTTGAGAAGTTTCTCGATCACTTGGCCGAACTGTGGCAGAACGACCCGTCTCGTCGTGCCGTGTGGCTGGCCGTGCAGTCAACGCCAGCCACACGTGCGACAGCGTCGATCAACGAACGGATCCTCGCCGAACAGGTGGGCCGGGTGCTGGCGCCGCTGACGCCGGATCAGCGGGAACGTCGGGCCATGATGGCGCAGTTCCTGGTCCACACGGCGTTCTCACTGCTCAGTTTCTCCGTGCAAGATGGTCACGATCATGACGAGATCGTCCAAGAACTCAAGCGCATGCTCGGCCGGTATTTGCTCCTTGAAGAGACACCCCGGACGCACCCGTCGGTCGAAGGACCTTAACAGTCGCCCAGGACGGTCGGCCCTAAAGTGGCATCTTTTGCTCGTCGGATCGCCACTTTTCTGTCACAAAGCGTCGTCGAACGTCGACCAGACCGTCACCGATCGCAGTGATCGGTGACGGTCTGGTCGAATCGTGACAGAAAAGGGGAACTTGGGCGGACCTAGTTTCGGTCCTCGAGGATGGCGACGGCCGCGGCCATGTCGCCGTCGTGGGTGAGGGAGACATGGATGTCCAGGCCGGACAAGGCCTGGGCTATGTCGCCGTGCAGCCTAATCCGTGGCCGACCGTGTGCGTCGGTCTGGACTTCGACGTCGTGAACGGCCGTCTCCGGCAGTAGCGGCGCCAAACCGAACCGGCTCGACGACCATGCCTTAATCACCGCTTCACGGGCCGCCCAGCGGGCCGCAAGGTGCCTGGCCTCATCGCCGGTCCGCTCCGCCGAGTCCCGACGCTCGCCCACACTGAAGTGCGCGCCAAACGTCGAGCCCGGGGTGCGGAGCTGCTCGGCGAACTCAGTCACCGACACCAAATCAATCCCGACTCCGACAACGCTCACAGAGCGCAACCGTTCGCCCGATACTCACCGTTGACACCCAAGCGGCTGTTCGGATCCAGCAGCAGACCAGCCTCGACATCGTGCTCGTCGCCGTCACCCAGACGACGATCTGCCGGACGCTGGTACACGGCGTCGCCACCGCACATGGCCTCCAGCAGACGCTGGCGGCCATCACGCAGACGCGTCGCGCTGCGCTCACGGTAGATCTCACGCTCGGACTCGCTGAGCGTTGCGATGAACGCCTCCGGGTGGACCACGGCGATGAGACCCGACACGTGACCGAAGCCCAGCGACGTCAGCAGACCGGCCTTGAGCGGGAACCGCTCCCCCATCCGCAGGGTTTCACGCGGCCACACCAGGTGCGGGTACTCGCGCATCTTCTCATCGACACAATCGAGGCTGCGGTTCGGCGGAATCACGCCATCGCGGAGCACCTGGCACAGGCCAATCAGCTGGAAGGCAGCGGCACCACCCTTAGCGTGACCGGTCAACGACTTCTGCGAGACAACGAACAACGGGGCACCCGTGTTGCGTCCAATCGCCTCAGCAAGACGCTCGTGCAGTTCCGACTCGTTCGGGTCGTTGGCGCGCGTCGAAGTGTCGTGCTTGGAAACCACGGCGACGTCGTCGGGGCTCACACCCAGCGCCGACAGCGAGGTAGCCAGCGGCGATGCCTTCTGACCGCGAGCCGCGCCCAGGGCACCCAGACCCGGTGCCGGGATGGACGTGTGGACGCCGTCGCCGAAGCTCTGGGCCCATGCGACCACGCCGAGAACGGGCAAGCCCAGTTCCGCGGCGACATCGCCGCGAGCCAGCAGCACGGTGCCGCCACCGGCCGATTCGACGAAGCCACCACGACGACGATCGTTGGCGCGGGAGAAGCGACGGTCGTCGATCCCCTTGGCCGTCATCTTCGCCGAGTCGGCAGTGGCCGACATGTCGCCGAAGCCGACGATGCCTTCGATGCCGAGGTCGTCGAAGCCGCCAGCCACTGCGAACAGTGCCTTGCCGAGACGGATCTTGTCGACGCCCTCCTCCACCGAAACGGCGGCGGTTGCGCAAGCGGCGACCGGGTGAATCATGGCGCCGTAGCTACCGATGTACGACTGCACGACGTGCGCGGCAACCACATTCGGCAGGGCTTCCTGCAGGATGTCGTTGGCCTTCGACTCGCCGAGCAGCGTGTCGACGTACAGGGACCGCATGGACGTCATGCCACCCATGCCGGTGCCCTGCGTGTTGGCAACCAGACCGGGGTGCACCCAGCGCATAAGCTCCGACGGCGAGAAGCCGGCGGTGACGAAGGCGTCAACGGTGGCGACCAGGTTCCAGAGCGCGACGCGGTCGACGGACTCGGCCATGTCGGGCGAGACACCCCAGCGGACGGGGTCGAAGCCGGTCGGAATCTGGCCACCGACGGTGCGCGAGAGGCTAAAGCGGCGCGGGACGCGGATCTCGGTGCCCGCCAGACGGGTGACCGTCCAATCGCCGGTTTCGGCGTTCGGTGCGATCCGGGTGCGGTCCGGGTCCGACGAGATGAACTCGCGGGCGGCGGCCTCGTTCGGCACGGTGAAGGTGAGGTCCTTGTCCAGGAACACCGACTCCAGCAGCGGCGACGTGGCCTCAACCATGGCGCCCTCGTCGGCATAGCGGCGGATGCCGCAGCGTTCGACGACGGTGTCGTGGTAGCGGTCGGCGATCTCCGATTCGGCGACGGGGTCACCGGACTCAACGTCGTACCAGCCTGCCTTGGGCGTCTCTTCCCAAGTGATCAGGCCGATGCTCCATGCGAGCTCCAGCACACCTGCGGCCGAAAGCTTCTCGTCGACCTCCATCTCGAAGCGGGTGCGCGATGAACCGTAGGGGCCCACCTCACCCGCACCGACGATGACAACGAGGTCTTCGGGACGCGAATCCAGCTCGGGCCATGCGTGTGCGAGGGCAACATCGGCGCGGGCCGGGGCAGGCAGCGCGGCGACGGTGACGCCGTCTGCGGCCTCGAGAATCTCCTCGGCCTCTTCGACAACCTCCAAGGCTTCCGCAGCAGCGGCCGCCTCGGCAGCCAGCGCACGCAGGTCGATGGTCTCCGGGTCCAGCCCTGCCGTCAGGTCAGCAATCAACGGTTCACTCACCGCAGCGGCTCGAGCGTCGTTAGAGCAGAGGTTGACCAGTGCCTCGGCCATCTCGGGGGTGCTCCACGTCTTGACGCCTGCAGCCTCAACCGCGTCGACGAGACCGTCGTTGTGGCCCATGAGACCGGTACCGCGCACCCATCCGATGAGTGCGTGGGCGAGGGTGGTGCGCTGGTTCCACGACTCCTCGGCACCCCAGCGGGTGACGAGGGCGTCGAGCGCGGCCTTCGCTTCGCCGTAGGCACCGTCGCCGCCGAACATGCCGCGGTTCGGCGAACCGGGCAGCACCACGTGCAGGCGGGCGGCAATGTCGTGATCGGCACCGATACCTGAAAGACCGGCGATCAACCGCTCCACCGACCACAGCAGCACCTTCATTTCCAGTTCAGCGCGCGAACCGGCGTCGGTGAGGTCACCGGCGACGCGGGGTGCAGCGAACGGGAAGAGGATGGTCGGCCGCATGACCGGCTTCACCACCGCGGTGCTGGCACCGAGGTTTTCGGTCTGCTCGCTACCGAGCCAGTCGACGATGCCGTCAACGTCGCCGTAGGAGGCGAGGTTGGCCGGGATCACCCAGAGTGCGGCGTCATGCCGAGCGTGCGTGCGGTAAAGCTCCTTGTAGAACGCGAGGCGGTCGTCATTCAGACGCGACGTGGTCGCGACGACGGTCGCACCGCCAGCCAGCAGTCGACCGACCACCGATGCGGCGATCGAGCCCTTGGAGGCACCGGTGACGACAGCGATGTCGTCGGCGAACTCGCCGGGCTCGGGCTGCTGCGCCGAGTGCGCGATCGCCGCGTAGACACCTGCGTGCTGGTGCATCCCGAGCGCGAGTGCCTTGCCCTGCCACCAGGTGGCGTGCTCAGCAACTTGCTCTCCCGCACCGGCCATCATCGTGGACAGTTCCTCGTGGCGTGCGTGAACGTCGTCTTCCGCCTCGAGCCACAGCCGTGCCAAGTCTTCGCGGGCGCTGGCCCACCGGTCGTCGAGCAGCACTGCGCGTTCCTCGTCGAAGGCCGGTGCTACGGTCCGCTGCCAGTCCGAGCCGAGTTCACTGCTGACCAGGTCCGCCAGGGCGGCGTTCGGGTCCTCGTCCACGCCGGAGGCGTCGACGATGTCGGTGAGGCCGAGCTTGCCGAGGATGGTGTGCGCGGCCTGCGCCAACACACCATCGGGGCCGGTGATCTGGTCGGTGAATTCGCCGAGCGCGGCAGCATCGACAGTGCCGCCGGCCGCCGAGGCGGCAGCGGGCAGTTCCACGGCGATACCGCGGGCTCCACCGACGCTGCGGACAGCGCGGTCAATCAAAGCATCGAAATCGGCTGCCGAGCCAACGCCACCGTCGAGGAGGTCACCGAGGTCACCGCCGCGAACGCTGACGCCTTCGCGGGACCCGAGGGCCACCGCGACCAGCGTGTGCTTGGCCCAGCCGTCACCGAGTTGCCACGCGTCGGTGACGCGATCGGTGATGTACGAAGCGCGCTTGCCGATTGGTCCGACGACCTTGCGAATCTGGTCGCTGACGGCGTCGGTGAGCACCTCGCCGAAGGGCTTGTAGCCGCGTGCCAGCGTGTTGACGGTTCCGGCGAGGGCACCCATGTCAGCTTCGGCTGCACCGTCGATGGCACCCAATCCGAGTTCGGTACCGACGTCGAGCAACAGCTGGTTGCGGCGTGAGGACACGCCGTCGCACAGCGACTCGATGGTGTCGGCGGGGCCGATCTGCGCGGGCGTCATCTTGGTCCACAGGGAGATGACTGCGCGGACCGCGTCGGCCGGGCCGAAGGCGATGTCATCCGGGCGTGGGCCGGCGGCCGCTGCCGGGGCCGGGGCGGCGGCGACGGGGGCTGCCTGGGCTGCGGCCTGATCGGCTGCTGCGGGCGCTTCCTCGACGACGTCATCCTCGACCGGCTCGGGTGCGGAGTCTTCTGCGCGCAGCACCGCGGCATCGGACTCGACGTTCAGCACCTCGGCTGCGGCCGCCTCGTAGTTGGGCAGTTTCAGTGTGTTGCGAGCCAGACCGCACAGGGTCGGCGCGTTCTTGACACCCACTTCCACGAACCGGTCCATGCCCAAACCGCCGTCGGCGACCGGCGTGAACAGCAGGTCCTGCGTCTCGATCCAGCGGACCGGGCTGGCGAACTGCCAGGCCAAGAGCTCGATGAGGAGAACGCGGGTCAGCTCGGACGGTCGTGCCGCCCAGGCGTCCCATTCGGCCAGAACCGCGTCGAGCGGATCGGAGGGCACGAGGCCGGCGATCTCGGCGACGAAGTCACGGCTGAGATTGAACAGGCGCGGGACCAGGTTGGGAATGTAGCGGCCGACCAAAATTTCGGGGTCGATATCGGCGGGCAACAGGTCTTCGAGCTTGCCGCGGAACTCCGGCACGCCTGCACGCAGAACGGTGGAGTGGAACGGCACGTCGATGCCCGGGATCACGATGAAGGCGCGCTTGCCACCAAATGCGGCGACGCGTTCGACGATCTCGGCTTCGAGGAGTTCAAGGCCGCGGACGGTGCCTGCGATGGCGTACTGCGAGCCGAGGAGGTTCAGGTTGACGACCTCCAGGAACTCGCCCGACTCGGCCATAATCCCGCCGACGAAATCCTCGACGTCGGCGTCTTTGAGTCCGAACTGACTCGGCCGGATTGCGGCCAGGCGGTAGTCGGAGCGTCCGTTGCTGTCACGCGGGACCAGGTGGTGCATGGCCGAACCGCGCTGGAAGACGACCTCGAGGACGGCTTCCAATGGCAGCACTCCAGCGCAAGCAGCGAGGGCGTTGTACTCACCGACCGAGTGGCCACAGGTGATGGAGTCTTCAACAAACGAACCGGATTCGCGAAGTTCGGCGACCTGCGCGACGCCGAGCGTCGCCATCGCGACCTGGGTGAACTGTGTCAGGAACAGCACCCCGTCCGGGTGGTGATAGGTGACGCCGTCGGCGATCAGCGTGGTCGGGTTGTCGCGCACGACAGCCAGAATCGAGAAGCCGAGAGCCTCACGGGTGTGCTTGTCAGCGCGGTCCCAGATCTCGCGGGCGGCCGCTGAACGCGACCTGGCCTCCAGGCCCATCCCCTTGTGCTGGATACCCTGACCTGGGAACGCGTACACGGTCCGCGGTGCGGCAAGCAATGCCGTTGCAGCCATGACCAGTTCGCCATCGACCTTGGCGGTCAGTTCGACGGTCTCACGACCGTTATCCATACCAACGCGATCGATGCGAATGTCGACGGTGTCGCCGAGGCGCACCATGCCGAGGTATCGAGCGGTCCAGCCGATGATGGCACGCGGTGCGGGCACCGGGTTCTCCGCGTCTGCGGCAGCGACGATCTGCTGGGCGGCGGCTGAGAGCCACATGCCGTGGACGATCGGGTCGCCGAGGCCAGCGAGACGGGCGGCCATCGCGTCGGTGTGAATGGGGTTGCGGTCGCCGGAGACAACGGCGAAGCCGTTCATCCGTGCGGGCGCGGTGATGGTGGCGGCGCGCAGGAACTTACGAGTTCCGGCGTGCTCGTTGGCAGCGGCACCGCCGGCGCGGCTCGGATCGGTCAGCGAGGCGCTGCCGGTGCGGCCACGGATAGCGAAGCGTTCGCGGAGCACAGCGATGGCGGTCTCTGCCGAGTTGACCTGAACCTCAACGTCGACAACGCGACCCACGTCGGCGTCGGTAACACCCATCAGACGTGCCGTCACCGTGAGTTCGGTGTCGGTGGCGGGGATGGTGCCGAGCAATTCGACAGCGTGATCGAGGTGGACGAGGTCCAGAAGTCCCTCGACGACGGGCAAACCATCGGCGGTACGAGCGGCACCGATGACGCTGAAGACGCTGGGCCAGCACGCCACGACGAGCGTGTCGGGAATGGCAAAACCGTTCGGCGAGGCGGGGGTGGTCGCGATCAGCGAACCGGGCAGACCGGCGGCGGTGGCACCGCTGTGGTCGGCGACCGAGTCGGCCTTCCAGGCAACGGTCGAGGTCACGACACCTTCGACGGGCTCGGCGAGCGCACCGCCAGCAGCGACGGTGAGGAGCTCACGCATTGCATCGGCAGCACCGGCAGTCGTGATCCGCGGGCTACCGCCGTCGACGGCGCGGAGGTCACCGGTGAACGGAATGCGGAGGATCGATCCCGAAACCGGAACAACCAGGTCGAGCCGGATTTCGTCGTCGGCCGTCTCGGCCTCCGGAACGAACGCGATCATCGCGCCGCTGGAATGCTCGGCGTACTCGCCGTCGAAGATGTTCCAGGCATCGCGATCACCCAACAGTGCGATCGGATTGCGGACCTGGCGGCCAGCCCAGAGCACGTCTTCGGCCTCAATGAGGACGCTCAGCGGTCCGGCGGAAGGCACCAGGTCGCGGTTGCGACGCGCAGCGACCACCTGTGCCTGCTCGCCGGCGGCGCGCAGATCGGAAGTGACCTTGGCTTCGAAGCGATTCAGCAGATCGCCGACCGGTTCGTCGACCTCGGTGATTCCCGCGACGGCCACGGTGCCCGGAATAATGCACACCTGATCGGCGGTGTAGCGCGAGTCATGCGCCTGCCACAGCGAATCGCTGCGGTACCAACGACGAACGTCCTTGTCGATGACGGGGACAAAGTTGACCGGCTTGCCGGGCGTGCGGCACTGGTCGAGGAAGAAGGCGACGTCTGCCGGGTGCAGGATGTCGACCTCGATGGCGGGATAGAGCTCCGCCAATTCGGCGATCGTGGCGTGCGGGTTCGGGAAGTCGACGCCGAATGCGGACGTGAAATCACCTGAGTCGAGATCATTCATGCGGGCTTCAGTGCGGCGCAGAAGTTCGACGAAACGCTGCTCCCAGGTGATGTCGGCCCACGGCAGCGGAGCCTGCTCCTCACCGACGGACAGGTCGGCGAAGCGATCAAGCCATGCACGGTAGGTCATGGTGGCGACATCGCCGAAGTAGGGCTTGGCGGTGCCATCCAATGCGGCGATGATTTCGTCGCGACGTTCAGCGACAGCCTCCGCGTCGCCCGCGACCTCGTCGAGGAGGCGACCGGTACGGGATGCGGTGTTGTCGATCTCGTGGATGTCGGCACCCAGCTGGCTGCGGCCCGAGGCCATGCCCGCCTCGGCGTGACCGGCACCAATCCAGGTATCGCAGCCCTCGGTGTCGACCAGCATCTGCTTTACCTCGGGAGCCGTGGTCGCTTCGAGGGTGGCCATGGCTGCGGTGCCGACCAGGATGCCGTCAAGGGGCATGAGTGGGTAGCCGTGCTTGGTGGCCCATCCACCGATCAGGTATTCGCTGGCGCGCTCGGGAGTGCCGATACCGCCACCAACGCACAGCACGACGTTCGGGCGATCGCGCAGCTCGGCGTAGGTAGCCAGCAGCAGGTCATCGAGGTCTTCCCACGAGTGGTGGCCGCCTGCGCGACCGCCTTCAACCTGCACGATGACCGGGAAGTCCGGGACCTGCAGGGCAATGCGCACTACCTGGCGGATCTGATCGACCGTGCCGGGCTTGAAGGCCACGTAGTGCAGACCGGCCTCGGTGAATTCATGGACCAGGTCGACGGCCTCATCGAGTTCGGGGATGCCTGCGGTGATGATGACGCCATCGAACGGCGCACCCTTGGCGCGGGCCTTCTGCACCAGCTTCTTGCCGCCGAGCTGCAGTTTCCACAGGTACGGATCCAGGAACAGGGAGTTGAACTGCACCTGGCGGCCAGCGTCGAGGAGTTCCTCCAGTCGGGCGATATTGTCGGCGAAGATTTCCTCGGTGACCTGACCGCCGCCAGCCAACTCGGCCCAGTGGCCGGCATTGGCTGCAGCCGCGACAATCGCGGGATCGACGGTGGTCGGCGTCATGCCTGCCAGCAACATCGGCGAGCGGCCGGTGAGACGAGTAAAGGCAGTGTCGACCACGGTACGACCGTTGGGCAGACTAACCAGTCGAGGAGCGAAGACCGACCACGGGCGCGGCACGTCAGGTGTCGACCCGGGGACGAACAGGTTGCGCTGACCGCCACGGGTCGCAGCGGCAATCATGCCGACGCCCTGGCCGCGGAGAGTCGGGGCCGACAAGCGGGAAGACAGGTCGGAGGGGCCGAGATCGATGAGCCAGCGGGCACCCGAGCTGACGACGTCACCCACGTACTCCACCCAGTTCACCGGGTCAACGAGGGTGGCTGAGGCGTAGCGGCGAACAAACTCGACGTCGAGTCCGCAACGCTGCGCCCAGTCGGCGGCGAGTTCAACGGCCGGTGCCAAGTCGGGGTGGTGGAACGGGATGGTGACATTGAGGTCTTCGATGACCGGGGAGAAGGGGCTGCCGCCGGTGACCTTGCGCTTGCGCTCATCGGCCTCGGCTGCGGCACGCAGTTCGGCGAGAGCGGCGAAGCCAGCCAGGTGACGGGGCGAACCGGAAACGACAACGCTACGGCGAGAGTTGATGATCGCGACGGTCGGCAGGCCCGTGGCGTCTGCCGGGCGCGCGGCGTTGTACTCGGCGACCAGGTCGGCGACGGCCGCAACACTGGCACCGGAGACCGAGATCATGGGTGACGCGTCACGGGTGCCGAGAAGGCCACCGCGACGGGCAACGACAGTCGCGGCGGCGCCGATCAGTTGGGCGACGGCGACGAGGTCCGCTTCAGCAACGGTCGGGAACTGACCATCGCAGGCGACAGCTTCGGAGGCGATGATGCCCTGCGAGTGACCGATCACGGCGCTCGGCGGCAGAACCGTGGTGTCTAGCCCCTGCTTGCCGAGGTTAGCGACGGCGGCGAGCTGGGTCAGCAGGATGCCGGGCAGCGATACCAGCGCGTCGGCGAGCGCGGCCTCACTGGGGGTTTCGAGGTCTTCGTCGTACGCGCGGATCCACTCCAGCGGCGCGAAGCGGTCGCTGCCTGCGGCGGCGAGCTCATCTGAAACCGGAGCCAGCGTCTCCTGTGCGCGCGAGACGATTGCCGCGATCGACTGACTGAGATCTGCGTCGGTCACCAATTCGGTGAGGGTCGGCAACCATGCGCCACCCTGGCCGCCGAAGCAAATTGCGTAGCTTTCGCCAGCCGCGAGGCTGTCGAGCAAACTGCCGGAATCGTTCGTGTCTGTCTTTTGGCCGGTGCGGTGCTGGTCGAGGGTCACATGCTCTCCTGTCGATGCGTCGCGTCGGTCGAGACCGTCGCTGGAACTAGCCAATTCTGACACAGAAACGTGAGGCTTCCCTCATGTTTACCCTGACGCCCGGGTATACCCGCTGGTAGACCAGGAGGTAACAGCCCCAGCCAGCGGTGAAAGAATTTTTCGTGAGGGTCGTCACAGTGTTTTCACGGAGGGCTCGTCATCTACTTAATCGACGATTTCCACGCATATCTCGGATTCCACGGTAAGTTTCCGACCAGGGAAAACGCGACAGTAAATTTCGGGCATACCCCGAAGCAGCACTGGAGCGAGGACAACCAGGAGGAACCCTTTTCATGAAACGTTCAAAGCGATTCGCGATCGCCTCAGCAGCCGCTGTCGTCGCCGCCGCCGTCGCCCTGACGGGATGCTCCAGCAGCGACGACAGCAGCACCGGTACCCCGGCATCCGACTCCGGTGCCACCAGCACCTTGAATGCCGCGGCCGATGCCACGGCCAACCTGACCGGAGCCCATCTGGTCATTAACGTCGAAGGTTCGCTTCAGGGACTCAACGCCTCGGAAGTGACCGCCGATATCTCGACCAAGCCCGAACTCGTCGGCGAGGGCACCGCCGTTCTCAACATGGGCAACAAGAAGGTCGACGCACCGTTCGTCTTCGTCGATGGCCACATGTACGCCAACGTCGACGACAAGGGCTTCCTCGACTATGGCGAAGGCCGTTCGATCTACGACATCTCCAAGGTTCTCGACGCCGAATCAGGTGTTCCGTTCATCTTGCGCAACATCAAGGGCGCCAAGGAAGCCGGTTCGGAAAACATCGACGGTACTGACACCACCAAAATTACCGGCACCATCGAGGCCAAGGATCTCTCCGGCCTGACCGGCACCTCACCGCAGGCCAAGGGCCTGGACTCGGAAATCCCGGTGACCGTCTGGATCACGAAGGACGGCAAAAACAACGTCGCCCGGGTTTCCTCGGAACCCGCCGAAGGTGCGTCGCTCACGATCAACCTCAGCGAGTGGGGCAAGACCGTGACCGTTAAGAAGCCGGCCGACATTAAGTCGCCGAGCCAGAAGCCGTCGCAGGCACCGAAGTCCGGCGAACCGACCCGCAACCCGGTCGGCTAAGTCGCCACCCATCAGAGAAGAGAAGACCATGAAGATTCGTTCAAGCAAGAACGGCGCTAACCGAATTCGACGCTCTCTCGCGACCATTGCACTGGTGGGCGCGGGCCTCGGAGCCGCATTGACGGTCCCGTCGGCGATTTCCCCGGCCCCGGCCAATGCCGCCAACTATTACGGTGCGATCGCCCTGTCGCCGAGCACCGGCGCAACCGGCCGCGCACTCGACTACCCCGACTACTCGAGTGCATCTAACGCAGCACTGTCGTGGTGCGGCTACACCGACTGCAAGGTGGTCGTACAGATGCGCAATGCCTGCGGCGCTATCGCCAAGGGTTCCGCATACTGGGGTTACGGGTGGGCCGCGGACCTGTACACCGCGCAGTCCAACGCCCTGTACTACTCGGGCGGCGGCTACGTCTACGACTGGGCTTGCACCTCCGGCCACCAGTAGGCCAGCGGCAACCAGAACCGGAACGCCGGGTCACCGAAAGGTGACCCGGCGTTCTTGTTGCGTCGCGTATTAGGCTCTTGAGTCATGTCCGACTGCATCTTCTGCGCCATCGTCGAGGGCACCGGTCCCGCCCACATCGTGTACTCCGACGACGACGTCGTCGCGTTCCTCGACATCTCCCCCGTCACGAGCGGCCATACCCTCGTGGTGCCCCGTCGCCATTCCTCGGGATTAGCGGACTTGGACCCCGCCATTGGCGGCAAGGTGTTTGCCGTAGGACAGCGGATCGCTGCGGCGATGCGGTCGGGGGCCATCGGTGCCGACGGGGTCAACCTCGCGATGAACGATGGTCGTGCGGCCTTTCAGAGCGTTTTTCATTCGCATCTGCATGTGGTTCCTCGCCACACTGGTGACAAGGTTAGTTTTGTGAAGGGCTTCCTGACCCGACGCGCCCGCGACCTCGAGACGGTGGCCGCGAGCCTTCGCGAGGCCGTTGAGTCGCAGCCGTGACAGTCCGCCCGAGCCGCGCCGACGTCGCCCGCGCCGCAGAACTGATTCGCGACGCCGAGCATGTCTGCTTCTTTTCGGGTGCTGGGATGTCCGCCGAGAGCGGCATCCCCACCTTTCGCGATGGCCTCACCGGGCTCTGGGAAAACTACCGTCCCGAAGACCTCGCCACCCCCGAAGGCTGGCACCGCGACCCGGACCTGGTGTGGGGTTGGTACCGCGATCGCGCTACCCGCCTCCGAACCGTGCAGCCGAATGCTGGCCATCAAGCGATCGCCGAACTTGGGCGCCGGATGAGGGCCGACGGCCGCCGGGTCAGCATTGTCACCCAGAATGTCGATGACCTCCACGAGCGTGCCGGGTCAATGGTTGATGCACATTTGCACGGCAGCCTTCTCGGACCGCGCTGTGAATTCTGCCCCTACCGCGGCGAGCCAGACCTGTCGCTCGCTGCCGTGCGACCCTCGTGCCCCAAGTGCTCAAGCAGTCTGCGCCCGAACGTGGTGTGGTTTGGCGAAGTGCTGCCCGAGAACGAATGGACTGCCGCGTCCGCCGCAATCGAAGGCTGCTCCCTGCTGGTGATCATCGGAACCAGCGGTGTCGTTCATCCGGCGGCAGGGCTGCCGATGCTCGCGGCCGACGCCGGAACCCCCATCGTTGAAGTGAATCCCGTCCGTTCAGCACTGACCGACCTGGCGACCGTACATTTGCCTTCCACCGCCGCCGCCGCACTTCCCGACATCATCTGACCACGCACCGAACTCGGCAGTTAACGAACTGCCAACGCTTGGCTCGCTCGTCGACTTGGAACAGCCGTCCCGGAGCGGTAGTGCCGCCAGAGAGTAGAACGGCTCCCGATACCGAAGCATCGGGAGCCATTCCTTGTGCGATTTCTAGCGACCGTCGCGTCCGCGACCGGCAACGCGCGAGGAGCGCTTACCGAAGTTGTCGCCACCACTCTTGCGGTAGCCGCCCTTCCGACGCTCGTCGGTCCGGTTGCTCCCGCCACGACCGCGCGGTGAGCCCAGGTCGGGGCGCAAGTCGATCGGATTGCGACCGATCTTGGTGTGCTTGAGCATCGCGAGGGTGCCTGCATCAAGATCGTTGGGCAGTTCGACGAGGCTGAACTCGTCGCGGATGCTGATGTTACCGAAGTCGCCTCGTGAAAGGCCACCTTCGTTGGCAATCGCGCCAACGATCGCTCCCGGCGACACCTTGTGCTTGCGACCAACTGCAATTCGGTAGGTCGCAAAGTGTCCGCCCTTGCTTCCGCGCGGTGCGCGCTCGCGATGGTCATCGCGTTCACGTCGTGCGCCGGCTGGCGGATCGGGCGACATTAGGAAGCCGCCATCGCGCGTCTCGAGTGCGAGTGCCGCGGCAATATCGGCCATCGCGACGTCGTTCTCCCGGGCGTAGCTCTCCACCAGGCCGCGGAACAGGTCCAGGTTGTCCGACGCCAGGTTCGAGGTGATCGAATCGGCAAATTTGGCCACGCGCTGGGCGTTGACGTCGTCGACGCTCGGCAGGTCGATCTCGGTGAGGTCCTGGCGGTTATGACGCTCGATCGATCGCAGGAGGTGCCGCTCACGCGGTGAGACAAACAGCAGCGCGGTTCCCGAGCGGCCAGCGCGACCGGTACGGCCGATGCGGTGAACGTACGACTCGACGTCGTGGGGAATGTCGTAGTTCACGACATGGCTGATGCGATCGACATCGAGGCCACGAGCGGCGACGTCGGTAGCGACGAGGATGTCGAGCGAGCCGTCCTTGAGCTGGTTGATGGTCCGCTCACGCTGGGCCTGCACCATGTCGCCGTTGATGGCCATCGCGCTGAGACCGCGCGAACGCAACTTCTCGGCCAGCTCTTCGGTGGCCGACTTGGTCCGGACGAAAACGATCATCCCGTCGAAGTCTTCAACCTCAAGGACGCGCGTCAGCGCATCAAGCTTCCGCTGGTGCGAAACCTGCAGGTACTTCTGGGTGATGTTCTGCGCGGTCGCCGTCTTGGCCTTAACGGTGACTTCTTGCGGGTTATTCAGGTACTTACGTGCCAGACGGCCAATCGCCGCAGGCATCGTCGCCGAGAACAGTGCGACCTGCTTTTCATCCGGGGTGTCGGCGAGAATCCGCTCGACATCCTCGGCGAAGCCCATGGTCAGCATCTCGTCCGCCTCGTCAAGGACAAGGTATTCCAGTTCTGACAGGTCGAGGGTGCCCTTGTCGAGGTGGTCGATCACGCGACCCGGAGTACCCACGATCACCTGCGCACCGCGACGCAGTCCGTTGAGCTGAATTCCGTAGCTCTGGCCACCGTAGATCGGCAGGACCTTCACCTCTGGCATGTGCACCGAGTAGCTTCCAAAAGCTTCGGCGACCTGCAGTGCCAGCTCACGAGTCGGAGCCAGCACGAGTGCCTGAGGCTTTCGCGCTTTGGTGTTGAGCCTGGTCAAGATCGGGATGGCAAACGCGGCCGTCTTACCGGTGCCGGTCTGCGCCAGGCCGACGACGTCGCGGCCTTCCATCAAGGGAGGAATCGTGGCCGCCTGGATGGGCGAAGGCGATTCGTAGCCCAGGCCATCAATCGCCTTGAGCACTCGAGAATCGATTCCGAGACCGTCGAATCCCGGAACGTCGACGGAATTCTCGGCGGAACTGCTGTTGTCTGATTCGCTCATCGGCGAACATTCATAGTCATCGGCTGTAGATAGTACCCCGTTTAGGCCCTGTGATGCTGCTCACTGAACCGTGGGGTAGGGTTTCGATAGCCCGGGCAGTTAGACGAATCTGGGAATCCGTATCTAAAGGGGCCGCACCATGCAGGAGTTCACGACTCCATCAGTCAAGTCCGTCGACGAGAACGCCACCACCATCACGGCGGTTCAAAATTATCGGAAAAACCGTCCAACGATGCCGCTATTGCGCCGTCGCACGGAATCCGGTCAATGGGTCAACGTCACCGCCGCAACCTTCGCCGAAGAGATCGATGCGCTGGCCAAGGGGCTAATCGCGTCGGGAGTCAATCCAGGCGACCGCGTTGGCCTCCTGTCGTCCACGCGCTACGAGTGGACGATGTTCGACTACGCAATCTGGCGGGCGGGGGCTGTCACCGTCGCGATCTACGAGACCTCCTCCCCTGATCAGGTGGAGTGGATCCTCACCGATTCCGGCGCGACGATGCTCATCGTCGAAACCCCGGCAAACGCGGCGACGCACGCCGAAGTGATTTCGAACGCACCGGCGCTCAAAGAGACGCTGGCAATCGAAGATGGCGCGGTAAACGAGCTCCGCAAGCGCGGCGCGGACGTTCCGGATTCGGCTCTCGACGAGCGCGAGGCCAATTCGCGAGCAAGTGACCCGGCAACGCTGATTTACACCTCGGGCACCACCGGCCGCCCGAAGGGTGTGGTCCTGACGCACGAGAACTTCCTGGCCGAGACCATCGCCAGTGCAGTCGCCGTCGGCAACGGCCTGGAGGAAGGCAAGTCGACGCTGCTGTTCCTGCCGCTGGCACACGTGTTTGCGCGCGTCGTCGCCGTCGGTTGCATTGAGACAGGCGTGATCCTCGGACACACCAACGACATCGCGAACCTGATCCCCGACCTGGCTGTGTTTAAGCCGAACTATGTCCTGTCGGTCCCGCGCGTGTTCGAAAAGGTTTACAACACTGCCGAACAGAACGCGAGCGACGGCGGCAAGGGCAAGATCTTCGCGAAGGCGGTCGAAACGTCCATCGCGTACAGCCAAGGTATCGAGTCCGGCAACATCGGTTTGGGCCTGAAGCTGAAGCACTTCGTGTTCGACAAGCTCGTCTACACGAAGCTGCGTGCGGCACTCGGCGGCAACTGCGAAGGCGCCATCTCCGGTGGCGCACCGCTCGGTGCGCGCTTGGGCCATTTCTTCCGCGGCGCGGGCATCCCGATCTTCGAGGGCTACGGCCTGTCGGAGACGACTGCTGCCGTCACTGCGAACAACGAGCAGCACAGTCGTATCGGCTCGGTCGGTCAGCCGGTTCCCGGCGTCACCATCCGAATCGCCGACGACGGCGAGGTTCTCCTCAAGGGCCCGATGATCTTTAGCGGGTACTGGCAGAACGAAGCGGCGACTGTCGATTCCATCCGCGATGGATGGTTCCACACGGGCGACATAGGTCGCCTTGAGGATGGATTCCTGTTCATCACCGGGCGCAAGAAGGAAATCATCGTGACGGCGGGCGGCAAGAACGTGTCGCCTTCGCAGCTCGAAGACACCATCCGTGCGCACCCAATGGTCAGCCAGTGCCTGGTTGTCGGCGACAAGAAGCCATTCATCGCCGCGCTCATCACGATCGACGCCGAAGCTGTCCCGGGCTGGTTGGAGCGTCATTCGCTGCCTGCTTCCACCCCAATTTCGGAGTTGCTCAACAACGCGGAGTTGCGGGCCGAGATCGACGAGGCAATTGCGGGTGCCAATGCGACCGTGTCGAAGGCCGAGGCAATCAAGAAGTATGAAATCCTCGATACCGACTTCACGATTGAAACTGGTGAACTGACGCCGACGTTGAAGCTGAAGCGAAACGTGATTCACGAGACGTACCAGCAGGCAATCGCCAGCCTGTACACGTAAGGCCCCGGGAGGTGAGAAGGCAATCATTCCTTCGCATCTCTCCTACGACGGCGCATCGGACCTCGGTTCGGTGCGCCGTCGTTCTCGTTTAGCTCCGCGGAGGCCAACGGGGGCGCTGTCGGGGGGTCGCGACCTCGCGGTCGACGCCACTCGCGGTGTCGCCATCTGGAGCATGATCAGCCTGCATTTTTCGGCGGGCACCATCGCCGCCCGGCCAACTCATCTCTTTCCGTATGTCGACGGCATGAGCGCCTTTGTGCTGCTGTCGGGGCTGGTTCTTGGGATCGTCTACCAGCGGTGGATCGGTCGGTTCGGACTCGGCTACGCCTATCGCCGGATCGGAAAGCGGCTGTTTGTCCTGTACCTGTGTCAGCTTCTGATTTCGCTGGCCGCGGTGGCGGCGTCATACCTCGTCGATGCCCGGACATTTCGTCGGCTCGCCATCTTGCCGCCGGGCCCATCACTTGGGGACCAAACTCGAGTGGTCGTTCACGCTCCGGTACCTGCCCAGCGGCGGCAACATTCTGCTGCTGTATCTGATCCTGATGGGTCTGGCTGCGCTGATTTTGCCGATCATGGCTCGACGGCTGTGGCCGTTGGTCCTCGGTGCGTCGTTGGTCCTGTTCGCCGCGACGATGATCTGGCCGACCGGCACCCACGGGACCGGCCCAACAACCATCCAGTCATTTCCGGGCGGACCGCCAATTCAGAATTGGGCGGCCTGGCAGGTGCTGTTCATTCCTGCGCTCGTCATCGGCTGGAAATGGGATGCGTGGCGCGTCCCTGAACGCATCGATCGCTTCCTCGCCCCGTTGCTGATGGTCACCCTCATCGTCGGTATCACCGTCGAGGATCTGATGATGATGCCGTCGCTCCGACCGCACTTGGTGCTGCTGGTCGACAAGGTCGACCTCGGGCCCGTTCGCGCCGTGCTGGCATTCCTGGTGGTGACCTGCGTGTACGGCGTCTTCCGGGTCGTCCTACGCTGGTTACGTCGCGACCTGCTGCGGCCGCTGGTAGCCACCGGTGCCCGCAGTCTCGACTCCTACGTGTTGCAGGCGCTGTGCTTGCTCGCCGTCCCGACGTTGATCGTCGACCGCCCGTGGAAGCCGTCTCTGGCCGTTGCCATAGCGGTGGCAGTGTTCGCGGCGTGCTGGGTGTGGGCGGAGATCCGAACCCGGCTGGGCGTCGACAAGTTGCATCGCGCGCCGATGCTGCTGGCCGCGTCCGTCCAACACGCGTGGGTATCGTCCCGGAACGGAGGCCTTAAAGATGGCGAGCAGCGAGATGAACCGGCCGGACAAGCTCAGGCCGGAATCGATCGGCGAACGGACGTTGAGCGTTCACGGCGGGAATCACGCCGAGGGTGAAGGCGCGGCGATCCGAGTGCCGATCATCATGGCGAACTCCTATCACCTGCCGCCGGACCCGTCGACGATGGACTGGTCGAATCCCGAGCACCTGACGTACACCCGAAACACCGGGATCAATCAGATCGCATTGCAGGACAAACTATGCGCCCTCGAGCACGGTGAGGACGCGGTGGCGTTGGCATCCGGGGTGGCCGGATTGCACGCGGTGTTTTTCGGGCATGTGTCGGTCGGCGATCACGTGGTGGTCTCTGACACCACTTACGAAGCGACCTACAAGTTGTGGACGTCCCTGCTGCCGCGCAAATATGGGATCGAGGCAACGTTCGTCGACATCACCGACCACGAGGCGGTGGTCGCCGCTATTCGTCCCAACACCGCACTCATTGCCACCGAGGTGATTGCGAATCCGACCACGAAGGTCGCCGACATTGCGGCACTGGCCGCGATCGCCGATGAGCACAACATCATCTTGATGGTCGACTCAACATTTACCCCTCCTCCCCTGTACCGCCCGCTCGACGACGGCGCGGGCCTCGTCGTGCATTCGTTGACGAAGTACATCAACGGTCACGGCGACGCGATGGGCGGCGCGGTAATCGGTAGCGCCAAGCTCGTCGATCCGATCCGGTCGGAGGCGATGGTCGACGTCGGCGGCGTGATTTCGCCGTTCAATGCGTGGCTGATTATGCGCGGTTCGGTGACTCTCCCCCTACGCTTGCGGCAGCACCAGGAGTCGGCGTTGGAGTTGGCTCGATTCTTGGAGGCTGACGACCGAATCGCGTACGTCGCCTATCCGGGACTGGAGTCGCATCCACAGCACGAGTTGGCCAAACGCCAGTTTGGCGACGGTTCGCGCGGCATGGGTGGCTACGGCGGCATCATGGCGTTTGCGCTGAAGGGCGATCCCGCGCTGCAGAACCGCTTCGTCAACGACTTGAAGGTCATCACCTCGGCGGTATCCGTCGGACACGACGAGTCGCTGATTGTGCACGTCGGTACCACTGGTCCCCGCGTCGCTGCCTACCCCGAAGGTTTCCGCACCTATGGCCACTTGCGCTTCTCCGTCGGCCTAGAGGACGTCGAAGACCTGAAAGCCGACCTCGCCGCCGCCCTCGACTCCGCCACCGGGCGTTAGCCCCCCAACCCCCACCCCCGGCCCCGGCCCCGGCACCGGCGCGTTCTCGCATGATGCGTCGATTCCCGCACTATGTCAG